>JACCXH010000036.1 GCA_013697245.1 Bacteroidota bacterium
AACAGAGAAGTTAAGCCCACCTGCGCAGATGGTACTTGGCCTAAAGCCCGGGAGAGTATGGCGATGCCAATTTTACAAGTAAAGCCCCTTACGAAAGTTTGGGGCTTTTTGTTTTTAGAAAAGTTTGGCGTATTATTCTTATCTTTAATTAAAAAACCAATTTTAATGAAAAACTACTTCAAAGCAATATTAATATTTTTTATATATTATAGTAGTTATGCTCAAGATTTTTATATTGTTTCGCAAAGAGATCTTCCTAGTATCATAAATAAAACATTTAAAATGAATCTACAGGACTGTGATTCTATAAACACTTACACTTGCCCGCCCACTGTAGATATATTAAACGCACCTGAATGTCAATTTACTGATATAGCGGTTAATAAAACAGGAATATATTACGTTACCGGTGGCTCTGGAATTTTGTATAGAAGAAATATTGCCGATTCAACATCATGTTTACATCTTGGAACATTTAACTATAGTATAAATGCGCTTGTTGCAGATACATTAGGAAATATTTACGCAACCGGCCAACAAAATGGTATCTGCAAATTGTTTAAATATAACTCGGGAATATTTACTACACTTGGAACATTGCCAAATAATTTTTTTTCATGCGGTGACCTGTTTTTTTATATGAACAGACTTTTTATGACTGGAACCACTAGTATTTTTACGGGCTCATATCTTGTTGAAGTTGACATTGCAAACCCATCCCAGAGTTGCTATTATATGGGATTACAAAATCTCCAACCTTGGGGAGCATTTAGTGTTTATGATGGTGTTAATTCCCGTGCGTTTATTATTGGTACAAGTACAACATCGGTTAAAACATCTTCGTTAATTGAAATTAATATGCAGGCTAAAACAATTGGAATAGTACAATGTGTCTATCCTTTTCTTGTGGGAGGAGCAGGGGTTAATTATGAATATTCTACAGCTGGTAGTTCAATTTGCAACTTAACTTCACTTAGTAACCAGTTTTCTAATATTAGTTTTTTTAAAGTTAATAATCCCGTTGGCGATTACATGACCTTTCAGACAAATATCGATCTTTCCAATATTAGTAGCATAGAGCTATTTGATGTTTCCGGAAAAAAAATAAAGAGTTTCAAAGGATCTGAGATTTCTGAAAAAATAAATATAAATGATTTAACTTCCGGAGTTTATATTCTTAACACGCGCACTACAGAGGGCGTTCAATACCAGCAAAAGATTATAAAATAAAAATATTAAAAATTTAAATAATAATCTTTAGTAAATTCCTTATAAGCTTCCGTATAATTCCTGGATTCGTTCTCTTCCAATACCAGCGTAGATTCCGAGAACTCTGTTTCTTTAAATTCAAATTGCATTAAATGCCTTTTCTCAGTTTCTTTTTCTAACCTGGTTCTAATGCGCAACAATTTTGATAAGTGCAAACCTTTTTCTTCAGCCATTTTTCTAAAGATACCTGCCTCTGTTTTTGGAAGGATCAAACAAAATTTTCCTTTCACATCCAATAATTTTATTACACTATCAATAAGATCTTCAAAAGGCAAAGCATCTGCATGGCGCGCTATGGTACGCGTGATCTCAGCGCCTTTGAATGAATCAATAAAATAAGGAGGATTGGTAACTATAAGATCAAACTTTTGATCACTTTCTTTTGCAAGATCTTGAATGGAAATATTTTTTACATCGACCTTAGAACTAAAAATACTTTCTGAAACATTTAATTTTGCCTGTTCGGTACTTTCTTTATTAATATCTATTGCTGTGATCTTTGCTTCAGATTTTTGTGCGAGCATTAAAGAAATTACACCGGTACCTGTTCCAATGTCTAAAATTGTTTTGCTGCCATTGGGGTAGATCCATGCACCCAAAAGAACCGCATCTGTGCCAACTTTCATGGCACATTTGTCTTGTTTTATAGAGAATTTTTTAAAAGCAAAAATATCATTAGGCATAAATTTTGTTTTTCATGTATTAACTCCAACTATGAATTTAACCTATAACTATTCTTTTTGTTTAAAAAAAAAGCGTTAGATAACTAACGCTTAAATTATTTTAATAAGATGCCTTTGTATCACCACGACCTAAATTACGTCCATAACCAGGTGAGACATTATACCTTAGCATAATCTCGAGGCCGCCGTTCCTTTTTGATGCAGGTGTTAATGCCGAAATGTTAACATCGTATGAAGCACCAAACGCGTATTTATCATACTGAACCAAAACCTGCGGTATAATTGCATCGCGGTAACGGTATTGCGAACCAATCGAAATAGCGGCAGGTTTTTTATTGGTAGTATATACCGATTGATCCACCAAAATAAATTTAAATAATGCGCCTACAATGAACTGGCTGCTTGGTCCTTGGCGCATATAAAGGAAGCTTGGCATAACAGCGTTCTTTGAGTTTGGAATATTAAAATCTCCGCTTGCATAAGTACAATAGCGCGTGTATAATTTTTCGGAAGTAATGATAAAAGAATTTGCAGGAATATTATAGTGATAAGCAGAAAAACCAAAGTCAAATTTATTACCGTCTTTTGAGCTGAAGAATTTTTCGCTTTGTGCGTAATTAAAGTTAACGCCACCGCCCATATCATATGCAGTAATTGAACTTCTTGGAGTTGCAGGCTCGCCCGAAGGTAAAGCCGCATCGTATTCGTAGCCGTTAAATTGTTTATCCCAACGCATGTTGTTCACATCAATAGTCCGGTAAAACAATCCTCCTTGCAAACCACCCGAAACTTTCATTTGCTTGTTGATCTTTTGAATATAAGAGATCCCCAAATTTGGGTTAAGGGTTTTTAATTTGGCATCGCCTGCCGCATCTTTAAAAACATTAAGGGCGAAAGCAAAATAACTTCCTTTTATTTTTTTTGCTTTAATGGTTTGCTCAAACGATAAACCAATAGTTTGATAACTGGTAGCAACACTTCCCCATTGTGTTCTGAAATTTGTAATAACACGGGTGTTATAGTGAACTCCGGCTAAAGCCGGGTTAATGCTACTTGGTGTTTCCGTGTATTGAGAGAAGTGAATATCCTGAGCCTTTGATAATTGGTTTACCATTAAAAAAGCTAAAACAGAATTTACGATATATTTAGTTTTCATATGTTACGCCTTATCTTATTAATGTTACATTACCTTTCATACTATACCCCTTGCCGGCATAATCCTTGCCCTCGAGTCGATAAACGAATACACCTGTATTCATAATGTCTCCTTTAAAGGTTCCGTCCCAACCAATATTTTTATCGGTGGTTTCAAAAACTTTTTGACCCCAACGGTTAAATACCATAAAGGTTAATGTCTCTAAACACTGGCCTCTAACATACAATACATCATTGGCGCCATCGTTATTTGGTGAGAAAGCATTAGGCACGAACATTTCGCCGCAATCCTCAACAACAATTACATTTATTGAATCAGCTGAAGCACACTGAGAACTATTCCATCCTTTAACGTAATATAAATAATTATGTTGAGGGCAAACTGTAACATTTGGCGATGTTAGAGAGTTTGAAAGCTGGTAAGACGAGTTCCATTCATATCTTTTAGCGCCAGTTGCTTTTAATACAACACATTGTCCAAATCTGATAGTTGTATCACTTATGTATTGACCAGGCGGTATAATCGTAACGTTTGGAATATCAACTACGGTAATATATTTATTCCGATAAGCTGTTAACTGGCTACCAGTAGGGATAGGATAAGGGTTAGCAACAGTTAGAACTACATTGAAGGATGGATTACTTGGTAAGTTATAACATACAGTTGGGTTCGTTAATGTCGATGTAGAAGGAGAACCTCCGGGGAATGTCCATGTATATGTTTGCGGTCCACCGGCCATTGTATCTGTTTGATTAATAAATGTTACACAGGTTCTTGAACAAATAGTATCATTAACCGTAGCTGTTTGAAACTGAATGTTTCGTACAGGCCTACAATCTATTCCTCTTATGGTGACCGTATCTATACGCCGACAACCCGGTATACCATTGTAACCTGAAAGTAAAGTATACGTTACAAGACTTGGTAAACGGCATGGTGCATTTACAATAACGGAATTACTATTTTGAGGTGTTAAAATAGATTGAGAGTTACAAGGAGGTTGTAAGTAGCCAGAACTCCAGGTGTAAGTTGGAACAACCCCAAAAGGTAAACCAACGTTATTATTATTTCCTGTTAAAGTTATCGTATTATCAGGCGCACCGGGACTAAGACCGACAAAACAAACGGTATTGGTTGCTACGTTATTAATAGTTGGTATTGCAATTGAAGTTAAAGGTTTTGGTAGAACTGTAACCGTGATCAATCTTGGTAAAGATACACAGGCCCTTGCATCGTAGATCTCAAAAGTATATGTACAGGTATTTAACGGGTAGGCTGTAACTGTACCGGATAAAGGATTATCAAGACTTGGAGGAGGCGCATTTGCGGGCTCGGTCCAAACATAACCATTTGCATTAGTTGCAGAAGGAATTGGTAAAACTGCCAATGTACCTATACTAGTTGTTTTTAATATGATAGAATCGCCTAAACAAATAATTGGTTGTGTTGGCGTTACAGCCATTGTAAATTGAGGTATTACCGTTACACACACAACTGCGGAGCCTGAACAAACAGAAGTAGAACCAGTAACAGTATAACAAGTAGAAGTAGGAGGCCTTACAGTTATTGTAGGCCCTATACAAATTGTCATATAAGTTGGGTTACACTGAGACCAATTGTATTGTGATGCACCTGTTGCATTTAATGTTACAGGCTTAGAGAATTGCGGATAGTTACTGGCCATACAAGTAGTGAAACTTGATTGCGTAACTTGCACATTTAAAGGAGGCGCTAAATTAATAGTTATCACTGAAAAGCTATTACAACCTGCACCAGTACTGCCAAGAACGGTATACGTACCCGGACCAACTGATATAGAAGGTTGAACAATCGATGTTGTTAAAGTGGTTCCTGTCCAAGTATAAGATGTTGCGCCAATAGCGGTTAATGTTGAAGTAAAACCGGTACAAACGGCAGAAGCAGTGGCCGAAACACCAATGGAGGCGCCGGCACCCATGTTGATGGTAATATTTGCGGTGCCCGTACAACCTGCACCATTATCTCCTAAAACGGTATAAGTTGTTTGCGTGTTTGGTGATGCATTTGTTACCGAGCCACTCGTAGTGCTTAAAGAACTACCCGGTGACCAGGTGTAGTTTAAAGCACCTGTTGCAGTTAATGTTGTTGTTTGACCCGGACAAACCGTTGCAGAACTTGCCGCAACTGTTAATGTTAAACCGGAAGACATACCAACCTGAACGGTAAGGTTACCATTACAGGTACCTGAAGTAACAAAAACTGTATATGTAGTTGCAACCGTTGGGTTGGCAAGAGCAGTGGATGTTGTTGAAATAGTTGTTGATGGAGGTGCAACCCATGTATAGGTTGCTGCACCACTTGCGGTTAAAGTAACGGCACTGCCGGGACAAACCGACGGACTGGAAGCGCCTGCAGAAATAGCCAAACTGTTAGCAACAACAACGGTTGCAACCGCTGCTGCGGTACAACTACCGTTTGAGCCAACAACAGTATAATTTGTATTAGCAGCCGGTGAAACGTTAATTACACTTGTTGTTGCGGCTGTATTCCAAGTATAGGTTGTTGCGCCATTTGCTGTAATAGTTGCGGTAGCGCCAGTACAAATTGTTTGCGAAGCCGGCGCAACATTTATGGTTGGGGTTGCTGTAACGTTTACGACGATGGTATTAGAAACTGCAAATGGAAGCGGATTAAATGCTCCAACAATAATAGAATAAGTACCTGGGCTTGGATAAGTAATAGCCACATTGGTAGCAGTAGTATTATTTGGATTAAAAACAGCTCCTGCAGGAACTGAAGCCCATGAATAACTTGTTGCGCCTGCAACAGTTGATGTAATCGTACCGGTAACGGTTTGATTGGTGCAAGCGGTAATAGCGGTTGTAATGGTTAAGGCTGCCGAAGTTGAAAGGACAACGTCATCAACTGCAATTGAAGGATCGGTTCCGGTAGCATCATCATTATTTATCCAGTGAAAACCAACTTTTACGGCTGGGTTATTATTTGCAGAAGCAGGTAATGCAACACTAAATGCAGTCCAAAGACCTTGTCCAATACAGAGCGCATTATTAGTAATAGCCATTACGCCTAAATTATTCCAAACAGCGCCATCAAAATAAAATAATTCCGCAAAGTCATTACCAGGGTCACCCTCAGTTAAGTATTTAAATGTGAGTGTAATATTTACTTTTCCTGTGCAATTAATTGTTGGACTTTCTGCGCGTTTATCAGTTGCAACATCGCCCAAGCCAAAACCCGCATCATATGCAGCACCGCAATCACCAGCAGGGCAGGCAAAAGGCGCAGAAGGAGAGGTTGAAACGTTGCCAATATGTAAGGTCCTGTTATTACCACAACCCGAACCACATGCACCAACAGCATTTCCATTCTCTTCAGCGCTAATGTACCATTGATTGGCATCAGGATCGTTAGGCCCGGTAATGGCTATTGTCCATGCACCATTCGTTGGCGTGGGAACACCCACGTTTGCTGGGGTTCCACTACCACAAGGAGGTCCTGCGCCAAAGGTTTCCGTCCAAAAGGCCTGTGAAAACGCAGATCCGGATATAAAAAGAGCGAAAAATAAAAAACAAGAATGTAGAATTCTTTTCATAATGTGGGTGAATTTTAATTAGCTAATATAAGGTTAAAGTTTTAAATAATCTAATAATTTCAGTAATAAAACGGCAATTTTACTAATAGGCCACGGTTCATTATTTCATCATCATCTTACTGATCATAAACACGTTCTATTTTACATAAAGGTTGGGTCGTATTTTGTTTTTTCGCCATTTTAATAAAAAATACTCAAACTTTTGTTTAAAGCGCATCTGTGGGCGAGTAAACGTTTTATATCGGACTTTTTTTATCGAAGTTTTAAAAACAAATTAACATTCAAACGATTCAAATTAAAAAAAATGCAATTTTACATTTTAGATATTGTACTCTAAATTATACTCTAAAAAATATGCATTTAAAATATTCTTCCCACCCAAAAGCACTGTTGGTATTAGAAGACGGAAAAGTCTTTGAAGGAAAAGCGGCCGGAAAAATCGGAACTACTACCGGCGAGATCTGCTTTAATACAGGCATGACAGGTTACCAGGAAATTTTTACCGATCCATCCTATTTCGGTCAGGTGGTTGTTATGGCCAGCTCACACATTGGTAATTATGGTATTGAAGAGAATGAAGTGGAGAGTGACGGCATAAAAATTGCAGGTATGGTTTGCAAAAAATTCAATACCGGTTTCTCCCGCCCACGCGCTCAAAAAAGTTTGCAAAATTATTTTGAAGAATCCAACATCGTGTCCATAAGTGATGTTGATACCCGCGCTATTGTTAGATACATAAGGGATAGAGGGTCAATGAACTGTATCATCTCTTCCGATAATCTGGATGTGGAAGCCCTGAAAAAACAATTAGCAAAGGTTCCAAAAATGGAAGGCTTAGAGCTTTCCTCAAAAGTTTCAACTAAACAAGCGTATTTTTTTGGCGAGCAAAATGCCAAACATAAAATTGCAGTAATTGATTATGGCGTTAAAAAAAATATTTTAAGATCGTTGGCCGAACGTAATTCTTATTTAAAGGTTTTTCCGATGACAGCCAGCATAAAAGAGATCCTTGATTTTAAACCCGATGGCATGATGTTATCTAACGGTCCCGGCGATCCGGGCGCTATGCCAAAAGAAAGCGCATTTATAAAAGAACTGGTTGACACAAATATACCTTTGTTCGGCATTTGTTTGGGACACCAATTATTGGCACAATCGCAAGGTTTATCTACATTTAAAATGCACGCAGGGCACCGCGGTATTAACGCACCGGTTCAAAACCTTATTAGTGGTAAAAGCGAGATCACTTCTCAAAACCACGGCTTTGCTGTAAATCCCGAGGATATTAAGAAAAATCCAAATATCGAGATCACGCATATTAATCTGAACGATGGCACTATAGAAGGTATTCGTTTAAAAAACAAAAATGCTTTTTCGGTTCAGTATCATCCTGAGGCTTGTCCGGGCCCATTAGACGCGCGTTATTTATTTGATGAGTTTATTACGCTTATCGAAAAAGTGAAAAGCGGGAAGAAAGAAATGGCTTAAATTGCAGAAGTCAGATTTAAGATTTTATAAATAAGTTTATAAATTTTAAATCTAAGATCTTAATTCTTAAATTATTTTATCTCTTCAAAATCCACATAATCGCCTTCTTTATCGGCGCTTTTTTGAATAGCTTCTTTTGGAACTTTTTTAGCAGTGAAATTTGCCGAAGTATTAGTTTGATCATCCTGCATATTTTGGTTAGCAGAATTGTTAACATAAGATTTTTTAGGGCTTGACTTAAAAATATCTACCAGCTTATAAATAAGCCAAACAACAATTAATGTCCAGATCACATCTCTCATAATATTAGCAAAGATAATTATTTGCTTTTAACACCGGGGTTATACTTTGTTAATTTCATTCTCGTTAAGGTTTTGCCACTAATCTCACCAATTGCCGCAAAAATAATTTAAAAATTAAACCTTTTGTTTTTTAGTGGAATTAAACTGAAATCCTTATTATATAAGGATTTCAGCCAATTAGCAAAAAACATAATTGTAAAGTAATCCCAAAAAATTTAGTGAAATTAGTGGCTAACGAGTTAGAACAGTTTTTATAAACATTAACGGCTTACTTTATTAACAAAATTGGCGGTTGAGCGAGGATTTGATACTTTTGCACAAATTATTTTACCTATGGAATCTTTAGAAAAAACAAATACTGATTATAAAGCCCAACTTAACGATTGGATCAAGCAAGAAAAAGCTGCCTTAGACCTGATAAATATAGTTGGTAAATTATGGTTCGAGAGATCGATAGAGCTTATTTTATTCCGTAACCAGTTAGTAGACAGAAGCGCAAGTGAAATAATGAACCTTCACTTATATGCAAAGAACATTGTAAAAAAACCAATTTCGGTTTACGAAACAGTTGCAATTGCAAGTGAAATACTTGAATCAGAAGTGGGCGCCGGAAGAATTGATATTGGAAGATTAGCTTTTGAATGGGATCAGGAAAAAGTAAAATACAAATCGCAAACGGATTTTATAAACGATAAATTAAAAGATATGCTGGGCGTAACTAACCCGGTAACTCCTAAAGATGTTGTATTATATGGTTTTGGTCGTATTGGCCGCTTAGCAGCACGCGAGTTAATTGCACAGGCCGGTAAAGGCGAACAATTACGTTTAAAAGCAATTGTAACACGCGGTAACAGCGATATTGAAATTGTAAAACGTGCCGATCTTTTACGTACCGATTCAGTTCACGGTCCTTTTCCCGGAACTGTGATCGAAGATCTAGAGAACAAAGCATTAATTATTAATGGTCATACCGTTCATATGATCGATGCTAAAAATCCGGAAGATATTGATTATACCAAGTATGGTATTCACGATGCTTTAGTTATTGATAATACGGGTGTATTCAGAGATAGAGAGGCGTTAAGCCGCCACTTGAAATCAAAAGGCGTATCAAAAGTATTATTAACCGCGCCGGCAAAAGGCGATGTGCCTAATGTTGTGCATGGTGTTAATCATGAAACGGTAGATGTAAAAAAAGAAACTATTTTTTCTGCCGCCAGCTGTACCACCAACGCCATTATGCCTATTTTACAGGTGATAGATAAAGAATTAGGAATTCAAAAAGGACATATCGAAACCGTTCACTCTTACACCAACGATCAGAATTTGTTGGATAATTATCATCCAAAATACCGTCGTGGCCGCTCTGCTGCTTTAAACATGGTAATTACAGAAACAGGTGCAGAAAGCGCTTTGAAAAAAGTATTGCCGCATTTAAGTGGAAAATTCACGGCTAACTCGGTACGTGTACCAACTCCAAATGTCAGTTTAGCAATATTGAACTTAAATATCAATAAAGAAATTTCGAAAGATGAAGTGAACGAGATCATAAAACGTTATGCTTTACAAGGTGCTTTGGTAGAACAGATACAATATGCTTTTAGTAACGAATTGGTAAGTACCGATATTATAGGAAGCTCTTGTCCAAGTGTTTTTGATAGCCAGGCAACAATTGTTTCGCCCGATAAAAAAAGTATTATACTTTATGTTTGGTACGATAACGAATATGGCTATACACGCCAGGTAATCCGTTTCAGCAAGCATATTAGTGAAGTGAGAAGGCCGGTTTATTATTAACGGGCTGTAATGCATAAACACTAAACGCACTAAGAAGGCACTATGTGCGCAAAGAGATCATATTATCCCTAATGTTCTTTGTGATAAACTTTGTGTTCTTTGTGGTTATTTTTTTTCAAGTATACACTTTTTACACTATGTTTGTAACTCTTAAATGAATCTTGAAGAAGCAATAAAGAGTACCGTTAGGGATATTCCTGATTTTCCAAAACCGGGAATTATTTTTAAAGATATTACACCAATATTTTACGATCAAAAATTATGTTCGCGTATTGTGGATGAATTTATTGCGCGCTTTGATCAAAGACCTGATGCCATTGTGGGTATAGAAAGCCGCGGTTTTTTATTTGGTTTTTTGGTCGCAAATAAATTAGGGATCCCTTTTGTTTTGGTCCGTAAAGCAGGAAAATTGCCTTATAAAACCGTTAGCCATGAATATGATCTTGAATATGGTTCTGCAAAGATAGAAATGCACGAAGACGCATTACAAAAGGGATGGAAGGTTATTATACATGATGATCTTTTGGCAACCGGTGGAACAGCCGAAGCTGCAGGAAATCTTGTTAAAAAATTAGGAGCTACCGTTTTAGGGTTTAACTTTGTGATTGGCCTCGATTTTTTAAACGGAAAAAATAAATTAATTAATCACTCAAATAATATAACATGTCTGGTACACTATTAGAGCACGAAGTTGGTATGAGTTTTCATATGAACGAAAATCAAACAATGATAGCGGATATGATCCGCAAATTTGGTAAAGAACATATTTTACCAAAAATGATGGAGTGGGATGAATCACAAGAATTTCCTGTAGAAGTTTTTAAAAAACTTGGCGATCTCGGATTGATGGGCGTTTTAGTGCCAACAGAATATGGCGGGTCTGGTTTTGGTTATACAGAATATGTAACTGCCATAACAGAACTAGGTAGTATTTGCGGTTCAATTGCTTTATCAATGGCGGCGCATAACAGTTTATGCACCGGTCACATTTTACAATTCGGTAACGAAGAGCAAAAGAAAAAATATTTACCAAAATTAGCTACTGCAGAGTGGATAGGTGCCTGGGGATTAACAGAAGCCAATACAGGTAGCGATGCGATGCGTATGCAATGTGTTGCAAAACAAGATGGCGATTATTGGGTGCTTAACGGAACTAAGAATTGGATCACGCACGGCATCTCCGGAAACGTTGCGGTTGTTTTGGCGCGTACAGGTGAGTTATTGGACAGTCATGGCATTACTGCATTTATTGTTGAACGTACAACACCGGGTTTTCGCGGTGGTAAAAAAGAAAATAAATTAGGTATGCGCGCGAGCGAAACAGCTGAATTGATCTTTGAAAATTGTCGCATACACAAATCACAAGTGTTAGGTAATGTGGGCGATGGTTTTGTACAAGCGATGAAAGTATTGGATGGCGGCCGAATTAGTATTGCGGCATTAAGTTTAGGAATTGCAAAAGGCGCATTGAACGCCAGTATTAAATATGCAAAAGAACGTCAGCAATTTGGTAAACCAATTGCACAATTTCAAGGTATTGCATTTAAAATTGCCGATATGGCAACTGAATTTGAGGCTGCAGAACTATTGACCTTCCAGGCTGCTGATATGAAGAACAAACATTTAAAAATGACCAAAGAAAGCGCCATTGCTAAATATTATGCCAGCGAAGTTGCCGTAAGATGCAGTACAGAAGCAGTTCAAATCTTTGGTGGTTATGGATATACAAAAGATTTCCCGGTTGAGAAATTTTACCGCGATAGTAAATTGTGCACCATTGGCGAAGGCACCAGCGAAATTCAAAAACTGGTAATAGCCCGCGAAATATTAAAATAACTTAAAAGCCGCTTTAAAAGCGGTTTTTTATTTAACTTTAATACATGAAACATTATTCAACATTTGCAATTGATCAGTTTACGCGCCACACCATGCATGATACTGCCGGTTTTAACTGGTTAATGAATAATGGCTACAAAGAACTTTTAGCTGTTTTAGATGCTATTAGAGACGATAAAAAAGCCTTTAAATTTTTAATGGACAATAAACATTTTGTGTTGGCCGCTTTTGTAAACGCCATTTGGGAAGATGAAAAAGCCTTTAAATTTTTAATGGATGCAAAAGCTTTTCAATGGGCAGCCTGCGCTAATATTATTAATGGCGATGAAAAGGCAGAGGAATTCTTAAAAACTTCCGGTAACGAACATTATGTTTTATTGGCTCACGCCATTCAAATGCGGATCCACGAGGATGGCGACAGAAATGTTAGTCCGTGGGGTGTAATGAAAAATTTATTGAATTTTAAAAAAGATGTTGAGTGAGAATAATTGATAGCATACCGCACCATAGCATGACCATAAGTATTTTTCAGATGAACGATAAATACCAGGTTAAGTTTGAAGCCGGACCTATGGAACAGATCTTTAAATTTTCGGTTGAAGAAGTAAAGGGCGTTGAGAATTTAAAAAAAATGATCCACGAAGATTTTATCGAAAAAACACGTTTGCGTTTTAATGAAATGTTTATGAGCATGAAAGAACTTTCTTAATGATCATCTTTCATAATACCCGTTGCTCAAAGAGCAGAGAAGCCTTAGAAGTTCTAAAAGAGAATAAATGTGAGATCGAGATACGCGATTATCTTCACATTCCTCCGAGCAAAAAAGAAATAAAAGAAATTTTAGATATGCTTAAATGCAAAGCGGTGGATATTGTAAGAAAGAACGAGCCGCTTTTTATTGAGAAGTATAAAGATAAAAAGATAACCAATGCTAAATGGATAGAAATACTGAGCAAGAACCCAATTTTAATTGAACGCCCTATTATCATTGATGGTGAGAAAGCTATTGTTGGCAGGCCGGTTAAATTGGTGATAGATCTCGTAAAAAAGAAAAGTAAAACCTAATATGTATATTTGAACTGCTGGTATAAAAAATGAAAAAGGCAGGATATCTTTCTATTATAATTGGTGCAATTTTTTTTGCATTCGGTTTTTTGTTTGATAAGACTTTTTACTTTATAACAATTCTTCTTGCGTTTGCATTAATATCATCCGGGTTTTCTTTTTTTGCTTTTGATCTGTCCCTTAAAAGGCGAAAGCAAGTAGCGATGTTATTACTAATTGTAAGTTTTTTTATTTTCTTGGCATATATGTTTTTTAAGAAGTACCATTTTTACGGTGCAAACATATTGGCGGTGTGTTTATTTTATACTTTTTCATTTGGTTTTTTACCTATCCATACAAAGAACCGAATAGAAAAATGGAGACACTATACGCGCAAAGCGTGGCATGCTTTTTTACTATCGCTAAGCGACTTATTAAGCCTCGCCGCTATATTTGGAGGTATTCTTTTTAAAGTATTGCATTGGCCTATAGCCGATTCAATGATCTTGTTTGGTATGATCTTCCTGGGTATTACTTTAATTGGATGGAACCGCTTATTTAGCCGCGAAATTGTTTTAAGAAAAGAGGCAGAAGATAAAGTAAAAGAAGCTTTTGCTGAATTAGAAGAAAAAAATAAAGAGATCCTTGATAGTATTAATTATGCAAAACGTTTACAGGATGCTATTCTTCCTTCTGAAAAACTTTGGCTAAGTTATTTACCAAACAGTTTTGTTTTTTACAAGCCAAAAGACATTGTTGCCGGCGATTTTTATTGGATAGAGAAGGTCAGTCAAAAGTCGTTAGTCGACAGTCAACAGCCAGAAGATATTATCTTGTTTGCTGCTGCTGATTGTACGGGCCATGGAGTTCCCGGAGCTCTGGTAAGTGTTGTTTGCAGCAATGCTTTAAACAGAACAGTAAAAGAATTTAATATTACTGAACCGGGAAAAATTTTAGATAAAGTACGCGAGCTGGTAATTGAAACATTCGAAAAAAGTGAGAACGAGGTAAAGGATGGGATGGATATTTCGTTGTGCGCTTTAAATATTAAAACCCTTCAATTAAAATGGGCAGGTGCAAATAATCCGCTTTGGTACCTTCAGTCCCCCTTGGAAGAAGTAGGTGAACAAAGGCCGGGGGATTCGGTCATGAGTGAAATAAAAGCAGATAAACAACCGATAGGAAAATACGCCGATGAAAAACCATTTACAACGCACACAATCCAATTAAAAAAAGGCGATATCATTTATGTTTTTACGGATGGTTACGCTGACCAATTTGGTGGACCAAAAGGAAAAAAATTTAAATACAAACAATTACTCGAACTTCTTGTCTCCTCTAAGAATAAACAATTAAGTGATCAAAAAAATATTTTAGGGTCAACATTTAAAAATTGGCGGGCTGCTCTTGATCAGGTGGACGATGTTTGTATTATAGGAGTTAGGTTATAATACTAACCAACCTTTAATTACTCTTTTATAAATTTTGTAACCGAAGTTTTATTACTTGCTTTTATTGTTAGGAAATAAACACCTGTTTTTAATTCATTTACATTCAAAATAAAATTATTCAGATTTTCAGTTTCTTTTATAAGGATTGATCTGCCTAAAAGATCTTTAATTTCAATTTGTAATTTTTCATTACTTATTTTATCTGACTTAATATTTAATTCTGAATTTGTAGGATTTGGATAAACAACTGTGGAATTAATATTGTTGTTTTTGGTATTTTCTTTAATTCCAACTGGACTAAATAAACTCCAAAGCTCTAATCCATTTACCCCATCATTTGCAAAAAAGAATAACCTATTATTTGAAATTACAGGCTTATAAATACTATAAGCAGTTATGCCGGAATAAGGATATTCTATAAATGCTGAACCTGACCCCTGTTTAATGTCATAAACAATAGTTCCTGCATCTGTTCCATCAGTTTCGCAAAGTTCGTAGCCGTTGGAAGGGGTTGAAGCAAGAAAATAAGCCTTGTTATTTAAAAGTACATTTTGAAAATTCCCCCAGCCGTTAGTGACATTTGAATGAGGAATATTTTGTAAATTTCCGGTAAAATTTTGTTTAATGTGGCTGCTTAAATCTATATTTGAAGCTTCATATACTGAATTGGATTTAGTAAAATAAATAAGTTTATTATTTATCACTGGAAAAGAATTTTGCAGCAAGGGTTCATTAAAAATTTTCGTGGTGTCGTAAAATGTGCCGCTTGGCGTTCCGTCAGATAAAAGCATTCTTGTAAAATACAAAACAAAATTATTTTGAGTTATTTGTTTAAAAATTAAAGGTTCAAGATAGCCGGTCGTAGCCGCAGTAATTTGCTTAAATAATGAAATTGTTGCAACCGTATTATTTATTTCATAAATATAAATTAGGTCATTTGGTATGGCCGCTAAACCAACAACAAAATATATTTTGTTGTTAAATTCAAAGGGTAAAGTTGATAAAGTTAGATTTCCATTTGGGATTTGTGAAGCATTGTTTTGAATTGTTCCAGCAAGGGTGCCATCAGTTTCGTAAAGAGTAAAAGCCGATCCTAAAGTAACGCTAAAATACATTTTGTTATTTAATTTTTTTACATTAAAATATGTTGATCCACTGCCAGGCGTAGCATCTTTTAGCATAAATGTTCCAGCATTTGTTCCATCACTCCTCCATATTTCAGATCCATGAATACCATCATTAGCGCTAAAAATAATAAGATTATTTAAAGTACCAATATATGAAATACTACTATTATTAGTACTGGGATTAATGTCTTTAACCTGTGTAGTTCCACCAGTGGTTCCATCAGTAATCCATAATTCATTACCTGTAAACTGTTCGTAGGCTGTAAAAAAAGTCTTACCGTTTATTGTCTTTAACACATAAGGATTTGAGCCTGTGATACCAAGGCAAATATCCTTAAGTAGATAAGTTCCTAGATTAGTCCCATCTGAAAACCATAATTCAGAACCAGTAATTCCATCGTTGGCTACAAAACAAATACTATCTCCTGAGATTTGGTTTATTAATGCATAAGAGATACCATTGTTTGTTCCTGGATTAATATCCTTTAATTGCATAGTTCCGGCAGTTGTCCCATCACTAACATATAATTCATTCCCTAAAATAGAATCGGTAGCACTAAAGTAAAATTTATTTTTACATGCTTGTAAATTTTGTGGTAATGATGATTTGCTTCCTGAATTGATGTCTTTAAGAAGATTGTTACCGCCTGACGTGCCATTATTTACCCAAAGTTCTCTTCCATTTAATCCATCAGCCCCTGAATAATAAAAATTATTATTAAATTGAAGAAAAGCATAATAATCATAAATATTTGGAGTAATATCAAATGTGTTGCTAGTTGAACCATCACTATACCAATAATGATAATTGAAAGATGTAAAAAGAACACCATTTAAAGCTGGTCGCATTTCAGAAACAGATACGGTAGGCGCCTGATTTCCCCATGGTACTGGCTTGCTGAGCAAAACGCCATTTGCTGTGCCAGGAAAAATATCCATAACCATTTGTGGTTGCTGCGAAAACGAGTAGCTAAAAAAGTGACAAACGATTAAAAATAGAATAATTTTTCTCATTATTTAATCAAACGATTTTAATGGTAAATTATTGTTTGAGAGAGCTAGAAATTTTTTATTAACCTAACACTGTTTCCTTTATCAAAACAAAAATGCCTACTGCTAATGTAAACCAACCAAAAGCGGGTTTTAATTTTTGTGCAGAAAATTTATTTGATAATAAACTTCCTAGTAAAATTCCAATAGCACAAGTAGCAGAAATACTTAATAAAAAAGTCCAGTCAATTTTTTGAGTGCCGATGTTTCCGGTAAAACCAATTAAAGAATTTATTGCAATAATGCATAAAGAGGTGCCAATTGCTTTCTTAAATTTTAATCTTAAAAAGAAAATTAAAACGGGTACAATAATAAAACCACCGCCTGCGCCTACAAAGCCGGTAATAAAACCTACACAAATGCCCAATAAAATTACAAAAGGAACTCCCATTGGGCTTTTTGCAAACTCATCCCATTTCACATCGTTAATGGTATTTGGTTTTCTTTTTTTGATCATACTATAAGATGAACATAAGATAAGAATAGAAAAGGTAACCATGATCAAAGTATGTTTTGTTAACTCTAAACCAAATGGGTACAACACTTCCGGGATGGCCGGCATTACAAATTTCCTTACACAAAAAACGGTGATCATAGACGCGATGGCAAATTGTAAAATAGCTTCAGCGCTTAACTCTCCTTTTCGTAAATACGAAATGGCGCCAATTAAAGACGTTAAACCAACAATAAATAACGAGTAAGAGGTTGCCATATCGGCACTGTAACACATTAGGTAAACCAAAACCGGTACACCAAGTATAGAGCCGCCGCCACCTATCAATCCAAGGATCAAACCTATTAATAAAAAAGCTATAAAGCCGGCAACGATCAATTTTTCTTAATTACGTTTTCGATATTGAGTTCTTTTAATTGTTCGTCGGTAATTTCGCTTGGGGCATCTATCATCAGATCTCTACCCGAATTGTTTTTAGGGAAAGCAATAAAATCACGAATGCTATCTGCGCCACCAAACATTGAGCACAACCTGTCAAAACCCAAAGCAATACCACCATGCGGCGGTGCGCCAAATTCAAAGGCGTTCATTAAAAAACCAAATTGTTTTTGCGCTTCCTCTTTTGTGAAGCCTAATACATCAAACATTTTTGCTTGTAAGTTTTTATTGTGGATACGAATACTTCCTCCACCAATCTCAACGCCGTTAATTATAATATCATAGGCATTGGCTCTAACAGCTCCGGGATCGGCGTTCAGTAATTCAATGTCCTCAGGTTTTGGTGATGTAAACGGATGATGTTTGGCATGCCATCTTCCGGCCAAGGATGCTAACAAATTCTGATCACCTTCATTCCATTCCAGCAACGGAAAATCAATAACCCATAAACAAGAGAATTTATTTTTGTCACGTAAGCCTAATTTATTTCCCATTTCCAAACGCAATTCGCTGGCAGCTTTTCTTGTTTTTTCTTCTGCACCAGCTAGCACTAAAATAAGATCGCCTTTTTCTGCACCACAAGCTGTTGCCCAATTTTTTAAAGCCTCTTCGTTATAAAATTTATCAACGCTTGATTTTAATGTGCCGTCTGTATTTACGCGTGCATAAACTAAGCCCGTAGCGCCAATTTGCGGACGCTTTACCCATTCGGTCAACTCATCTAATTGTTTACGTGTATATTCTGAAGCACCTTTTGCGCATATGGCAAGTACTGCTTCTGCATCATCAAACACTTTAAAGTTTGCACCTTTTACTAAAGTTTTAAGATCAATCAATTTCATTTCAAAACGCGTATCGGGCTTATCGTTACCATAATATTTCATGGCATCGGCATAAGTCATTCTTGGTAAAGTTGGAATATCAATTCCTTTGATCGTTTTAAATAAATATTTCACTAAACCTTCAAAGGTTTGCAAAATATCTTCCTGTTCAATAAAACTCATTTCGCAATCTATCTGCGTAAATTCCGGTTGCCTGTCGGCGCGCAGATCTTCATCTCTAAAACATTTTACAATTTGATAATACCTGTCGAAACCACTCACCATTAGTAATTGTTTAAAGGTTTGCGGACTTTGCGGCAATGCATAAAATTGGTTTGGGTTCATTCTGCTTGGTACTACAAAGTCGCGTGCGCCTTCGGGCGTTGATTTAATAAGTACTGGTGTTTCTACTTCGAGGAAATTTAATTTATCTAAATAGTTGCGTGTTTCAATGGCAAGACGGTGACGTAATTCTAAATTCTTGCGTACAACATTTCTTCTTAGGTCCAGGTAACGGTATTTCATGCGCAACTCATCGCCGCCATCTGTTTCATCTTCTATCGTAAAAGGTGGAGTTAATGAGCCGTTAAGCACTTCAATATTTTGGAGTTTAATTTCAATTTCACCGGTTGCTAAATTCTTATTTTTACTTTCTCTTTCAATAACGGTGCCGGTAACTTTTAATACCATTTCCCGTGTTAAGCCTTCTTGTCCAAGAATTTTGCTATTCTCATCATCGCCCGAAAAAATAAGTTGGGTTATACCGTACCTATCTCTTAGATCGATAAACGTAGCGCCGCCAAGTTTACGGGTTTTTTGCACCCAGCCACATAATGTAACTGTTTTATTTATATCTGAGATCCTTAATTCGCCGCAAGTATGAGTTCGTAACATATCTGAAATTTAGGTTAAAAATAATGACTTTTAGCCAAAGTAAATTAAAGAATTGATAATAATTTATTAAGATAAAAAAGACATTGCTATTTTAATTTAGGTGTTTATTTAACCTATGAGAAAACTATTTCTTTTATTGATAACACCTCTGGTTTTAGGCCGTTGTGGCGAAAAACTACCAGAACCGGTAAGAAACACCGATAGCGCAGTAGATGTGGGACTGATAAGGATAAAAGGAAGCGAAACGGCGCGCAAAATAATTACGTCTATTGACGAATTTTATAAAAAAACAAATTCCAAAATACCTGTAGAATATAGTGGTGGCGGATCGAACCTGGGAATAATGAGCATGATGCATGGAGATGCAGATGTGATATTTGTTTCGCGCGATCTGAATAATGAAGAGCTAAGTTATTTTAATGGAAAAAAGTACACTATTGATACAATTGCAATAGATGGCCTGGCAATAGTGGTAAACCATAAAAATCCGCTCAAGAACATAAATTTGGCGCAGCTAAAAGACATTTATGAAGGCAAAATATTAAACTGGAAAGATGTGGGGGGGCCAAATCAACCCATAAAAGTTTATTCAAGAGAATCTACATCGGGTACTTATTCTATGTTTAAAGAAAAAGTTTTATATAATGGTAATTGCCTTGCCACCCATATCAGTAAAACTTATAATGAGGATATTGTGGATGGGATAAAACAGGATTTTTATGGCATCGGTTATGTTGGTGTAGGTTACACATTGGGCAATGAGTTAAAAGTTTTAGGCTTATTAGACTCTTTAAATAAAAACCCAATCACCCCCGATTATTCTACCATTAAAACCGGTGAGTATCCTTTAAAAAGATTTATAATTATTATTTATGACGGGACAAATGAAAAAATAAAAAATTATATTTCCTGCATTCATAATAAAAATACCTATAAGATAATTAACGAATCGGGATTTATTCCATACAAGAATATTCAATAATTTATCAGAACTCGATATTAGGAAGAGCTTTTTTTAATTCTTCTTTTTGCTTGGTAATAAAATCTTTTAGTTTTTGCTGTTCTTCACTTCCTGTGCTCATTTCACGATGATTTTGAGCTGTGCAGAGTTTATTTATCTGTTTGTTTAGCAAAACAGTTTGTTCATTAAAACAGGTTTCTGAGAATTTTTCCCAAATATAATTCACAGCCATGTCGTTTGGATGAGCAAGATCTTCTTTATAAAAACGGTAATCGCGCAGATCATCATTTACCAATTCATAAGCCGGAAAATAATAACAGTTTTTATTTTGTTTGATCAATTCATGCACCGCTAAAATTAAAGTACATTTGCTGAGGTTATTTTCTACAACACCATCTTTTAAATATTTTACCGGTGAAACAGTAAAAATGATCTTTAATTTGGGATTAAAAACTTGCAGTTTTTTTATTAAGCCGGTATAAGCCGAAACAATTTCAATAACAGCCAATAAATTTTTTTCAAAGATCTGTTGTGGTTGTTTATGACAATTAGCAACTACTTGCCCCGTGGTTAGATGGTGGTAAAAAAAAGCAGTTCCAAAAGTAATTATTAAAAGATCGCTTTCTTTTAAATGATCATTGGCTTTTTTTGTCTTTGCGTTTATTTTTTCTTTTAACGCTTTTGGTGATGGTGCATTTATGGATGTGTGATGAAGATAACTGTAAAAAAGCCCGTTTCGCGTTAAAATAAAATTATCGCTTAAATCCTTTAGATTTAAAACATCTGTTAAACACTGATGAATGCTTGCGGGATTAAATAAAATACCGTTTGGATTTGAAGCTATTTTAAATTTATGCTGCTCCAACAAGTTTCCCATATTTTCGGAAAAGCAGGAGCCTATCAAAAATAAATTGTGTTTATGATCGATATCGAAAGGAAATTTTGGCGGCGTATAGTTTAAATGGAATTGCATTTTTATTTTGGTTTCACTTCTTCAAATTTTTTATCCAGAAATTTTTTTGCACTATCATAATTGTTCTCAACTTCTCCATCTAAAATAGCATCTTTTAAAGAATTCTTTAAGATCCCAATTTCTTTTCCGGGCGCCAGATTATAAAGCTTCATAATATCTTCGCCACTAATAGGTGGTTGCCAGTTCCTGATCTTATCTTTTTCTTCGAGTTCAACAAGTTTTTTGCGAACAATTTCAAAGTTCAACATATAGCGTTTTACTTTGTTGGGATTTTTTGTAGTGATATCGCTTTCGCATAAAAGCATTAGGTCATCAATTTCTTCGCCGGCATCAAACAACAAACGTCTAACTGCGCTATCGGTTACCTCTGTTTTAGCAAGTACGATTGGGCGTAAATGAAGCTCTACTAATTTTTGCACGTACTTCATTTTTTCGTTAAGTGGTAGTTTTAAATTGGTAAAGATCTTTGGTACCATACGGGCACCTTTATCTTCATGACCATGAAAGGTAAAGCCGTGACCTTCTTCAAAACGTTTGGTGGCAGGTTTTGCAATATCATGTAAAATAGCGGCCCAGCGTAACCAAAGGTTATCACTTTTTTTTGCGGTATTATCCAACACTTCCAAAGTGTGGTAAAAATTATCTTTGTGCGATAAGCCGTTGATTACTTCAACGCCCTGTAATTTTACCATTTCAGGAAAAATAATGTGTAGCAAACCGGTATCAAATAATAATTTAAAACCAATTGACGGAACCGGAGAAAGAATAATTTTATTAAGCTCATCCGTTATTCTTTCTTTGGAAACAATTTTTATCCTTTCCTTTTGCCATATAATGGCCATTCGCGATTTTTCTTCTATTTCAAAACCAAGCTGTGATGAAAACCTTATAGCGCGCATCATTCGCAAAGGATCATCGCTGTATGTTATTTCGGGTTCAAGTGGTGTGCGAATAATTTTATTTTCCAGGTCCTGCATTCCATTAAAGGGGTCGAGTAATTTCCCGAAATTATTTTTCGAAAGCCCAATAGCCAGAGCATTAATGGTAAAATCTCTTCGGTTTTGATCGTCTTCCAATGTTCCATCTTCAACAATGGGTTTGCGGGAATCGCGACTATAACTTTCTTTGCGGGCACCAACAAATTCTATCTCAAGATCGTTATACTTCACCTGCGCGGTACCAAAATTTTTAAAAGTAGAAAGGTGTGAGCCGTCGCCTAATTTTTTATGTAAAGATGTTGCAAGGTCTATTCCTTTGCCGATTGTCACAATATCAATATCCTTACTGTTACGTTTCAAAAAAATATCCCGCACGTATCCGCCAATAGCATATGCATCAACGTTTTGGGCGTCGGCACATTCCTTTATCTGTTTAAAAATATCCTCGTTTAAGAATGGGTACATTTGACCCATAAAAGTACGACTTTAACTCTAAAAACTGTAAATATTATTGCTGTAAAAGCGTGAAGATCGCGGGTGATCAATTACTTTTTTAATTCAGAGCGCCTTTTGTTCTCTTTCATGATAAGGTTAAGTTCCCTGCCTGTTTGGCCTTTCACGCTGGTATTTTCCTGAGCCCTTCTTATTAAATAAGGAAGCACTTCTTTTACCGGGCCGTATGGCACATATTTAGCCACATTATAATTATTTAATGAAAGGTTAAAACTAATATGATCGCTCATGCCAAAAAGCTGCGAAAAATAAATGCGTTTGTCGGACGGAGAAATATTCTTTTGCTGCATGAGCTCTACAAGGTACAAACTACTTTTTTCGTTGTGTGTTCCGGCGCAAAGGCCTATAACATCAATGTTTTCGATACACAATTTTAAAGCCTGGTTATAATCTTTATCACTGGCTTCTTTACTTGGTTGAATAGGGGAGGTATAACCCATTTCCTGAGCACGTTTTCTCTCTTTTTCCATATAAGCACCTCTTACTAATTTTGCGCCAATGTGGTAACCGTTAGTTTTTCCGTGCTTAATAGTTTCGGTTAAATAACTTAATCTGTCGTGCCTGTAAAATTGGTAAGTATTATAAATAATAGCTTTGTTCTTATTATAAAGGGCCATATTCTCATTTGCCAAGTCATCAATGGCTGGCTGGATCCAGCTTTCTTCGGCATCTATAAAAATGGCCTGGTTACTTTCGTATGCTCCGCTACAGATCCTACCAACACGATCTTTTACGCGCGCCCACTCTTGCTGTTCAGCGTCTGTCAATGTTTTTTTTGCACTAACTTTTTCAAGAAGGTCGAAACGTGCTAAACCGGTTACCTTGAAAACACAAAATGGGATATTTACATCGCTTTTTGCTTTTTTAATGGTATCTAATGTTTCTTCAAGGCAATGGTCAAAATCTTTTTCGCTTTCTTTTCCTTCAACACTATAATCTAAAATTGTACCAATGTTATATTTACCGAGCTCGCCAATGGTTACAGAACAATCGTGAATAGTTTCGCCGCCCACAAACTGTTTAAAGATAGTGCCTTTGATAAGGCCTCTGAAACCAACATTTAATGCCAGCGGACCAAAGTTAGCACCCATTTTTACCAAAAGAGGGTTGCCAATTAATTTAAACAGCCAATAAGAGCGTTTTAATTCGGGATTTGTTTTTGCTTTAAAAGCGTTTTCTGTATTTTCGAAGGAAACCATATTTTAAATTAGATTTTTGAACAAGGATTTAATATCCAAAAATTTCTTTTAAGGTTAAAAATTTAACCGTACCGTATTTTTCAAGTGTTTTCATATCAAGCCCGTCTTTTTTTCCTAACACTAAAATAGTAGTTGGCTTGCCTTTAATGTATTCTTTTTGAAATTTTTCTACATCTTCTAATTTATAATCCTGGATCTTTTGATAAATGTCTTTTCGGATATCAGTTTGATTGCCCATATTTTGAGCGGTTATATATTCAAAAAATATGTCTGATTTTGTTACGCGTTGGGTTCTCATTTCCTGCAGAATTAATTCTTTCGAAGAATTAAAGCCGCCCTCGGTTCTTGGCATGGTATTTAAAAGATCGCTTAAGCCTTTCATAGCTTCGCTTAATTTATCGGCCTGCGAGCCAATGTAAGACGAGTTATAATAATTTTTACCTTGTTTATTTGGCTGACGATAGCCTGAACCTGTTGAATAGGCCAGCGCCTTGGATTCCCGGAGATCCTGAAAAACAATACTGCTCATGCCTCCACCAAAATAATTATTGTACAAAGCAATTATAGGAACTTTAGCAGAGTCATATTTAGCGCCATTCGAAAGCATTAATATTTCAACCTGTGTCATATCAAAATCAACCACGTAAACGGTTTTATCCATTGTTCTTTCTACAAAATTATACGAAGGTGAAATGGCAGTTAATTTCTCTGGAACATGATGGTATGAGTTAATCATGGATCTTATTTCTTCTAATTCGTTAGGACCATAATACAATACCTTATGCTCAAAGCCGGTTAAAGACTTTATTTTATTTTTAATATCCGTAACTGATATTTTATTTATCTCTTCATCGCTTAATACATTCGAGAAAGGATTTATCGGACCAAATCGCGCATAATTAAGCATAGCATGATTTAAGATCACCGCTTTTTGTAATTTTTGATCGTTGCGTGATTTAATAATATCTGCTATTAAAGTTTTTAAAACCTTATCGTCAACAACGGGCTTGTCAAGTATCTTCTCAAATAATTTGAGTGCTTTTTCAAAATTATCGTTTAAGCCAACCAAACTTATCCAGGTATTTTCATCACCGCTATGCACATTAAAGGTACAACCCAATTTGTAAAACTCTTGTTTGATCTTTGCCGCGTCCATTCCCTCTGTTGCCAAATAAGGAATGTATTTGACAACAATAGGCAATAGTTTATCGTTATTGCTTCCCATTTCAAACTCGTAATACAATTCAAACAATTTGTTCTCTGTATTCTTATTGTACAATAAAGGAATGTTTGCTTTTAAAGTTGATTTCTGAATATCTTTTTCAAAGTCCAAGAATTTTGGTTCAATTTTAGCGGGAACAGAATTATTTATGTCCTTAACAAATTTGGAGCTATTGTCCCTGTCTACTTCAATGGGTGTAATGGCAGGTTTTACCACTTTTTCGCTTGGTACATTTTCGCCGGTTCTTTTATACACCACAACGTAATTTGAATTGGTAAAATTTTTATTTGCAAAATCAACAATCTCTTTTTTGGTGATCTTTGAAATACGTTCGATCCTATCAACTGCTTTTTGCCATTTAATATTACCAATAAATGCATCTAACATTTCATTAGCCCTCGAATAATTTTGCTCTAGATCTTTTGTTTTTTTAAGTTTCATATCAGTAATTACAGCTTGCAACAACCAATCAGGAAATTCTCCTTTTTTTACAAGTTCTATCTGGCCTAAAAGTAATTGTTCAACTTCTTCTAAAGATTGTCCTTGTTTTGGTTCACCGGAAAAACCAAATAAAGTATAATCACTTAACACATAAAAAATATTATTACTGGTTAATACTTTTTGGGCCTGATTTAGGTTAATATCCATTAAACCTGCAGTGCCATTATAAAGTATAGAAGCCATTAATTCACCAACATCCGCATCCGGTGTTCCCTCGCCGCCAACTCTAAAACCAAGATTTACGTTGGCAGGATCAGGCCCTACAACTGTTTTTACGATCTTTGATGTAATAGGATCTTCCGGTTTAAAATCATACGAGTCAACCGGCTTTGAAGAATAAGAACCAAAATTCTTTTCAATATCTACAATTACTTTATCCGGATCAAAATCGCCACTCATAATAATTGCCATGTTATTTGGAACATAGTATTTATTGTAGAATTTATTTATTTCGATAAGTGATGGGTTTTTTAAATGTTCAATTGTACCAATAGTTGTTTGTGTGCCGTAAGTATGCTTTTTAAAAAGGCTTGACATAAGCGCATCGTAAACTTTATCGTTATCATTATCAAGGCTGCGGTTCTTTTCTTCGTAAACAGCTTCTAACTCGGTATGAAATAAACGCAGAACAGGCTTGCGAAAACGTTCAGACTCGATCTTTAACCAGGTACTTATCTGGTTGCTTGGAATATCGTTTACATAAACGGTTTGATCAAAAGAGGTAAATGCATTGGTGCCATCTGCTCCAATAGTGGCCAACATTTTATCGTATTCGTTTGCAATAGCGTATTTAGCGGCAATACCACTTACGCTATCTATCGCGTGATAAATAATTTTACGTTTGGCTTCATCTTTTGTTTCGCGATAAACTTCATAAAGGCCTTCTATCTTTTTTATTTCAACCTCTTCTTTTTTAAAATCTTTTGTACCGTATGTATCGGTGCCTTTAAATACCATGTGTTCTAAATAATGGGCAAGGCCAGTTGCATCAGAAGGATCGTTCTTACTACCTGCTTTAACTGCAATTAATGTTTGGATTCTTGGTGCGTCTTTATAAACAGATAAATATACTTTTAAACCATTCTTTAAAGTATAGATACGTGTTTTTAAAGGATCGTTAATGGCATACTCGTAATTTAAGTTGGATTGTTTAAGGTCAGAAATAGGTGTAGCGTTACCTAATTGTTTTTTTTGTTTAACCGGTGTTTGAGCAAATGAAACGATCGTTAACAATAAAGCGATAAGGAAGAGATTTAATTTAGTATTTACCATTTACCGGGATTTTTATGCAAGTGTAAATTTAGTAATCTATTTCTAAATCGAAGCGTTTTTTTAACTCCAATAAGGCCGGGTTTTTTTCGGCCATATTTTTAAAAATGTCAATGGGTTTAAAGGCTTTTCCCTGCGATTGGCTAATAGTAGTTTCTATTTCTAAACTAATTAAATTATTGCCAAGCAGCTTACGGATTTCGTCCAGAAATTGCTGCCTGATATCCATTAATTGCTCTTTTTGAGTTTCGTTATTGATCTTTAACGAAATGGTTTTGTTTGAAAATGTTATTTGCGCAGTAGTTAAAGTAACCGCTAATTGTTTTGCGCCGCTTTGTTGTTTAACGGCAGCATAGTTGGCTATAACGGTTTTAATATCCTCTATGGTTACTTCTTTATTGGCTTCTTTTGGAGTTTCTTCTGTTATGCTAATAACAGCCTCTATTGGTTTGTTTGTTTGACCATTTTTAGTTTCGTTCAAACTAAAGGCCGATTTTATTTTTAGTTGCTCAAACGAAACACTTGGCTTACTTGCCAATTTTATTTCGGGGTTTTGATTAACGCTAAGTGTTGGCTTTATTGTAGAGCTTACAGTTTCTGTACCGGTTGTTTTTTCGAAAGCGCTTTCTAACTCGTCATTTTTTTTTTCCGCATCTGGCGACGCGGTTAAAAATGTTAATTGCATAAGTGTCATCTCTACCAATAACCGCTGGTTCTTGGCACTTTTATAATTTACGTCTGTTTTGCTTATTAACGCTAAAGAGCGAAGTAAAAAAGTAACATTGCATTTTTGTGATTGCTCAACATACCTCTGTTTTAATGCTTCACTAACTTCTATAAGCGAAATTGTTTGCGGGTCTTTACTTACCAATAAATTGCGGAGGTGTTCGCCTAAACCAATTAAAAAGTTATGGCCATCAAATCCTTTTTTCAGAATATCATCAAAGGTAAGCATGATCTCTGGCAATTGCTGCGCTAAAAACGAATCGGTTATTTTAAAATAATAATCGTAATCTAAAACATTTAAATTTTCTACAACTTGTTTGTAGGTTAAATGATTGCCGGTAAAAGCCACCATTTGGTCAAATATCGAACAAGCGTCGCGTAAGCCACCATCTGCTTTTTGCGCAATTATATGCAATGCTTCGGGCTCATAGCTTACGTGCTCTTCTTTTGCCATAAAAGCCAAATGGGAGCTAATATCTTCGGTTTTAATTCTATTAAAATTAAATACCTGGCAACGTGATAATATGGTGGGAATTATTTTGTGCTTTTCGGTAGTTGCTAAAATAAATTTGGCGTGCTTTGGCGGCTCTTCAAGCGTTTTTAAAAAGGCGTTAAAAGCGGCAGTGCTCAACATGTGCACCTCGTCAATGATGTACACCTTGTATTCTCCTAATTGCGGTGCAAACCTTACCTGATCTACTAAATTCCGAATATCTTCAACAGAATTGTTACTTGCGGCATCCAACTCATAAACATTTAACGATGCGCCGGAATTAAAGGATACGCAGGAATCACATTTATCGCAGGCCTCGCCATTGGCATTAATATTAAAGCAGTTTATGGTCTTGGCAAAAATACGGGCGCAGGTTGTTTTACCCACACCACGCGGCCCGCAGAACAAATAGGCCTGCGCCAGTTGTTTGTTGATAATGGCATTTTTTAAGGTATTGGTAATATGACCTTGGCCAACAACTGTGTTAAAGAGTTGCGGACGATACTTACGGGCCGATACAATAAAATTTTCCATTGGCAGAGCTTAAATTTACGCTAAATAAGGCTTTTTTAGAAAGATAGTTGTGCCTAAAAAAGGTTAATTTATTAACTATGTGTTTATAAATATAATTTAGAAAGTTAAATTTATAGCATTGAATCGTAACAGGCTAATACTTGCACTTGGGTTAACAATTATTGTTAATTGCCTGCATGCACAAAGGATGTTAAAAGGCACTATTGTTGAAAAAGACAGTAATACCGTTATGCCCTTTGTTTACATTATCAATAAAAGCAATGGTAATGGCACGATGTCGGATAATGATGGAAAATTTACCTTATCCTCCAATAATAACGATACGCTTATTTGCTCTTACGTTGGTTATTCAAAAATGTATTTACCGGTAAATAAATTAATTGCGAATAACAAGGGCGAGATTAAAATTATAATGGATAAACAATTCATTAATTTAAATACAATTACCGTTACTTCGTTTAAGGTTAAACCTTACGAGCGCGAGTATATGAAATCGATCATAGACCGCAGCAGGATAAAAAGCATGGATTATGCCACAAGTCCAATATCCGCGCTTTACGCACAATTTAGCAATGAAGGAAAACAAGTAAGAAAACTCGCAAAGATTTTTGAAGAGCTTTTGATAGAAGAAGAAGTTCAAAAAAGATTAAGCCCCGAAATATTAAGAAGGTTAACCGGAGATGAGAACATAGACTATTATGCTTTTAGAAAATACTGTTATAATGTAAGTAATGAGTTCATAATTACACATGATGGTGTTGAGCTTTACTCAAAAGTAATGGAATGTTATAAACGTTGGAAAAAAGAGAAAGGCCCAGGCTATAACAGTGAGAAAGGATACCAAAACAATAACAATGGTAACAATACAGAAAATAATGGTTACAAACCATTTAATCATGTAGACTATAAGAAAAAAAAGAATGAATAAGATCAAGATGTTTCATAATAACATTTAAAAATATAAAGATGAAAAATGACTTTTTAATTGCTGCCAGAAAACAATTTGAATATTATAAATTGTTAGGTGAAAAAACATTCGATCAATTAAATGATGAACAGTTATTTTTTACTTATAACAACGATAGTAACAGCATTGGCATTATTGTAAAACATCTGCACGGTAATATGTTGAGCAGGTGGACGAATTTTTTAACCACCGATGGTGAAAAAGAAACACGTGATCGTGATGGAGAATTTGAAAATACAATAAAAACAAAAAAAGAATTATTGGAGATTTGGAATGCCGGATGGAATAGGTTATTTGACACTTTAAATTCTTTGACGGAAGAAGACCTTGTAAAAACAATTTATATCCGTAACCAGGGCTGTTCGGTAACAGATGCCATCTTGCGGCAATTAGCGCATTACCCGTACCATGTTGGGCAAATTGTTTTTATTGGAAAAATGTTAACCAATAATAATTGGAAGTCTTTATCTATTCCAAAAAATGCGTCGAAAGAATATAATTCAGAAAAATTCTCAAAGCCAAAACACGATGCGCATTTTACAGATGAATATTTGAAGAAGAAAGAATGACATCTGAAAAAACTGCCACGAATTGCACTAATAACACTAAACAATTTTTTTGGTTTTAGGCATCTTTGTTTAATGAAATAATTGTTCAAGCGATAAATCGCTTGAACTATAATTGCACAAATTAAAAGTGCAGTTTGAACAAAGAATAATAATTTGTGAAATTGGTGTAATTAGTGTCGTTTATTGGCGGATGTCGGTTAAATTATTTAGTGTATTCGTTCCCCATAAAAGAAATCTTTTAGTTTATTTAATTATCTCTTTCCACTTTCCTGATTCAGCATAATCTTTAATAACAGCGTTTCTTTTTAATAAAAATTTAGTCAGGTGTTTTGTAAGTACAACCGAATTAAATAATTTTCCAAATACTCCATAAGGAGATTCGTATTCAAAACGGTCTTTCATGGTCACAAATTCACCATGTGTTTCGAAATAATGATCATGTTTAAAATATTTAAAAACTCCTTTTTTTTGTTCATCCCTAAAATGAAAAGGACGGTTAACTAAAGAAATGATAGAAGTAAGCTGTTGTCGTACACCAAAATGTGTCGCTTCCCAGGTAACAAAGTCGTTTTGTTTTACGCAGCCGCTTGTAACGCCATCAATTGCTTTTTCATTTGTACCTTCAGTTGAAACAAGATGCAGATCTATACTTGTTGCAAGGTCGAAACAAATTTCAATACCTGCTTTTATTTTTGTTTCTATTTCAATTACCGGCATTTTATTTTATTACTACTTTGATCTTTGAAATAGTATTCCCGTTTTGTAGCTCAAGCATATAAATGCCTTTGGCGATTCCTTCTAAGGAAAATAAAAAAGAATTGTTTCCTGCAAAAGCCTTGATTTGCTCTTCTTTTATCGCTCTTCCAAAAATATCCGTTAATCTAAGATCACAATTTCCTGAAGCAGCAATTTTATAAGTAACTGTAATTGCTTCATCGGCCGGATTTGGAAAAACCGAAATGCTATTATTTCCGCTGGCATTTGAAGAAATGTCCGTGCATATTGAAACATTTATCATGATCGAATTTACGCTCGAACATCCTAATGTATTTGTTCCTGTAACTGAATAGGAAGTTGATATGATTGGATTAACGCCTATAGAAGGGCTCGTTGAACTATTACTCCATAAATAAGTAGCGCCACCGCTTGCATTTAAGACAATACTATCTCCAACACAGATTATACTTTGGCCACTTATTGACAGTATTGGTAAAGGATTTACGTTTACAGTAAATTGCTGAATGTTTGTACAATTAAAAATATTTGTTCCTGTTACTGTGTAAATAGTTGTTGTGTTTGGGTTAACTGTTGTTGAGGCAGTTGCGGCACTATTACTCCATACATAACTAGCTGCACCGCTGGCAGTAATGAGTGCACTGTCGCCATTACAAATTGTATTAGTTGCGCTATTTACAGTAACTAACGGGTTTGGGTTTACCGTAACTGTTACCTGTTGCACACCATTACATCCGTTTGCAGTGGTTGTATAATTATAAATCACATTAATCGGAGTTGCTGTTGTATTAATTAAAATTTCGTTGGGATTTGATGATTGTGCAGATGTGATCGCGGCGTTACTGATGCCCGCTACAGTTGGCCTGGTCCACGTAAACGAGGCACCAATTACTGCGCTGCTTGGAGTGTAGGTAAATAAATTATTACTGCAAATACCTGCCGGCGCTAATGTACTGTTCATTATTGGAAATGGAATAAATGTTACAGGATTTGAACTAATACCATTGGCTATAACTACAAGAGAATAGGTGCCTTGTGGTAAACCGGCGGGCAAGGTAAATTGAGTTGTATCAGGCAATGTTCCGGTTTGCACACCGGTTCGGTTCCAATTAAATGTGCGGGCATAGTACACATTCGTTCCGGAGTTCAATCTAACAATTGGATAGTTAGTTGCCATTTGCCAATCATCACCGTATTCTGCACCTTCGCCAATGCCGTTAAAAAGCATACCTGTTATTGTAAATGAATTACAACCGTTTTGAATAATGTTACTTATGGTTGGTTGCCCTGCGGCAAGCTGTGGCCCACTTGGTGTATAAACATGATATTGTTTCTCACCTTGTTGTCCATACAAAATAGTTCCATCAGGCAGATCAAGAAAATTAGTAAGGTAACATTCAACATTTAAAGTAGGAGTTCCAAGAGGTGTATTAATTGCGGTAAATGTATTTGTAAGGTAATCAAATTCATAAAAGGTAGTTGGTGTTGGAAAATGATTTGTGGATGTTGGTGTTGGCGAAAGTGCGCAAATAATTTTTCCGTTTGGCATCATGGCACCGCCAGCATCGGGTGCGCCGCTTGCGCTTGGGGTTAACGGGCCGGCAGACCAAGTGCCCGGACTATTTGTACCGGATGGTGTATAATAAGCAGTTTTATTCGTAGAGCCAATAAAAAATGCCCTGCCATCCGGTAATAAAAAAGCCGGTCCGGTTTCGTCACCAAAAGGGTCATATAATGAAACCGGAACTGTTGCATCTGCAACCCATGAATTAAGAGAAGGAATATAACGTTCAGAATTGGTACTAAGCCTATCAATAAAGATAAAGCTATTATCAGGTAATTTTACCCAGGAAGATTCGTTATGAATTCCAAGACAAGTTGGCCCCGGAGAATAACTATTAGTTAATGGATTATATATCACATTTGTTTTTAAACTTCCTGTTACCAGTGCTTGTAATACCCTGCCATCGGGTAATATTTCCGAATTAGCATCACTTACAACTCCCGGAGGAGGCGTCATTGTCCAGGTATTTGTAATGGGGTTATATATTTCACCAAAAGATTTACCTGTTCCGTATTCGCCACCTGCCACATATACACGCCCATCTTTAAGTATTTGCGATGAAAAATAAAGGCGAGTTTTATTCATTGGGGCAATAGTAGACCAGGTTCCATTTATATAACTTCCACTCGCATCCGGCGTTAATTTATTCCAGGTATTGCCTATGCCATCGCCGCCGCCGGTAGTTGTTTTTACAATTACTGAGCCATCCGATAATAAAAGCATCACGCCGGCACAAGTATCAGGTGCGATGGTTGTAATTGCTGTCCAGCTTTGTCCTTTATACTGTTCAATAGAAAAAGTGATCAGTAAAACAACAACTAAAAAATAATTTCCTGTAAGGGATGTAAAAATGTTTTTTAAATTCTTAAGAGTGTTTTGGTAGAATAATTGTTGTTTCATGAAATTGACTTTGTTTACCAAATTTAATTAAATAAACCTTAACCCCAAATTTTATAATTGCAACGGTAAATGAAACTGTTATTCTATTTTTTCGCGGTACAAAAAGCGTTCTTGGGTGCTATCAAAAGGCCTGTATACATAATATACATAACCATCTTTGATCTTAATTTTTTCGGCACTGTGGTGCTTTAACTTGTAGGTCATTACTTCTTGGCCGTTTTGATAATTGATCTCTTTTAAATAATGATGACCGTCTTTACTAAAAAAAGCGTACACTTTATTTGAAAGCTCATCTACAAATAATTGTTTCTTCCATTCGCGCCAATTTTTTGGATGGTGGTATGAAATGCTAACGCTATCTATCAGCTTGTTTTGTTTATTGTAATGGTATAAAAAATCGTTGTGGTGATTAAAGATACAAATGGTGTCTTTTAAAATAAAAATAGGTGCGTAAAGTGGTTCGTAGAACATGCTCTGCGTAAAGCCACTCATAAGGGCTGCAATAATTCGTTTATCTGTTTTATAATATTGTGCAATTTTCCTGGCTTCTACCTGCATTTTTGGTGAGAGGTAATAATATTCTAAATTATATAATTTCATTAGGTCAGCGTTGGTGATGGTTGACAATAAGTGATTAAGCGAATCGTTTGTTTTTAAATAATAATAATTAAACATGGGATATTTTTCCCAATTGTCATGGTAATAATAATTGTTGTTGGCGCTATCTGCAATTGGCTCAATAAAATGGTTAAAGTCTTTATGGCTAATGGGCATTACCATTAATTCGGTATTCAAAACATCTAACCTAAAAATAGAATCTTTACAAATAATATCTGTATAGCCTTCATAATCGTGAAAAAAATGTTTTGCTTCGCCTGCTTGTTTTGGGAGCACAAAAGAGGAGATTATTTTTCCTTCATAGGTAGAGAGCTGGATTTGTGCTTTTGCCAGCGACCTTTCTGCAGTGAGCAAGATCAATTTGTCTTCATAAAAATCAAAATCAAAAATACTGTAGTTTGTTTTGGCTACAAGTGTTTCTGGCTTGTGCACAGCATACACGGAAATGCTATCCAACAAATTAGAACGTTGTTGTAAAGAAATGTTTATATCAATTGTATCAGAAGAACCCGTTTTTACTTCTTTAATAAAGCTTTGGTAACTTGTATGAGAAATTAATAATTTATAAAGGGCTTTTTTAGGAAGCTGTAATTTAAATTCTCCTTTTTTGTTTGTAGAGGTTGCATAGGGCGCGTTAGATACTTGCACCGCAACATTTTCAATGGCTTTGTTAGTGCCAATTTCAGTTATCTTTCCTTTTATTAAAAGCGTTTCAGTTTGTGCGCTTGCATTATGAAAAGCCAAACTAAAAAACAGAAAAAGAATATATAATTTAACGTGAGGCATTCTTAATAATCAGACGCAAGCTTATCCTAATTCCATAAAGATCATATGTTATTCCATATTTCCCAACTTTTTTCTGCCTGTAATTGCAGCATGCTTAGTCCGTTAATAGTTGTAGCCCCTTTTTCTTTTGCTTTTCTTAAAAAAGTTGTTTGTTCGGGATTATAAATAAGATCGTATGCTAAATGTTTATCCGTAAAAAGATGATAGGGCAGGTTAGGGGAACCATTTATATCAGGAAACAAACCTAAAGGTGTTGTATTAACAATAAGTTTAAACGCCTCCATCACCCTTTCATTTATTTCGCTATAAAAAAAAGTATGAACAGTTTTTTTCGCGGAAGAGCTGGCGTAAAAAACATCTACACCAATTTTTTTTAAGGCATAGCCTACTGCTTTACTTGCTCCGCCGGTTCCCAATATTAAAGCCCTTTGATGGGTAGTGTCTAAAAATGGTTTTATGCTTTGCCCAAAACCATAGGCATCTGTATTGTAACCGGTTGTTTTTTTGTTTTCGATCTTAACGCAATTTACCGCGCCTATTTCTTTAGCTTCTGCGCTTAGTGTATCTAAAAAAGGTAAAATACTTTCTTTATAAGGATTGGTGATATTTAAGCCTTTTAAATTTTCTGTAGTAAGTACATTTTTAAATCCATCAATGGTATTTAACTCGAAATTTAAATAGCGGTGATCATTCAAGCCGAGCTCTTTAAATTTTTTTTCGAAATACGATCGGGAAAATGAATGTGACAACGATCTTCCAATAAGGCCAAAATTTTCCATAACTAATCGATCGAATAAGACTGCTTAAAAACAAATTTAGTTTTGCCTGTTTTTAGGTCAACGCCAACGCTTTGATGGCCGCTATTGTTAATGTTTATTACCAAAAGATCTTTATTTAAATTATAGTTTAGGTAAATATTATCGCTTGTATTTTCTTTAACTATTTTTTTAAAGGTGGTATCGGTATTTTTCCAGGCAAAATTACCCTCTTTATTTACAAGGGCTAATACACCATCAGCATTTTTCGAAAAATCAGAAGCATAAAAAAACAATAAGTTATTGTTGTATTCATTTATTGGCAATGCCTTGGCGTAAAGGGCTTCGCCAATAGGCTTAATGCTTTTGATATAGGTCCTCATATATGAACTTCTTTCCTTAAATTGTTCAATGTAACTGTCAGAAATATAATAGCTTTCGTTAGACCGTCTTTGCTTATTACAAAGATATAATTGTGATTTTTTGTTTTGTGAAAGATATATTTCTTCTGTAAAAACCGGTTTGTCTCTTTCTGCTTTTTCATCTTCTTTCTCGCCGATTAATAATTTTGAATCAAGGTAATAATAAAGATCGTCACCGGCTGCAGAAGTTAACTTTACACGTTTCTTGTAATACTGTTTGTCAATTTTTGAAATGCCATCTTTTAGCTGCTGAAATTTACTTTGAAACCATTCATTCCCAAATAATCTTTTGCCGGTATATAGATCAAATCCCTGGATACCGCCATCTTCAGAGATATTGTACGCGGTATCATTGGCCACATAAAAATCGTTGTCAAATTGTTTTGATTGATTGAAGAGTTCTTTCCATGCTTTTGGTTTTCCCAATGGTTCTTCTACCATTATTTTTTTTGTAATTGGATCAATTAACCGTAGCAAATATTTAACGCTGTCTAATTTATTTGTCTGCGTTTTTAATACCAGCCAAACTACTGCGCCTTTGCTGCCAACCAGGCAATTATAATTATCTATATTTGGTTTTTGCCAATCGCCAAAAAAAGTGGAAGTACTTTTGGTTGCATTACTAACTGTTGTTAATACAAAAGATGCTACGCCAACACCTATTAATGCTACAGCCACCATAATAACTACAAACAACTTTACGGGTTTAACCGCTGTTATTTTCATTTGATTTATGGTCTCAACATTCTGCGAACTAAATATATCAGGATCAAAATTGAATTTATGAAATGGGTTATCGGCTTTTACAATAAAAGTGCTATGGCAATAATCGCATTGATAATTAACGCCACCAATACTTTTCACCTCATGTGCTCCACAGGCCGGACACGTTAATTGTTCAATTTTTGCCATTTATTTATTTATTTATTTTTTGAATTTATTTTTTAAAGCGGCCAACGCGCTATTAATATCGTTTGGATTATATTCTTCTTCTTTCGCCACTTTTGGTTTTGCTGCTTTTACATTTTGTGTTTCGCCCTTCATGCTTAACGCAATACGTTTTCTTTTCGCATCTACCTCACTAACTGTTACCCAAACCTGTTGACCAACCTTTACAATTTTATTAGGGTCATCTACAAATTCGTCGGCTAATTGAGAAATATGAACTAATCCATCCTGGTGAACACCCACATCCACAAACGCTCCAAAATTAGTTACGTTGGTTACAATGCCCGGTAAGCGCATGCCTTCGTGCAGATCTGAAATTTTGTGAACGTTCTCATCAAAGCTAAATACTTCAAAACTTTTACGAGGATCACGCCCGGGTTTTTCTAGTTCTAATAAAATATCTTTTAAAGTTGGTAAACCAATTGTTTCGGTAATATATTTTGAAAGCTGTATTTGTTTTCTGATATCTTTATTTTCTATCAGTTCGTCAATACTACAATTATGGTCTGCCGCCATTTTTTCTACTATATAATAACTTTCAGGATGAACCGCACTTTTATCTAAAGGATGAACGCCATTTTTAACGCGTAAAAAACCGGCGCATAACTCAAATACTTTTTCTCCCATTCTCGGAACTTCCTTTAATTGTTTTCGCGATCTAAATTCGCCATGCTCATTGCGGTAATCAACAATGTTTTGCGCCAGCACCGGACCAATACCTGATACGTATGAAAGCAATTGTTTAGAAGCGGTGTTTAATTCAACACCAACAGCATTTACACAACCACCAACAACTTCATCTAATTTATTTTTTAACTGTGTTTGGTCTACATCATGCTGGTATTGACCAACACCAATTGATTTAGGATCGATCTTTACTAATTCGGCAAGTGGATCGGCTAGTCTTCTTGCAATAGACACTGCACCTCTAACCGTTAGGTCGTAAGCTGCAAATTCTTCACGGGCAACTTCGCTGGCCGAATATACAGATGCACCGGCTTCGCTAACAACAATAACAGAAATTTCTTTTGGTAGAATATCAATGTTGCGAATGAATTGTTCTGTTTCGCGTGAGGCAGTTCCATTACCAATAGCAATTGCCTCTATGTTGTGTTTTTGGCAAAAGGCCAATACTACCATTTCTGCTTCAACAGTTTTTCGTTGCGGTTCATGCGGATAGATAACGGTTTCTTCCAACAACTTTCCTTGTTTATTTAATGCCACTACTTTGCAGCCGGACTTAAAGCCGGGGTCCAATCCTAAGATCGCTTTTTGGCCTAATGGTGGTGCTAATAATAATTCACGCAAATTATCCGCAAAAACCACAATAGCTTTTTCGTCGGCTAAATGTTTAGTCATCATACGCATCTCCGCTTCAATACCGGGATGTAATAAACGCTTATAGCCGTCTTCAATCGCCTGCTTTATTTGATTAGCGGCTTCGCCCCGTGAGGTGATCATTTTTTTCTCGGCAATAGCAATCGCTTCATCTGCATCAACGGTAATATCTAAAATTAAAATGTCTTCCTTTTCTCCTCTGCGCATGGCTAATAAACGGTGCGAAGGGCAGTTCATTAATTTCTCTTCCCACTCAAAATAATCTTCAAATTTTTCGCCGGCCTCTTCTTTTCCTTTTATAACGCTGCTTTTAATAGTAGCGGTTCTTTTAAAAAGTTCACGCATGTTTTCACGTATCAAAGCATCTTCGCTCATTATTTCCGAAATAATATCACGCGCGCCCTGCAAGGCTTCTTCTGCAGAAGCAACTTCTTTTTCTTCGGAGATAAAATTTTCCGCTTCTTGCAGAACAGAATTATTTTTTTGTTCTAAGATTAATTGAGCCAATGGCTCCAGACCTTTTTCTTTTGCAATAGTGGCTTTGGTGCGACGTTTTGGTTTGTATGGTAAATAAAGATCTTCGAGTTTGCTTAATGTTTCGGCATCAAGAATTTTTTCCTTCAACTCAGGAGTTAATTTATTTTGTGAATCAATTGATTTTAAGATCGATTCGCGGCGTTGCTCTAATTGTCTCAAGCGTTCTATCTCATCGCGAATTTGCATGATCTGCACTTCGTCTAAACTTCCGGTAGCTTCTTTACGGTAACGCGATATAAATGGAACAGTTCCTCCCTCATCTAAAAGTTCAATTGTTGCAGTAACACTTTTCGAGTCAATCTTTAACAGGTCGGCAATTTTAAGGTGCAGTCTTAGTTCGGTCATAATAAATCTCTTTTTTATAAAAATAGTTAGCTTAAACTGCTTATTGAACTTGTTTTTTCAACAAAAACGAAACTTTTGTTTATATTTAAAGTATAAAAACCAACCATTTCTTATCGAAATGCGTATGATTTAATAACCACAACACGATATTTATGAAGAAAATTTTACTTTTTGCTTTAGCCATTATCAGTTTACAAACAAAAAGCCAGATACTTAACCCAAGCTTTGAGTCTGTTACGGCCAACAAGCCTAATAATTGGAACACTAATTTTTATAATTATAGTTCTTACCAGATCCGCGATACATCAGCTTCTCACACTGGTAGCCACGCTGCTTATATCCGTGGATTAAGTGGTGCAAGTTACAGTGTGCAAGGTGCAGCACTGGGCGTTTTTTCAACGGTAGGTTTACCATCATCAGTACAAGGTTGGTATAAATGTAATATTGTTGCAGGGGATTCCTTGGTTTTTAATCCATATTTGTATCAAACAACTACCAACTCGCCTTACGCGATCGCTTATTCCTACACAACAAGCTCAACTTCGGTGTACAAACAATTTACTGCCAGTTTTAATTTCACAACTTTTCCTATTACAAGCGCCGATACCGTTTTTGTGAGTATTTATTTATCCGGACAAAGTTTTGATGCGCAAGGTGTTCACATACCTGTAACAGGAACCTGGGCTATTATTGATGATGTAACAATGGGGCCGGATATTAATACAGGGATAAAAGAAACGGTTATTGAAGATGGTATTGAAAAAGTGTATCCGCAACCTTCAAGCAACATGGCTTTTATGATCTATAATTTAACCGAAACTTCTGTGTGTGAATTAAAATTATTTGATGTTACCGGTAAGGAAATAAAAACCATTTTCAATGAGGACAAACAAACTCCGGGTAAATATAAAGCAGAAATACCTGTATACGACCTGCCACAAGGGGTTTACATTGCACAATTAAAAGTTAACGGACAGATACGTACTGCTAAAATTGTAAAGCAATAGCTCTTTTTAATCACGTTTACCATTTAGCATCTCTTCACGGTTAACGATCACTCTTTTTTGTTTTCTGAATTCTGCAGAATCAGAAATTGTAAATTTTTCTTTACCAAGAATATAGAAGTAGGCTTCTTTTGTTAGCCCGTCTGATGGAATAATAGCATATTTATATAGCCATGATTGATCAAAGTTAAGGTTGATCATTAAATAAAAAATAACGAACAAAATAAACTGCATGGCGACGTTTAAAATTAGTTTTGTTTTAAAGATCTCAAAATACCAGTTAAGAAATGCGGCAAAAGCAAAAGCAAAAAAAGCATAATGCTGTATCAATGGTCTGCAGCCGAATGAGCCGCCAAAAGGCCAGTCCCACCAACAACTGAGCAAATAAATATTAAGGATAAAATAAAGGATCGTAAAGATGAAAAGATCTGCCGCCTTTTTTCGCAGTAAAATAATTCCTACAACGGCAAACAACATAATTGGTGTATAGATCAACCAACCTTTTCTGAAACTAAAAAGAAAATTGATTATTTGCGGATCGCCAAAAAAGAAACGCTCTTTGCCGTATGAGAAAAAAAGCCACTGGCCGGCATATACTTTCCAATAAAGCATTTGTAAAAAGAAAGGGAAGATAAAAAGCAAGAATGCAAACAGCAGTTTAAATTTATAGGATAAAAAGATCTGTATTCTTTCTTTGATGTCTTTAGAATTTTTTACACCTAACAAAAGTGGAAATAATAAGATCATACATTCTGTAGGCCTGATGAGTGTTGAAAATCCGGCCAGGAAAGTAAATATTAAAAAACTTTTAACATCTCTGTTCTTATGCCATTTTAAAACAAAATAAATAAATAAAGAAAAGATAAAGAACAAATAGGCGTGAGGCATTTCGCCAAAACCGTAAGTGTAATAAAACAGGTTGGTGCCAAAATAAATACAGATGAGTGTAATTAAAGTTACCCGCTCACAAAAAAAATGAAGTAAATTTTTTCGACAGAACCATAAGCCAAATAATGAAAATAAAATAGAACCAAAATGTATGCTCCATTTGTAGGGTAGCGAATAACCGTCGGCTTTGTAGCTACTGTTTTTTGCAATGAGGTCACCAATAAAAAAAAAGGGGCTATACATAATAGCCATGCCAATGGTTACTTTCGGAATGCTGTTGCCATTTTCTAATTTGGTGGTCCAATAAGCGTGGGGGTAAGAAAAGCTAAGGTCGTGATAAATAAATGCGGCGGGCAAATAAGAATAGTACTGATCAACATCATAAACAAAAGGGAAATTGTCTTTTTCGAAATTTACCCAGCGTTGGCACCTGTCTACGCTAAAAATAATTATTACAACAAAAAGATATAATGAAGGTTTTTTGAATATATCGGAAAATATATTTTTTAAGATCTGCAATTATCTTATTTTTAGTTATGCTTGTGCCGTTGGTCCGCCAAAATTCATTGGGAAACCGTTTTCAAGATCTTTTATCTTTCCGTTGGTCTGTTCAAATTTCTGAATATTATCTGCCAATGCCTTCACCAAACGCTTTGCGTGCTGTGGTGTTAATACAATACGTGATTTTACTCTTGCTTTGGGTACGCCCGGCATAATTTTAATAAAGTCGATCACAAATTCACTTTGCGAGTGGGTGATGATAGCAAGATTAGAATAAATTCCTTCAGCAATTTCTTCGCTCAATTCAATATCTAAATGCGGCTGGTTTTGATTTTCTTCCATATTAATTCTATTTTATAAATTGTTTCATTTCATTTGCCATTTTTTTTGCTTCTTCTGCAGCTTTTTCCGCAAAATCTTTTCCACCAGAGGCATAGATAATCCCGCGACTGGAGTTAACTAATAATCCAATATCTTTTATTAAACCATGCTTACAAACTTCGGATAAACTTCCGCCCTGAGCACCAACACCGGGAACCAATAAAAAATGCTCAGGTACTATCTGCCTTATCTGGCTTAACATTTCTGCTTTTGTAGCGCCAACCACAAACATCATGTTATCTTTAGTTCCCCAACTTGCGCAGGTTTCAATTACATTTAAATATAATTCTTTACCATTTATTTTTTGTTGCTGAAAATCTGCAGAGCCTTCGTTACTCGTTAAGCCCAGAACAATAGCCCATTTATTTTCGTAATTTAAAAATGGTTTTACCGAATCGCTTCCCATGTAGGGCGCAACAGTAATGGCATCACAATTTAAACGCTGAAAAAAAGCTTTTGCATACATGGTGCTTGTATTGCCAATGTCGCCGCGTTTGGCGTCGGCAATTAAAAAATGTTCGGGATAATTTTGTTTAATGTATTTTAAAGTTTTTTCAAGGCTGGCTATTCCTAGCAAACCGTAAGCTTCGTAAAAAGCTGTATTAGGTTTAAATGAAACGCAATGATCGGCGGTGGCATCAATGATACGTTTGTTAAATTCATAAATAGGATCGTCTTCGTTTGCTAAAATATGTTTTGGTATTTTTTCAATATCAGGATCAAGGCCTACACATAAAAAATTCTTTTTTATTTTTATTTGTTCTATTAGCTGGCTGCGCGTCATATCTTAATTTGAGAGTTTGTTTAAACAATTTTCTATAAGTACCTCTACACTTTTTTTATAATCACTTGTAAATTCTTTACGTACGCGGTTGGCAATAATTACGCAAACGGTTAAGCAATTATGATCTAATAATTTTCCAAGACCATATAGGGCAGAGGTTTCCATTTCAAAATTGGTGATTCTTTTATCACCTAATTTAAAAGATGTAAGCAATTCATTTAAGTTGGGTGCAGAAGCCTTTAAACGAATCTGTCTGCCTTGCGGACCATAAAAACCGGGTGCTGTAGCAGTGATGCCAACGTGTGTACCTTCTTTAAATTTATTTAGTAGGGAGTTACTTGCGGCAACGCAATAAGGGTAAGGTAAATTTGGTTGCCAGTTAGTATGTTTAATAAAAGCTTCGCTTATTTCATTTTCGTTTATTGTTTTCCAGCTTTCATAAAAGTTTAAAAGCCCATCTAATCCAATACCGTGTGAACTTGCCACCAAACCGTTTACAGGAATATCGCCTTGTAATGCACCGCTTGTGCCTAAGCGAATGATATTTAATTGGCGATGAACCGGATTTAATTCTCTTTTCTCTAAATTAATATTTACGGCAGCGTCTAATTCATTCAAAACAATATCAATATTATCTGTGCCAATGCCGGTGCTAAGAACGGTAATTCTTTTACCATTAAAAGTGCCTGTATGCGTAATAAATTCTCTGTGTTCGGTCTTAAAATCTATTTTAGAGAAGAATGAAGAGATCTGTGCTACACGATTTTGATCACCAACAACAATAACATCATCTGCAATATCTTCGTTTCGTAAATTAATATGATATACCCTGTTCTCGGAGCTTAAGATCAATTCTGTTTCTGGAAATTGCGACATGGTATTAAGTTTATTGATGTAAATATAGTAAAAGTCCTTCTCCTATGGAAAGTCCCGATAGCTAACGGGATAGGATAAGGCTGAGCAAAAAAAAACCTTCTCTTGTGGAGAAGGTTTTTTAAATTTTATTTTTGGATTAGTTTACCATTCCGGTAAATCCTGCATCAGCACGTAATTTCACGAATTCAACATCGTCTTTTGCATAAGCTTTTAAAGCGCCATCTTTTTCGATAGCTGTTTTTAAATTGCTAAGAACATCCGCATTGTTTCCTACACGGGCAGCAGCAACTGCTTTTAAGTAGTAGCTATATCCCATTTCTTTTTCGTTGCTTGCATCAATCGTTTCTTTAACAGCACCTGGAGTACCTGCTAATAACTGTGCTAATGCTTTGTTATGACCTTTGTAGTCACCAAACTCACCAACTGCATCAGAATATTTACCGTTACGTACATCTAAGATACCCATGTTATATTTTGTTTCAGGGGCACCACCTGCTTTTTTGTAAAGTTCCATTGCCGCTACGCGGTTACCGTTCTTAGCTTCGATGATACCTAAGTTGTTGTTAACCTCAGCTTGTGAAGCATTGATAGCAGAAGCACGTTTAAATGCCGCGCCGGCTTCAGAAACTTTATTTTGTAATAATAATGCAACACCTAAGTTGTTAGCGCTTCTCCAATCTGCCGGATATTGTTTTTCAGCAGAAGTATAAACCTGAACTTTAGTATTGATATCAGTAGTTAAATTAGCACCGTATAATAACTCTTCAATAGATAAGCTATCAGGATTAGAGGTCATTAACTTAGTGATCTGCTCATCAGTACGTGATTTTTTGTCAACGTTGATAGTAATTTCAGAACGACGTAATTTTGGTAATACTTTTTCAGCTAATTCAACATAAGTTTTAGAAAGATTTTTGATCTCTTTACGGCGTTGCTCAGGATCTGAGTACATAGTTAAAACACGTAAGATAAGATCTTTGTCAGCCATTGTAGAAGCTTCCATTAAAGATTTAAAACCTTCCCAATCTTCTTTAGTAGTACCAACGGCATATTGTTCTTTAGTTTTACCAAAAGTGATTTCTTTGTTTTTATTTTTTGTGAATTCGCTCATGACAGCAGCAGATCCTGTTTTTGCACGATCTTGCGCCAGATGCTCATTTTTATCAGTTTCACCATCGGGCGAAGCGTAAGCTGAAACACCGATACCTTTAAATTCGTACCAAGGTGAGCTTAAGTTCTTAGAAATAAAATCATTAACTGCTTTCATCTCTTCTGATTTCATTTCAGCCGGACGAACGTTTGATGCATTTATTGTATAATATATATGAGTAGTTTGATTTACAGGAACAGTTTTAACAAATGCATCTTTACCCATGATTCCTTTTTCGTCGTTGCGAACTAGTAAAGAAGTAACCATAGTTGCGTCTGCTAACTCAACAGGATCAAATTTTTTCTCTTTCTTTTTTACGGTACCAACAGCACGCACTTCAACTTTAGCGTTGCGCATATATGGCTCGTAAGCAAATTTCTCTGAAGTATAGTTGAAAGTACCACCAGTAGAATAGCCAATTTTTTGGCCCGATCCTGTGGCTTTTTCACCTACTAATACAATTGGCTTTAAAGCTTTCTCTCCACCATTGCCTTTTACAACCGGCGTAAGCGTTAAAGTCACTTTTTTAGCAAATAACTTAGGGTTAAATTTACCATTAACACTGAATTGAATGCTGTCTCCATGCATTTCAATTGGATTTGGAGACACTATATATTTAATGTCTTTTTGTTTTTTTAGCATTTTTCCAAGCCCATCGCAGCTTGTTAAAATTACAGCCACCGATAAACCGGCCCCTATCGTACGTAAAAATTTTGAATTCATCTTTAAAGTTTAGATTTATTATCGCCACAAAAATAGAAAAATATTTTAATTACTACCTAATTTTTTTAACATTTAAAAAAAAGAAGAGAAATTCTTGACTTTTTGCCTGTTTTATTCTTTTACGCTAATATTTTTTTTGAGTTGCATTCGGCCTTATTATTAATAATAGTTCTAAATTTGCAGCGCATTTGGAAAATACCAACAATAATACAGCAAGCCCAAGTTATTCGAAGTTTTCGGGTTTTCTTAAGTTAACAAAGTTTCGATTAGGATCTTTGGTTGTATTTTCGGCCATAATCACCTATTTTACAGTTGCAAAAGAGTATAATGTAAATGCCATTTTTGCTATAACTGTTGGTGGTTTGTTGGTAACTTCAGCTGCAAATGGGTTTAATCAAATCATCGAAAAAGATCTGGATCGTTTGATGGACAGGACAAAGAATCGTCCAATGCCATTAGGTGTCTTATCAGATACAGAAGCTTTTATTTTTTGTACTATTTTTGGTATTGCCGGAACTATTTTACTGTGGATCTTTACCAACCCTTTATGTGGCATATTAGGTTTTGTATCTATTATTTTATATGCAGTCGTTTATACACCATTGAAGAGGGTTACGCCTCTATCAGTATTTATTGGCGCTTTTCCCGGAGCCTTACCAACACTTATTGGAGCGGTTGCCGCTACAGAGGGTTTTGGTGAGATATCTTTTTTTGCATTCCTTTTATTTATGGTTCAATTCGTTTGGCAATTCCCTCATTTTTGGGCTTTAGCATGGTTCAATAATGATGATTATGCAAAAGCAGGATTTCATTTATTACCATCAAAAGGCGGAAAAGATGATGCGTCAAAGTTTCAGATATTGATCTATTCTGTTTTTCTATTAATAACAAGTATTTTTCCTTTTGTTTTTCAATTTGTGGGTATAATTAGCGTGAGCGTTTGTGTAATATGTGGCTTTGCCCTGTTATTGCAAGCATATAATTTTTACCGTTTACCAACGGACGCCTATGCAAAAAAATTATTTTTAGTTACTCTGGTTTATTTACCGGTTGTTCAATTAGCATTAATGACAAAATCATAAAAATTAAAAAAGTGGAAGCGAAAATTAAAAAAGAAAAACCTCATAAAGAAGAGTTGCGGTTGGCTAAACGCAAAGCGGCAAAACCCTTGCTTTGGATAGGCATAGTAAGCATAGTGATGCTTTTTGCAGGTTTAACCAGCGCCTACGTTGTTAGGGCACAAAATGGTAATTGGCTGGTGTTTCAACTACCGCCAATTTTATTAATAAGCACAGCGCTTATTGTAACTAGCAGCTTAACGATGTTCCTTGCGCAAAAAGCAATAAAAAAAGATAACTTTCAGCTTACTAGCATTGCCCTATTGCTGACCTTATTGCTTGGTTTTGCCTTTTTTTATACGCAATACAAGGGTTGGAAACAATTGGCGGCACAAGGGATCTATTTTGGAGGAAAATTCAGTAATGCTTCGGGGTCTTTTTTAATAATCATCGCTTTCCTGCATTTGGCGCACATGACAGGTGGTTTAATAGCCTTAATAGTTTCATTAACAAAATTACTGTTGAAAAAATATTCGTCTTCTGATAGCCTTGGAATTGAGCTAACTGCAATTTATTGGCATTTTCTTGATATTTTATGGGTGTATTTGTTTTTGTTTTTATATTTTTATCGTTAATATTGCAACAGAATTTTTTAACATTAATTAAATTTAAATATGGCGCACGTAGCAGAATTTGATGCAAAAGCAGCTTGGGATGGTGGTCAATCGCCCTTTAGAGTAAGTTACGGAAAAATGATGATGTGGTTTTTCTTGGTTTCTGATGCTTTAACTTTTGGTGGTTTATTGGTTTCTTACGGATTTATCCGTCATAAATATGCCGAGGTTTGGCCAAAAGCAGAGAACGTTTTTACTCACTTTCCTTTCATCGAACAACATTTGCCTTTGGCTTATGTAGGTTTAATGACCTTTATTTTAATTATGTCTTCTGTTACCATGGTATTAGCTGTTGAGGCTGGTCACCGTATGGATAGAAGAGGCGTAACTGTTTGGATGTTCTGGACAATTGTTGGTGGTGCCTTATTCGTTGGTTCTCAAGCCTGGGAGTGGTATCATTTTATTACCGGTACACACGTTGGTGGTCCTGAAGGTCACGGCGGTGCCTGGAGAAATGTTTGGGACCCTGCTACAAGCAAGTATGTTAAAGAAGTTTACCATGGTGCAACTATGGCGGTTAATGAATATGGCGTTCCGCAATTTGCCAATTACTTTTTCTTTATTACGGGTTTCCACGGTTTCCACGTATTCTCTGGTGTGATCATTAACTTAACCATTTTCTTAAACGTTTTAAAAGGCACTTACGAAAAACGCGGCCATTACGAAATGATTGAAAAAGTTGGTCTATACTGGCACTTTGTAGATCTTGTATGGGTATTCGTATTTACCTTCTTTTACTTATTGTAATTTTATTAATTAAAGAATTTTAAAACTTAATATTATGTCAGAATTTCACGACGATTATCCTCATTACGAAACAATGTCTAACCATGATGAGGCACATGGTAAAGCTGCCCGCAAAGTTTTGTGGAAAGTTTTTTGGGTAATGCTTTTCATTACCATTTTTGAATTAGCTATTGGATCTATGGCTCCGGGCCATGGTTGGACAGGTGCATTATGGTTAAAAGTATTATTTATTGGTTTAACTGTTGTAAAAGCTGCTGCCATTGTTTTATGGTTTATGCACTTAGGCCACGAGGTTAAATTCTTTAAATACATTATATTGTTACCTTACATTACTTTTATTTTATATGCCATCTTCATTATTTTAGTTGAAGGTGTATACTCCGGTTACCCGCGTAACGTAACGCGTGTTGATAAAATCTTTATCGATCAACAAAAAGAATTAAAAAATCACCATGGTGAAGAAGCCCAGCAAACTGAGGCTACACATGGTGAAGAACATCACTAGAATTTTAAAGGCTACCAAATGGTAGCCTTTTGTTTTTAAAATCAAATCAATATCTCATGAAAAAAATTACTCTTTTATTTGCTGTATTATTTTCTATCAGTATTAACGCGCAGGTTAGCACATTTACATTTAATATTACCGGCACACAACCTGCAGGATTTGCAACTGCTCTTACGATTGCCGGACAAAAGTGGAGTAACTATTTGCAAATTACTGTTCCGGTTAAAGTAAATGTTTTTATTGTGAATGCATCTTTCTTACCTTTTTCCGCGATCACGTTTGCAAATGGAAGAAAAAACTTTACCAACGCTCCGGTTCCAAATACTTTATATGTAAGTACACTCGCTAATCAATTGGCGGGATCTGAAATTAACACTGGCGAGTATGATATGGATATTTATTTTAATTTATATACTCCTTATTATTTTGGCACAGGAAAACCACCGGCAAATAAAACCGATTTTATTTCAACTGCTATGCATGAAATTGGTCATGGCTTAGGATTTTACAGCGATGGTTATGTGGATGCAAACGGAATAGGGTCTTTTGGAAATATACCTCCATCTGCCATTCCGATATCGCCATCTTTTCCTTGGCGTGGACAAGATAGCGTGCCAAGCATCTTTGATAAATACATTATAAAAGCATCCGGTAATTTACTTACAACATGCGCTCCACAAAATTCTAGTGCTTTAGGAGATAGTATTAAGAATGGTGCAGTATATTTTAGCGGACCACTTTATGCAAATCCTTCGCACTCTAACACCCCTATACGATTGGCTGGTGGAGCGGGTACCTATACATTAGGTGTTGATCTTTTGCACATTCATCAATCGTATGCCAACACAATTATGTCGTATTACTGGGGTGCCGGCGATACCGTAAGAATTCCGGCTCCATGGGAGTTGGGAATATTAAAAGAAATTGGCTGGAATATAAAAGCTGTAGGTCTTAAAGAAAATACAACAGATGCATTGGCAATGGTTTATCCAAATCCTGCTAACTCAAGCATGGTTGTTGTTGGAAAAAACATAACTACAATTGAAATTTATAATTTGATGGGCGAATTACTTCAGATCAATACGAATGTATTAAAAGAAGATGAATTGCTTATAAATACAGAGCCTTTAAAAAATGGTATTTATTTTTTAAAGATGGGTTTTAACTATACAGGACAAAACTCCATTAAAAAAATTGTCATAAGTCATTAGAAGGTCGAATTAAAATGACTTCTTGTTTTGAAATCTAAATTTATTTAGTAATTTCATGATAACTAAAACCCGTAAGCCCCATGAAAAAACTATCTACACTCTTGTTTCTTGCCTTTGGTTATTTATTTTTCGCGCAACCAACCTCTTTTACATCAAAAGGCATTGGTGGTGGTGGGGCGCTTTTCGCCTGCGCTATTAATCCTGCAAATACCAGTGAATATTATATTTCTTGCGATATGGGTGAATTATTTCACACAACTAATTTTGGTAACTCATATAATCAGGTAAATTTTCAGCAATTAATTGGCGGCCATAATTCTAAAGTATGTTTTACTTCGAGTGTAGGTTTATTGTATTCAATTAGTTATGCTAACAATATGGTGCAACCAATGAAAAGTACCGACAATGGTATAACATGGTCTGTGTTACCGGGAAACCCAACCAATACCGAAGAAACATATAGTATTGATGCAGATTATAATAATCCTTTGCGCGTAATAATTTCTTATTATGGAAATATTTATTTTTCCAGCAACGGTGGCAATACTTTTACCAGCATTCACACAGCAACCAATACAGGTGCAGGAAATGTTGTGGGCGGTGTTTTTTTTGATGGCAATAATATTTATATAGGAACAAATGATGGCGTTTTAGTTTCAACAAATGGTGGAACTTCTTTTAACGTGGTGGCAATAACAGGTTTGCCGGCTACAGATAGGATCTGGTCTTTTGCCGGTGCTAAAGTTGGACCAATTACACGTTTCTTTTGCATTACCGGTGCTGTTGGAAATGTTTATGTTGGTGTTGTTGGTTCTGATTATTATCAATTTGCAACAGGCGTTTATGCGGTTGATTATGGCTCGGGAAACTGGGTTTCTAAAGTAACTACAGGTATGAACCTTACAAACGATTTTCCAATGTTTGTGGGCATGGCTGGTAATGATATCAATACTGTTTATCTTGCGGGTAGCGATATTAATTCTTATCCAAATGTTTTAAAAACAACAAACGCGGGTACTGGTTGGTCGCATGTTTTTAATACAGCTGCCAATCAAAATATTATTACCGGTTGGAGCGGGGCAGGAGGAGACCGTAACTGGGGTTATGGCGAATGTGCATTTGGTGTTGCCGTTGCACCCAATAATTCGCAAAGTGTTATTTTTGGAGACTTTGGTTTTATTCATAAAACAAATAATGGCGGCACAACTTGGTCGCAAGGTTATGTAGATCCAACCGGGCAGCACCCTGCTAATGCTAATACACCAACCAATCAAAATTATCAAAGTGTAGGGATTGAAAATACAACCTGCTGGCAGGTAGAGTGGATGAATGCTACCACCATGTTCTCTTGTTTTTCAGATATTCGTGGTGTAAGAAGTACCGATGGTGGAAACTCCTGGTCATTTAACTATGCCGGAAGTACATCCAACTCAACGTATCGTATCGCCAAACACCCAACTAACGGTACGCTATATGCCGGAACATCGAACATTCACGATATGTACCAAAGTACACGTTTAGCCGATGCGCAGTTAGATGCTATAGATCCCAACGGAAAAATTATTTATTCAACCAACAGCGGTTCTACATGGCAAAATTTAAAAGTGTTCAATCACCCTGTATTTTGGGTAGCGGTAGACCCAAACAACGGTAACCGTGCTTACGCCAGTGTTATTCATTATAGCGGCGGTACAGGAGTTGGTGGGGTTTATGTGTCAAGTGATCTTAATAATCTTGGTACATCTACATGGACTTTATTACCAAACCCACCACGCACCGAAAAACATCCTGTAAGTTTGGTTGTATTGAACGATGGTAAATTAGTGGCAACCTATTCGGGCCGAAGAACAAGTGCCGGTGCATTTACTGCAAGTTCAGGTGTATTCATTTACGATCCTGTATTAAACAGCTGGACCGATGTTTCGCATACCGGTATGTATTATTGGACAAAAGATATTGTGATCGATCCTAACGACCCATTACAAAATACATGGTACGCCGGTGTTTTTAGCGGTTGGGGCGGCCCGGCAAGCGGTTTAGGTGGTTTGTATAAAACAACCAACCGTGGTGTGAGCTGGGTTAAATTAACCAACACATCTATTATCGACAGAGTTACTTCTTGTACTTTCAACCCAAGTAATGCCAATCAAATTTTTATGACCACCGAAACAAATGGTTTATGGCAATGTAATAATATCAATACAGCAACACCAACTTTTTCTATTGTACAAAGCTATCCTTTCCAACAGCCGGAAAGGGTTTTCTTTAATCCATTTAATACAAACGAAATGTGGGTAACCAGTTTTGGAAATGGCATGAAAATGGGAAGTTTATTACCAACAGGTAATTTTGAATTTAAGAGTGGTGTTGCAGATGATATTAATTTATATCCAAACCCGGCATCAAATTTATTGACAATAGATTCTAAATTAAACGCCGGTAAATTTGATGAAGTGCAGATCTTTGATCTTACAGGACGTTTGGTTTCTAAAACAAAAATCTCTAAAACAGAAAGCAATGCTTCTATGGATGTTTCTGGCTTTGATAGCGGCGCCTATATTGCCAATATATTATTGGAAGGAAAAGTTGTTGCTGCCAAAAAATTTGTGGTAGCTAAATAGGGTTCACTTAAACTCACAAAGTGTTTATAAATAAAGACCTTTAGGGATAAAAAAACAAAATAGATGCAAGACATTTGTAGATAACCTTAAAAAAAGCTTGCAGATGATTTGCGTAAAAGATGA
>JACCXH010000037.1 GCA_013697245.1 Bacteroidota bacterium
AAAGTATATATTCCTTTTATTAACTCCAAATTTATTATCACCTTTTTTATAAAAAAAATAATAATAATCCTCAATCTCCTCTTTCCTCCCTAATAACTGCTCAAAAAACGGGAGGGCAAAGATACTAAGAGTTTTGATTTATACAAAATTAATTTTTGTTTTTTTAGCAAAATTTTAAAACCGATTTAAACTGATAAATACGGAATTTGCGTTAGGGATTGTAGCGGAAAGCCCGCAGGCAAAGGTTTTTGAAAGAAAACTTTGGCGAGGACTTGCAGCGAAAAGCCCGCCCATTGTTGAAAACTTTGTTCTTGTTTTTAACAATGGGAACGCCCAAAATATATGAATTGGCTATTGTTAAGCTTAATTTTACAAATAAGATCTAAAAAACCAGAAAAATGGCCGGAGTAAATAAAGTTATATTAGTTGGACACCTAGGGAAAGACCCTGAAATAAAGTATTTAGAAGGAAATATTGCACGTGTACATTTTAGCTTGGCAACAACAGATGCTTATAAAGATAAAGCCGGTAACCGCGTTGAACAAACAGAATGGCACAATATTGTTATTTGGCGGGCCTTAGCCGAGAGCGCACAAAAACTTCTAAAAAAAGGTACACAGGTATACATCGAAGGAAAGATACAAACACGCCAATGGAACGATAAGGATGGCGCGAAAAAACAAATAACAGAAATTAATTGCGAGAGTTTTGTGATACTACAACGTAAAGATGGCGTAGGTTTTGATACAAAAGGATTTGACTCTAGTGCCAACCTGGATAATCTTGACAGCGCCGGCTTGCCTTATTAACAATGAAAAAATTAAAACAAAAAATATAACCCGCATTATACTTAATGAGGAAGCATATTTTTGTAACTATTATGTGTATAAATTATAGAATTATTTTTTACGCTTTTTTTGTTGTTATTGGCTTTGGTGCAGTTAGCTGTGATGAGGAGGAAGAGATTTTTTCGCCAAAACCAAGAGGCTATTTTAGAATTAATTTTCCTGAAAAAGAATACAGGTTATACGATAGTATTTGCCCCTACAAATTTGAAATACCGGTTTACGCCGTTATGAAACAGGATAAACACAATGGCGCCGACCCTTGCTGGTTAAACCTAGAGTTTCCAAAATACAGGGCAACTGTACATTTAAGTTACAAAGTAGTAAATAACGATATTGGAAAATATTTGGAAGATGCCCATGAGTTTGCCAACAAACACCAGGTTAAAGCTACAGGCCTTGATGAAATTGCCGTTTTAAGGGATAGCGCAAAGGTTTACGGCCTGGTATTTGATATTGCGGGTAATACCGCCTCGTCTGTGCAATTTTATTTAACCGATAGTACGCATCATTTTTTACGTGGGGCGCTTTATTTTAATAGTGTGCCCAATATTGATTCGCTAAGAATAGTTGTGGATTTTATTAAAAAAGACATTCTACATTTAATAAATACAACTAGTTGGAAAAACGAAGTTCCGGAAGGATTAAATAAAAAAACAGAAAAGGTTAAAAGTTAGTTCTTAATTTTTAAGGCGTTGCCATCGTAACTTGTGCCATATACCCTTAACCCCCATTGTGCCGGCCCTTGAGTAACACCGCCATCAAAAATTTGCCAGCGCGAATCGCTGATAGAATCCCTACAAGTAAAATTATCCGACATTACTTTAGCCTTCGCATTGGCATTATCGGGTAAATAAGAAGAGGTGCGTTCTAAAGCAACAAATTCCTGTTGCGATTTACGATAAATAATAATTCCGTTAATACCGCCGTTTATATAGATCCAGCCGCCAATTGCCTGAATCTTAAAGTTCAGAGGGTCATTTGGGTAAATAGTAATATTAACTGGCACATAAGGTACAGGGTGCTCTGCATTACTTTTTGTGTTTTTCTTTTTACACCCAAAAAAGAACATCAAAAAAATAACGGTAATTAAAATTATATTTTTAAAATCCATTTTTTACTAAAATAAGTTATAATTTAAAATGAAAGCCACTAATTAATTACATTTGAGAATTATTATTCAAAGATACAAAATAGATCGTGCTAATACCAGAAAATAACCAGGACAACAACTCACAAAAAAAGTTTAATCCTTTAATGCCCTTATATTTTGCCTTGATCTTAGCATTTGGTGTTGGTATAGGCTATTATTTTACATTTAACTCAGATCTTTCCTCCACACCAACAGCCTTTCACAAAAAAAATGGTGGCACTAAAATAAATAATTTACTGGATTATATTGAAGCGCAGTATGTAGATACCGTCAACCGCACCCAACTTGAGAATAAGACCATTACCTCGATGCTGAAAAGTCTTGACCCACACAGTGATTTTATACCGGCCTCTGAATTTAGCGCTGTTAATGAACCTTTAGAAGGCAATTTTGATGGCGTAGGAATTGAATTTAATATTATTAATGATACCATACGTGTTATAAACCCCATAATTGGTGGCCCATCTGAAAAGCTTGGCATAAAAGCGGGAGATAAGATTATTAAAGTTGACACTAAAAATTTAACCGGGAAAAAAACAACCAACAAAGATGTTTTTGATAAACTAAGAGGTAAAAGCGGCAGTATGGTAACCGTTACCATTTTACGGGCCGGTGTAAAAAAACCAATTGATTTTAAGATAACCCGTGGTAAAATTCCTTTATATAGTCTGGATATAGCCTACATTGTAAAACCAGCTATTGGTTATGTGAAAATAAGCCGTTTTGCAAGCACTACTTATGATGAGTTCTTAGATGCCTTTAATGCGCTTCATAAACAAGGCATGAAAAAACTAATATTAGACCTGCGCGGCAATGGTGGTGGTTTTTTAAAAACGGCTGTTGAGCTGGCAGATGAATTTTTAATGGAAGGCTTGCAGATCGTTTATACTGAAGGAAAAGCGCATCCAAAAAAAGTTTATAATGCCTCATCGCGCGGCGGTTTTGAAAAGAACGAAATGGTTGTTTTAATTGATGAAGGTAGTGCCAGTGCCAGCGAAATTGTAGCAGGGGCTTTACAAGATAATGATAGAGCAACCATCATTGGTAGAAGAAGTTTTGGAAAAGGCTTGGTGCAAGACCAGATTGATCTACCCGACGGATCGGCGGTGCGCCTGACTATTGCGCGTTACTATACACCTACCGGCCGCTGCATTCAAAAACCCTACAATAAGAGTTTAGATGATTATTATAACGAAGAGTATTCGAGATTTGAACAAGGTGAATTATATAATGCCGACAGTATAAAAGTAGACAAGAGCAAACAATATAAAACACCGGGCGGAAAAATAGTTTATGGCGGCGGCGGTATTGTACCCGATATTTTTGTGCCTTTGGATAGTGTAAAATATAGCCCAATAGTTAATCGCTTGTTTTATACCGGTGCATTGAATGGCTTTGCTTTTGAGTTTACAGATAAGAACAGGAACAGGTTTTTAAGTACATATAAAAATGCTGCCGATTTTATTTTAAAGTTTAAAATTGATAAGAATGAAGTATCGGAATTAAACAATTATTTGGCAGCAAAAAAAATTACCAATATTCATGTAACCGGCAATGAAAAAGGCTTTGAACAGATATTAAAAGCTTTGATAGGAAGGAACTTGTTTGATAAGGATGCGTATTATCCAATCTTAAATCAAACAGACAACTCTATATTAAAAGCAATAGAAGTATTGAGTGTTAAAAATTAAATAGTTTATAGCTTTACCAATTTTTTACTTAACGACTTATTCCCTTCAACAACTGTAACAAGGTATACACCGGCTTGTAATTCAGAAATATTTAATTTAATAGTTGCTTGGTTATTTAAATAAGTATTCTCCGTTATTACTTTTCCTTCAACAGATCTTATCATTACTGTTACCGATTGATACTTGTTATCACGGAAAGCAATAGTTAATTCATCTGCACAAGGCAATGGATACATGGACCATTCATTTTCAATATTAGTATTTTGTGCTAAACCTGTGCTAAGATCTTCAAAGATCTGCACCTTATCAACGAAAACAGCATCGCCACTGGTATTATTATTAGCGTTGGCTTTAATAAAACTTCCGTAAAGAGATAATGAGCCGCTGCCTGCTGCAGGCGCCTGCCATTGAAATACCCATGTGCTTGTATTAGCCGTGCCTGCTGTTCCCGCAGTTTTGTGAGCAATATACTTGCTTCCACTCAATAATTGTGTTCTAGTAGGATCGGTAATAATAAGCGTTCCTTTTTGCTGCCCTATTGCGTTTTGTGGTGAGATCTCAAAACCGAATTTATTAAAAGTTGGGTGCGAGATAGTGGCTGTAACATTATAAGTAGCTCCCGGAATATAACCAGTTGCAGGAATATCTGAAGTAATAAAACTTCCGTTAACTGCTGCACCGCCGTGGCATCCATTACAAGTTGCGCCATCGCCGGGAGATCCGCTGACACCTGCAGGTGGACCGCTTTGGTAGGTTGGAGAAAACCGGGAGGTGAGTAAAATAATTACCAGTAAAAATGCGCTTAAGGCCACTGTTCTAATCTTCATAATAAATGGTTTATAACAAATGTAGTTAAGTTGTGGCTATAAAGAGAATACAAAGTAGTGCAGGTATTGCACTTTTCAACTATTTTGAAATTGTTGCCTGTATTCCATAGGTGTTAAAGCCATATTTTTCTTGAAAAAACGGTTAAAATAAGCCACATCTTCAAACTTAAGAGAGAAAGAAATTTCTTTAATGCTTAAGTTAGTGCTATACAATAAACGTTTTGCCTCTAACAGTATTCTTTCGTGAATAAGTTGAATGGCCGTTTTGCCAGTTTCTTTTTTGCATAATGCATTAAGATAATTGGGCGACAAATTTAATTTTTCGGAATATTGCTGAACGTTTAAATGATTGGAGTATTCTTTATCGATAAGCGTTTTAAACTTAGCTATGCGCACATCGTGATGCAAAGGTTTTCCGCCATGTTTATGTGCATGTTCTATAAAAAAATATTTTATTTTTAAAAGGATGATATACAGGTATGGACTTATTAACTCTTGTTTATTTGGATGTTTAGAGTAAAAAATAGCATTAACTGTGGTTACTAATTCAATGAGTTCGTTAAACAAGCCTGGTTTAATTTGCAGATAAGGTAAACCGGCATTAAAATCATAAAAAGGAAAGCTAGTGGTAAAATTTTTATCCTTGCCCAGGAAAGGATACATGATTTCGTTGGTAAAACACAATACAAACCCCTTAGACTGCTCTGCCTTTAATTTATGAACCTGCGTGGGAGAAACAAAGTGAAGCGAATTAGCTTTGATCTTATGATCTTTAAAATCTAATTCATGAATACCGCCACCGGTAGTAAAAATAAACAGTTCATAAAAATTATGGCGGTGTGGAATGATGCCATCGTAATTGCGTTCCCCCACTCCATTTAATGGAATAATATCAAATTCAGCATGCTGAAGGTCTTTGATCATTAGGTCATGAATAGGAATTACCGACATAGTGAAATTAATTTATAGTAAATTTAGTATAAATTAATTAAGGAACAAGTTGTGTAGGATATAAAATAAATAGTTTATACATCCTATTAATTAATGGTAGCTATTTCTTATTACCGAAATTGGCTTTTAAATAAATATATAATAAATATACAAATTATAGTTGTATCCTTGGATCTTATAGATGTGAGTTATGATAATTTCAACAGTTGATTTTTTAATTACTTTTATTAGAGAATATAGTGTAGTCTGTTTTTTTGTTATGCTTTTTGGTGTTGGCTCCATCATTTTATTAAAGCAAGATAAAAAAGGAATACTTACACGAAAATTAAGTATTGGTGTTGCATTTATAATAGTAATTACTCTACTAACCTATATTTTTATTTCTTACATTAACCCAAATTATACTTGCCTGGGATACAGCACAAAAAACTTTCAAGTATTAAAACAAGAAGAAAACGTATTGGCTTGTATCGACGATTTTGGTTCAAGTGATGGTAAATTTTCTAGTCATACTATTTGTAGATTACAAGGTTTAAACCTTAATGATGGTAAATTACTGTATCAAAAATCAAGCAAAAATTATAATGATATAATTGGCTATCAAAATAGTATTGTATGGATACAATCTAATTACAAAAAATTAGATTTAAAAGGCTTCGACTTAAAAAATGGAACAGTACAAATCACAATGGATGACGATTATTTAATGACTAAATTTTCAGACTTAGCCACTGGGATTTATAGCTGTAAATATAATTCTGAAACAGAACTGTTTGATGTAGTTTCTAAAGACGCCAAACATATTTCAATAGATGCACTAACGACTAAAAAAGCAGATAGCGCTATTGTTAAAGTCAATCAAAGTATACATTATCTTGTTACTGAAAACGAAATAAAAGATGTATTCATAAATATAAAATCTAAAAATGAAACGCTCATCAAACGCCAGCATTTAGATAGCATTCGCGATAAGCAATTAAAAAGTAATTTTACTTACGCAGAGTTAGATGCAGAATACGAAAAATTGCCAGACAATGCTTACAAGCAATTCTCCGAAAGTTTTATTAGTTTAAGAGGAGAAGAAAGGCGGAAATTATATGATCAAGATGGTGTACAATTAAATAAGGATCTCGATTTTTTAAAAGCTCGATTTGTTTTATACGATTCGTTAACAAAAAATGTTTTTATACTCAGTTATAAAACGCTAGATAAGTTAGAATTTACAATAAATTGTTTGTCGTCAACGACCGGAAAATTGATTTGGGCAGCCGGCAAAAATGATTTAAAAATAGGCGATTTTTTTACTGAAAACCCTAAATATATTACAGCTTTGATTTACAACCATAATGCCATTTTTGTTTTTGATGGTTTTGTAATTTCTTTAAATAAAGATAATGGTGCATTTAATTGGCTTAAGAGAATGTAACTTAAATAATAAAAGATCCTGCAAAAGCGCGGAGTCTTTTATTCTTATGCGAAGACCGAGAGATTAACTCGCTTCGCTTGCTGATCAATCAACTAATTATACAAAGAAACGCTTGTGAAAATATACTATTTGCAAAAGAACTCGATAAGATTCACTTATTGTATGCACTCTTTAGCAAGGAAATAATTGAAATTATGGAGACATATATACATACCGGTTTTCGGATACAAATTTCACAAAAAAGGAAATTATAGCATTTTTCTTTAGCCCTATATCTCGTTTTATATTAAAAAAATCCCCGGGGGACGAGCGGGGAAACCTTTATTTAAATGGAAAACGTCCCCAAAAATTTTTAATTAACTTTATTTTACCCCAGTTGCTCCATGCAATTAAGGTTTCATGAAGCGTTATAGTATTTTTTGTTGCAGCGTATAGCACTGTTGGCGGAAAGCTGTCATACACAGTTCTTTTAATAAGGTTGGGCATTTCTAAATCTTTTAATTCCTTAGATAACATTTTACTGCTGATACCTCCAAGCCTTGAGCAATATCTTTGTGGCGTTTTGGTGAGTCATATAGTAGTGCCAGTATTGGTAATTTCCCTATTAATCTTAAAATATCATTTCTTTTTTAACTCGACATTTTTGGGCGATTTAGATTTTACATGCTGTGGTTTTATAATTAAATTGAATAGTCTACGTTGGATGCAATCACTTCACTCATCTGTACAGTGATCATACCATTCTGATTTGGGAGTAAGGCCAACATGTGTAAACCGTACCTGCGTTTTAAAATATGTTTTTGTAATATCAAATACAATTTGTGATCCCTCCCACTGATGGCTGTCTTTGGTAAAATTAAAATAGTTTTCCATGACCTGCCAAACTACTTATTCGCCGGGAATGAATTCAACTATTTTTAACTTACAGGTGTAGATATCTCCTGCCTTACCGCTTTGTCAACGACAATAGTTGAGGTATAATCTTTTGTTTTCATTTGATTAATTTTTAAGTTATTGTTTTCGAGATTTTGATTTGAACTGTTTTGAAAGTTTACGGACATAAGCCATGCTATTATCTGTGGAAATACTTTCATTTTTTATTTATTTTGAATATGTTAAGTGCTCTAACTGAATTTTTCTCTTAATCTTTTGCTTGCTTGGCCTGCTAATAATTTACCATGTCCAAATACGGCTTTGTCAAAGTCAAAAGATGCAGTCTTCATTATACTACTTACGCAAAGTTTTGGGTCTTCATATAGAACGCTTAATCCAAGCCCAACAACATTTGCACAAATATCTGCTGCTATTAAAACGCCTTCGCTTCTCAGTAATAACGATATATGGCCATCACTGTGTCCAGGTGTATGAATTACTTGTATTCCGCCCGCTATTGGAATAATGTCATTGTCTTTTAGTCTTTCGTCTATATTCACTGGCTCGATTGTATTTCCTGTTGGTTTGATAAGTATATTGAATAGCAACCAATTCATTATGCCCGGGGAAATATGAAAAGGTTGTCGTCCGGCTATACCTTGTTCTATCAAATCTGCATCGATAGAATGGGCATATATAGGCACTCCAAGACGTCTTTTTATCTCTGCCACACTTCCTGTATGGTCGAGATGACAGTGGGTTAATATGATCTGTTTTATATCTTCCGGATTTTTACCCCCTGTTTTAATCGCGGAAAATATTTTATCAGTATTGTTTTTAAAACCAGTGTCCACGAGCGTTAAGCCGTTATCATCTATAAGAAAAGCATTGACACCGGCGAGGCTGATTTGGTATATTTTATCTGTTATTCGCTGCATTGAATTATTATCTATTTACTGCCTGGAGTTTATTTACTTGGTTATTAGAATATGTATGGTATTTTGTCACATATAGTGGACTCAAATTTTGCCAGTTCCGGCAGCGATTTAAAATAATTTTTGAATATCCGGGTCCATTTTTTTCTTTAAAAATTCACTAATTATAATTTTCTTTTAGTACCATTTTTTTGCCTGCTATTTTTATGAACATCTTTAAAAAAACGCCTTGGAATTTTGCAAGTATGCCCGGATTAGGCGCATTTGCATAAGCTAAAGCGAATTCTCGTTTTGCAAATACTTCTAAAGTAGTAGGTGTATTTTTAATCTTATGAGTACTATCAACTTTTAAAATTCCTTTACTAATGCACTGGTTGATTTCAATTAACATGTCAGCCGCGTTAGGAGACAATTGACCACTAGCAACCATGCCTTGTTTTTGCACCGATAGTGGAAATTCAACATATTTCAATTTTTGTATGCCAACAGTTTTTCCTAAAATTTCAGACACTTCTTTCATAGAATATTCTTTCTGGCTTTTAATGTAAATAATATTTCTGCCTTCAAAATTGACGTCATCCAAATATTCGAATGCGGCCGCTGCGATATCATCAGTTGTAACCATTGGAAATTTTACATCAGGTTTTATCGCTAAACCATTTATGCCAGCCATTTTAATTAAACCAATATTGTAAACGAAATTTTCCATGAACCAAACCGGACGAAGGATTAATGTATTAATTCCATGAATTTTTTCAAGCTCCTGTTCAAAAAATTGGCAACCTAAAATGCCCCCACTTTTTTCTGAGAGTTCAACGCCCCAGCTACTTAATAGCACTACATTTTTTACTCCCGAATTTTTAATAGCTTTTATTAAACTATTTATAATACCGAATTGATCTTCATTTAAATTTTGAGAATGTAAAATTAATGGGCTGTAAACGAATACCGTTTCTGATCCAGTGAATGCCTTTCTTAAAGCAGCACTATCAAAAAAATCTGCTTCAACTAAAGTTGCACCATTTTGTTTAAGTGCTTTAATTTTTGACACATCTCTGGAAATTGCTTTTACAATGTGTCCTTTTGCCAGGAGCATTTTGGCCAAATGATTTGCTACTCTGCCATTGGCGCCGGCAATTACTATTGGTGTTTTATTGTTACTCATTTTGATTGATTATTAATTTTATTTAAGTTTTTCTGTCAGTTTATTCAAATACTGTGTCCAAGCGTCTGAACAATTCTTATAACATTCAAATTTTTGAATTAAACCCTCATGTGTGAAAGTAATCTGCTCTTTGTTACCTTTTTTTGAAATTTCAAAAATTAGTTTTGTATTTGTCCACTCATCTGTGGGTTTTGCAAAAGTGAGATTGCTTTCTATTACCAGCCATACAATTTTTTTGTTTGACACTAATTCGATCAATCGCTGCTTAGTGAAATGCAATCCATTACCAGCCTTAATTGTAAATTCGTCGTTTATCTTCTCGCTGCCTCCTTTTATATCTTCTCCATAAAGACCTGTCCACCATTTACGGACATCAAGAAGCGTTTTAAAAATTTCTTCTGAACTTTAGAAGATTCAAAACTATATGTGTAGTTGCCATTATCATTACTTAGTTGTATTGTTTTATGTATGTTATTTGAATTTATACTCTGTTTTGTTCTAATATAAAAACTCATCAGCACCAAAGCTGTTATAATTATTAATAAATGCTTAAGATTCATTACTATGATTTACTTTTATTAAATAGTGAAAGTTGACCTACGGCAGTTGCCATTCGATGACTACGATTAAGTAAAACATTTAATTTATTTCTATCAGGCTCCTTATTAAACTCTTTTATAGTAACAGCTGTATGTTTTCCGAACCAATCATCCGGAGTGAAATCTTTTATTTTTAAATCAATTTGTTCACATGTAATTGTCCATAGTTTTAAAAGCTCTTTATTAGATATTGGAAGCGGAAGTTTAGTTTCATACACTTTAAAGTAATTGTATAGATTCATGTTGTTGATTTCGCCGATGCCTAACACCTCAATAGTGAGGTCATTGATGGCCGTTAAATGGGCAATGATGTAATTTACTTTATCGTTGCCGATGCTATTTTCAAAATCTTCATCCGATAAAGACGACAGAATTGTTTTCATTTTTGCCACACCTGAGCTCCACGCATCTATTACCATTTTAATTGCTATTATTTTTTCTTCCACGTTTTAAATTTTATTTTTAGGGGTATATCTTTCTTTATTAATATTTCATGCGTGAAAAACTCTTTGAATAGAAAAAAAGAACCTTTTAAAATAATTCATTTACTATAAAAGGTTCTCTAAGTCCATTGTTTATATTTACTATGCAGGAACCATTGCTGCATATTGAAGCTCCATTGCTTTAGCTCCACTATTACGCCATGCTTCTGCCATAGTTGCCGACATTGGGTCTGGAAATATTTCTTCCTCATTGTTCTCAACCCCATCAAAAATGCCTTTGGCCGTAACCTGAGGCGAAGATTTAGGTATTTCTAAACCCTTTGTCATTTCTGTGTCCGTAGGCCCTGTAAGCACTGCATGAACTTTAATGCCGCGAGAAGCGACAAGTGCGCGTAAAGATTGTGTGTATGAGAAAGCTGCAGCTTTAGAGATACAATAGCCTGGATTGAATGGGAGAGGTGCCAAGGCCAAAAGTGAGAGATTGTTAACGACTGCGCCTTTAGAATTAGTTAATGCAGCAAGAAAAGCCTGAGTTACGCCTTGTGTCCCATAAAGGTGCACTGCTAATTGTTTTTCGAATGCTGTTGGATCGCTTAAATCATCGTAAAGGTAAATACCCGCGTTGTTAATTAGGATGTCGAGAGAATCAATTTTTGAAACTGCCTCCTTAATTTGCGATGGGTTAGTTACATCCATTACAATCGGTGTGACACGTTTATCCGTATGGGTAAACGATGTGCGAGTTGCTGCATAAACATGTTTAGCGCCTCTCTTTAAAGCCTCTTCTACAAGTGCTTGACCAATGCCACGATTTGCACCCGTGATTAAAATTGTTTTGTTTTCGATTTTCATATTATATGTTTGTTTATTGGTTAAGAAAATAATGATTGAGATAGGTTGTTTTATTTTGCAGTTTTTAAAATTGTTTAATTTAATTTCTCAGCAAGTTTTTCTAAATATTGTGACCATGCATCTGAACAATCATTGTAACATTCAATTTTTGGGACTAAACCCTAATGAGTGAAAGTAATTTGGCTTTTGGGTCCTTTTTTAGAAATTTCAAAACTGATTTTTGTGCCTGTCCACTCGCCAGGCTCTTTGAGAAAAGAAAGTTTGCTGTCAGTAACCATCCATACTATCTTTTTATCAGGGGTAACTTCGACTAATTTTTGTTTTGAATAATGAGCCCCACCTCCTGCGCGAAAAGTAAACTCTTCATTGAGTTTGTCTGTACTCCCTTCAATTTTTTCGCCGTACAATCCTGACCACCATCCACGAACATTTTTAATAGCAGCAAATGCTTCTGCGGGGGTTTGATCTGTTAAAAAAACTTTTGTGTAATCTTGATTTTTCATAAGTATTCATTTAGTTAGTTATTATTAATTTAATTGCGAAAAGATTTTAATCTACAATCATTCCGGCTGTAAGATTTAAGGTAGTACCAGTTATTGCTGAACCTTCATCAGATGCAACGAAGACTGCAGCGTCAGTAAGTTCTTTAAGTGTAGTAAGGCGTTTTCTGTGCGTGCCACCTTCCATCATTGCGTGAAATTCGTCAAATGAAATGCCGTGTGCCTTGCCATGAATTTCCCATACTTCATCAATAAGGGGCGTCTCTGGTATTCCTGTTGTAAGTAAACAAACAGAACGTAATCCTTTTTGCCCAAATTCTACTGAAAGTGAACGGCATAGTCCTTCAATTGAAGACCATGCAGGAACCATACCACCAACGAAAGGTGGACTTAACCTACTAGCATTAGGTACATGCATTAAAATAACTCCACTTCCCTGCGTAATCATGCGGCGCGCTGCTGCTTTTGTTGTAATGAAATGAGAATTCGTATAAGTAGTTATAGGAAGTGAGAAGCCTTCAACAGACAATTCAGTTAATGGAATACCTTGTATTCCAGTTTGAGGAAGTCCGATTACATTAAAAGAGATATCAATTTTTCCAACTTTTTTGATTACTTCAATCATGTGTTTTTCTACGGCCTTCTCATCTAAAGCGTCGAGTTGGGCTGTCTCAATGTTTTGGCCGTTAACAACATCTAATTTTTTTATTGTGCGTCCGGTTAAAAAAACCTTTGCGCCCTGGCTTGCAAAAGCTTTTGCCAAAGCAGTTCCTACTTTTCCATTGCCGTAAATTACAGCTACTTTATTTTCTAGTCTTTTCATTTTTTAATTGTGTTGAGTTTATGCAGCAAATGTATCGTCTAAATTTTAGCTTAAAAGGGTGTAATATAGACTTTATGATGGGTTGATTTAGACATACATTATGATTATATTTGTAGAAAATTATATTTATGAAACACGTTACAATAGTTGTTCCCGATGGGCATAGCAGATTAAGTACTATTTCTTGTATAGCTGGTGCTTACGAGATATTTACAGAAGCGAATGCATATATAAAGAGGATGGGCAAAAAAGAAGTATTTAAAATTGAAATTGCAGGCATTTCAAAAAAGGAAGAAGTTAACGATGGCTTATTTGCTGTTAAACCACAGATACATATATTAAATATTGAGAAAACAGACCTAATTATTATTCCGTCGTTGGCGCGCAATCATACAAATGCAAATAAGGACTATTTAACGCAGATTGAATGGATCAAGAAACAATATAAGCTTGGCGCAGAAGTTGCAAGTATGTGTTCAGGTGCATTTATGCTAGCATTATCAGGGTTACTTGATGGAAAAAGTTGTTCCACTCATTGGGCTCATGCAGAGACCTTTAGAACAATGTTTCCGGAAGTAAAATTGCAGACTGATTTATTGATCACGGATGAAAAAGGCATCTATACAAACGGTGGTGCCTATTCGTTTCTTAACCTAATGATCTATCTTGTGGAAAAATATTATGATAGACAAACCGCGATATTTTGTTCAAAAATGTTTCAGATTGAAATGGACAGGAATAATCAATCCGCCTTTGCAATGTTTACAGGACAAAAACTACATGGAGATGATATGGTAATAAAAGCGCAAACGTATATTGAAAGTAACCTTGAAGAAAAAATATCTATAGAATATTTATCTTCTAAATTCGCTATTGGTAGAAGAAACTTTGATAGGAGATTTATTAAAGCCACTGGTAATACACCGATTGAGTATTCGCAACGGGTGAAAATAGAATCTGCTAAAAAAGCATTTGAAACTACACGTAAAACTATCAATGAAGTCATGTATGATGTTGGTTATGCAGATGTGAAAGCATTTCGTGAGGTCTTTAGAAAAATTACCGGGATGTCGCCTTTAAATTACAGAGCCAGATACAATAAGGAAGCAAGTGTTGTATAAGATAATTGACTACTAGCACAATTTAAAAGATGTAAGTATATGCAAAAACAAGAAAATATAATTAAATACTATAATAAAATATAGGTAACAATTCTGAGAAGTTTTTCGATAAGCTTAACGACAAACATTTTGACCAAATGTTACTTAGCAAACAAAAAAAAGAGTTTTCATATTCTACAAATAAATTAGAAGAATGTAGAACTTTTGTTCATGTGTACTCATGTGAATTTAAAGTCCAAAATCTGATCACTGAACTCCCGGAGTCATACTGCGAAAACAATCCCGCTTCGCAACATTTCTTTTTTGTTTGCGCGTTCGTCTTTGAAAACAAGCTTTCTTAAGTAAACAAAAAAAGATTTAAGTTATGCTTAAATCTTTTTTTGTTTATCCGCGGAGACCGAGGGATTCGAACCCTCGATACAGTTACCCGTATACACGCTTTCCAAGCGGGCTCGTTCGACCACTCTGACAGGTCTCCGATTAATTTATTGTTGTGCAAAAGTAGCTTTATTTTTTTAATTTCTCTTTATAGAAGGCTTAAAAAGCCCAAAAAGAAAGGTTTTAACGGTTGTATCAGTGTATCGGTATGCAGATATCTTTGCATAATACGTTCCGCTTTCTATTGTAGAATCGGTTCTTAAATTATTCATATAGATATTTATTTTTTCAATGTCATTATCTTTTGTTTCAAACTTAAATAGCTGGGTTGTTCCTTCCCTATTAAAAATATCGATTCTGTATTTTAAATACTTGCAATTGGATATTATGCTAAAACAGTTAGTAACGTTGCAGTTTACAGAAACAAATTTAGCACCGGATATATCAATACATTCCGGTTTTTGGAAAGAACACAATAAGATAAAGCCTAAAAAAAATTTCATACTTACACCAACAATTTACTACATTTTTGCCAGGTCAAGATTAAATGAATAACCAAATCTTTTAAGCATACGTATATGAGAATTCATGGCATCTTTCATGCTTGGCGCACAAAGATACGGCACATTAAATTCTTTGGCAGTTTGCTCAACAATAGATGAGATCTGCGGATAATGCACATGGCAAATGTTTGGAAACAAATGATGTTCTACCTGGAAATTTAAACCGCCAACATACCATGAAATAATTTTGTTTTCGCGGGCAAAATTTACTGTTGTAACCATTTGATGAATGGCCCATTCGTTCTCGATTATATTTTGATCGTTTGGTAATGGAAATTCAGCTTCTTCAACCGAATGCGCCAATTGAAAAACAATTCCTAAAACCAAACCGCCAATGGCCTGCATTAGAACAAAAGACCAAATAATTAAACTCGCCGAATAGCCTTGTACAACAATTGGCAGAACGATCATATAAGTAAAGAATAAAAGCTTTAGAAATACCATGCTAATAAAATACTTTGTATTTTCTGCTTTGGTAAACCTGTTGGTACCTTCTTTCCTGTATTTAAAATATTGGATAAAATCTTTGGCAAGGGCCCAATACAAAGTTAGAATAGCGTAAAAAAAGAAAACATAAATGAACTGGAAACGATGCACTTTCTTTGCATCAGAGTGTGGCGAAAAACGTAAAATTAATTTATTGGCAATATCATCGTCTACTTTATGCACATTGGTGTAAGTGTGGTGCAATACATTGTGCTGCAACTTCCAGTTAAATACCATACCACCAATTAGATTTAGTGAATAACCTAACCAATTATTTACTTTTTGTTTTTTTGAATAGGCTCCATGGTTGGCATCATGCATGATAGACATTCCTATGCCTGCCAAAGCAAAGCCCATAGTAGAAAATAAGGCTATTACAACCCCTTTTTGCAAGGCCATTAAATTAATCATTAACACCTGAATAATAAATGCAGAAAGTAATACAATCGTTTTAATTACCATTGTACTATTAGCATTTTTAGAGATATTATTCTCTTTAAAATACTCATTTACCCTTTTTTGCAAAGTAGGAAAGAACAACGTTTTTTCCTTAGCAACAAACCGTGGTAATTTTTTTTGACTGGCAGTTTCCATGTTTTACAGTTACAAAAGTACAAAAATAAATAAAAAAGGCTCTCGTTTGTACGAGAGCCTTTTTAACAAAATTATTTTAACAAATACTAGTTAGGAGTAAATGCATTGTAGTTTAAATTAACTGCATTTCTTATCTCAGTACTATAAACTGCATTTTGAATAGTAGTTACTTTATTATAAACGCCGGGAAGACCGGGAGTAATGTTAATAAAGTTAGCGCCATTATAATTTGCGGTATCACGAGCAGTAGCATAATCAGCAATCCAAATAGTTGCATCCTGATTAAATCCGGCACTTCCTACAGCAACAGTATTTAAATTGAATGTATAAACACCAGATGCGTTAGTAGTTGTTTGGTAAACTTTTGGAACTAATAAAGTAGGGTCTTTATCGAAGCTTAGGTATACCGTTGTATTTGCAGGAACTACAATGTTAGTTGAACTCATTGTAATTACTGTACCTGTAGTTACTTTTCTTACAAGGTTCATACTAATAGAACCTGTAACGATAGCAGTTCCAACAGAGATATTGTTTGGATTAGATGAAACGTTAGTAGCAGTAAAGTTTTGGTCAAAGGTTGTGTTTTGACCCATGAATAAGTTTCTTGTTACGCTTGCACCTGCATATGTAGCATATAAACCTGTTTTAGTTACATTGTTAACGATGGTATCTTGTGTACCTGTAAATCCGTCAATTGTAATTAATGCCGAAACACCTGTAGCATTAGATTTTACGCTAATTGCATAGTTACCATTAGCATCCGTTGTAGCAGAATAAACATCAGCTCCATTGGCAGTTGAGTTTGGATATAAACCTTGTGCGCCGCCTTTATTTACTTTGATGGTTACAACAACACCAGACATATTAACGCGGTTAGTATTTTGCCATCCACCAAAACCATTTGGCGTAATTACATTTTTGTTAACGTTACCTTTTACTACTGAAGTACCTGTAACATCAGTGGCAGTAAAGTCTGCCGTTGTTTCTTTTTTCTTACAAGAGAATAATGCTAATGTAATGGAAAGTGCTAATATTGATTTTTTCATGATATTTATATTTTAATTATTTATATTTTTTTTAATTGTTTTTTAGTTTAGAAATGGAAGATGATAGTTAAAGCTCCTGCTCCACCGCTTAATGCAGTATTGCCACCTAAAGTGTTGTTCATTGAGAATACGGAACCATTGTTGTTATCAACGGAAAAACCTTTTAGTTTTTCTGAACTATCTATATCAACATCTTCATTAAAAACTTCAGGACCCTTTTGACCATTATTATAAACTTCACGGGTTGATTTAGAACCTCTTCTTGTTGTTAAAGAATAGCTCCATCCATATTCAGCTCCAATTGAGATCTTTGAGAAAATAAAATACTCAATTCCAATAAAGCCTCTAACTCCAAAGCGGATACCACCTCTATTCTTAACTTCTAAAGTTCTGGTAGTTCTGCCAGGTGCTGTTGGATTTTCTGTAGCAACTGTAAAAGCATTAAAGTTACTTGTATATTGTACAGGGTATTGATCAGAGAATTTGTTACCATAACTAACAGTTTCGCTGGAACCGTTAGTTCCAAAGCCAATCTCGCCACCATACACACCTTGCAATCTGCGGTAACCTCTTCTTTTTTCGTAACCTACGGTTAGTAAGGTGTTATTTTTTTTGAATTTTAATTTATCATCCACTCTAATTAGTGATGCTGCTGCAATATCATCTGCTGTACCTAATGATGCCTGATACATAATAGCTGCGTCCTGTACCTGATTAGTAAATGAGCCTGATAATGTATTAACACCAAAACGAACACGGATAGCAGTTTTAGCATCTAAAAAGTACTTGCCAACAATTTGGTTATTTGAGGCTTGTACGTATGATACTACGTTACCTGAACCTGCAAATGGTGTGGCACGGTTTAAAGTGCCTAAAAACATGTCAAGAATTGGAATAGTGTTAAAGCCAATACCAATATCGCCTGCCTTAGGTAATATTTCAAAGCCTTTTTTATTCTTCAATACCTGATCATCGCCGGAGCTAGACTCCTGAGCATAAGTTAACATTGAGGATAACAATGTTGTAACAATGAGTACTTTTTTCTTCATTTTATTTGATTTTTGGTTAAATTTTAAACTTATTTTAATTAGCCAAAATTCGACTAATTAGGGTTCACTTAAACTCACAAAGTGTTTATAAATAAAGACCTTTAGGGATAAAAAAACAAAATAGATGCAAGACATTTGTAGATAACCTTAAAAAAAGCTTGCAGATGATTTGCGTAAAAGATG
>JACCXH010000038.1 GCA_013697245.1 Bacteroidota bacterium
GGTAATATTTTGTGTTAACGGGCTGACAGTTGAAGTTGGTACTGTTACATTTTGCGAAACAACAAAGGTTTGTGATGCAGTACAACCGGATGTAGGATTAACGCCGGTTACCGACCAGGTGCCTAAATTTAAACTTGTAAAACTAGCAATGGTTCCGGTTTGTGGAGCAGAGATCCCATTAGTCCATGTATAATTATTACTTGCAGGATTAACGGTAATATTTACTGTTGGCTGCGAACAGGTAACAGTATAACTACTTCCTCCGGGAATTAAATTAAAAGTAATTGGTGGTGGAATTGGATTCAAAATAAAACTTGCGGTAGTTGAACAGCCTCCTGCTGTTGTTATAGTTGCATTATACACCCCGGGAGCATTACTGCCACTACCCGATGTTTGCGTTGGACTTAGAACACTATTTGGTAGAGGCGCCCAAGTGACCGTATAGTTTGGCACGGGAAGAGTTGGCGAAAACGTTAATCCTAAATTAAATGCGTTAACACTATTTGTACAGGTTGATTGCGTAGTTGTTGGTACGGAGCTTGGCTGTGGGTTTACACTTACTGTTGAAACACCCGTTGTTGTTTGCACAGCATTTGAACTGTTTAAACCGGTAATATAAGTTGTGTAGGTTGTTGTAACCAAAGGAGAAACAACAAAACTACCTGTTGTATTTGATAAAGCTCCGGGGTTAAGAGAAAAAGTTGGATTACTTAATGCGGCAAAATTAACCGGCACTATAGTAGCTGTAGCGCCTGCACAAATTAAATAATTTGGATTACAGTTTGGATTACATGATAAAGAAGCTGTGCCTAAAGATTGAAAGGATACTAAAGTACTAACACCACTATAATTTGAGATACAAATAATAAATTGTTGACAAGCATTTACCGCAAGCGGCGGCTCAAAATTGCCGGCGTTTCCACCAACCGCTGTAATGTTTGCGGCAGACGCAATACCTGTTCCGCCGGAGGAGCTGGCATTCCAATTACATCGTATGGGTGGCAAAGTATTATTCATGATATTATTACAAGCACTTGGCGAATATGGCCACATAGCCCAATCGTAATAACCGGCCTGTGGATTAGCGCTGGTTCCTGCACCAAAAACAAATTCTAAACTTCCTGCATTTCCGATAGTAATTAATAACCATTGGGGTACGTTCTCTCCGGCCAATAAACATCCCGAGTTGGTAGAAGCGGGATTAGTTGTTGGATTACTAATATTTGCTGTAGTTGGAATATCATTTACTGCACCGTTACCTGATGTAGGAAAAAATGTAAAGTTAGGTGTTGTACAAAGCGGTATGGCATTTATACAATCGGCATTGGTTTGTGAATTTATTTTTTGATTAATAAAAATAATCACGAATAATAAAATAATTTTTTTCATGTTTGCGTGATTATCGGGTTATTAATTTATTGATCGATTCAAATATTTTCTCTGAAGGAATATTTTTATAAACTTCCTGCCCCTGGTCATCAAAAACAAAATTAGAAGGTGTATTTGTTACCTCAACAGAATTTAATTGAATTAATTTTGTAGCTCCGTCTTTATTTAATATAAAAGTTGCCGACTCTCCTTCTTTATTTATCGATACACAAATAAGTCCTTTTAAGCCGCCTTTTAATTTCGCGAATTCATAAATACTATAATTTTTATTGAATTGCTTGTTAGCCTCTCTCGATTCCTGATTATTGGCCGACCAAATATTGACCGCAATTAAATGTTTATCTAAACTTATCTCGGGATGATCTTCGCGCAAAGCTTTTTTAACTTTAATATAAAGATCTGATTGTGCATTTATAAATGTAGTAGATGCAACAAATAAAAATAAAAGTGTAAATTTTCTCATACCTCTAATTTAATTAAAATAATGAATAAATAAAAAAGCCTCGTCTAATATTTAGACAAGGCTTTTAATTAAATAGATTAAATTATTATCTGTATAAACTTACGTTACCTTTTTGATCGTATTCTTTACCATCTTTTCCAGTAGCTTTGATGATATAGAAATAAGTTCCAACAGGTAATTCTTTTCCTGAAGAGTTTTTACCATCCCAGGCAATATTTCCGGTTGAGCTGTTAGATTCAAAAATCTTATTTCCCCAACGGTCAAATATTAACGCATGAATATCTGATACATTAGCAACTTTTAAGAAGAATACATCGTTACTTCCGTCACCATTAGGCGTAAATACGTTAGGTACCTCTAATTTAGATGGAATTTCAACAGTAATTACTTTTACCACAGTATCCATACAAGTTCCTTTAACAACATACATTGTTACAGAATATGTACCGGGGTTAGAATAAGTTGTTACCGGAGAAATACTTACCGAGTTAGTTACCTGGCTTGAGCCGTTACCAAAACTCCATACAGAAGTTATACTTGCTGAAGGCGTTGATGTAGATGATGAAGCCGATAAGTTTTGGAATGTTACAGTTAATGGGGCATAACCGGTAATTGAGCTTGGAGCAAAATCACCATTTAAAGTTCCGTTAATAACATCAACATCACCTTCGGTTACACAACCGTTAGCAGGGTTAGTTACAAAGATCTTGTACTCGCCAATTTTATTAACAACAGTTGTTTGCAAAGTATAAGTACTAAATGATGCTGTTGGTACAGCTACCCATTGATAAGTAAAGCCTGTAGTTGTTCCTGTAATGATTGGAGCTATAGTAGCGCCAGTAGTTCCAAGAGGGCCACAATCTAAAATAAACGGCTGTGGAGCAACCGGGTTATTTACTATAGGGTAGATCCTATTATCGGCAATTGTTTTAGTAGCAACCGAAGTACAACCATTGTTAAGGTCTTTAGCAACCAAAGTATATTGATTTGCAACACCCGCAGGCGTGAAAGCTATATAAGTTGATGTGTTAGAGAACGTGGGTTGAGGCGATGGCCCTGACCATATATAACCAACTACCGGCAATGTTGGGAAGAATGTTGCCGGAACATTACTGATACTTGAGTTAGTTAAGTTAATAGACGGCGTTGTACAGGTTAATGCATTACCACCCGTAATTGATGCTGTAGGCCTTGCCGTATTTTGATAAATAGTTAAGGTTTGCGTGCTCTTACACTTATTAATATTATCAGTAATAGTTAACGTGTAAGTTGCTATAACGGTATTGTTTGGTGAAGCAGAATTAGTAAATACAGTTAATGTATCGTTAGGTACATTGCCCGGAGGGCCTGGGAAACCCCAATTGAAACTTACGTTTGTATTAGTACTTGTACCTTGTAATAAAGTACTTGGTACATAACAAGTCAACGTTTGCTGATTAGCAGCAGCAGATATTTGAGGCCCAACTGTGTTTTGAATAATTGAAACAGGGATCTTTGTTTCACAATTGTTTGTATTATCATGTACAATTACGGTATACTGGCCCGGTATGTTAGCAGTATAGGTAGCAGAACCACCAACAGTATATGTAGGACCAACATAAGTTGGAGGTAATACAGTATAAGATACAGGACCACCCGGTACCGGATTTGTAGTAACGCTCGAAATATTGATCGTTGCTAGACTTGTAGTACCACAACCAATAGTAAATTGTTGAGGGCTTGTAATATTAAACGATGGGAAACCTGATGATGAAGTAATAGTAACAGTTTTACAAGTACTACAACCATTAATGTTATTAGTTACACAATAAGTATAAGTACCGGGGGCACTTGAGTTATAAATAGAAACAGTACCGCCGTTAGTAGCAGCGCCAGGTGAGAATGGAGAAAACCATGAGTGCGTTACGTTGGTCATAGTACTGGTGGTAACACCGGTAAATGTTGCAGGTACACCAACCGGGCAAGTGATATTTTGCGCAATTGGTGTTACAGTAGAGGTTGGGATAGTAGTATTAATACCAATTGAAAACACAGAGAATGAACCACAAGCTGTAGCAGGGTCTAATACAGATACAGTATATTGCGCGGGAGCACTAAAAGTAACATTAGTTCCGGTTGCTGTACCACTTAAACTCACCCACGTATAGGTTACGGGTCCGTTGGTATAGTTAGTTGCAGAAATATAATTGATAGTTGGATTCGCACAAGTTATACTTTGTGAGCCCGTAACATTTGTAATTGTTAAAGTTGGAATTGGGGGTGCGCCGTTAATGTTAACAGTAGCACTTGTAGTACAACCGATAGCGTCAGCAACGGTTACTGTTACAGGACCTGTACCAACAGTATAGGTTGCCTGTGTTGTTGATGCGTTTATGGCAATGGGGTTAGGTGACCATACAATAGTAGAGGAGACCGAAGCAGAACCGGCAGCTGTACAAGACGCTATAGCGACTGTGCCACCACAAGGGGCCTGTGCGACCGAAGCAAATACCTGCGGCGCCGGCGTAATAGTAACCGTAATAACACGAATAATAGGGAAACAAGCACCGGCAGGATTCATTGTTAAGGTATATTGTCCCGAAATATTAGTTGTATAGGTTTGATTAGTAAATGCAGGTGTTGTGAAAGGTGGATTAACACCCGGCCCGGCCCATGAATATGGCCCTAGTCCGCCCGGTGCAATAATAGTGGCACCAGCAGCACCACACGTTGGTAAGGTAATAGATGGTGAACCAGCTGCAAATGGGTTACCATTACCAATAATGGTCATGGGTCCGCATTGTGCATCAAAATAAACATATCCGTAGTGACCGCCTGCGTCACAATCTGTTGAGATAACATCAATTGTAATATTTTGTCCAATATAAGCAGTTAAGTCAATTGAGCTAACTTTCCATTTATTAAAAATGATTGAACCGCTACCTGTATAAGGAGTACCTGATGGTGCATTAAAATAGGTAGGAGCATCAGTACCTGAAGGACAAGAAATACTTGGAGCTGAAACTGAGAAACTAGGGCAAGTAATAACTGTATTAGCAGTTGCATTAGTTAATTTAATTTGAAAAGCACCGGCATCGCAACAAGCGTGACCTGTAGAAAAAACCGATAAGAAAGCGAATTGGAATAACGCGTTACTTGAAGTAACCAAAAAAGTTTTAGATAATTTCTCGATACTATAATCGTTAATGTTATTGTTAATTCTTATTACATTGGTACCATACATATTTGGTATTGTTGGATTTACCGAGTTGCCCGAATTTGGTGTGGTACCAAATACAGAGTAGATAGGGTAAGTTCCACCAATGGTTGGATCGATAAATCCTCCGGCTGTACAGTTAATTAAAGCTGATTCAGATGGTGGATTTGGGCAACAACCAAGTAAGTTACAACTATTTCCAGTTGAATTAGATCCACCAACAACTGTCCAACCGTTAATTTGGTTTGAAGTTGTAATGTTTGCGGCAGTTGACCCTTCAAAATCTTCGTTAACGCAAGCAGGAACCGCCGATGGACGATTTGCATAGTTAAACGGGTTTTTAAGGTATTTTTGAGGTGTTAAATTGAACTTAGAATTTACATAAGCTCTTTTTAATTGATACATTCGTATTTTAAACTCCTGTCCCAAAAAACCTTCAGAAATTGCAGAATTTCTTGCAGCTTCTTCTTCAAAACCGGCTAAAGAGTCGGCTGTAAATACATAGGTAAACGGGGGAGCGTTTTGAGCCGTTCTGTTAATTTGCGCATAACCTGCCTGGCAAGCTATAATCAAGGCAAACACAAACAGTTTCATCATTTTTTGCATTTTTTTCATGTTTTAAATTCTAATTAAAGTTTGTAAATATAACTCTTTAGTTTATTTTAACAAATAACATCAAGATTCGTGCCAAACTTAAAAATTTGTTAAAATCCAGGCGCTTTTTTGCTTTTTTTTCGTGTTAAAATAAACTTACCTTTGAACTTTATACTATAATATATGCAATTATTACAAAATAAGGTAGCCCTAATTACGGGTGCAACCAGGGGAATAGGCCGCGGAATTGCCCTTAATTTCGCTAAAAATGGCGCAAACATTGCTTTTACCTACGTCAGTTCTGAAGAAAAGGCAAAAGCTTTTGAAACTGAGCTCCAAAATTTAGGAATAAAGGCCATAGGTTATAAAAGTGATGCGGGAGATTTTAAAGCTGCAGACGAATTGGTTAATAATGTAGTAAGTGAATTTGGTACTATAGATATACTTGTAAATAATGCCGGCATAACCCGCGATACATTATTAATGCGAATGAGCGAACAACAATGGGACGAGGTAATGAATGCCAACCTAAAGTCTGTTTTTAATTTAACCAAAGCGGTTCAACGCCCCATGTTAAAAGCCAAAAAAGGCTCTATCATTAATATGAGCTCAGTAGTTGGTGTTAAAGGCAACGCTGGGCAAAGCAATTATGCGGCTTCAAAAGCAGGAATTATTGGCTTTACAAAATCAATTGCTCTTGAACTTGGCTCCCGCAACATCCGTTCAAATGCGATAGCACCGGGCTTTATTGAAACCGAAATGACCGCCGCGCTCGACGAAAAGGTTGTTCAGCAATGGCGCGATGGTATTCCATTAAAACGTGGCGGAACCACAGAAGATGTTGCCAATGTAACGTTATTCCTGGCAAGCGACATGAGCGCTTATGTTACCGGCCAATGCATTAACGTTTGTGGCGGTATGCTTACCTAACTTAAAATTAATCTTTTAAAAAAATTGCTTTCAAAAGTAATAGTTAATAGTCCCTGGTATTTTTTTTTATTAAGCCTTTTGTTTGGCTTGGTGGCTTCGCTTCTTTTATATTATAAAAATAAAAAAAACACCGATGTTCCAAAAAACGTAACCAAATTTTTATTTGTTTTAAGATTTCTAAGTGTTACTTTAATTTCGCTTTTTTTACTTTCTATTTTCTTAAAACAATTAAAGAACGAAACGCAAAATCCAATTATTTTAGTTGCTTTGGATAACTCATCCTCCATGGTGATGCAGAAAGATAGCCTGGAAATTAAAAAAGAGTTCTTGTTAAAACTGGAAGACCTTAAAAAAAACATCTCTAAGAATTTTGAAGTGAGAACACTTTTATTTGGCAATAAAACTACCTCGACAAAAGATGCGGCAACTTTTACCGAAAAAGAAACAGACATATCTAATTTAATATCTGAAGTAGAAAATAATTTTTCGAACCAAAATATTGGTGCGTTGGTAATTATAAGTGACGGTATTTATAATAAAGGTTCTAATCCAATTTACGCGTCCGAAAAATTAAATTTTCCAGTTTACCCTGTTGCCATAGGCGATACAAGCGAAATAAAAGATCTTGCCATACAAAAAATAAATCATAATCAGGTAGCGTATTTAGGTAATATTTTTCCGGCTGAAGTTGTTGTAACCGCGAAGAATTTTGCGGGAAAAGAAGTTACAGTAAGTTTATTTCAAAATCAAATTGAAAAAGCAAAACAAACATTAAAAATAAATACTGATAATTTTTTAGCTACCTGCAATTTTACATTTAATGCAAATACGGTTGGCGTTTCAAAATACAATGTAAGGGTTACGGTTTTAGAAGACGAGAAAAATATTTTAAATAATCAACAATCTTTTCTTGTAGATGTGATAGATAATAAAGAGAAGATCTTATTATTGGCAACTGCCCCCCACCCCGATATTGCAGCTATTAAAGATGCCATTACCAATAGCACGAGTTATGAAGTAGAATACGCTTTAGCTTCGGAGTTTAAAAAGCCTTTAAAGCAATACAGCCTTATTATTTTGCATGGCCCTTTAAGCAATCAAAATCCAATTATAAATGATTGTAAAATAAACGCTATTCCGTTTTGGATCATTAACCCTTTATCTGCAGAAAATTTACAGGGCATAAAGATCAATTCCGCTATCAATAGGTTTAATGATGCCGAAGCCTTTATCAATACTTCATTTGGCTTGTTCACCATTAGCGACGAGCTAAAAAAATTCACAAAAGAACTGCCCGCTATTAAAACTTTTTTTGGAAATTATTCGTTGGGCAACGGCAGTAATTCTTTGATCAATCAGCGCATTGGAATTGTTGAGACCGAAAATCCAATACTTATCTTTTCTGAAATTAATGGCTTAAAGAATAGCATTTTTATTGGTGATGGTTTATGGAAATGGAAAATGAGAGACTTCGCAGAACACACCAACCATAACCTTTTCAACGAATTAATAAGCAAATCGGTTCAGTATTTATCAGTTAAAAGTGATAAGAGTTTTTTCAGGATCATAGCTCCAAAAACATTTAACGAAAATGAAAATATTGAAATTGGGGCCGAAGTATATAATAAAAGCTACGAGCTAATTACCGAGCCGGATGTTGTGCTTACATTAACAAATGCAGAAGGAAAAAAATACAATTATACATTTAGTAAAACATCTAATGCCTACAAATTAAATATTGGCCTTTTACCTTTTGGAGAATATAAATACGAGGCCAAAGTAAAAGTAAACAACGAATTATTTGTAAAACAAGGCAGCTTGTTGGTAAAAGAAATTGTATCCGAAAAAATAAATACAGTTGCCAATCACCAGGTTTTAAATGCCATGGCAAAACGCACCGGCGGTAAATTATTTTATAAAGATCAGTTAGAATTATTAGAAAAAGAGATTTTAAAGAACGAACAGATAAAACCCATCACTTACTCTCAAAATAACACTACTTTATTAATAGATCTTAAATGGTTGTTTTGGATAATTTTAATTTTTCTTTCTGTAGAATGGTATTTTAGGAAGCGTTACGCATCTATCTAAACTCAAATAATGTTAAAAACAATTTATAGATATTTTATCCTCTTTATTTTTATTTCATGCCTTCAATTTTGCAGTTTAACGCAAATAAAAGATGAATCCCCAAAAATAAATTCTGTAGAAAATGGATCTAAATTTAAAATTAACCTGCCCGAAGATCATTCGAGCGGCTATATTTGGCAATTAGGCGAAAACTATGATAAAAGCCTTCTAAAAGATCTTGGCGCGGTGTGGCACGGAAACGAAAAAGGAATTGACTTTAACCTAAAAGCCTTGTCGGTAGGGCAAACTACACTATCGTTTGTTTTAAGAAAATATAATGATACAGCAAATTATAAAACATTTATTGTTAATATTTTTAACAAATAATTTTTATAATTTCGATCCAAATACTATCTTTACGTTGCTATAAAAACACACAATTAAATTTAAAAAAAATGAGTAACCAAAACGTCGTTCGGTTTAATAACTCTAATCGACTATTTTACACCGAACTAAAAAAAAGAGTTGATTCTTATTTTAGGGACAATAAAATAAGCAAAAGCGGTAATATAAATATGTATCTTAAAACCGCATTTATGTTTGCCGCCTATTTCACGCCTTATTTATTAATTACTACTGGTGTTTTCGACAGTAGACTAATCTGGTTCTTTCTTGCCGTTACCATGGGTTTTGCAAAAGCCGGCATTGGCCTTTGTGTTATGCACGATGCTAACCATGGCAGTTACAGCAAAAACACCACATTTAACCGTATTTTAGGCTATGCTACCCTTAACATTCTTGGCGGCCACTCTTTAAACTGGAGAATTCAGCACAATGTAATTCACCACACTTACACGAATGTTCATGAAGTTGACGAAGACATTGCTCCTCCGGGCTTTATGCGCTTTGAGCCGCACGCAAAACACAAATGGATTCACAAATTACAATTTATCTATGCCTGGTTCTTTTACGGCATGATGACTCTAATGTGGAGTACTACTAAAGATTTTAAACAATTGATCCGTTACAATAAAGCCGGACACTTAAAAACAGCTAATACAACTTTTGCAACTGAGTTAACATTAGTAATTGTCTCCAAGTTTATTTATTACGGGTACATGTTACTTCCTTATTTCCTTGTAAAAGAAATGACCTTTTTAAACTGGCTTTGTGGCTTTTTAGTGTTGCATTACATTGCAGGTGTACTTCTTGCTATGATCTTTCAACCGGCCCATGTTGTTGCAGAAACTGAGTTTCCTTTACCAACCGAGGAAGGTAATATCGAGAATCATTGGGCAGTACACCAATTAAACACTACCATGAATTTTGCAACCGGCGATCCTGTATTTTCATGGCTTGTAGGTGGTTTAAATCACCAGGTAGAACATCACTTATTTCCTACCATTTGCCATGTGCATTATCCAAAGATCTCTAAGATCGTAAAAGATACCGCTAAGGAATTTAATCTGCCTTATTTAGACAAGAAAACCTTTGCAGGTGCTTTATGGTCGCACGAAAAATTACTTTATAAATTAGGCCGCGCGGCTTAATTCAATAATATCATCTTTAAAAAAGGGCTTTATCTAACAATAAGGCCCTTTTTTGTTTCCAAATGTTCCTTCTTCTTTTCCAAAAAAACTGTAACTTCGGGTTTGATTTTTAATCTTATTATTTATTTGTATGGAAAAATTTGATGTAACCATTATTGGAGCTGGTCCCGGTGGATATGTTGCTGCAATTCGCTGCGCACAATTGGGAATGAAAACTGCTTTAATAGAAAAATACCCTTCGTTGGGTGGAACCTGTTTAAATGTAGGTTGTATCCCTTCAAAAGCATTATTGGATTCAAGCGAGCATTTTCATAATGCCCTTCATAATTTTAAAGAACATGGTATTGATATTCCGGAACCAAAAGTAAATATCAAACAAATGATCGAGCGTAAACGCAACGTTGTAAAAATGACGGTTGATGGTATTAATTTTTTAATGAAAAAAAATAAGATCACTGTTTTTACCGGCCATGGTTCTTTTGTAACAAAAAATCAGATCGAGATCTTAAAAGCAGATGGTTCTAAAGAACAAATAGAAACTGCAAAAACAATTATTGCCACAGGCTCAAAACCTTCTTCCCTGCCCGGCATCGACATCGATAAAAAACGTGTGATCACTTCTACAGAAGCTTTGGAGTTAACTGAAGTGCCAAAACATTTAATTATTATTGGCGGTGGCGTTATTGGTTTAGAGTTAGGAAGTGTGTATGGCCGTTTAGGGTCTAAAGTAACCGTTGTAGAATTTATGGACCGCATCATTGCAGGAATGGATGGCGCTTTAAGCAAAGAGTTACAACGTGTACTTAAAAAAGAATTAAGTTTTGAATTTTTAATGAAACATAAAGTTACCGGTACAAAAGCAAGCGCCAAAGAGGTAACCGTTAGTGCCTTAAATAGCAAAGATGAGAAAGTAGAAATTAAAGGCGATTATTGTTTGGTAGCTGTTGGCAGAAAACCATACACGGATAATTTAGGTCTTGAAAAAATTGGGGTTAAAGTTGATAATCGCGGAAAAATTGAAACCGACGATCATTTAAAAACAAGCGTAGATGGCATTTATGCTATTGGCGATGTTATTAAAGGCGCCATGTTAGCACACAAAGCAGAAGAAGAAGGTGTGTTTGTGGCAGAGCAAATGGCCGGGCAAAAGCCACACATTAATTATAATTTAATTCCCGGTGTTGTGTATACATGGCCTGAGGTTGCCGCTGTTGGCTATACCGAAGAACAATTAAAAGAACAAGGTAAAAAATACAAAGTTGGTTCTTTCCCATTTAAAGCAAGTGGACGCGCAAGAGCAAGTATGGATACAGATGGTTTTGTAAAAGTACTAGCCGATGAAACTACTGATGAAATTTTAGGTGTGCATATGATCGGGCCGCGTACCGCTGATATGATTGCCGAAGCAGTTGTTGCCATGGAATACAAAGCAAGCGCTGAAGATATTTCACGCATGAGCCACGCACATCCAACATTTACAGAAAGCATGAAAGAAGCTTGCCTGGATGCAACCGGTAAACGTGCATTACATATTTAATTTATAAAACATGAGCTCACCAAAAGTAGGAATTATAATGGGCAGCAAAAGTGATCTGCCAACGATGCAGGCCGCAGCAGATATATTAAAAGAATTTGACATTGAATTTGAAATCGATATTGTATCAGCACATCGTACTCCCGAAAAAATGGTCGACTATGCAAAAAATGCTCATATAAGAGGTATACAGGTAATTATTGCAGGTGCCGGTGGTGCTGCACATTTGCCGGGCATGGTTGCTTCTTTAACTCCACTACCCGTAATTGGTGTGCCGGTAAAAAGCAGTAACAGCATTGATGGCTGGGATAGTTTATTAAGCATTGTACAAATGCCAAATGGTGTTCCGGTTGCAACCGTTGCCGTTAATGCTTCACAAAACGCAGGTATTTTGGCCGCGCAAATTTTAGGCGCATCAGATAAAGCTATTCTTCAAAAAATAATTGCATTTAAAACTTCTTTAAAAGAAAAAGTTATTGAAGCAAGTGAGGCTTTAAAAAGTTCGAGTCCTAAAAAATATTTATAGTTCCAAATAAAAAATGGCAAAAAGAAATAATCTCATAAAACTGGGCGATGCCATTGACCAATTATTTAAACAGGAAAAGCTCGATGTAAAGATCTCTCAATTCACTGTAAAAAATGGTTGGAAAGATATTGTTGGAGAAGTAATAGCCAAAAGCACAACAGAGATCTTCTTTAATGACAAAACTATTTTTGTAGCATTAAATTCCGCAGCACTTAAACACGAGCTCTCATTTAGAAAAGAAGAAATTGTTACAAGCGTCAATAAATTTTGCGGCTATAAATTAATCGAACACATTGTTATAAAATGAAATTATTTAAACTTATCCCCATTTTCTTTTGTTTTGTATCTTTTTCCCAAAACAAAACTGATTCTATCGCTTTAAAAAGTATCTACAATTATTACCTGACCAAAAGTAAATGTTACTCTAATTTAGAATACCTGTCAACAAAAATTGGCGGACGCTTAAGTGGTAGTCCACAAGCGGCGCAAGCTGTTATATGGGCAAAAAAAGCAATGTATGAAGCCGGGGCCGATACCGTAATTTTACAACCTTGCATGGTGCCACATTGGGTACGCGGTAAAAAAGAAAAATGTAATTTAACTTCTGCCAAATTAAAAATAAATAAGCCCTTAAATTGCGTTGCTCTTGGAAACTGCGTTGGCACAGGCCCTAAAGGAATTAGTGCATCAATAATAGAAGTAAAAAGTTTTGAAGAATTAGAAAAATTAGGCGCAGAAAAAATAAAAGGAAAAATAGTTTTTTATAATGTATTCTTCGATCAAACACATGTTAGAACTGGTTCTGCCTATGGCGAAACTGTTAAGTACCGTGGTAAAGGAGCAAGTTACGCCGCAAAATATGGTGCCGTTGGTTCTATTGTTAGAAGCATGACCTCTGTTGCCGATGACGAAGCTCACACAGGCAATATGAATTATGATACAACCATAAGTAAAATAAAAGTTCCAACATTAGCCATAAGTTACAAGGCGGCAGATCTTTTGAGCGAATCGTTAAAAAAAGATGCCGACCTAAAAGTATATATTGAAACAGATTGCAAGACTTTACCCGATGAACTTTCTTATAATGTAGTTGGACAAATTACAGGCTCAGAAAAACCAAACGAATTTATTATTGCCGGTGGACATTTAGATAGTTGGGATAACGGGCAAGGCGCGCATGATGATGGTACGGGTGTCGTTCAAAGTATTGAGATCTTAACCGTTTATAAAACACTTGGCGTAAAACCTAAACACAGCATTAGGGCCGTTGCATTTATGAACGAAGAAAATGGATTGGCCGGCGGCGATGCTTATGCCAAATTCGCAAAAGAAAAAAATGAAAAACACATTTCTGCTTTGGAAACTGATGCAGGAGGTTTTACGCCAAGAGGCTTTGGTGTGGATACCACTTTTGGTTTATATAATTTAGTTTCAAAATGGAAAAGCCTTTTTGCACCTTATTTTGTGGAGCGTATTGAAAAAGGCGGCGGTGGTGCCGATCTTATTGCGCTCGAAAAACTGAATGTTCCCTGCATAGGTTTTGAGCCGGATACACAACGTTATTTCGACATTCATCACACTGCGCAGGATACTTTTGATAAAGTTCACAAACGTGAGCTGGAATTGGGCTCTGCGGCCATAGGTGCACTTATTTATTTGTTGGATAAATACCAATAAAACACCGTTTTCTCTTCTAAAAATTGTGCCTTTTTTCTTATATTTGTATATAAATTTATTATCATGATCGAGACTATGACAAAAAGCGCCGAGTTAATTGAGTTGGAAGAAAATTTTGGGGCTCATAATTATCATCCTATTCCTGTCGTTCTTGAAAGAGGCGAAGGCGTTTTTGTGTGGGATGTGGATGGGAAAAAATATTTCGATTTTTTAGCTGCTTACGGTGCGGTTAACCAGGGCCATTGTCACCCTCGTATTGTAAAAGCATTAACAACACAAGCCCAGAAATTAACTTTAAGTTCGCGTGCATTTTATAATTCGCTTTTAGGCGAATACGAAAAATTTATTACCAATTATTTTGGTTACGATAAAGTATTACCCATGAACACGGGTGTTGAAGGTGGAGAGACAGCTATTAAATTGGCACGCCGTTGGGCTTACGATGTTAAAGGTGTAAAAGAAAACGAAGCGAAAATTGTTTTTGCTAAAGGTAATTTTTGGGGAAGAACATTAGCAGCAATTTCTGCAAGTAACGATCCAAGCAGCTACAAAGGGTTTGGTCCTTACATGACCGGTTATGAATTAATAGACTATAATGATCTTATGGCGCTAGAAAGCGCGATTAAAGACCCAAACACCGCAGCATTTATGGTAGAGCCTATTCAGGGCGAAGCTGGCGTTATTGTACCTTATGAAGGTTACTTAAAAGGTGTAAGAGAGCTTTGTACAAAATATAACGTTTTGTTCATTGCCGACGAAGTACAAACAGGTTTAGCGCGAACAGGAAAAATGTTAGCATGCGATCATGAAAATGTAAAACCCGATATTTTAGTTTTAGGAAAAGCATTAAGCGGTGGTATTTTACCCGTAAGTGCTGTTCTGGCATCTAACGAAATTATGTTAACCATTAAACCCGGTGAACACGGAAGTACTTATGGCGGCAATCCTCTTGCCTGCGCAGTAGCAATGGAAGCATTAAAAGTTTTAAAAGACGAAAAGCTTGCAGAGAATGCAGAAAAGCTTGGAATTATTTTTCGTGAAGAAATGAATAAACTAAAAGCAGAAACTGATCTTATTACCACAGTAAGAGGGAAGGGTTTATTTAATGCCATAGTTATAAAAGAAAAAGATGGTAAAACCGCCTGGGAAGTTTGTTTACAATTTGCAGAACACGGCTTATTGGCAAAACCTACACATGGCGATATCATTCGTTTTGCGCCGCCATTGGTTATTACAAAAGAGCAACTAATGGAATGTGTTGCCATTATCCGTAAAGTGATCTTAAATTTTTAAGCCCACTAATTAAATGGTAACTTATAATCCCAAAGACTGGCTTAAACTCATTCTTTATTTTCACAAGTCAGATACTTTTAGAATCCTTCTTCCTGCAATATTAATTTTAGGTTGTATAACAGGTGTTATCAGTTATATTGAGCAAAACCATTTTAATGAATTCTTGCCGAGTAACTTAACCATCTTTCATCAGATCTCAGGTTTTATTATTTCTTTAGTACTTGTCTTTCGCATCAATTCTGCTTACGATCGTTGGTGGGAAGGCCGCAAATTATGGGGTTCACTCTTAAACAACTCAAGAAATTTAAGCATCAAGCTTCACGCTTTAATTCCTGTAAGCGATCTTGAAACACGAAGACAAATTCATACATTGTTAAGCAATTATGCTTTTGCGGTTAAAGATCATTTACGTGGCAATACGGGTTATTTTGAAATTGAATTTAGTGAAGGACTTAAAAAAGAGGATTTTGATAATGCTGCGCATAAACCAAATTATATTATTAAACAATTAACCGGTTATATCCTTAACATTTGTAAAAAAAATCCGCAAACACAAAATGATTATCTTATTGTAAGTGAAAACTTAGATGACATGACCGAGATCTGCGGCTCCTGCGAACGTATTAAAAGCACACCTATTCCATACTCTTATAGTATCTTCATTAAAAAGATCGTTTTTATTTACATCATCACTATGCCAATTTCATTTGGCCTAACAACAGGGTACTGGTCTATACCAATTGTAATGATAATGTTCTACGCTTTTGCTTCTTTAGAATTAATAAGTGAAGAAATTGAAGATCCTTTTGGAATAGATGATAATGATCTACCATTGGATGACATCTCTGAAAAAATAAAAGCTAACACTAAAGAAATACTACTACATTGAACAAATTAAAATACGATTTTTCGCACAGCGGTGATTTTGAAATGAAAGTCACTACCTTTTTTGGTCTTGAAGAAGTTCTTGCTAAAGAATTATTACATCTTGGCGGTAAAGAGATAACCGAGTTTAAACGCGGTGTATCGGTTGTAGGCGATATTGGTTTTTTATACAAAGCCAATTTATGTTTGCACACAGCTTTAAAAATTGTGATCCCTATCACAAAATTTGAAGCCAATGATGAAAATGAATTTTATGACAACATCAAAAAAATAGAATGGGAAAATTTTATTTCTGTCACAGATAGTATTATGATTGAAAGTGTTTTAAATTCTGAACTCTTTACCCACTCTTTATTCGCTTGCCAAAAAGCAAAAGATGCTATTGTTGATAGGTTTCGCGACCGGACCGGTAGCAGACCTGATGTAGATCTTATAAAACCTGCCTTTAAATTATACATACACATTTATAATAATGAAGTTACTTTAAATCTTGATAGTAGCGGCGATCCTTTATATAAACGTGGTTATAGGTCTGACATTAATGAAGCGCCAATGAAAGAGGTTTTAGCTGCCGGCCTTGTAAGGTTAAGCGGCTGGGAAAGCCATTTGGAATTAATTGATGGCATGTGCGGTGCCGGAACAATTGCGATTGAAGCAGCGCTTTGGGCAAATAATATTCCACCGGGATATTACCGTTCGGATTTTACTTTCATGAAATGGCGCAATTACGATGAGAAATTATACGAAACAATTTATGATAGCAGCATCAATAAAATTAAAAATACTGATGTAAACATTATTGCGAATGATATTGATGAGCCAACCGTAAAAAAAGCAATTACCAATACTAAAAATGCAAAAGTAGATGATGTGATCACCTGCGTTAACCAATCATTTTTCGACCTTATGCCTACGCGCGGTGGCGGTGTTGTTATTTTAAACCCTCCTTATGGCGAAAGAATGGAAGTGCCGGAGATAGAAAAATTGTATAAGGAAATTGGCAATAAATTAAAAAAAGATTTTCAAAATTATAATGCCTGGGTCATTACAAGTAGTCCGGAAGCTATAAAGAGCATAGGCTTGAGACCATCAAGAAAAATTCATATCTATAACGGATCGTTAGAATGCCGTTTCTTAAAATTTGAATTATACGGCGGAAGCAAAAAAGCGGTGAAGAATCCCGAGACAATGACGAAACGATAGTGTGCAAAATTAGGTTTATTTTTTTTGCCACGAATTTCACTAATAGCACAAAACAATTTAATTTTTACATATCTAATTAGTGAAATTGTTGTAATTAGTGGCTAAAATTTTTCGGAACTACGCTTTCACCAAAAATTTACCCTGCATCACCGGCACAACCGGACATTGATTAGGAGTTAAACAATATTTAATATCCCTTTCCAGGTTTAAATTAGCTAAACGATTTCTGTGAGACGAGTTTGCTAAATACTTTACAAGATCATGCTTTGCTATCTTATAAAGATCGATAGCCGCTAGTGTAGAATCGCAATGTGTATCAAAACCATGTTTAAAGATCAGTTTATCTGCAACGGCACCTGCTAATAAAGTATCTTCCAAATTAAATTTATTTTTCCATCCGGCACAAACAAAAAGAACTTCCTTTTTTTCTGCATTTAAATAATCAATAATTGCATCTAAATTTAAAAAGCTTCCAATAATTATTTTGCTTGCTTTTTTGGCGGCTTCAATAGCCTGGGTACCATTTGTGGTTGTTATAGCAATTGTTTTACCTTTTACCTTTGAGTTCATATAACCAAAAGGACTGTTGCCAAGATCAAAGCCTTCAACGATCTCACCATTTCTTTCTGCTGCTACCATAAACCCGTTGTTTTTGTATTCAAGTGCTTCTTCAACAGTAGCAACAGGTATCATTTTAAGTACACCATTATAAAATGCCGTAGTAATGGCCGAGGTTGCTCTTAAAACATCTATAACCACTACAACTGCATCCGGATTATGAAAAAGGGGGTAAGCCTGGGGGGTATAACAAACTTCGATCTTCATCTTTCAAACAATTTCTATAACAAACTTAATACTTTAAACTCACAATTAAAAAATTACCTTCAATTAACGCAAATAGCCATAAAAAAACATAAATTTAGGGCATGGTAAATTTTATAAAATCTAAAATTGAGGATTCGATCAAACTAAAAACCTCGTTATTATCTAACACCGAGATCTTAAACTCTGTAAACAATATTGTTACTGATATTGTTAGCTCTTATAAAAATGATGGAAAGGTATTGTGGTGCGGCAATGGCGGCAGCGCTGCAGATGCACAACATTTAGCGGCCGAATTAAGCGGAAGGTTTTATTATGACCGCCCACCTTTATTTTCTGAAGCCTTACACGTTAATACCAGCTACATTACAGCGGTAGCAAACGATTACAGCTATGATATCATTTACAGCCGTTTGGTTGAAGCCATGGGCAAAAAAGGAGATATTTTGATAGGCCTTAGCACCAGTGGAAATAGCGGGAACGTAATTAAAGCGCTTGAAAAGGCAAATGCCATGGGTATGATAACCATTGCTTTTACCGGCCAAACCGGCGGAAAGATAAACGGCCTGAGTAAATATTTAATCAATATTCCAAGTACCGATACGCCAAGGATACAGGAGTGCCACATGCTTTTGGGCCATACGATCTGTGAGTTGGTTGAAATGAATCTTTTCCCGAAAAAATAAAATGCCTAAAATTAAAGTCTATATACTACTTTTATTTTTTACTACACTTGTTTTAAAGATAGACGCTCAAAATAGAAAACGTGACAGTCTTTCTCATCTTATTCGCACATCACACGATACCACAAAAGTTAAAATCTTAGTCAGCCTTTCAAGAATGCTTGAAGCAAATAATCCTGACAGCGCCTTAATAATTGGCGATAGTGCTTTAAAAATTGCTAAAAAAAATAACTTTCAAATAGGAATAGGAATGGCTTACAATAGTGTTGGTAGTTCTTTAACAACAGCGGGCAAATACGATCTTGCCATTAATAATTTAATAAAGGGGTTGCAGGTTTTTGAAAAGTTAAAACTAAAAGGCGCTATTACTAATAACTATAACTCATTGGCAAATGCATATATGGGCTTAAAAGACAATGTAAAAGCAAAAGATTATTTTTTAAAAGCTTACAACATTTCAAGCGAAGAGCCCAGAAACGAAAGTATGATTGCAGTTACAAGCGTGGGTGTTGGAAATATGCTGCTGGAGGAATTAAAATTTAAAGAAGCCATTAAATATTATCAGCAAGCTGAAAAATATTTTAAAGAAAAAAATATTAAAAATTACGAAGCCATGGCAACCACTATGATCGGCGAGACCTTTTTACGCGATTCTAACTTTGTAGAAGCTGAAAAATATTTCTTAAAAGTAATTCCGATCTTTAGAGAAATTAACGATGAGTATGGATTAGCCACCGCCTTGCTAAATATTGGCAATGTTGAAATGGAAAAAAAAGATTATAACAAGGCTGGAATCTATCTACTTGAATCTTTGGAGCTTAATAAAAAAAGAAAAGCTAATGATAATATTCAAAGTGTTGCGCTCATACTAAGTCAATTAATGGAGAAAAAAAATAAACCGGTAGAAGCTTTGAATTATTATAAAATTTACATGCAGTATAAAGATTCTGTAATAAATATCGAACGAAACAGGTCGATTGCCGAATCAGAATCAAAATACGAATCGGAAAAAAAAGAACAACAACTAAAAGTAAAAAATTTAGAATTAGAAAAATCTCAAATCCAATCTTCTCAAAGAGGGATGATGGTTTACATATTTGCCGGCGCCTTATTGATATTTATTATTTTATTGTTTTTTGTATTTAAACAATTTAGCGAGAAGAAAAAAGCAAATGTTCTTTTAACAAATAAAAATATTGAGATCGAAAAACAAAAATCTATCATAGAAGAAAAAAACAAGGATATTACCGATAGTATAAATTATTCAAAACACATTCAACAGGCAATTATTCCGTCTACTATAAAAGTAAAATCAACATTGAACGAATCACTTATCGTATTTAAACCAAAAGATATTGTGAGCGGTGATTTTTATTTTGTTGAGAAAATAGACGACTCTATTTATGTGGCTGTGATAGATTGTACCGGACATGGTGTACCGGGAGCCTTATTAAGCGTTTTTGCCTATTCGAACATAAAAAATATTATTTCATCCGGAACTTATCGCAGCAATCCTGCAGGTATTTTAACGGAACTATGCAAACAATTTAAATCTAATTTACAATCGCATACTATTAAAATAAACGATGGTGTAGATATGTCTATTTGCATCTTAAATACAGAAACAAAAAAAATATATTATTCCGGCGCAAAAAACAACATGCTGCAGGTTAACGATGCGGGCTTAAAAGAATACCTTGCCGATCGCTGGGGAGTGAGCGGCGCCAATGAGGAGAAACAAACCGTATTTACCAACTACGAAATTGAAGCCAAAGAAGGTGAAAAATATTTTTTATTTACCGACGGATTTGCCGACCAGTTTGGCGGACCGAAAGGAAAAAAATTCAAATTAAAACAATTGGAAGAACTATTATTAAGAACACATAATATGCCTTTTGAGCAACAAAGTTTTACGCTGAGTCAAACATTTGTTGACTGGAAAGGAAATTTAGAACAGATAGATGATGTTACAATAATAGGTTTTGGAATATAATGATAACAACAGCCGTCATATTAGCCGGAGGCTTTGGAACGCGTTTACAGGCGGTGGTAACAGACCTGCCAAAACCCATGGCCCCTGTTAATGGACAACCTTTTTTAAATTACCAGTTAAATTATTTAAAACATTATGGCATAAAAAAAGTTATTCTATCGGTTGGTTATTTATCTGAAAAAATTAAAAACTATTACGGTTCCGTTTTTAACGGAATTGAAATTGAATATATTGTAGAAGAAAAACCTTTAGGCACCGGTGGTGGCATTCGTTTGGCATTAGAAAAATGCAAAGATGATCTTGCATTTGTGTTAAACGGCGATTCTTTTTTTGATCTTGATTTGGAAAAATTTTACGCATTGCACAACAAACAAAACGGAGAGGTGTCTTTGGCGCTCCGCAAAGTAGTAGATGCAGGACGTTACGGTACCATCGAAAAAAATGAACAGAACAAAATAATTTCTTTTAAAGAGAAATCAGGAAATATTAAAGAGGGTATGATAAACGGAGGCGTTTATATTATTGATAAAAACATATATTTAAACTCAACTCCTACCAACGCAAATTTTTCAATTGAAAAAGATTTTTTTGAAAAACAATTAAATGCCCTTAATATTTATGGATTTGAATTTGACGGTTATTTTATAGATATTGGTATACCCGAAGATTACAACAAAGCGCAAAATGACTTTAAAGGATCTAAATATAAATAAAAACTGGACCTTGTTCCTTGACAGGGATGGCGTTATCAATAAAAAATTAGATAACGACTATGTAAAACATTGGGTAGAATTTGAATTTATTGATGGAGTGTTTGACGCATTAAAAAAACTAGATGCGATATTTGGAAGAATTGTAGTAGTAACCAACCAACAAGGCATTGGCAAACATTTATACCGGGTTGAAGATCTTGAACTCATTCACCAGAACATGATCTACGAAATAAATTATTTAGGTGGTAGAATTGATAAAGTATATTTTTCTCCTTATTTAGATTCGGAGAATCATCCAACGCGCAAACCCAATACCGGTATGGCCTTACAGGCACAAAAAGATTTTCCTGAAATTAATTTTGCTAAAAGCATTATTGTTGGCGATAGTTTAAGCGATATGGAATTTGGAAGAAGAGCGGGTATGCCAACTGTTTTTATTTCAACGGAAAAAAAGAAAGATGACAGAATTGATCTCCAATTCTCTTCATTGATTGAGTTTGCACATAATTTATAATTAACCTTGAAGATCTCCATCATAACCATCACTTATAATTCTGCCGCAACTATTGAGCAGACGATCAATTCGGTATTGGATCAAACTTATCACGACATTGAATACATTATTGTAGATGGTGGATCAACCGATGCCACTTTACAAATTATTGAAAAATATAAGAACAGGATCTCAAAATTTGTTTCCGGAAAAGATAATGGTCTATACGATGCTTTGAATAAAGGCATTGATCTTGCTTCCGGTAACGTAGTAGGTATTTTACATTCAGATGATTTTTATATTGATAAATCCGTTATTGAAAAATATGCTCACACTTTTATAAAAAATCATTCCGATGCTGTTTATAGCGATCTGTTTTACGTAGATAAAGAAAACACCAATAAAATTATCCGTAAATGGAAGACCGGGAATCACAAACCAAATTCATTTCTTCACGGTTGGATGCCCCCCCACCCTACTTTTTTTGTAAAGCGGGAGATCTATCAAAAATATGGCAAGTTTAATTTAGAGTTTAAACACTCTGCAGATTATGAATTAATGCTGCGTTTCATTCACAAACATAAGATCCGTGTCAATTACCTTCACGAATTTACTATAAAAATGAGGGTTGGCGGACAAAGTAACGTTTCTGTTCAAAACAGAGTAAATGCTAATATTGAAGATAGAAAAGCCTGGAAGATCAATGGTTTAACACCACACTTCTATACTTCTTACTTAAAGCCCCTTCGTAAAATACTGCAATTCCTTTAAAATTTACTAAAAAAAAGTCCGTTTGATTTATAGATTAAATTTTATATATTAGTATAATCTTAAAATTTAATTAAATGAAAAAAGTATACCCTGTAGTTGCAGTATTGATTATTTTATTGTCGAATAATTTTTACAGTCAGTGTTCTATTTACCCGGTTTCAACGCAATCAAAAGTAAACAATAGTTCTTTGATCATTGAAGGAAAGGTAATTTCTCAAACTTCTTTCTGGAATGCGGAAAGAAATTATATTTTTACTTCTAACCTTATTAGTGTTAACCAGGTTTTAAAAGGCGCTGTTTATACTTCCAACATCGAGATCGTTACAGAGGGTGGACAAATTGACCTTGACAGACAAGTTGTTGACCCATCCTTACAATTAAATATTAACGACGAAGGGATCTTTATATTAAATTCTTTCAATCAACAACCTGCTCAATATGGCAATCCTGTATTCCAGGCCTATTCTGATCAACAGGGCTTTATTAAATTTGATCTTAATGAGAACACAGCAATTGTTCCATTTAAAAAATACAACGACATTGATAATGTTTACACCGAATTTGAAACATTATTGGGAATTGATCTTCCTGATTTTATAAATGCCAACGCTAACAAATTTACTTCTTCAAGTTCTGTAGCATCTATTGGTTCTATTTCTCCAACTACTATTACCGCGGGTACATTTAGTGTATTAACAATTACCGGTTCAGGTTTTGGTGCAACACAAGGAGCATCGATCGTAGAATTTTTAAATGCCGATGATGGCGGTGCCACTTATATTCAGCCGCATTCCTCACAATATATTTCGTGGAACAACACACAGATCCAAGTAATGGTACCAACCAAAAGCAGTACTGTTGGCACTGCCGGAACAGGCCCAATAAGAGTTACCGTTGGCACTTCAACTGTAAGTGGTCAAACACTAACAGTAACTTATGGCGAGTTGAATGCGTTATTTACGAATACCATTACTACACAATCTATTTTTAATACACGTCACGTTGACCTAAACACAATGGGTGGCATTAACTGGCAAATGTTTACCAGCTTTAATGCAAATGGCCCTGCTAAAACCGCTTTTTTAAATGCCTTTCAAACCTGGCGTTGTAACACCAATATTAATTGGTTATTAGGTACCACCGTTGCAACAAATACAATTGCCGCAGATGGTGTAAATGTTATTCGTTTTGATATTGGCGCTGAATTACCGGCTGGTGTGCTTGGCCGTTGTACCAGTTATTTTGGTGCCTGTAGCCAGGGACCAAATGTATATTTTTATGTTTCAGAACTGGATATTTGTTTTGATGACCCTGCAACCAGCGCTATTGTCTGGAATTTTGGACCCGCTGCACCACCTGCCGGCCAGTATGATTTTGAATCTGTGGCAGTTCATGAATTGGGCCATGGCCATCAACTTTCGCACGTGATCAATAACGCGGATGTCATGCATTTTTCAATTGCCAGCGCTGTTATGAAGCGTACATTAATTGCGGCAGATATTAATGCCGGTAATGATGTTATGAGCCGCGATGTTTCGCCTGGAGTTTGTGGAAAAAACCCGCTTGTAGCAATAACGCCAAGTCTTTGCGCTGTTGGATCTCCAACGACTGCATTTACTTTAGCAACGCCCGTTTGTGTAGGACAAAATGTAGCTTTAACAAGCAGTTCAACCGGCGGACCAACAAATTTTAGCTGGACGGCAACAGGCGGAAGCACATCTACTTCTACCTTACAAAATACAACAACCAGTTATGCAGCGCCCGGAATTTATTCTGTAACATTAATGACAACCAACGGTATTGGCTCTTCCACATTAACAAAAACAATTTCAATAATTGCTATTCCGGCTATTGTTGTTTCATCCGCAAGTATTTGTTCGGGTAATACAGGCACATTAACTGCAAGCGGCGCTGCATCTTATACCTGGAACCCCGGTGGTTTAGCCGGACCAACACAAACTTTTAACCTGGTTAATACGCAAGTATTTACTGTGCTTGGAAGTAACGGAACATGTACCAATAGTTCTAACGGTACATTAAGTGTAACCGCCACGCCAACTGTAACTGGAATATCTAACTCAACCATTTGTGCAGGAAACTCTGTTAATATGAATGCAAACGGCGCGGGTACTTATACATGGAATCCGGGAGCATTAAGCGGGCCATCGCAAACATATAGCCCTGCTGCTACAAGTTTTTATACTGTAACAGGCGCTAACAGTAATTGCCTTAATACAAAAACCTTTACAGTAACTGTTACATCAAACCCAACGGTTTCGGCAGTTGCGGTGTTTTCATTAATTTGTACCGGGCAAACAAACACTTTAACTGCCGGCGGTGCTACTAATTATACTATTAATCCGGGCGCTATTGTTGCAAGTAGTGCTACGGTTAGTCCTACAACAAATACAACCTATACGATTACAGGCGAAACCAACAATTGCACGAATACATCTATGATAACTGTTTCAGTTTCGCTTTGCACCGGCCTAGCTAAAACATCTGCGGTATCAGATCTTAAAGTGTATCCAAATCCAACACAGGGGCAGGTAACTTTAAATTTTGGAGAAACATTCAGCGGACAGATCCTGGTATATAATTCATTAGGTCAGTTATTGATCACGCAAAAAATGAACGCTGTTGATAAATCAGAGCTTGATCTTTCTATTTATCCAAAAGGTGTATACTTAATAAAAGTGGCTCCAATTACAGGAAAAGGAAATTACATTAGAGTTGTAAGGGATTAAGGTCCTTAAAATAAAAACAAAAAAGAGCGATATATTCTATCGCTCTTTTTTTATGCTATTGCATGATCATATCGTACCTGTCAAGGCCTTTTCCATAGGCGTCTTTACTGATCTTGGTGACAGAGAAGCCCTGCTTTTCGAAAAAACTAAAGGTATGTTGGGAGGTATCTAAGGAAATAATATAGCCGGGATAATTATATTTTATTTCATCCACACGGTATTTTAAAAAATGTTTACCTATCCCTTTTTTATGAAAGCTTCTTTCGATCATGCCCCAGGTCATGTTAGCCCTTTTTTCGTCTGTAATATAAAAACCTCCACAGGCAACTACATTTGAGTTGTGTTCTACCACATAAAAATTCTCATCTAAATTATTATTATAAGCTAGTTGTTCATTGTCCTTCGCGTCCAACCAGTTCTCTAATAATTTTAATTCTGAAGGCGCAAAATATAAAGGTTCGTTCGATTTAAATACGCGAATGCAGGCACTTCTATCAGTAGGCTTATATTCCCTTATGGTTATTACACCATTGGCAAGAACTAATATTTTTACGCGTGAGTTCAAATTCTTATTTATCCTTTTTCTAATTGATATTCTACCAGTTTTTTTACTGCGGCATTAAAGGTCAATTTTCCTTCAATATAATCATTCCAATATAATTTACAACCATCCACACTTACTTTAAAGTCTGGAAATTTTTCTTCGAATTTCATTTGCACATAATATGGCTCAAAGGTTTTCCACTTTACTTTGTATTGTTTTATCATTTCATAACCGGTGGTATAAAAAATAATATTGTGCCATAAATTGGTACTTTTCTTAACTTCTTTTCCATTTAAGGCAATTTGAATTTGTTCGGCCAATTTATCCACCAAAAAATGTGAAGCTTCATGAAAAATAACTTCTGCAGCAAGATCGCCCTGGTTAGCTTTGCTATAAGAAGAAAATATAATATGACAATAGGAGTTCTTATAACTGTAGGCCCCGGTCCAGGTTGCATAACAGCTAAGGTCTACTTTGATCTTAGTATCCGGTAATTTTGTTTGGTAAATTTTTTCTAATGCCGGAATAAACGAAATTTCCATTTCTTTGATCTGTTGCTTATAAGTATTTAGCCATGCTTTGTTTGTAGAATCAATAGCAAACCAATACAACTTTGTAAAATAGGGTTCGAACAATTTAAGTGTGTTCATGGTTTCCAATTGCCACTTTAACTTCCATTTTATTTTTGGAAGATTTGCTTCACTTAACAGGTCAGAAAATTCTGTCATAGTGCTGTCAAATAAAAGGTCTTTGCTTAGTAAAGAATCTTTATAATATCGGATAATGTTATTTAATTCGCTTATCTCTTTTTGATCAAGGGTACCGAACTTATCTTTAAAGGAATAATAAGCAAGCGAATCATTTGGCTTCTTGCCAAACTTACATCCAATTGCTTTATTATATAAGAACAAATGGGCATTCAAATATTTATTACTTTGGAAGGTGAAATACTTACTTTCAAATAATTCTGCTTTCTTTCCAAAAGCACTTATACTTGTAAAAAGTATAAGCATGGCTATGGCTGTGAAATATATTTTCATGATGTAGTTTTTTTAATAAAATTTGAACGTTATAAAAAACCCCTTTCGCAATTAAACGAAAGGGGTGGTAAATTTAGTTAGTTATCTAGATTACCGTAATCGAGCTTTTTCTTTTGGATGGCCAATATCAAAGTACACACCAAAACAAAGAAAGGAACGTACATAATAGCTCTTGGAAGATCGAAGTGCTGCAAAATGATTACCGCTTTTCTTTTTAATCTTTCTGCAATTAAATACATGGCAGGCACTAACAACAAGGTTAAGAAAGTTGCAAAGGCCAAACCAAATATCATCGTCCAGCTTAAAGGACCCCAGAACACTACGTTATCTCCACCAAAATGAATATGCGGAGAGGCATGTGCCAATAAACCTTCAAAATCGATATTTAAACCCACCGCTAAAGGAATTAATCCTAAAATTGCAGCTGTTGCAGTTAAAACAACCGGTGTCATACGCGTTCTGCCGGCATCAACAATGGCATCATAAAGCCCAACACCTTTTGCACGTTCTTCTTCTGCAAACTCAACTAACAAGATACCATTCCGAACAACAATACCAGCAAGAGCAACAATACCTATCCCGGTCATAACTATACTCATATCCATTTTAAATATAGCAGTGCCTAATAATACACCAATAACACTTAAAATAATTTCAGATAAAATAATAATTGGTTTGCCTATTGAGTTAAACTGAATAACCAACACCAATAAAATAATACCAATTGCGCTTACCATAGCGCCTCCTAAGAATGCACCTGTCTCTGCCTGCTCTTCTTGTTGTCCTGTAAATTTAACTACCACCGCGCCGGTTGGTTTATAGTCTTTTGCAACTGCTTCTAATTTTGCTACAACATTATTGGCATTAAATCCTTCCAACACATCAGAAGATAAAGTAATAACACGTTTATTTTGTTTACGTTTAATACCACCATACGTGTTTTCATAACGAATATCACAAAACGCTGAAAGCGGTACTGAGCGTAACATACCGCCAGCATTCATATCTCTGAACGTTATTTTTAAATTCTTAATTTGCTCAACATTTGTACGCTGATCATAATTATACCGTAATTGAATTGGATACTCATCATTTGCATCGCGAAATTTACTTGGGTTATCAATACCAAATACAGCTTTTCTTATTTCCATAGCTAATTGTACAGTAGAGATTCCTTCTCTGTTAGCGCGCTCACGATTAATATCAAAAATAATTTCAGGTTTATTATCCACAAAATCTGTTTTAAGATCAGCTACTCCGGGTACATCAGATTCTTGTAAAAAACGTTTTAAATTCCTGGCGTTCTCAACTAACTCTTCAAATTTATCTCCTTTAATTTCTATGTTAATAGGTTTACCAACCGGTGGGCCAGCCTGCTCCTTGTTAGTTGTAATTTCGGCGCCGGCAATATTCCATTTTGTAGCTTGCAGCTCTTTTAAATATTTCATGCTACTTTGCCCATTACGTTTAGCGAATTCAACAAAATTAATGGCAATTTTTCCTCGATTGGCATAAGAACTCTGATCTTCATCCTGCGGATCGGTAACACCAATAGTTACATTAGTAATGATGGAAGATACAATTGGATTATTTTCTCCAATAATAGCATTCACTTTTTTCTCCACCAACTTCATTACTTGATTGGTCTTTGAAGGATCAGTTCCTTCCGGCAACTTCACATACACAAAAGCATTATTAGGATCGCCTTGCGGAAAGAACACAACATTGGGCGAGCGTACTTTCATTAAAAAGATAGAAAAAGCAAATAATCCTATTGTATAAACCAATAACATATACGGACGTTTTAATCCCCATACTAATAAATTGGTATAACCGCGTTGAAATGAAGGCCAGGCTTTAGTTTGAAATTTCGCGATCACCTTATACAAGTATAAACGGTGAACGATCATGAATAAAGCAAAGAAGATCATTAAATTACCATAAGCAACACTTCCGGTTAAATAAAATACAATTGCTACAACACCATAAAGCAATAACCTTAACCAGGCTTTACGATTAATCTTACCATAATTTTTAAATTCTTCATCGTGCGATTTCATAAAATCTACAGCAAAAACCGGATTGATAATGTAAGCAACAAATAAAGAAGCAAGGAGTGTTATAATTAATGTAACCGGTAAAAAGAACATGAATTTACCAATTAAGCCCGGCCAGAATGCAAGGGGGATGAAGGGAGCAAGTGTAGTGATAGTACCACTTAATACAGGAAGAAATACTTCACCGGCCGCTTGTTTAGCCGCTATTTTTATATCTTTTTTTCCATTATCAAAGATCCGATGCGTATTCTCAATAACCACAATGGCATCATCTACTACAATACCAAGGGCCAATAAAAACGCAAAGAGTACAATCATGTTTAAACTAAAACCAATACTTGGCATGAACATAAAGGCAATGAACATGGAAAGTGGTACAGATAAGGCAACGAACAAAGCGTTGGTTACACCCATAAAAAACATTAAGATCAACGTTACTAAAATAAAACCAATAATAATTGTATTGATCAGATCGTGTAAGGTCAATTTTGTTTTGTCAGACTGATCGGCTGTAATTTTTATATCAATATTAGACGGAAACTGTGTCTTCTTTAGATCTTCGATATTCTCTTTTATTTTATCTGATGCGGAAATTAAGTTCTCACCGGCGCGTTTAATAACGTTTAAGGTAATAACGTTCTTTCCTGCAAGACGCGCGTAACTTTGTGTTTCGGCAACAGTATCCAAAACATTTGCAAAATCTTTTAAATATAAACGCGCACCTGACTGAGAAGAAATAACTAAATTCTTTAATTCTTCTATTGATTTAAATTCGTTCTTAATGCTTATTGTACGCTTGGTTCCATCCATTGGAATTTGTCCGCCGCTAATGGTTACGTTCTCGCTACCAATTGCGCGTTCAAGATCGCCCATGGTTAATTGCATGGATTGCATTTTGTACATATCCAAATTAACCTGAATCTCCCTGTCAGGGGCGCCAACCATTTTCACTTCAGTAATCTCTTTTAATCCTTCGATCCTATCTTTAAGATCATCGGCATACTCTTTTAATTTTTGAAGATCCATATCACCCGCAATGTTGATGTACATGATAGGCAATTCAGAAAATGCTAACTCTTTTACAAAAGGCTGACGTGTAAGGCCACTTGGCAGATCGGATTTTGATTCGTCTACCTTATCTTTAATTTGCTGTCGTGCTTTATCAACTGTAACACTTGTATTAAATTCAACCGTAATTAACGATACATCCTGCATAGAGTTACTCGTTAATTTTTTTACACCCGGTATTGATTTTAATTTTTTCTCTAAGGGTTTGGTAATTGTATTTTCGATATTACTGGGCGAGTTACCCGCGTAAACCGTGCTAATAAAGAATTTAGGCACAACAATATCAGGAAAACTTTCCTTTGGTAATTTATTATACGAGCTAATGCCTAATAAGGTAATAATAATCACACCAATATAAATAGCAGTCTTATTATCGATGGCCCAACTACTGGGTTTAAATTGTTTAAAATCCATATTTTTCAGTTTTATAGTTTACAGAAAATAGTACGCAGTACAAACCGCTTACTTTAACTGCAAAAATTTATTTATTTCTTAATTTGAACAGCATCTCCTTCATTTAATCCATCGTAACCCGAAGTGATCAAGAGGTCCTCGCTGGTCAACCCACTCGTAATTTCTACCTGACCATTATATTCACGCCCAAGAGTTACATTGTGTTTTGCAGCTTTATTATTTTCAGCAACTAAAACAAAATGTTGTCCTTTAAGATCTTTTTGAACGTAATTAAGTGGAATTGCGATAACAGGTTTAGGCGACATGTAATCATTTATCTTTATGATCGCAATTTGGTTTGGGTGAAATTCTTTTTTATTATCTAATAAGATCTCAACGCCAAATGTTCTGTTCAAAGCACTAATAGCGCGTGAAGAATAATATACTTTTTCTATTAGCGTATCGTTTGTATCGGGAAAACGGATAATTACCTCGTCACCCTTGTGAACTTTAGAGGCATAACTTTCTGCAAGATCTGCCTTAACTTTTAAATTAGAGAAATTAATTACGCGAATTGCCGGCATGCCAGGAGCAGTTAATTGTCCTAGTTTAATATCTACCGCATCAATTGTTCCATCAATTGGAGAAATGATCTTTGTCATACGCACTTGTTCTCTCAACGTATTGATTTTTTTCTCCATACTTTCTTTTTGTGATTTCGCTTGTAGGAATTGAACTTCTGTTCCGATTTTTTGATCCCACAGCGCTTTTTGTTTTTCGTATAATTGATTTACTAACTCCGAAGAAGTTTGTAAATCTGAAATACTTTGTTGTAATGCGCGCGCATCTGTTTCAGCTAATTCCTGACCCCTGCGTACTTCATCGCCAACTTTTACGTTTATTTTTGTAATTGTTCCGGGCATTTCAGAAGCAATAGAAACACTTTCTTCAGCATCTACCCTACCCTGAACATTGATGTAAGTTTTAAAAATAACCGGTGCTATGGCTGAAGCTTCAACCAAAACAAATTTTTTGTTCGAGTCGCCCTCCAGTTTTGAGATCTTGCCAGTGATCTCGGCCAGCTGGGTCTTTAACTCAGCTTGTTTTGCCTTTAATTCTACAAGACCTTCTTCTTTAGCGCCTCCGCAAGAAGATAAGATAAATACACTTGCCAAAATTGGAATAATGTAATTACGCATTTTTAGTTTTTGGATTTGAGTTGTAAATTGTAACATAACTTATTTTTTAATGTTTGATTTTTAATTTATTTAACCAGTGTGCCAATTGCTTTTTGATAATCTATTTTAAATACAAGCATATCGTAAACAGCATTGTAATAATTAGTTTGAGCTTCTTTTAAAGAAGTTTCGGCATTAATTATTTCTATGTTTGAACCTACACCTTGTTTAAATTTTTCCTGAACCACATCGTACACATGGTTAGCCATTTCCATGTTTTTCTTTTGGATCAATAAACTTGAGTAGGCATTATTATAAGATATCGCTGCAACCGTTGCCTCTAATTCACCCGCCTGCTCTATCATTTTTACAGTATTTTCGTTTTTTCGGGAGCTTATCTTTGCCTGCTGAATTTTATTATGTCGTTGAAGGCCGTCAAAAATATTCAGGTTTAATGTTACTCCAACTAGTCCAATCGGATACCATTGTTTCATAGCATTGGTTTTATCGGTCTCAAAAATATTAGTTGTAGCCCTTTGTGTATTATATTGATAGCTTCCATAAGCAGCAAGCGTTGGCAAATAACCCCACTTTAAACGTTTCACATCCAGGTCTAATAAATTTTGTTGCGCTTGTAACAATAAATAATCAGGACGTTTTGAAACATCAATTTTAGAAATATTCAATTCTTCAAAATTGGTTACCACATTTAAGCTGTCGGTAAGAACGATGGGATCATTTACTTTGTAGCCCATTTGAAATTTAAGCATGGTTTCAGAAAGGCTAATTAATTTTGTGGTTTTATCTTTTTCAGTGAGCAAATTATTGTATTGCACTTCTAGTCTTTCTACATCTATCAACTCCGCAAATCCTTGTTTATTAAAAGCCTTTGTATCATCATATATTTTTTTCAGCTTAACAACATTAGCATCCAGTAATTTAATTCTATCACGATTAATGATCACATTATAATAAGCTTTAGATACCTGTGCAACAAGGTCTGCTTTGCTGCGCGTTACGCTAATGTGAGAAAGATTAATAAATTCTTTAGCCGCTTTTAAACCAAAAATATAATCGCTGCTAAATAATAATTGTGAAGCGCTAAAACCTGCGGTAGCATTATATTTTAAACCAAATCTAAGCGCCATGTATGTATTCGGAGGAGCTGCGGGATTAAATGCATTTGCTGAAACTATTTGAGTTGGAAGAGCAATGTAATCCTTAAAATCTATGCTACCGTTTATCTGCGGCAAGCCCAAACCTGCAATTTCTTTTCTTTTATACTCTGCGTTTTCCATGTCGAGCTCTGCATTTAAATAGCTCGGGCTATTCTTTATTGCAAACTCAATAGATTGTTGTAAACTAAAGTTACTGTTGGTGGCTTCCTGGGCCTTTGCTGATGCGCATACAATTACGACAAAAAGTAACGCGTATTTCTTAAACTGTATCATATATATTGTTTTATTCTTCTTCTTTAATTTTTTTATAATTATTAATGAGCTTGTGACCTTTTACAGTACAAATGCCATAAGCGAACATATCCAGTATTAATTCTGATGTTTTTGTAAAACTTATTTTTTCGAACGAAAAATAACTGCCAAACATTACCATATCAATTTGGGCCATTCTATATCTTGCGGTAAATTCAACGTCAATATCTGAGCGGTAAACTCCCATTTCTTTTCCCCTTTTAATATTGGCAAGCACATTTTTATACGCGCACTCTTCTTTAAATTTTTGAAAACGTTTAAAAGCCGTAGGGTAAAATTTTTGAAGGTCCAGAAAAAAAATAGGATTGATGTTTTGCATCATTTCCTTCATTTTAATAGAAATTAACATAATTTCATGAATAGGGTCTTTGGCATTTTGATTCATTTCGTCAAATTGACGTTCATGATCCAACAGTTCATTTTCGCATAATTGGTTAACCAAATCATCCTTTTCTTTATAGAACTGGTAGATGGTTTTTTTTGACATACCCAGTTCCTTCGCAATATCATCCATAGTTACACGCTTAATACCGTACCTAAAAAATAAGATTAAAGCTGCTTTCAATATCTTTTCTTGTGTTTCCATTTTTCTTATTCGGGTACAAAACTATGGAAACTTTTTTTGTCTTGCAAGTTTCCATTAAAAAATATTTTTTTGCATCTTTACACTTTAAATGGTAGAAACAAAAAATAGCCGCTGGAAGAGATTTGGTGCCTTTTTGAGGAGCAAGTACCGCCTGGTTATCTTAAACGACAATACTTTTGGCGAGAAGATATCCCTACGACTCTCGCCATTAGGCCTAATTACAGGAATTTTTGCTATAACCATAGTAATGACAACGCTTGTAATAAGCCTTGTAGCCTTTACGCCTTTAAGAGAATACATTCCGGGCTATGGTACTGTTGCAGAACGCAAGCAGATATTGGACCTTAGCCAAAAAGCCGACTCAATGGAACAAACATTGCAGGCAAGAGCTGCTTATATGAACAGTATTTTAAATGTTTTGAACGAAAAGTTTGAGACCAAGACCGAAAAACCAAAAAAAGACACTACCGGCAAATACAATAATATAAATACAAAGGCCAGTAACAGCGATCTTGAATTTAGAAACGATTTTGAGCAAAATAAAAATAACTCAATTGCTACTAAAACAAAATATAAAGGTTTAAGCGATCTTGTATTTTTTACACCCGTAAAAGGATTGATAAGCGAATCGTTTAATTTATCTGAAAATCATTACGGTTTGGATATTGTTACAAAACCGGATGAGACCATAAAATCTACTTTAGATGGCACCATTGTTTTTACAGGCTTTTCCGCCGAGGATGGAAACATTATTGAAGTGCAACATAGCAATAACCTTACCAGTATATATAAACACAATGCAGCGCTATTAAAAAAAACCGGCGATAGAATAAAAGCCGGCGAGGCAATTTCTGTTGTAGGAAATACCGGCGAAAGAAGTAAGGGACCACATTTGCATTTTGAGTTGTGGTTTGATGGTCAACCGATCAACCCGCAGGATTTTGTTGCTTTTTAAAAAAAGCGTTGGCAATAAATAATGTATAAAAGAAAGCGTAAAAACTCAAGCCTGCTTGCGTTTCAAGCGTGTCTTCCAAAACAAACGAAAGAATTAATATTAAAAAGTATGGCCAGAATAATGGATGCAGGTATTTTTTTAAATTAATTAAAGGATATAAAAAACTAAATAAAAATACCAATAAGCCTATTACACCTAAAGCCACCGTCATAGTTATATATTGATTATGTGGTCGTTTATACCATTCTTTTGCTAAAGGAGATCGCGTTTCTACATAAGTTTTATTTAATTCAATTTGAACATCGCCGGTGCCAACACCAAACAGTATGTTTTTTTTGATCAATGCCCTTGCCGCTTTCCAAAAATACAAACGCATGGTTAATGAATGACCATTGATACTGCGTTCATGCACATACTCATCATACTCCCAAATAAATTCGTTAACACGTTTCTGTAAAAAACTCCAGGTTGGATATTTATAATTGGTAATGTTCTTTTGAATGTTCTTAAAGTCCTCTGCATTTAATTTTGTGAGGCCGGCAGAATCTTTGTTCAGGCCTTTACTAGCCATATACCTCAACAACACCTGATAACGGCGAATATTGTGCAGGTTAGGCATATAACTAAAACTATCTTCAGGAAAACGAAGCTGCCATTCTTTTTTTAATTCGTTTGGCTGAATATTAATAAAAACAAAATTCCCATTCTCTTTTTGAGTAGATGATTCATAGTTTAAATAAGACTTACCTGTTGCATTTGATTTATGTGGCGTGTTATTTTCAGAAACTTGCGTGATAAGCTGCGCGTTAAAAATAGAAAGTAAAAAATTAGTGGCATAAAAAACACTTATAAATACTATTACCAAAGAAGTGATCTTAATAATTAATTTTTGTTTGAAATAAAACATTATGGCCGCAAAGGCACACAGTATAAATAAGTTTACGAGTCCGGAAGCCAAGCCTAATGCATAAAGCACAAAAATAAAATATGCCATTAATACCCCAAACAATAATTTGTTCACCATTTTCGCATTCACACAAATAAAATAAAAACAGCAGCTAATTGCCACATTTAAATATAGGCCAAGACGAATATGGCTCATAAAACGCGAAGCATTCCGCGCAGCTTCGGTCGAATGTAAAATATAATTATAAATAAGGCACCACGCCGTATTTGCAAAAGAGCCAAGTAAAAAACAATAAAGCAAAGCTTTAAATTCTTTTTCATTTAAAGGTTTGGTACTAAAAAAAAGCATGGGAAGAAATAGTAAAGGCAATTTGATACGAATATCCGTTAACCCGGAATCAATATCCTGTGTATATAACATACCAACCAGGTGCAGTAAAAAAAGTGAGCTTATGATCCAGAAAAATTTGTTCTTTCTTAACAGCGAAAATTTATTTTTAAATCCCCCTTCAATTATCCAATTTCCCAATAAAATAAATTGAGGCAGGCTTGTTGGCACTGTGCCCATCATAATACCAAATGCAAGCGAACAAACTCCAAACAAAAATAAATATCTATGGGTCTTTTCTGAAAACATGCGGGCTTATCAAAGAAACGAAAAAAAAGGAAATAAATTGTAAGGAAAAGCCACAGATTACGCTGATTTATTTAAAATAAAAAATAGTGATTTGTTATTATACACAAAGTAAATTTGTGCCATCAGCGAAATCTGTGACCAAAAAAAATAGTTTTAGTTTCCGAAATCAGACAGGAATTTAATTCTCATTACCCTTATCTCTTCTTCCGAATAATCATTCTCGCCAAGCTCTTTCAGCGCTTCAGCAACACTGTCGGTCTTACTTTCCTTAAAATATTCCATTACCTCATCTTGCTTCTCTTCATCAACAACATCTTCGATATAATAATTAATATTTACTTTGGTACCTGATTCAACAATTGTTTCAATTTCGGTCAATAAAGCCGGCAAGGTTAAATTCTTGCTCTTGGCCATATCACGTAAGCTTATCTTTCTATCAATATTCTGAATGATATATACTTTTAGTAATGATTTTTTTGCCACCGATTTAATTACCATATCACTCGGGCGCTCTATTTCATTTTCATCAACATATTTTTTAATAAGATCGATAAAAGGTTTACCAAATTTTGCTGCCTTACCTGAACCAACTCCGCTTATTTTGGTCATTTCATCCATGGTAATAGGATATTGAATAGCCATTTCTTCCAAAGATGATTCCTGAAAAATTACATACGGTGGTAAATTTTTTAACTTGGCCGTTTTTTTAACCATGTCTTTTAATAACGCGTATAAAGTTTCGTCAGCCGCGCCGCTTCCACCTTTTCCGCCTGTCATTATATCATCGTCGTGATCTTTATCTGTATTATTAAAATCGTGATCGCGCGTAAATTTAATGCTGTGCGGTTTTTTTAAGAACGCATGTCCCTTTTCGGTTACGCTTAATAAACCATAATTCTCAATATTCTTAACAAAGTAACCATTAACCACAGCCTGGCGTAAAATTGCTTGCCAGAATTTTTCATCTTTATCGTGATCAACTCCTTTACCCCAACTTTCTAAATTATTATGCTTGTATGTTTTTGCTGTAGCAGTTAATGTGCCCATTAACACATTTATAACATCTTTTAATTTATGTTTTTCTTTAATTTCAAGAACAGCTTCAATAGCAAGTTCAAGATCTTCTTTAGCCTCAAATTTTTGTTTTGGATGACGACAGTTATCACACATGCCTGAACAATCGGGCTCATGAAATTCTTCTCCAAAATAATGCAAAATAAATTTACGGCGGCAACTACTCGTTTCTGCAAACGAGGCAGTTTCTGAAAGCATTTGTTTACCAATTTCCTGTTCGGCAACCGGTTTATCTTTCATGAATTTTTCCAGCTTCAAAATATCATCATGGCTATAAAAAGTCACGCAATTTCCTTCTCCACCATCGCGACCCGCACGACCGGTTTCCTGGTAATATCCTTCCAATGATTTTGGAATATCGTGATGAATCACAAAACGCACATCCGGTTTATCTATTCCCATTCCAAAAGCAATTGTTGCAACAATTACTTTAACATCTTCCATTAAAAAATCATCCTGCGTTTTCGCGCGCTCTTTTGCGTCTAATCCGGCATGGTAGGGCTTCGCTTTTATTCCATTTACTTTTAAAGCTTCGGCTATTTCCTCTACCTTTTTACGACTTAAGCAATAAATAATCCCGCTCTTATCGTTATTTTGTTTTACGTATTTAATGATCTCTTTATTTACGTTTTGTTTTGCGCGTACCTCGTAATATAAATTAGGACGGTTAAACGATGACTTAAATAAATTTGCGGCCATCATACCAAGATTCTTTTGAATATCCTGCTGTACTTTTGGAGTTGCAGTGGCAGTTAAAGCCATTACGGGCACGTTACCTACTGCATCTATTATAGGGCGCAGTCTTCTGTATTCAGGGCGAAAATCGTGACCCCATTCAGAGATACAATGTGCTTCATCTATTGCGAAAAAAGAAATTTTAAATTCTTTGAAGAAGGCAATATTATCTTCTTTGGTTAAAGTTTCGGGGGCAACGTATAATAATTTTGTTTTTCCTGAGAGAACATCTTTTTTAACCGTAGCAATTTCTGCTTTATTAAGAGATGAATTTAAAAAATGTGCAATGCCATTTTCGTTGCTAAATCCACGAATGGCATCTACCTGGTTCTTCATTAATGCAATTAAAGGCGAAACAACAATTGCTGTTCCCTCCGAAATAATTGCCGGCAATTGATAACATAAACTTTTTCCACCACCGGTAGGCATGATCACAAACGTATCGTTACCCGCCAATAGGTTTTTTATAATTTTTTCCTGAGTCCCTTTAAAACCGTCAAATCCAAAAAAACTCTTAAGAGTGTCTAGAACCTCCGTTGTTTCAACTTCGCCAACCATGCTTTTCATTGATTAAAATGTGTCTTCTACTGAGTAAATAATTTAATATCTACTTTAAAGATATACAATTTTTTTTCTATTAAACAAAACTTTTATCTCTAAAAGGCAATTTTATAGATGATATTGCCAATTTTTTAGATGTAATTTTTAGAGATCTACAAATTTTGGTTCATTTTTGGATAAAACCGTAGCAAAATAAGTATGAAAATAAAAGACAGGATAATATTGAAATAAAAACCAAAACCCATTTGATTAGAGAGTATATAAAAAAGTAGTTTGGCAAAAATGGAAATAACATATAATTGCACGCCCCATTGCTTAAAATACCAAAGGCCTACACAGGCAATAAAGTTAGCTGCTACCAATATGCCATAAATTGCCGGCACAAACACGCCCAATTTTTTTATTTGAGGAGAGAACACCTGCGGAAAAGTAAATACTACCGATAAATAACCGATAACGCATATAAATGTGATGATCTTTGGCCTCATGGTTTAATTACTTCTTATTGCTTCTACAGGATCTAATTGCGAGGCACTATACGCCGGTATAAAGCCGCTTATAATGCCAATTAAAATAGATATGGTAAAGCCTAAAATTATATTGGTGCTGGTTAGGCTTATATCCATATCAATAACATCTTTGCCCAGTGCCGTGATTATATAGGTGATGAGTAAACCAAAAAAACCACCAATGGTGCTTAGCATAACGCTTTCGCCTAAGAATTGAACTAAAATAAAAAAATTCTTGGCCCCCAAACTTTTTTGAATGCCAATTAAATTCGTTCGCTCTCTAACAGATACAAACATGATGTTAGCTATACCAAAACCACCTACTAAAATTGAGAAGCCGCCAATAATCCAACCGGCGGTACCAATAATATCAAATAAACCATCAAATCCTTTGCTAATTAAGCTGGTTTCATTTAAGGCAAAATTCGGTTCACCCAATGGTTTTAATTTTCTTATGGCGCGCATAATGCCGGTTAATTCGCCCATCATTTCGGCGTTAGAAACATTTGGGCGTGCCTTTGCATAAATAATAGGATCGGCATTTTCTGAGTTTGGATCTAAAAAATACCGTGCAAAATTAAATGGTGTTATTACCTGGTAGTCGAAACTTATTCCTAATAAACTCTCGCCTTCTTTTTTAATAACACCAATTACAACTGCTTTATGTCCCGAAATTTTAATTTCTTTTCCAATCGGATCTTCATTCGGAAAAAGTCCATCTGCAATACTTGCACCTATTAATGCTAAATGATAACCGGCATCGGTTTCGTTCTGCGTAAAATATCTTCCGGAGGTAAGATCAAAGTTTTTTATTTTATAAAAATCGTGTGAGATACCAGCAACCACCGCATTTTGTATGCTGTTGGATTTGTATTTGAGGGTTCGCCTTTTTCCCATCCGATAAGCAATGGCCTCGGTGCTTTTGCATCTTTTTTGAAGTTCATCTAACTCATAATATTTTGGCACCGGGCGGTTAATGTATTTCCACCAGGGATAATCGGGACCAAAATCCCATGGCCATTTTTGAATGTACACCACGTTATTGCCAAGCGACTGAATGCTTCCGCGAATATTACTTTCCAATCCATCTACGATCGTAAATACAAGAATAATGGCAAAGATACCAATGGTGATACCAAGCAGGCTTAAAAAAGACCGCAGCTTATTTGAATTAAGCGATTGCCAGGCGAAAAACAAACTCTCTTTAAATAATACCCATAGCATTAGATTAAAGGTACGATTAAAACTTTTGTTGTTTGAATTTATTGGATAAGTGGTTATGACAAAGGATGCAACACACAAGATTTATGATAGATCTGTTTACTAACGACTAAATCCTGCCAACTGTTGACTGATAAATGCCCACTGCTGACTACTTTTTTTTCTGTTCTTCTTCCTTATGCTTAAGATACGCTTCGTGTTTTTTACGTTGGCGTTTGCGCATTAAATAAATGATAGATGATAAAATAAAAAATCCGAAAAAGAAAACTGCACTATCGTTATCTTTCATGATCAGAAAGTAGATGACCAATAAAATGCCAAGAACTACACCAACTAACCAAAGGCGTTCTAAAAAAATAAAAGTTTTGTTTTGAAAATTAGAGTTCATTATTCTTTAGTTTTATTGTTCCGGTAACTTCTTTAATTTCATATTTACTAAAATCCTGATTACTTTTTAATCCTTTACCCATTATAACCTGGTCGGCCGTTGTAATTTTTATGAAAGCGTCGGTATAAATGGTTTTATTTGCTTCATCCCAGGTTAGTTTTTCTGTTTCCAGTTTCTCGCCTTTTTTATTTACCACTTCCACGGCGTATTTTGCTTCCATTTTTTTTGAAAGATCGTAACGAATGCCATAGTTGGCTTTTAAGGTACTCGATATCTTTTCTTCGTTATCAAAAAAAGTAACGAACACACCTTTTGGTAAAATGGTAAATGGCTCAATTACATTCTTTGTAAAAATAAGCATCCGGTTTGCCTTTAAAACAATTTTAAGTTGGGCACTATCGGTAAATAATAAAGTAACGCTATCGCCAACCTGCGAAGGGCTTTTTTTATTACCCGGCAAAGCCATTACATCTTTTAGATCGTTTGTGCAGGAGCCAAAAACAAAACCTATGGCTACAATAAAAACTATCAATTTTATTTTTAACACGTTTTAATCGTATCTGAATTTTTGAAACCAGCGGTCAGAAAAAGTAAAGCCAAAATTTATTTTCCAGTAATTTTCTTTCATTAAATTGTTTGAGGTGGTGCCCATTTGGCCATATTGTGCGCTCACATTTACCATAGACGAAAGGCGGCCAAAACCAACCGGGAAGCCTACACCCGCAGTAACAGCGTAATTTGAGATAACAGTGTTCTTCACATAAATATAACCGGTTTGATAGGTAACGCCCAAACGGTAATTTAATTTCTTAAAAAATGCGCCACTACCTGCAGCATATTTTTCGGGAACAAAATTACAGCCTACAGCAATACGGTAATTATCTTTTAAAGTATTAATATCGTTTAAAAATTTAAACTGGGACCAGTTAGTGATCGCAAAGTCGGCTACCAAATTAATGCGCTCGCCTTTTTTAAAACCAATGCCAAAGCCTTGTTCCAATGGCAAATGAATATCCCCTTTTTGATTTATATTAAATAATACAGTATCTCTAATAGTTTCGGCGCCGGTGCCGCTTAAAACGTAATTATAAACCTTGGCGTCGTAATTTGCCCTTAACGTATTGTTCAATGCCATAAAATAACCAAAAGTGAATTTTACTTTGTGGATAAGATGCCTTTTATGCAATGGTGTTACCGCTCTTAAACTATCTTTTTTAATACTTAAAATTGAGTCAGTGAAAACTCCAAGCGCCCTAAAAACAGCAATTTGTTTTTCTATTCTATCTTTCCTCCCTTGCCTATCCGTTACGCTATCAATTGTTATGGCAGTTTGAAATCCAAAATTCCCGGTAAAATCACCAAGGTTTAAAGCATAATCCCTATAAGTATTATTATATAAAATAGAGCTCGGATAAACTACACGCGAAGTTTGTTCCATACTGCCAAATATATAATTGACATTAAAGCCCATCGAAAAATCGCTTAATATCTTAGATCCAAACTCTCTTCTTTTATACTTGTTCTTGTTTAAATACTTCATTGTATCCGGAACATACAAATGTTTTTTTCTGAACTTAGCCAACCTGTTTTGAAATGGCATAACGCCATAACCCGCAAAAACTTTATTTAAACCGCCTGTGCCGCTGTAAAGATAATTTACGGAACCAATTCCCGTTGCATCCTCTGTATTTCTGAGATCGTAGCCCACATTACTATAGGGCATAATGCCAAAACAGGCCCCACCATTAGCTCTTATCGGAAAACCAAGTGCGCCATAAGCAAAGTTTGCCGACCATTTATTTAAAGAAGAATTGTTGCCGGTAAATTTTGAATTAATATAAGCACCACCCACCTCTAAACAGGTTAATTTAATTAAGGAATAAGCGGCAGGATTACCCGCGTTTATAAAAATAGGCATTAGCGAATCGGGCTTTAAAGCGATGTAAGCACCGCCCATACCGGCATTGTGCGCAAAAGTAGTAGGAGCTATATCTCCTAATCCATAACGTGAATAAGGGCTAAATGTATTATTTTGAGCCTTTAAAAAAGAAGACTGTATGAACAGGATGAAAAAAATTAAAATAAGTCTATTTTTCAAGGTTATAATTTAAAATGGTGTTTAGGCCGTAAAGCAATATATTTTGGTTGGCAAATAAACGGTTTTTAAGTTGCTTGCCCAAATAATCGGCATCGCCACCGGTTAATACTACCTGTAAATTAGCATAATTTAAGAGGTACCTTTCAATTATGCCATCCACTTCGGCAACGGCACCCATCAATGCCCCACTTAGCATCGAATCTTTGGTATTTGTGCCTATCAACTCTGCAAATGTTTTGTCAATTTCTATTACCGGTAAGGCATGGGTAAACTCTTTCATGGCCTTTAAACGCATGGCCAGACCAGGTGATATGGCCCCGCCAAGGTATTCGTTATTGGCATTTACAAAATTGTATTTTATACAAGTGCCGGCATCTATGGTTAAAACATTGGCGTTGGGGTAAAAACTATAAGCGCCAACAGAAGCTGCGATTCTGTCGGATCCAAGGGTTAGCGCGCTTTTGTATAAATTTTTAAGCGGTATTGGTGTATTGGCCTCAAATAAAATTACCTGTTGCCCTTTGGGGAGGGCCTTTATAAATTGGGTATGCATGCCTGTTACAGAGCCAATTAGGCATTGGTTAAAGGCGGAGATCTGTTTTAAACCTTCGATTAAGCCCATAACCGAATTAAAAACGTAAGAATGCTGTAATTCTGTACCATTAAATATGGCAGCTTTTATGCGCGTATTCCCAAAATCTACAACAAAATTCATTCATGTAAAGATATATTTTATATGGGAAGGCTAATTTTAATTAAGATTTTTTTAGAAATATTTTGTGAGCTAAATAATTTATGTATTTTTGCAACCTCAAATGCTGGTACCTTAGCTCAGTCGGTAGAGCAAAGGACTGAAAATCCTTGTGTCCCTGGTTCGATTCCTGGAGGTACCACAAAAAAAACCTCGCAATAGCGGGGTTTTTTTATTTACCATGAAAAGACTTCTCATTTTTTTTAATAATTAGCTTGCCGCAGATAATTGGTCAAACGTACGTGTTGATTTCTGATTTGAACTTTGCGCGTGGTTTGAAAAATATTTTACCTGCTGCCATGCAAAATAATTTTCTAAACATAAATAGTCCTTTAGTCACAATACTAATTAAAATAAAAATAATACTTTAAAGAAAGGTTTAATTTATTTGTATCTATTTTCTAGAATTATTTTACAGCCGTTTTTTCTTCATTTATCATTTCAATTTCGATCTCAACTCTCCTGTTTTGTAATTTTCCTTCTTCAGTTTCGTTCGTTGCTATTGGCCTGGATTTTCCATAGCCCTCAAACGTAATTCTGTTTTCTTTAACACCCTTTGCTATTAATAAATTATATATTTCTTTTGCCCTAAGGTAAGACAAACGCATATTAAAATCGTCGGCCCCTGTATTATCTGTATGCCCCTGAATATTTACATGCAATATTTCTTTTTTATTTAACAAGGCATATATCCGTTCAATTTCGGCTGTAGCCGTATTACCAATGATCTTATGACTATTGCTCTCGAAATTTATTTCAGATAATCTTATTTTATAGCCGCTAAATTTTTTCTTCTTCTTAATGATCGTTTCAACATCTAAAAAATTTGAATACGCGTACACCGGGGTTGCATTCATATTAATTGGCTTAGGGCTTTTATAGACCAATATGCTTCCCGGTTTGCATTTTTCCATATCCGAATTCCATTTTCCGGAAAGGGAGTTATCAGAAGGGTCAAATATTAATTCCCCTTTAATTAAACACCAATATGCTTCCGGACGTGGATTGTCTTTTATTATTTTATCCTGTGTAAAGGAAATAATACTGTTATTCACTTTTCCCCTGATATTTGCTATTGCGTAATAAGGTGTGTTGGCATCTTCTGTTCGTATAACTCCAAAAACCGAATCTCCTTTCATGTTTAATGAAAGCCAATACGCATAATTATCTGTGTACTTGTTGCCAGCTTGTATTAAAATACCTTGCCAGTTTCCATTTATTAATTCCGGTGTAATGCTTTGGCTACTGCAAATAAAAGGCGAAGCAAAAAATAAAGCAACTATTGTTTTTTTTATCACAGAAAAACCATTTGATATCATTTTCATTTTTTTATTTATTGATTAATAATTAGTATTGGACTTATTTTTTTGGAGATAGATAAGTAAGATTAAAAATTCTTACATGAACATCTATGCTATTTGATACAAAGCCAATGCCAATGAATTTATCTGTAAGGAGGTTGCCTTACTATTATTCTTAAGCTTTAAAGGCTTTCAAACTAAATACCTAATTGAATTCTTTAGATTTGATGGAATACAGCTATGGGATAAAAAATATCCCAAATTGCCCATTATGGGAATTTATTGAAAACATAAGCGTAAATTTAAATTACGCCTATCAGTTCGATTCGATTTAAATTATTTAATTATATTTCGGAATCACTTCAGCAAAAGATTTATATTTTATTGATGAGGCCAATTTAAAATTGAATAATCTTTTGTTTCGGTTATTCTGCTATTCCAAGATCAAGATGATGACTTAACATATGAATTAAGCAATCATATCAATTACATTTTCAATTGATTTTACGTAATTAATACTTATACCGTGTAAGATATCATTACTGTATTTCTTTAATATCTCATGCCTGCCTGCTTCTACAGATTTTACAAACCAATCTATTTCTGGTAAAATTTTATAATGATTTATTAAACCTTTATTTTTAACTATTGGTTTCCAAATAGCAAAGTACCATTCCATACTAGGTTGATGAAATGTTCGCAATTTCCTTTTGTCAAAAACCAGATGTTGTAAAGGAGAATCATCTATCAATGTGGAAATAGATAAAAAGATAGTCTTAAAGCTATCAATTGGTATATAGTCTCTTTCAGCAATACAGAGCGCCAGTTTCAAATGTTTGTTGTAATATACATTTGAAAATTCACAATTGTGAACTAAGCTAAAATCATAGCCATTATATTTTATCTTATCCATAATTAAAATTCTACAAGTTTAAAAGAAATATCATCGGTTTGTGCATTAGAACCCTTCCACATGTTACTCTCATTTTCAATAATTACCGCCATCTCTTTTACATTTTTATCTCTATTTTCAATCAATAATTTCCGAAGCCTTTCTCGCGAGAATTTTTTATTTGATTCTCCACCAAATTGATCTACTAAGCCATCAGAATAAAGTACTATTTTATCTCCTTTGTTTATATTTATTTCGAAATTTTCGAACTCCTCTGCAGAATTATCGCCGATTGCGTTTTTCGTATTCGATAATGGATTTATATTTCCAATAAAAGGTATATGAAATCCTTTTCCTTTTGCCGAACAATAAATTAGTTTGTTAGACATTGGCGAAAAATAGCATATCGTTCCTTCCATATGGCCAATAGAATAACTATCTCTGTTAAATGTATTGTAAAGTTGATAATTAAACAACTTCGTCAGTATTTTGGGGTTATCAATCTCCATAGATGATGTAAGCTCATTCAACATCAACGAACCGGCTATGCTTAACATGGCTCCCGGAATGCCATGCCCCGTGGCGTCTAATAATCCAAACATAACGCCTTTATTAGTATTTTTAATAAAAACAGTATCTCCTCCAATTGAAATTTGTTGTATAACTCTAAAAACAACATCTTTTAAAAAAACTTTCAATACGTTAACATCCGGCAAAAGAGATTTTTGAATAAGTCCGGCAAACTTTACACTATCAAAAATTTCTTTATGAGTTTCGGATAATTCCTTATTTCTTTCTTCCAAAGACTGTTGCATATCAACTAAAAATTTAGTTGTCATAGCCAGCATATCTTCTTTCGCCTCTAATTGCTCTTTATAGAAATTTACATTCAATTGTATTTGTCTTACATTGTATGCAAATTTAGCAATTTTGTTTAACAAATTTGAATATTTATTAAACAAAAAAACCAGATACATTGTATTAATGAAAACTTAGGTAATTTTTCCACACATTTAAAAACTCATAAGACTTTAAATGCTTGGTATTTAACCTTATGGTATGATAAATTCAGGCAATCTTCGCGTTTTATTTAACAAATACAAACTCCACTCTTCTGTTAAGTGCTTTATTATCGCTTATGGGTTTTGTATCGCCGTAGCCGCTAAAAGTTATTCTTCCGTCTTTAATGCCTTTTGATATTAAATAGTCTGCCACATTTTTTGCGCGATCTAAAGAAAGGATCCTATTTTGTTCTTTTGCACCATTATTATCTGTATGTCCGTTTATCTCTACCTGCATTTTCGCATCTTTCTTTAAGAGATTTATTACTTTATTTAATAAGGTAAACGATTCAGCTCCTTCGATCTTGGAAGATCCTATTTCAAAATTAATATTTAAGTTAATAGAAAGAGAGTTGCCAAGATCCTTCATTACTTTTTCGCCAAATTCTTCTTTCGCGTATTTTTCAAATGAAATATTTTTTGACGACATGCTTTTAAAAGATCCTGCTTCTAAAAATATGGCTGAATCGTAAAGTCGATCGCCCACATCGGCAATGGCTATTTTAATATGGTATTTTTTACCGGGCACTACTTTAGCCCCTGCATGCAGCACCACCGTAAAGCCATCAAACTGAAAAGTGGAAGCCATTTCGCTACCCTGTTTATTATTTTCCCATTTCTGACTATTTTCCGGATCCCACATATAATTCCTAATAAAATATTTTTTATTTACAATTGAATTAATATTATCTACTGTTATAGGAATGTGACCATCCAGTATGGCTAAATTTTTCCGGGCACGTGGTTCTTCGCTGCTAAGAAAAAACCCAAATATATCGTTGACGTTTTTATTAGCATATTCAGGGTATTCTTCAGAGGCGAAGAAAAAATTAAACGCAATGCTATCATCCGACGGAATAAAATCAAATTCTAAAACTGCCGCATCAAAGGCGGGGCCTTTAGCAATAGCACTTAGCGATGCATCGGTATTATTAAGCGATTTCGAACTTTTATCGGGTGTATTATTTGGGCCTACGGCATCAAATACATTGCCGGTAGATAAGATGATACCTTTTGGAATAACCTTTGTGTACTTCATTGAACAACTAAAAATGCCCAGCGATCTTTTGTAACCTTTGTATTTTACATTTTCAATTTTAGAATCGTTCGCTTTATCTACAAAAATAGTCTTCACCATTTCTTCTGCAGAAAGTGTTGTGTCAATACTTAATTGTGCTTGAGTCAATTTTGTAAAACACATTAATAAAACAACAAAAACCCGGGTAATATTTTTTGCCATATATCTAAATTATCAAGCACTATAATGCATAAACAAGCAAAAGATACGATAGGAAAGAAAAAAAAGAACGATCATTCATGCGTAACGATCAATCGCTTATTTACAACTCCCTCTCTATTTTTAATACTTACATTATAAACACCTTCGCTTAAATTACTTGTATTTATAATTGTTTTGCCAATCATTTCGTGGCTCATTAACAACTTACCGCTAATGTCGTATACATTTACATTTGCTTGTCCGTTAATACCCGAATAATCAATATGAAATTCTGTTGAAGCAGGATTTGGGTAAACATTAAAACTATTATTTAATCTTGCCTGTTCCATGTTACCTGTTGTTATACATCCCATAAAATTATTAAACGCAGCAGCATTACCATTAAACACATTTACATCCATAGCACCTGATATGCCCGGAACTGTTGCTGTCCAAGAGTATTGATTAAACGTCCAGGTATTCCAAACACCAATATTTGGCGGTGCTGTTGTTGAACTACCACTTAAATAATCTGTCCACAAGCTGTAAGTATTTACAGAACTATTTAAATAATTTGCCGTTGAAGCACCAATGTATAAAACAGGTTTAATACCTGTAGCTGTTTGTACAGTGTTCATCCATGTTTGAACCCAAGCTGTTAATTGCGCACTGGTAAAATTACTTTGCAAATAAGAGCCCTCTAAATCGAGCGATGGAGGTAATTGACAAGTGGTGATATAAGGTTGCGCGACACTTAAAAAATAATTCGCCTCAGAAACTGCTCCGGCAAGAGATGGATTAAGATCAGGACGTGCAAAATGATAAGCGCCCATTTTTAATCCGGCTAGCGGGCCGTTTACAGCATAATTTAAATACCAACTATCGGTATAACCAACTCCTTCGGTAGCTTTAGCGTAAGCAAATGTATAACCGGCACCCGCTACCTGCGACCAGTTGATGGAGCCGTAACCGCTGTAAACATCCACACCTAATATTTGTATTAAAGGGGTTCCGCTGGTGTCTCTCCAAACTAAAGTTGAATAAGGTGATCCGGTATTAATGTTACAACCCGAAAGTGTAGTGAGTAATTTAACGGTACCTGTAAATGTGGCTGTCCACCTAATGTAAGGCGCCGAAGCGCAATTTGGCCTACCACAATTATTTTGATAACACAAAGTAGCGCCGGTGGAATTATTAAATAAAGTCAGCTCGGCATCCCATCCCTGGCTACCGCCAAAATCGCTACAGTAAGACCATTCGTAGGTATTGCCATTTACTACATGGAACAAAGTATAATTACCTGCATTCATATATGCGCTGATAGTTGACCAGGACGAATAGCTTGTTGAAAATGTTGTGCTTGGGTATTGCCCGGTTGAATTGGTTGCTGTAGCGGCACATCCACCGGGGCTACAAACCTGCGCGTAACACTTATTGTTTGTTAAAGAAAAATTAAGAGTTATTAGTATAGTTAAAACTGTAAGCGTTTTTTTCATGATCGTGGTTTGCAATGGCTGTTGCTAAAGTTAATCATTTTTAGAAATCGCAAAATGTATTTCAGTCTCGTAAAAATTAAAATCCATTTAGATTATGATTGAAAAATATGATGGTCAAACCTTATTGTATCGGTTTTAATGACTACTTATTTTATTTGTACCAACAGGTTTAGTAGCAGAGTAGTTTCCATCTTTATCAAACCAAAGCATATTGCCCGAACTGCGCTTAGAAAAGTAAGATATGTTTCCTGCATCATCTTCGCAAGACCAAACTGTGTATTGCTCTTTGGGGTAAGTGGTAGCAAAATAATCGGTAATTGGTTTTAAATATGATTCATAATCCAACTCATCATCTGAATGTATTAAATTTCCATATTGGTTATAAACAATTATATGATCAAGGTTAGTTGCCTGATCTCTGTACTTAGCACAATAATTATCTCCGTCCATTTGCCAGGCGGGACTAACGTTCGCGTACTTCTTTTTAAAATTCGCCAATACGGTTGCCGGCGTGTTAACCTGTTCGGAAGAGTTTTGATTGGAACTTGTGGTTGTTTGCGCTACTAACGCATTTATTGCGAATAGCGCTAATAATAAGATGACTCTTTTCATTTAATTTCTGTTTAGTTTACTAGCAAAAGGTAAAGAGATTTTTATGCCAAAGAATATATCTGCTTTGGCTGCTGTTTTAACTTTAAATGAGGAATTATTTAACCAGTTGGGACTGTTTAAGGCATATAAAAAATGCTAACTTTAGATTATGATTAAAATTATAAGAGCAACGACTAATGATACCAACCTGATTTCGGAGGTTGGGAAGATCTCGTTCCTTGAATCTCATGGCATATCCGGCCCCGACCGCGAAATAAAACAATACGTTGAACAAGCTTTTTCTTTAGAAGCAATTGCCAAAGAACTGGAAGATAAAAAAAATAATTATTTCATCCTATATTACAATAACCAGATAGCAGGCTATTCAAATATAATTTACAACGCAACTAATCCAAAAATTGAAAGCAAATTCATTTGCAAGCTTGACAGGTTATATGTTTTAAAAGAATTTCATGGACTTAAATTGGGCACAGCACTTTTTGAATTTAATATTCAGCAATCGTTAGAAAATTTACAAACAGGTATTTGGCTTTATGTTTGGACAGGAAATAAGCCTGCCCTTGGTTTTTACAAAAAGGCCGGTCTTGAAATAATCGCATCAACAACATTTAAGATCACCGAAAATCATTCTAATCCAAATTACTGGATGTATAGGCGTTTTTAAGTTTAGATTTCTACTTTTTATATCCTATTCGGAACTGAAGTTTTAAATATTTCTTAAATAAAATAATTTATGAAAAAACTATTTGCTATTCTGGAAAGCTTCGTGCTAAGCGCTGCCAATTCGCAGGTATTTACCAATTTTAATTTTGAAAATAGAAACTTAGAAGACTGAACAGTAAACAGGGGTAAATTGTCGGGCTTTAATAATGTTGCTATGACCGGCTGTTGCACATTTCTTTAAATCCAAATACAACAAACACAATTTTGATCTCTGATCTTTTAGGAAAAATAGTTTTAACACAAAACGATCTTAAAAAAAATAATACTCTATCAATTAAAGACCTTTGGCCAGGTGTATATTTTTATAAAATAGTTAGCGGCTCTAAAGAAATTTCAGGAAAGTTTATTAAAGAATAAATTAAAGTGCGATCCATAAAAAAAGCCTTTCAAATTGAAAGGCTTTTTTTATTATAGAAATTTTATTTGCTATAAAAAGAAATGTAAGCGTCTTTTTCTGATCTATTTTTTTCAAATATCACCTGCATTTTTGCACCTAACCATTCGTAGTTTTTCTTTGCTAAATTTGATCTATTTGGTTCGCCATAACTTTCTTTCAATATCTTTAAAAAATTAGAACCTGTTTGGTTTTTTGTTTGAACCGAAATGGTAGACAATTTATTTTTAAAAAATGTAACTCTTATGTATTCAAATTCCACTCCTTTTATTTTAATATTATCCTCGGGTAAAGAATACAATTTAGTATTGTCCTCCTCAATTTCTAAGGTTAAATCTTTAATTTCGGCAGGCGAAACACCAAACACATAATTACTAAATCCATTTTTTCCTTCTAACGAGTTGTTTTGTGTCATTCCTAAAAAAGGAAATAGCAAGAGTAAAATTATCTTTTTCATACACTAAATTTTATTGATCGTGAGTTAAAGATAATCTCGACAAAAAAATATTATTGCACTAAAAACGATACTTTCTTACATATGTTAGGTGGTTGTTAAAGTAAAACTTAATTTTTTAAGATCTTGTAATGTTGGCCGGCCCTGCCTGCAATTTGAAAAACATAAATACCTGCCGGAAGATCTTTAATATCAAGAGTGGTGATTGTTTCATCAAGATCTCCAATAAGCATAAGATTTCCCATTTGATCGGTTATGGTATACCTTAAGTTTTGCAAATCGGCATTTATTTTTATGTGTATAATGTCACTAGACGGATTTGGGAATAAAGAAAAGGTTTTTGATACTTTATTTTCTACTAATTCGGTAACAGCTGAAGTATAAACCGAAATACCATCCATCGTGCCGATCCATAAATTGCCATTGCTATCGGTAACAGAAGTGTTTACCTGATCGCCAATTAAACCATTGCTTGTATTGTAATTTATAAAAGCGCTGCCGTTATATTTTGAAATGCCTGCTGCATTTGTACCAAACCATTTATTATTTGCCTGATCTATTGTAATTGCAAAAACATTATTTGCAGCTAAACCATTTGTGGTAGTATAATTTGTCCAAACTGCGCCATCATATTTTTTTAAGCCTGTTGCTGTGCCAAACCATATGTTTCCATTGGCATCGGGTTTTATAACATGCACATAATTTGCCTGTGAATAATTTGTCCAGTTTACGCCATCAAATTTAGATACACCTCCACCCCAGGTACCAAACCAAAAATTATTTGCCTGGTCAATTACCACGCTTGTAACAATATTATTTGTTAAGCCGGTTGCAGTTGTAAAACTTGTCCAATTAGTGCCGTCAAATTTTGAAACACCCATATTGGTTGCAAACCATTTGTTTCCATTCACATCAATTTCTATAGCATAAACTAGGTTGTTGGATAAGCCTTCAAAAGTTGTATAATTGATCCATGTTACACCATTAAATTTGGATACGCCGCCATCAGTTCCTACCCAAATATTTCCAGAGGCGTCAATTTTAAGCGCTCGCACATAATCATTTACCAACCCATCATTAAATGTATAGTTTGTCCAATTGGTGCCATCAAATTTAGAAATACCTCCGCCATAGGTGCCAAACCATTTATTGCCAAAGGCATCTATTACAATTGCCTGCACATTGTTGTTTGCTAATCCGTTTGTTTGATCATAAGAGGTCCATGTTTGCGCTTTGCTAAATAAGCCTGCGACCATTAATACTAATACCAGTAATTTTGTTTTCATTTGTGTTTTGTTTTTAGTTATTATTTTGATTAATTAATAATTATAAAACAAAAGTCAGTTAATGCTACAATGAAAACTTACGGAAAAATAGATGTAGAAATGGAAAATCTTTAATTTTTATAAAAGTCCGTTTCGAAGATGAAGGAAAAAGAGATTTTTTGCATTTTTCGCAAATACTTGCCTTTCAATTGAATTTTTTGCAAAATAAAACAGGATAAATAACTGGATCTTGCCAAAAAAAGAAGTTGATCATAGGTTAAAACTTATATAAAGAGAATCGCGTTTGTTTAATGTGAAGATCCAATAAATAAACAAAAGAAAAATATAAATACTAGCTGTATTCTAATTATTAATGAGATTTTTTTTGGATGGTTTCATGTATCTTATTTACCTCCATTAAAGCTGCCGAACAATACCAAGGGTATAGATCCACTACAAATAAATTAGACTTAATAGCAGGATCACTCTCGCATAATTTTCTGGCTTCCTCAACAGTTTTTACGTCCAAAATAAAAATGCCACGGTAAGCATTATCGTTTTTACCTAACGGACCTGCAACCGTGAGCTTACCTTCGCTTGCCAGTTTACCAATGTTATTCATGTGACCACGAAAAAGAGAATCTGACTCTTTTTTGTCCTTAGCGGTATAAGTACCTGTTTTTAATATAGCCAAAATATAGCTTTTCATTCCATAATCATCGGCACCTAATTTTTTGGCGAGCAACGAATCGTACTGAATTTTATTAGACTGGGCTTTTACAAATTGAAAGCCAAAAAATATAAGCGAAAGAAATAAAAATTGTTTCATTTTTTTACGTTCAAAATATTAATTAAATGCGCATAATCGGTAAAAAATTATCGGGAAGAGAAGCATTAAGTTATAAATAATTATTACTTAAAGTAATCCTGCTTCCTTTTTGATCCTCTCAAACAAAAATTCTAAACCGTTTAACTTTATCTCGTAAAGTGTTTGCAATAATATACCCAATTTACCTTCAGGAAAACCCTTGCGGTTAAACCATTCTAAATAAGAAACCGGTAATTTGTAAAGAATAACGCCTTTGTACCTTCCAAAAGGCATTGGCATTTTTACCAGGTCTAATAATAATTGTGGATTTGGTTGATCTAACATGGTTTAATGGATGATCTTTTCGAGATCCAATAAAAAATCATTTTGAAGATCAGGGTGCAGGGTTGTAATTAAAGAGTTAATCTTTTTTAATTGCCCGTCCATTAAATTTACAAGCATTTGGCTTTTATGATAAGGAATACCCGAGTTTTTTAATTTGCCGCAGAAATAAATATACATTTCAGCAGCAAGGCCTTTATCATCGGCAAATTTGGTGTATTTGCCCATTATTCTTAAAAGTTTGCGAAGACTTTTTTTGACGTAATATAAATTCGCTTGACCTCTTAATTGTTCAAAATGCGCATCGATCTCTTCTTTTACTTCTTTAATAAATTGAACTTTATCATGCGCATCAAATAATAAAAAACCTAAATACTCTTTATTTTCTTTTTTGTATTTAGCAAGCGAGATACAAAGATCTAACAGCTCTTTAGCCTGTAAATGTTCTAATTCTTTTTTTATGTCGCTTAGCGCTGCTGCTTTCACTTCAGTAAACCTATTAATTATTGTGTAGCTTCAACAAACTCAGCCACCGGTGATTGAGCCTGTCGAAATCACTTCATGTATTTTTGTTTTACATCGCTAAAGCCCGGAAAGTTATTATAGTGCCAGTTGGCTATAACAGTTCCATTCTTAACCAGCATTAAGCCGGGATTACTGCGTATCATGGTTTTTAAAACAATACCATCTACCAAACCAAAATCATATAAAGCATTGTGCTCATGCTTAAATTTATCAATGTCGCCGGGGCCACTTGCGGTAAATGCCATAAATTTATATTTTTCAAGCTCTGCTAATTTGTAAAAATCGTTGATCTTTGCCATTAAAGTTGGATCGTTCTTAGTTTCTTTAAGATCATAAATAATTAACCAAAAGCTATAATTCTTATCATTTAAAACCGAATCGGTAATAGCAACCCCCTCTAGACTGTTTACGGTAAAATCGGTTATTTTTGGCGGGTTAACAGCATCCTGAATAACTGCATTTTCAGTTGCCACCCATTTCCAGGTAACCGTATCCTGCCAGGGGTAATTCTTTAGATCAAATTCTTTTACGGTATGATCTTTTAAATTCTCATACTTAAATCTTGTCTCATATTTTGCAGGTTGATATCCCTCGCCGGCTTTCATATTTTCTTTAATATTCATGCCGGGTGCATAGGCCCTAAAATCCAATGGCGGTAAATTTCTGTAAGCGTATATTGGGAAACCGAAAGAAAAAAGAATGCCCAATAAAAGTACGCTGCTTACTATCATTGGCGAAAACAGTTCGCGGATATTATCTTTCCCCGCAAATAAAATAGTAATTAAGATCATGAGCGCAATATCTTTCCAAAAACTTTCCCATGGTTTTAATTTTAAGAAATCGCCAAAGCAACCGCAATGCGTTACTTTATTAAAGCAGGCCGAATAAAAAGTTAAAAAGGTGAAGAAAGCAATTTGCGCAAATAATAACCAAAGCGTGAGCTTGTTCTTATAACCTATTAATAACATAACACCTAAAATAATTTCGCTGGCACAAATAATAATAGCAAGTAGTAAAGCAATATGTGCGAACCATTCAAAAAACGCCATACCCGTATCGTTTTGAAATACCTCAAAATATTCTTTTAGCTTGTATGAAAAACCTAAAGGATCATTTGCTTTAATAAAACCCGAAAAAATAAATAAACCGCCAACCAAAAACCTGGCCACATGTGTAATCATTGGAATACGGGCAATGTAGCCGGCGCCATTAATTAAAATTAATTCAATGGCAATTAAAATAGCTAATGTTGTTCTGCTAAAACAGGGTGGTGTGATCATATAAATGATAACAGCTAAACCTGCCGACCAGATAAAACGGAAAACATTGGAGGATAAGAATTTTTTCATATGTAGATTTTATTTTTTTAATTGTCATATGGAATACGTTATGCGATCTTTATCTACTGCGCTTTTTGGAGCATAACTTAGTTCATATAAGGGCTTTATTTTTTTAAAGATATTGAGTTCTGTTTTTTATAAAAGTTAAATTAATTTTTTTTAACTATTTAGCCAGTTTAATTAAAGCAAATACCGAATAGTTGATCATATCCATATAATTGGCATCCACTCCTTCGCTAATAATTGTTTTGCCCTTATTATCCTCTATTTGCTTTACCCTAAACACCTTCATTAATATCAGGTCGGTTAAAGAACTCATCCTCATATCGCGCCATGCTTCGCCGTAATCGTGGTTCTTATCTTCCATTAATTGCTTGGTTTGTCCGGCATATTTAATGTATAAATTGGCTACCTCATCGTAGGGCAGGTCTACACGCGTATCATTCACCAGCTCAAGCTGAATAAGGGCAATAATGCAATAGTTAATAATACCAATGTACTCGCCGTTAATATCGTCTACTATCTTTTGAGTTCCTTTTTCCTCTATACTTTTTACCCTTTGCGCCTTAATAAAGATCTGGTCGGTTAAAGAAGTAGGCCTTAAATTGCGCCAGGCAGTACCATAGTCTTTCATCTTCTTTAAAAAGATATCTTTGCATTGAGAAATTGCTGCGTCGTATTGTTTAGATGTAGTTTGCATATAGAATATGAGCACTAAAAATAGCGAAATTAACCCAATAGAATACACTTGCAATAGCAAAACATTAACATTTATTAAGCCTTTAATAATGGCTATTGTGAATATTACGCCCGACAGCTTTTATGATGGTGGCAAATACAGCAATGTGAACGATGTTTTGCAGGATATAGAGGAGAAATTAAGCCAGGGGGCCGATATTATTGACATTGGCGCTGCTTCTTCCCGCCCAGGAGCAAAGCAAATAACCGAACCGGAAGAATGGGAAAGACTGGAAGCTTATTTACCCGCTATTCGAAAAAAATTTCCGGATACATTTATTAGTATTGATACGTTTAACGCTACAATTGCTAAAAAAAGTGCCGAACATGGCGCCGATATTATAAATGATATTAGCGGTGGCGATATGGACCCAAATATGTTTGTTACCATTGCTAATTTAGATCTTCCCTATGTTTTAATGCACATGCAAGGCATACCGCAAACCATGCAGCAAAACCCTGTTTATAACAACGTTGTGGAAGAGGTGCGAGAGGAACTTTCAAAAAAAATAGAAAAATTACAAGGCCTGAATTTTAGAAAAATAATTGTAGATGTAGGTTTTGGTTTTGGAAAAACACAGGAGCACAATTACCGGCTACTTAAAAATTTACAACAGTTTAACCAATATCCGATACTGACAGGCTTCTCAAGAAAAAGTATGATAAATAAGGTAATTGGTACCAATCCGGTAACTTCTATGAACGGCACAACCGTTTTAAATACAATAGCTTTGTTAAATGGTGCTTCCATCCTGCGTGTACACGATGTAACCGAGGCCAAACAAGCAATTAATTTAGTGCAATTCTATAAAAATGTTTAATTTTAAATACCAATTCTTAATAGCCAATGTCTCATTCGTTTTTTAAAAAAATAGTTTGCCTGTTTTTGATCTTATTTTTTACTGAAGGAAGATCTGCATTGAAAATTGGCGATTATTATACTATCCCCCCCTACAGTTTTCAAATTGCAGTTTTAAAATATAACGGTGGTGGCGATTGGTACGCCAACCTTGAAACTTCGGTGCCTAACTTAATTAAATTCTGTAACGATAATATTAAAACCACCATTAACCCCGAACAGGCAATTGTTGATGCCGGTAGTATTGAAATTTATAGTTATCCTTTCGTGCACATGACCGGCCATGGCAATGTTATTTTCTCTAACCAGGAAGCAGAAAATTTAAGGAATTATTTAATGGCCGGTGGTTTTTTACATGTCAGCGATAATTACGGGATGGATAAATTTATTCGTGTGCAATTAAAAAAAGTGTTTCCTGAATTAGATCTTGTTGAATTGCCTTTTAATCATCCGATCTATCATCAAAAATTTGAATTTGCAAATGGTTTACCGAAAATTCACGAACACGAAAATGGCGCACCAAAAGGTTACGGTTTAATTTATAAAGGTCGCCTGGTTTGTTTTTACGATTTTGAATGCGACCTTGGTGACGGCTGGGAAAGCCCGGAAATACACAAAGATAGCGAAGAAACCAGAACCAAAGCTTTAAAAATGGGTGCCAATTTAATATCTTACGCGTTTATGGGTTTTGATAAAAAATAAATTGCACTGTAACATTACTATATTGTTAAGCGTCATTCAATAAAGCTGCCGGCAAATTATGCGTAATATATTATTGATCTTACACTTTTTTGTTTGCAGCAATCTTTTAATTTCCCAACAATTCATTCTCTCAGGAAAAATTACAGGCAATAACGAAAGCTTGCCATTTGCCACTATTTATTTAAAAGGCACTACCAAAGGTGTTAATAGTAACGATAACGGAAATTATTCTTTAAAGTTAGATGCAGGAAAACACATTGTGGTATTTCAATACGTTGGTTATTCAAAACAAGAGATTGAAGTTGATCTCACGCAAAATAAAACCCTGGATGTAAATTTAAAACTAGATGGCATTGCTTTGAAGGAAATTGTTGTAAAGGCCGGCGAAGACCCCGCCTATCCTATCATGCGCAAGGCCATTAAAAAAAGGAAGCTATTTTCAAATCAGGTAACAGAATACTCTTGTCAATCTTACATAAAAGGCTTACAACGTTTAACCAACCTGCCTGATAAGTTTAAAAAATTAATTAAAATAACCAGTGGCGAAAAAATAGATTCTACTTTATATGGTGTTATTTATTTAAGTGAAAGCGAAAGCAACTATTATTTTAAAAAGCCAAATAAACAAAAAGAAATTATGTTTAGTAGTCGAGTTAGTGGCGAAAGTAAAAGTTTTAGCTTTAACCAGCTTAGCCAAATGAAATTTAATTTTTATGAGAATTTAATTCCAATAAGAGGCATTAGCGACAGGCCTTTTGTATCGCCCTTGAACGGAAATGCTTTTATTTATTACAAGTTTAAATTATTGGGCACCATAAATGAGGACGGCAAGATCTTTAATAAGATCGAAGTAAAACCAAAGCGCAAAACAGATCCGTGTTTTACAGGGATAATTTATATCCAGGAAAATTCGTGGCGCATTACGGGTATTGACCTTGAGTTATATAAGGATAATAAAATAAAATTTGTTGATACACTTTCTATTAAACAATTGTACGCGCCAATTTCCGGCGATAGTATTTGGATGCCTGTAAACCACAATTTTGGATTTCATTTTACTTTTTTTGGAATTTCCGGCGACGGATATTTTAATGCTACGGTAAAAAATTACAATTTAACGCCTGACATTAAAGATGATTTTTTTAGTAATGAAGTTTTTGTGGTGGAAGATGGCGCCAACAAAAAAGATTCTAATTACTGGAATATTAACCGACCTGCACCATTAACGCGAGAGGAAAATAAAGATTATCGCAAAAAAGACAGTACAGAAAAAATACAGGAAACCGACAGGTACAAAGATTCAGTTGATAGAAAAAAAAATAAGCCAAGGGTAAACGATCTTTTTTTCGGGTATACTTATAACAAAACAAAAGAAAGGATCTCCGTCTCTATACCCGGCATTGTTACTAATGGTATACAATACAATACCGTTGAAGGTCTTAATTTGAGTTATATTTTTTCGGTAAACAAAGAATATGAGAATTTAAAGGCGCATCGCTTTAGCGGGAAATTACGCTACGGTTTTAGTAATTATTTGTGGGGAGGAGAAATGGGTTACAATTATTTTTTTAATCCGAAAAAGTTTTCGAGAATTGGTATTAAAGTAAAATCAATTGCTGAGCAATACAATCAAATGGATCCAATTTCGCCATTAGTTAATTCGCTTTATTCTTTATTTTTAAATGAGAACTTTATGAAAGTATTTAAAGAGACGGGCGTTGAAAGTAGCTATTTTACAGAGCTTACAAACGGCATTTTCTTTTCTTCCTTAGTAAAGTATGTAGAGCGCGATCCCTTAAAAAATACAAGTAACCTTTTAATTGTTGACGATAAAACAAAACTATTTACCAGTAACGATCCTCGTAATGCATTTACACACGATTCTTTATTCAATACAAATAATGCCTTTACCGGCGAAATCACTTTTTCGTTTAGGTTCAAGCAAAAATATATTACCCTCCCAAATCAAAAGATCATTACGGGCAGCAAATACCCGCGTCTAAGCGTCAGCTATAAAAAGGCTATTCCTGTTTTAAATACAAAAGCAGATTATGATCTTGCAAGCGCCATGATATATGACGAATTAAATCTTGGTTTATTTGGGCGTTTAGGTTTTCGTTTAAAAGGCGGCGGTTTTTTAAATACTAAAAAATTATTCTTTATGGATTTTAAATATTTTTTAGGCAACCAAACCTTATTTAATACCAATGATTATTTAAGTAGCTTCAGGCTATTGCCCTATTATACTTTTAGTGCCGACAGATGGTTTACTGAAGCGCATGCCGAACATCACTTTAACGGGTTTATCATAAATAAGATCCCACTCTTAAAAAAATTAAATATACAGGAGGTTGTTGGCGGCCATTTATTAATGAGCAATAGATTGAAGCAGTATTACGAGATAAATTTTGGCATTGAAAATATTTTTAATGTGCTAAGGTTCGATTATGTTTTAGGTTACGGTATCAACAATAAAGTAAATTCCGGTTTTACTATTGGTATCAATACACGTTTATAAGTGGTAGCCTTTTATTGTTTTATGGTTTTTACTTTTATTTTTTTTAAAGTATATTTACATATGCTTAAACGATACATACTTCCTTTTTTTATATTGTGTGTTTCATCTATAACAGGTCAAACATCAAGTACCAGCCCTGAATTCGAAGCACAGGCAATTGGCGGCAAGGCGCAGATCGAGCAGGTGTTGCAAACACAATTAACCTTACCGAAAATCTTATTAACCGGCAATTTTGATTTAGAAGTAACTACATATTTTGATCTAGATTCTGCCGGTAAAGCAGTAAATATTAAGTTTGAAGGATTAAAGAATAACAATAATAATGTATTAAAAAGTGAACTGACACGTATGTTCAGTTTTTTGAAGTTCAGCAAAACATTACACCTTCCTAACGAGAGCCGGCCTTATTTTTTGATCTTTAAATTATCTACCGAAAAATATAACCGTTACTTTAAACAAAAGAACAAATTAAATCTCAAAAAACCTTTGCCTGCAGATAGCAGTTATGTTATTTATACAAAGGCCGATAAATCGCCGGAGTATTTTAAAAATGGTGATGATGGCTTGGCAGAATTTATTCTTTCCAATATTGAATACCCAAAATTGGCAGTAGAAAAGTCAGTAGAAGGTACTGTTGTTATAGAATTTGTTGTTGAAACAAATGGTTACTTAACCGGCATAATAGTTAAACAACCTCTTGGCGCCGGCTGCACCGAAGAAGCATTAAAATTAATTAAAGAAACAAAATGGCAACCCGCTGTATCAAATAATAAATTTGTAAGATACAGAACTACTTATCCTATTACCTTTAGCCTACGTAATGTAAGTAAAGATAATTCCAGTTCGCAGCTGGGGCAATAAACAATTTTTATTGGTAGTAACTAAAGCTTATTAATAAGCTTATTATTCCAAAGAAAAAGATCACAACGTATAAACCCACGCCATTACAAAACAACACAGACTCTTGCGGATCTTTTTGGTTGACATAAACAACAACTTGGTTCTCGATCTTGTTTATGGCTTTTGCAGCGGCCGATTCCATGTGATTAACTTGGCCACCAATGAGCTCAACTAAATAAACTTTATTATTTGTATAGTCTTTACCATGATAATTGTACTTATACTCTATTCTTACACCATATGGCGAATTTCGCGAAGAAACTTTTTTATGCAATTCTACTTTTTTCGAAATAACTAAAGCTTGCACTTTTTCCCAGGCCTTAACCTTAAAGTAAAGTAAGATCAGTTTAATGCCCGACCAAAAACATACAGCAGCAATAACAATTGAAAAAATAAGTGTAAAAGTTCTCATTAGCGGTATTTTTTTAAAGCGGCGTTCTCTTTGCTTCTCATGATCTTAATATCATTGGCGGTTTTATCTTTATAGCCGCATAAATGTAAAACCCCGTGAATGATCACACGTTTAATTTCGGTCTCAAAGTCTTGCCAAAATTTATTTGCATTCTCCTTTACCCTTTCAACACTAATAATAATATCGCCGTTAATTGTTTTTCCTTCGCAAGAATCAAAGGTGATAATATCGGTGTAAGTTTTGTGTCTTAAGAACTGAATATTTGTTTTTAGAATTTCTTCGTCTGAAGTAAAAACAAAATTAATTTCACCTAACTTCTTTTTTTCAGACTCAACAATAGTTTTGATCCAGTTTTTAATTTTTACCTTTTCAGATAATTTAAAATTACTATTTTGGTTTTGAAATGAAACAGCCATTATAGCGAAAGAGTGTCTTTTATAACTGTTGGTAATTGCCCGTTGTTCCTCACTTTTATAAGGTCTTCAATTCCTTTTAAAGCAGTTTTAAACTCCTGTAGACTTGTATAAAAAATTTGCAGTTGGTCGTGCCCGGTATTAATTAAATGATCGACCTCTTTTTTTTCCTGATTGGTATATTCAATTAATTTTTCTTCTGAAACAGACTTGTTCTTTACGTCCAATTTTAATTTTTCCAATTGCGAATTAATTAAGCTTGTTCTCGCTTTAATGGAGCTGCGATTGAGCGAAAAACTCTCTAAATTGTTGCCGCTAGTATAAAATTGTTGTAAAAAATCAGCTTCCGTTTTAGTAACTGTATCTTTTACATTTTGTTGTATAAATTGTTTGTATTGACCAAAGCGTGAAATAGCTTTTTCTAAAATAACAGTATCTGTTTTATCAACTTCGTTCACCAAAAAATTCATAGCGCCCGAAAGACTATCCAGCGAGCGGCTTTTAGTTTCATATACATCGTGCCCGTTACATGATTGAAAAAATAATCCTGCAAAAAATAAAAGCAATATTATATTTTTAGCAGTTGCAATCATTTAGTTGATCATATCAAAACCACAATATGGTACCAATACTTTTGGAATTTTAATCCCTTCAGGCGTTTGATTATTTTCTAATAAAGCTGCAACAATGCGTGGCAATGCTAAAGCACTGCCATTTAAACTATGTGCTAATTGGGTCTTGCCATTTGCATCTTTAAAACGGCATTTTAAACGGTTGGTTTGGAATGTTTCAAAATTACTAACACTGCTTACTTCTAACCAACGTTCCTGTGCGGCACTCCATACTTCCATATCGTAAGTTAAGGCGCTTGCAAAGCTCATATCGCCGCCACATAATTTTAAAGTACGGAAAGGCAATTCTAATTCTTTTAAAAGACCTGCAACGTATTCGCGCATTTCTTCAAGTGTTTCATAACTTTTATCGGGATGTGTGATCTGTACGATCTCTACTTTATCAAATTGGTGCAAACGATTCAAGCCACGCACATCTTTTCCGTAACTTCCGGCTTCTCTTCTAAAACAAGGCGTGTAAGCCGTATTTTTTACAGGCAGATCTGTTTCTTTTAAAATAACATCTCGGTAAATATTTGTAACCGGCACCTCAGCCGTGGGAATTAAATATAAATTATCAATTGTGCAATGGTACATCTGTCCTTCCTTATCCGGTAACTGGCCTGTACCATAACCGCTATCCTCGTTCACTACAATTGGTGGTTGAATTTCGAGATATCCTTTTGCAGTAGCGCGGTCTAAAAAGAAATTAATTAAAGCGCGTTGTAAGCGGGCACATTTACCTTTATAAACCGGGAAGCCTGCACCGGCAATTTTAACGCCCAATTCAAAATCAATTAAATTATATTTTGTAGTAAGCTCCCAGTGCGGCACAAAGCCCGGGGCTAATTTTGGTTTTTCGCCATGCTCAAAAACAATGGCATTATCTTCGGGTGTTTTTCCTAAAGGTACTGTTAGGTTGGCCGTATTAGGAACTACCAATAAAATTTGGCGGATTTCTTCTTCCACTAATTTTAGTTGTTCATCTAAATCTTTTTCCTTTTGTTTTAATTCAGTGGTTCTTAGTTTTACTTTTTCGGCTTCTTCTTTTTTGCCACTTTTCATGAGCTCACCAATTTGTTTGGCAATTTGATTAGATTCTGCTTTAATGTTATCGCCCTCTAATTGAAGTGCCCTGCGTTGCGCGTCTTTTGTCAAAACAGAATCAATAATACTTTCAGCATCTTTAAAATTTTTAATGGCCAAACGTTTTAAAACTTCTTCTTTATTTTCTCTGATATAATTTAACTGCAACATACAAGATCAATTTTATTTTACTACAAATTTAATTTTTTAAATGAGTTAAGAGATGTTACTCTTGAAACAAAAAAAGCCCGCCAATTTAATGGAGGGCTTTATTTTATATAAAGTATATATTACCCCTCAACAGGAACAACAGAAACGTATGATCTGTCATCTCTTTTCTTTTTGAAAACTACTTTTCCATCAATTAAAGCATATAAAGTATGGTCTTTACCCATACCAACACCTTCAGATGCGTTGTGTTTTGTACCACGCTGACGAACAATAATGTTACCTGCAATACAAGCTTGTCCGCCAAAAATTTTAACGCCTAAACGTTTACTATGCGAATCGCGACCATTATCTGATGAACCCGCGCCTTTTTTGTGTGCCATGTTTTTATAAATTAAGAATTTTAAATTAAAAATTAAAAATTTTACATTTTTAATCTCTCATCTTTAATTCGGTTATTAGTCTTCTTTTTTCTTAGTTACTTTTTTAGCAGTAGCCTTTTTAACAGCAGCTTTTTTAGCCGGTGCTTTTTTCTCTACAGCTACTTTTGTTTCGCTTACTGCAGTTTCAGTTTTTTTAACCGGCCCTTGCGTACGTATTTTACGCACTGCGGTTAATTCTGATTCTAATTTATCACCTTTAGCCAAAACACCTTGAATAAGGATCTGGGTTAAAGATTGACGGTGATTGTTCCATTTTTGATAACCTTTACGGCGTTTCTTTTTGAAAATGATCACTTTATCTCCTCTTAAGTGGGAGATCACTGTGGCTGCTACTTTAGCGCCCTCTACGGTTGGGTTTCCAACTGAAATTTTGCCGCCGTTATCTAATAAGAAAACTTTGTCAAATTCAATCTTAGCGCCCTCGTTAGCCTCTAGGCGGTGAACGTAAACTTTGTTTCCACGTTCCACTTTAAATTGTTGCCCGGCTATTTCTACAATTGCGTACATTTAATTTGGTTTAAATTGTTAATAATACCCTTAAAAAGGGGAGGCAAATATACTCAATTCATATTAATCAACAAAATTTAATCCCTGTTTATTAAATAAACACTTAAAATGATGACCACGATGCTAAAAAACTGATAAAAATTGACCATCTCCCCATCAAAAAGGCCCCAGCCAATGGCTACAACAGGGATAAGGTAGGTACAACTACTGGCAAAAACGGTACCCGAGTTCTTAATAAGAATATTATACGCTATTACCGATAAAGCACTGCCAACAATGGCCAAAATACTGATATAACCTAATGAAGGCACGGCCATTGGCGAAGTAGCGAGGTGTAGAGTAAAATCTGAAAACCCGAACAGGTAAATCAAAGAGATTGGCCCTGTGATGGAAAAAGCCCAAACTGTGGCTGTTATTGAGTTGATATCGCTTAGGTATTTTTTTATGCCACAAACACTAATAGCATAAAAGAAGGTGGCCGCAACCACCAGTAGACCATAAGCGATATTTTTGGAACTGCCGCTACCCGCATCAAAGATCATGAGGCAGGCTGCGCCAATAAAACCTACAATAATGCCCACAATTTGCATTGCCTTAGGTTTAACTTTTAACCAAAACAGGCCAACTAAAACCGTAAATAAGGGCGTTAATGCATTTAGCATTCCGGTTAAACTGCTGCTAATTTCTGTTTCGGCTTTTGTAAATAAAAAGGCAGGAATAAGATTACCAAAAACGCCCATTAAAATTATACCCGGCAGGTATTTCTTAAAATCAATTTTATAATGCTTAATTAAAAGCGGCGATAAAAATAAAAAGGCAATAGAAATTCGCAAAGCGGCTACTTCATCGCTGCTAAAGGCATCCAGGCCACGTTTCATTAAAATAAATGAGCTTCCCCAAACAACCGATAAAATGACAAGCAGCGCCCAGGCCAGCTTTTTGTTTTTCATGCCGCGAAGTTAGGTGAAATCTATGGATATTTTAAGCCACAGATTTTGCTGATAACATATATTTATTTTGTGGTTGCAGGAGTTGAAAAAATATCTGTGTGACTCAGTGAAATCTGTGGCAAAACATAAACCGTAATAATTATTAAATGTATCTTTGCACTATGATAGAAATTGGAAAAATGAACTCGCTAAAGGTTTTAAGAGAAACCGAAGTGGGCTTGTATTTAGGAGATGAAGAAAAGAACGACGTATTATTACCCGCATCTTTTATAAAAGAAAAATATAAAGTTGGGCAGGACCTGGAAGTGTTTGTTTACCCCGATACCGATGGAAAAGCAATTGCCACAATGTCAAAACCATACATACAAATAAATGAGTTTGCTTATTTGCGGGTTGTTTCGGTTGGCGAAGTTGGCGCCTTTTTAGATTGGGGAATTGAAAAAGATCTCTTAGTTCCTTTCAACGAACAAAAACATAAATTAACTGAAGATAATTTTTATGTAGTGTTTGTTTATTTGGATGAAGTAACAAATAGAATTGTTGCTTCTACTAAAATTGATAAGTTTGTTGATAATGAAAATTTAGAATTAAAAGAAACTGAAGAAGTTGATCTGATTGTTTACGAAGAATCTCCTTTAGGCTTTAGTTGCATTATTAATGGGCGACACAAGGGTTTGATCTATCACAACGATATTTATAAAGATGTGGAGATAGGTGATGAAATGAAGGGTTTTGTAAAAACCATTCGTGAAGATAAATTGATCGATATCAGCTTTCAAAAAAGTGGATTTAAAAATGTTTTAGATTCTACCGAAGTAGTGATGGAATATCTTGAGAAAAATAATGGTTTTGTAAACCTTCACGATAAAAGTACGCCGGAAGAGATCTCGATAAGATTAAGCATGAGTAAGGCAACTTTTAAAAAAGCTATTGGCATTTTGTATCGTCATCGTAAAATTTTAATTAAACCCGATGGTGTATATCTTGTTAAGGAAGAACCTGAGGAAGAAAAAAATAATATATAATTTTACAAAAAATAAATACATAAAATGAAAATTGCAGTGGTTGGCGCTACCGGTTTGGTAGGTACAAAAATGTTGGAAGTTTTAGCAGAAAGAAACTTTCCTGTTAGTGAATTAATTCCTGTTGCATCTGAAAGATCTGTGGGTAAAGAAATTACATTTAAGGGAAAGAAGTATAAGGTACACTCTATGCAACAAGCAATTGACGCGAAACCACAAATAGCTTTGTTTTCGGCAGGCGGCGATACTTCTAAAGAGTGGGCGCCGAAATTTGCAGAGCAAGGAATTACTGTAATAGATAACTCGTCTGCATGGAGAATGGATGCAACAAAAAAATTAGTAGTGCCGGAGGTAAATGCAAACGTACTTACTGCAAACGATAAAATAATTGCCAATCCAAATTGTTCTACCATACAAATGGTAGTGGCGTTAAATCCGCTTCATAAAAAATATAAAATAAAACGTGTGGTTGTTTCCACTTATCAAAGTGTAACGGGTACCGGTGTAAAAGCTGTATCGCAAATGATGAATGAGCGCAAAGATGGCAAGAGTGATGAGATGGCTTATAAGTATAAAATAGACATGAACGCCATTCCGCAAATTGATGTTTTTATGGATAACGGTTACACCAAAGAAGAAATGAAAATGGTGAACGAAACCAGGAAGATCATTGGCGATGATACTATTGCATTAACCGCTACAACCGTGCGTATACCTGTAATGGGTGGCCATAGCGAAAGTGTAAACATTGAATTTGAAAACGAATTTGATGTAAAAGATATTTTTGAGATCATGAAAAATACGCCCGGCATTATTTTGCAGGATGATATAAAAAATCAAATTTATCCAATGCCAATGAATGCGCATAACAAAGATGAAGTATTTGTTGGAAGAATAAGAAGAGACGAATCGCAACCAAAAACGTTGAACATGTGGATCGTTTCTGATAACCTGCGCAAAGGCGCTGCTACCAACGCTGTTCAAATAGCTGAACATTTAATCGCTTCGAAGATACTTGTTGATGAAAAAGTTCTCGCTTAATTTTTTTGAATCTTAAGTTTTAAATCTTAAATTTAAATCATGGTAACACGTCCGTTCAATTTCAAAAAGTGGATCGAAGAAAATCGTCACTTATTAAAACCACCTGTAAATAATAAAGTTGTTTATAAGGATGCAGAGTTTATTGTAATGGTTGTTGGTGGACCAAACTCACGCAAAGATTATCATTACAACGAGAGCGAAGAATTTTTTTACCAGTTGGAAGGCGATATAAAAGTACAGATACAGGAAGATGGTAAAGCAGTTGAAGTAGATATTAAAGAAGGCGATATTTTTTTATTGCCTGCAAAAGTACCTCATAATCCACGCCGTTTTGCTAACTCAATCGGTTTGGTAATGGAAAGAAAACGCAGGCCGGATGAAAAAGACGGTCTTTTATGGTTTTGTGAAAAATGTAATCACCCGCTTCATGCTGCTTATTTTATGTTAACAGATATTACCTCTCAATTTCAAACAGAGTTTAAACGATTTTATGAAAACAAAGATCTAAGGACATGTAAAAAATGTGGAACTGTAATGGCACCACCACCTATAATATCTTAACAATCAAGCACTTAAATTATTTTAACCTTCCATTATTTGTTCACAAAGTGTTCACATCTTTGCCTGAACAAAAAAGAGTAAATAATTTGTTACGAAGCCCAGCCATTTTGCGAGTTTTATTGTTTGCTTTACTGAGTAAAGTGTGTGTTTGACTTACTGAAAAATTAAGCATTTTGTTGTATTTGGGTTAACTTTGTAGTATAAATACTTTACCACAAATGAAAGCAATTGTTAAATCATTTTTCCTGGCCGTTTTTGTAGCCTTGTCTTTTTCTTCATTTTCTCAAGACCCAACAGACTGGAGTAAGATAAAACTTGATCCAATCAAGGAAAAAAAATTTCAACCTTATCTGGAGATCAGGCATACAGGACCAAGCAACTATTATCAGGATTGGAAAGCCAACAACAAATTTCAATACGTAAAAGAGATGTGGTATTTTACCGAATCGTTTTATATTAAACGTAACGTTTTGCAAGAAGGCGCCATGATAAACGAGGAAGCGATTGATATCAGTCGTTTTGAAAGCAATAGAAAAGCGACAGAAGAGGCAATTATTACTTTATCAGGATTTGAAGACGCTATTGTTCTATTACCAACAAACAAACTTATTTACAAACCGTAATTTATTTTTAAATGAAAAATATACTCAATAAAATAAGTCTTTTTCTTGTTGTTGGAACAATTTTCTCTCACATGAAACTTTCTTCACAGGCATTAGTACCCCCAACACCATATTGTTTTCCATTGTATTCTCAAATACCCTGTAACCAGCCAGGACCCTCTAATTCTGGGGGTAATTTTATTAATGACTTTATTAATAGTTTTAGTACAACCGGTGCTTTAGTTAATATTACAAACAATAATTCAGGTTGCAATGCTCAAACATTTCCGGTAGGTATAAGAAATTATTTCTTTTTCGGCTGCTCGCAATATATGGTTTGTAATCCAGGGCAAGTTATAAATTGTACTTTTCAATCCGGTAATGTTTACAGTCAGGGTTTTACATGTTTTATTGATTGGAACCAAGATGGTATTTATAATTTAACTAACGAGCGTGTTTGCTCGATTCCAGGAGTTCCGGCCGCTGCAAGTTTTAACAGCGCCAGTTTTACAGTTCCTGTTGCTCAGGCAAATGGTGTTTACAGAATGCGTGTTAGATGCGCTTATTTTACAAATGGCCCTACTATTGATCCATGTATTCAATATGGCTTTGGAGAAACAGAAGAATATAATGTATATGTGGGCACGGTGCCAAGTGGTATTATAACCGCAACTGCTGCAGTTGCTAATGCAACTATCTGTGCAGGGCAAACTATCAGTCTTTCCGTAACAAGTTCTGCTAATCCCACAGTTGCTTTAACTTACACCTGGACCGGGCCAAATAACTATTCAACCACTACACAAAACCCAACTATACCAAATGCTACTGCAACTATGAGCGGTGTGTATAGCGTTACGGCTTCTCCAGGTTCTTGCCCTGCAACCTCATCCGTTAATGTAACCGTTGTTGCTTATCCTGCTTTTACTTTAACGCCTTTAACAGCAACGGTTTGCCAAGGTGGTATTATTACTCCTACGGCAAGTATGGGAACCGTTCTTCCAGGAACGCCATGCTCTAACATTGGCGTTGGCCCGGCCTGCGCAAGCCCTAACGTATTAACAATTGGTACAGGCGCCTTAACCGGTAACGTGGCCAGTTATCCTTCTCCGTATGCAAAATGGTGGAATGATGCACATCAACAATTCTTATATCGCGCGTCTGAACTTACTGCCGCAGGTGTGGGTATGGGTTACTTGACCAATATTGCTTTTAATGTATCTAGTACAAATGGTGCCGGAACTTTTCCCGGTTATACTATTAAATTAAAATGTACAGCAAACACACAAGCTACTTCGTTTGATATGACCGGCTTAACAACCGTATTTAGTGGTTTGGTAAATCCTGCTGCCGGATGGAATACACATACATTTACGACTCCATATTATTGGGATGGTGTTTCAAACATTTTAGTAGATATCTGTTTTACAAACGGTCCTTGGTCAGTAAACGTTTCTGCACCTTATACTACAACACCATTTACATCATGTATTTATAATTATGCAATTGGTGCAGGTTCAACTTGTGGTACTACAGCATTTTTAGGCACTTCTGCCAACAGGCCAAATACAAAATTTGGTAATTGTACAAGTGTTAACCCAAATAATTTTAGTTTCTTATGGTCGCCGGGGCCCGGCATTGCAGCGCCAACTGCTTCAACTACTGCCATTACAACACAACCCATTACGGGCACATTATCAACTGTTGTTTATAGTTGCGCTGTAACCCCCACAGTTTTTAATTGTCCAACAATACAAACCTTAACGGTAACAATTGTTAATCCTTTATCTCCAACAATTACTCCGGTACCACCTCTTTGTAATACTTCAGGCCCTGTAAACATGACCGTTACACCTGGTGGAGGTGCATGGACAACAAACGCTGCAATCAGTCTCGCGGGTATGATAACACCTTCGCTTGCTTCTATTGGTACGAGTACTGTCTTGTATACTGTTGGTGTGGGATCTTGTATCGCAACGAATACGGCTAATATAAATGTTTCACAATTTAATACGGCTAATCTAACGGGTAGCATTGTGCCGCTTTGTGTTACGAGTCCAACCCAAAATTTAATGAGTATCGTTCAAAGTACTGTTAATGGCATTTGGAGCGGCATAGGTGTAACTTCTAATATTTTTGATCCCTCGGTTGCCGGCGGAGGAACCGTTGCTGTAGTATATAATACAGTATCCAACCCTAACCCAACGGTTTGCCCTAGTTCAAGCACCCTTGTTATTTCAATTACTAATACCATAACGCCGGTTATTACCGCTGTTAGTCCAATTTGTACTAACGCTTCGCCGGTTACCATAAATGCTAACCCTTCAGGCGGAAACTGGTTTGGTAATGCTGGTGTCTCACCTATTGGATTGTTAACACCTTCTTTAGCGCCAAATGGTGCATCGGTAGTTAATTATTCTGTAAACGTTGGGCCTTGCGTAGTATCAAATACTACAACCATAAATGTTTCGCAATTTAATACAGCAGCCCTTACAAGCAGCTTAGGAAACATGTGTAACACCTTTGCACCTGTAAACTTATTTAGCATTGTGCAAAATACTGTTACCGGTATATGGAATGGCGCGGGAGTTTCGGGTAATACATTCAATCCAAATTTACCAACAGGTACTTATACGTTAACTTACAATACAGTATCTACGCCCAATGCTACTTTATGCCCGGATATGCAAACAATAGCCGTTTCAGTATTAAATCCGCAACAACCAACAATATCGCAGGTTGGCCCTTATTGTAACAATGCTCCTAGTTTTCAATTAACAGCAACGCCAGCAATTGGTGCTTGGACAGCGACATCTTATAATAATGTTGGCGGTACATTTAATCCTGCACTCGCAGCAATTGGCGGCAATGTAGTTACTTATGTTGTTGGTACAAGTACCTGTAACGTTCAGGATACAAAAACAATTTTTGTAGAAGCATATGTACCAGCCGTTATTACGGGTAGTGTGAGTGATCTTTGTGTTACTTCAGCCCCTGTAAATTTAGTTCCAATTACATCAAATAACCTAGGTGTTTGGAGTGGGCCCGGTATTGGCGGTTCTATCTTTAACCCCGCTAACTCAGGTGTAGGAAGTATTGTAATAAGTTATAATACATCCTCTTCCCCAAGCGGATTATGTCCGGCACAAGCAACACTGGCAGTTAATGTATTCTCTTTAGCGGCTCCGGCAATTACTCATGTTGGGCCATTTTGTAATGCCGCTTCACCGCTTCAATTGCAAGTGTCACCTCTTGGTGGTGTTTTCGCTGGCGCTAATAATGGTGCTACAACTCCTATCGGTGGATTTAATCCCGGCTTTGCAATCATTGGAGATAATATCATCAACTATAGTGTTACTTCGGGTCCCTGTATTGCTTTTGCGCAAACAACTATTACCATAGAACAATTTGTTTCTGCTGATCTTTCTCAATATGCAGGGCCATACTGTAAAAATGATGCGCCTATTAATTTAAATAGTATTGCTCAAACTCCAGGTGGCATTTGGTCTGGTCCGGGCGTGATAGGAAATATATTCACTCCGGCAAACGCTAATATTGGAAATAATAATGTGATCACTTATTTAACCCATTCAATGCCAACTGCAAGCCTGTGTCCTGATTCGAGTTCGGTTCGGATACAGGTTAACGATATACCAAGTGTTTCTATCTTAAGTAATACCGAAAAAGGTTGCTCTCCGGTTGAAGTTACATTTAACACACCAAGCACAAATACCGGAACAGGGCTCTGGAACTTAGGTGATGGATCAGATCCGGTGAGTGGTTTAAGCACTACTCATATTTATACAACTCCTGGTTCTTATACTATTACATTTAATTACTATGATGAAATCGGTTGTTCTACACAGGCAGTTTTACAAAATCCAATAGTTGTATATGAAGTGCCACATGCGCAGTTTAGTTATAACCCTGATGAAGTGACGATTGCAAATCCTGAAGTTAATTTCTCTAACCTTAGTACGATCTTAGGAAATAATACCTATCAATGGCAAATTGGAAACCTTTATCAGTTAAACGATGTAAATCCTAAAGTTGTATTTCCTGTAGCAGGTGATTACGAAGTTACATTAACTGCAACTACAATACATGGTTGTAAAGATGTAGTAAACAAAGTGATTCAGGTTAAAAATGATTATGGTATTTATATTCCAAGCTCATTTACCCCTAACTTTGATGGATTGAACGATATTTTTATTCCAATATTCTCTCCATACGGCTTAGATCTTAAGACTTATGATATGGAAGTGTTTGACCGTTGGGGCCACTCTATGTTCCACACTAAAGATTTTACTTTAGGCTGGGATGGAACAATTGGTAACAAAGGAGATGATCCTTTAAAAAATGATGTATACGTTTATAAATTAAGGTATAAAGATATTGATGGTAAGATCCATAATAAGACCGGACATGTTACTTTAATGAAATAATTAAAACTAAATTTATTTAAAAGCCTTACCTTTGCGGTGAGGCTTTTTTTATGGACAAAATTGATGCATTTAAACAACAGTTAATTACAGGTTATACAACCATTGGAGAATCAATCACCCTTGGCGCTGCCCTTTTTGAAGGACAGGCACAAAAAGAGACACAGATAAAAATACCTCTTAGAACTTTGAACAGGCATGGCCTTATTGCCGGTGCCACAGGAACAGGAAAAACAGTAACACTACAGATCATTGCAGAAAATATGTGTAACGCAGGAATACCTGTTTTGCTAATGGATCTGAAAGGAGATTTGAGTGGGATTGCAAAAGCAGGCATACTAAATCCGAAAATAGAAGAACGCCATGCTGCCATTGGTATTGATTTTAAACCCAATGGTGTAACAACCGAATTCTTAACATTATCAAAAGAGCAAGGTGCTCGTCTTCGTGCTACAGTTTCGGAGTTTGGCCCTGTATTATTTTCAAAAATATTAGATCTTAACGATACTCAGAGTGGTATTGTTGCCATACTTTTTAAATATGCCGATGATAAAAAACTGCCGCTTTTAGACCTTAAAGATTTTAAACAATTATTGCAATACTCTACCGGCGATGGTAAAGAAGAAATCAAAAAAGAGTACGGAAATATTACCAGTACAAGTACCTCTACAATTCTAAGAAAAATAATTGAATTGGAAAGCCAGGGTGCTGAATTGTTTTTTGGAGAAAAAAGTTTTGAAGTTTCTGATCTTGTAAGAACTGATGCCAACGGCAAAGGAATTGCCTCTGTAATAAGACTGAGCGACATACAGGATAAACCAAAATTATTTTCAACCTTTATGCTTTGCCTATTGGCTGAAGTGTATGCTTCTTTTCCTGAAGCCGGTGATCTGGAAAAACCAAAACTGTGTATCTTTATTGATGAAGCCCATTTGATCTTTAACGAAGCTTCAAAAGCTTTGTTAGATCAAATTGAATCTATTATAAAACTCATCCGTTCAAAAGGAGTTGGCATTTATTTTATCACCCAAAACCCATACGATGTGCCTGATTCCGTGCTTTCGCAATTAGGACTAAAAGTACAGCATGCTTTAAGGGCTTTTACAGAAAAAGACAGAAAAGCAATAAAAAAAACAGCTGAAAATTATCCTATTTCTGAATTTTATAAAACAGATGAATTATTAACCAGCTTAGGAATTGGACAAGCCCTTATTAGCGCATTAAATGAAAAAGGCATCCCTACACCACTGGCAGCAGTTCATTTAAGGGCTCCTGCAAGCAGAATCGGTACTTTAACAGCGCAAGAAATTACCGAAAATATTTCTGCAAGTAAAATAGCCGCTAAATACAATGAGGTAATCGACAGGGAAAGTGCTTATGAGATCTTAACCGGTAAGATAAAAGACTTAGAGGAGCAAAAAGAAACCGTTGAAAAACCAAAACCACTAAAAAAAGACGAAAAATCTGTCTTGGAAAAGGTAACAGAAAACACTATGGCAAGACAGATAGGCCGCACCGTTATGAAAGAAGTGGCTCGTGGACTTTTAGGCGTATTGGGTCTTGGTGGTGGCAGTAAGAAGAAAAAAGGCTGGTTCTAAAATGTATTAATACTATGTTAAAAACCCTTGTTTTTAAAGTATAAAGTATTTGGTAATTTGGTGATCTAAAATAAATAAAAATGAAATTTGGCGTTGTTGTATTTCCCGGCTCTAATTGCGATGAGGATATGGTATATGTTCTAAAAAATCTTTTAAAACAGGAGACCATTAAACTTTGGCATAAAAATACCGACCTTGAAGGTTGTACTCACATTATTTTGCCGGGCGGATTCTCGTATGGCGATTATTTAAGAAGCGGAGCCATTGCAAGGTTCTCACCAATTATGGATAGCGTTATTAAACATGCCAATGAGGGTGGTTTTTTATTTGGTGTTTGCAACGGATTCCAGATCTTATGCGAAAGCGGTTTATTGCCTGGCGCTTTATTACATAATGATGCGCGTAAATTTATTTGCAAAAATGTTCATATAAAAGCGGCAACACATAATTCATTGGTTACTTCTTTGGTTCCGGCAAACAAAGCATTAAAGGTGCCTATTGCGCATGGCGAAGGAAAATATTTTGCAGATGCCGATACATTAAAAAAATTAAATGCTAACGACCAGATCTTATTTCGGTATTGTGATGAGAACGGCAATATTACCTCTGAGGCAAATCCAAATGGTGCTATTGAAAATATTGCCGGGGTTTGCAATGCCCAACGAAATGTTTTTGGTATGATGCCGCATCCTGAAAGAGCCGCAGATAAAGAGTTAGGAAACGAAGATGGTAAATTTTTATTTGAAAGTATTTTAGAACAAACTCTGGCTTAATACTTAAACACTATTTAATGTCGAAAACGCTTTCTGTTTTAATTCCTGCTTATAACGAGGGGCCAACCATTAATTTGATCTTAGATAAAGTTATTGCGGTAGATTTACCGGGTAATTTGCAAAAAGAAATTGTGATCATAAACGATTGCTCAAATGACAATACAAAAGAGGCCATTGAAAGTTATTTTACAGATAAACCTGAGATAAATTACACTCTTTTTAATCAACCCGTAAATATGGGTAAAGGAGCGGCAATTCATAAAGCCATAGAACTTGCCAAAGGCGATTATATTATTGTACAGGATGCCGATCTTGAATACGATCCAAATGAATACATTATTCTTTTAAAACCAATACTTGATAATGTTGCTGATGTTGTTTATGGTTCCCGTTTCATTGGCGGAAATCCACATCGCATCCTTTTTTTCTGGCATAGTTTAGGAAATAAATTTTTGACGTTTTTAAGTAACATGTTTAATAATTTAAATCTAACAGATATGGAAACCTGTTATAAATTATTTCGCGCCGAGATAATTAAAAATATACCACTAAAAGAAAAACGTTTTGGTTTTGAGCCCGAAGTGACAGCAAAAATGGCACGCATTAAAAATATAAGGATCTATGAAGTTGGTATTTCTTATTACGGCCGAACTTATGAGGATGGCAAAAAAATAGGCTGGAAAGATGGTTTTAGAGCAATGTATTGCATTATTAAATATGGGTTGTTTCGTTAGATTACTTTGCGTCTAACACGATTTTTTTATCAATAACAGCAGTCATTTTTCAGGAAATCCTTAAATAAAAAAGTGAACTCAAATACTTAGGGTTCACTTAAACTCACAAAGTGTTTATAAATAAAGACCTTTAGGGATAAAAAAACAAAATAGATGCAAGACATTTGTAGATAACCTTAAAAAAAGCTTGCAGATGATTTGCGTAAAAGATGA
>JACCXH010000003.1 GCA_013697245.1 Bacteroidota bacterium
ATCTTGCGCTATACCCGGTAAACGCTCACCGGATACAAGTGATTTATATATCTTTAAAAACTCACCCATCATTATAGATCTTGACCATCCATCAAACAAAATATGATGGAAAGACCAAAGCATACTATACCTGTTTTCGTCTAACCGGAGAAAGGAAATACGCATCAGCGGGCATGATTTAAAATCGAAACCGATAGCCCGGTCTGCCTCTTCGAACTGCTTAATCGCTGTTATCTGATCCGATTTGGTCAATCTCCTATAGTCTATTACTTCAATAGGTAATTTGATTTCTTTATAAACACACTGTACGGGTATACTAAATGAATCGTGATAGAATGCACTACGCAATATGGTATGTGACCGCAATAAGTGGTTCCAGCTTTTTTTCAGGAGCTCAACTTGCGGATTAAGGATGTCACAACAAAATTGATTGATATAACCTGTTCCGCCACCATCGTAAAGGCCATGGAACAACATACCTTGTTGCAACCCACTAAGCCGGTATATGCTTTCCAATGATTCTTTTCTGGTTTTTCCATTAAAAGATTCATTTAAAAAAGTATCCAGTTCAGTATAGTTTATATCTGAACCAAGCCCAAAATCTGCAGGAGTAAATACACTTTCTCCCAATGATAGTTTCCTGATGCAATGCTCAATTAAAGATTCCAGGTTGAATAAATAAGCCTTACTCAGATTGTGAATTGTTTCTTCATTAAAATGCCTGTTGCTGAAGGTCCAGTTAAATACAAGTTCTTCTTCTCGTACTGAACAATTTACCCAAAGTTTTTCACTAACACTATATTCCTCACTTGTATCTGCACCCGCTGGTTCGCCTGCTACTGCTAACCATTTACTTTTTTTAACAACATTATCCAACTGGCCCAGATAATTAAATATTATATCCCACGGTTGCGTGCCTTTAAATGCTTCATGCTTATTAATATATTTCAGCACACCATAACCAACTCCTTTATCAGGCACACGCCTTAATTGTTCTTTTACAGATTTAATCAAATCCTCTTCTGTTTTTGCGGAAGCCACTTCGAGAAGCAGCGGATAATGAGTTGTGAACCATCCTACCGTACGGCTTGTATCTATCCCTTCTGCAATCACTTCCCTGCCATGTCCTTCCAAACCAATCATCACTTTATCCTGATCGCTCCATTCATACATCGTTTTGGCAAGTGCAGAAAGCAGGAGATCGTTTATCTCTGTATGGTATGCCCGTGGCACATCCTGTAGTAACCGGCGAGTTTGAACTGCTCCGAGCCGCACAACATGCAAGCCTTTATCTTTTTGTTTTACTACCCCATCATATTCCTTATCCACCGGCAAAGATTGATGGCTTTTTACCGTGTGCTCCCAATATTTTGTTTGAGATAATAAGGCATGGCTTTGCCCATATTTTTCCAGGGAATCATACCACTGACGATAGGAAGTGCTCTTTTTACCAAGATCGATAGATTCTCCATTCTTTAATTTAGTTAACAACAATTCCAGGTCTTCCAGCAATATCCTCCACGATACCCCATCGACTGCAAGGTGATGGATAACTATCAAAAGCCTGTTATTAACTTCATATCCCGGTGTCCCAAACAAAACAAATTTTATCAGTTCTCCTTTTTCTAATTTCAGACTTCGTTGGATACCATCTGCCTGCTCATTTAATATTGGGCCAAAATCATGGAGAACTGTGTGAAGATCTATTGTAATTAACACTCCTTTGGAAGATCCATATTCCTGCTGCCAAACACCCTCATTTTGATGATACCTGAAACGCAAAGCATCGTGATGCATGGTTAATTGCTCAGCAGCAGTTCTCAAAATAGTTTCTGTAACTATTTTATCAATTGTTAATAATACACTCTGGTTAAAGTGTGAAATTTCTACAAGCTGCTTTTCAAAATACCATTGTTGCACGGGCAATAATCCCACAGTACCTTTTAGCATTAATTGTTCACCCGAAACATCAGCCATTGTTTCAGATTTGTTCTCCAGATATTCCACCAAACTGGCAATTGTCTGATAGGTAAAAACATCTCCTACCTGGAATTCACAACCACCTCGCCTTGCCCTGCTTACTACCTGTATGGATATAATGGAGTCCCCCCCCAATTCGAAAAAGTTATCATATATTCCTACTTTTTCCACATCTAATACATCCTGCCAGATCCCTGCTAATTTAGTTTCTACCTCGTTGCGGGGTGCAACATATTGATCGATTAATCCCTCCGCAATATCAGGGTCAGGTAAGGCTTTCCTATCTACCTTACCATTAGCGGTCAATGGCAACTTTGCCAGTTCAACTATCACTACTGGTATCATGTAGTCAGGAATCTTATCCTTTAAATATGAAATAACTTCTTCCTTATTAAACCAGCCATTGGTGACTACATAAGCTACCAACCGCTTATTGGATTGCTTATCTTCCCTTGCCAATACCACAGCCTGGGAAACTATTTCGCACTGTTGAAGAACCGCTTCTATTTCGCCCAGTTCTATCCGGTAGCCCCTTATCTTTACCTGGTCATCTACCCTTCCGATAAATTCAATATTACCATCAGGCAGATATTTTACCAGGTCGCCTGTGCTATACATTTTTGATGAACTTTCTTCGTTAAACGGATCATCAATAAACTTTTCATTTGTCAAATCCGCCTTATTAAAATAGCCACGGGCAACTCCATCCCCTGCTATATAAAGTTGGCCCGGCACTCCTACGGGACATAGTTTTAAATCAGAGTTTAAAATATATACCCTTGTATTTGAAAAAGGTTTACCAATCGGAATTGTATGTCCGTATACTTTGCCAGGATCAACAA
>JACCXH010000006.1 GCA_013697245.1 Bacteroidota bacterium
GTTGCGGCAGCAACCAACTTCACAGCCTGCCAGGCATCCAATGTAAATTTAACTTCAAGTGCTGCAGGTGCAATTTCATATTCATGGAATGGGCCCGGAGCTTATACCTCTTCGGTTCAAAATCCAACACTCACTTCAATTCTTCCTTCATCGGCAGGTAATTATACTGCAATAGCGTTTTTTACTAATAGTATTTTAACCTGTACAACTTCTGCTATTGCTAATGTGTCGGTGGTTGCTACACCAACAACAACCATTAATTATCCTGCAAATATTTGTCAAAATAGTACAGCAAATTTTACGGCAGCAGCAACCGGTGCAATTTCTTATTCATGGGCCGGACCAAATAGTTTTACTTCAACTATTGCCACTCCGTCTATTCCAAATATTCAAACTAACGGCTCTGGAATTTACACAACTACAACAATTTTCTCAATAGGGACAGTAAGTTGTGCGACCAATTCTACAAACCAGATAAGCGTAGTAGGAACAAACACTGTAGCCGTTTCAACCAATTTTACTGTTTGTGCCGGCGCTAATGTAAATTTAACTTCCAATGCCGCCGGGGCAACTTCATATTCTTGGAATGGACCCGGAGCATATACATCCGCGGTTCAAAACCCAACAGTAAGCGGTATTCTTCCTACGGGTACTGGCAATTATACAGCAACCGCTTTTTTTACAAATGGTACCTTAACCTGCACAACATCTGCGGTTGTTAATGGCTCTGTAATAGCTATCCCGCAATTGAGTGTTACTGCGGCAAGCAGTGTTATTTGTGCTTTGCAAAGTACTACTATTACTGCCAGCGGGTCTCTTAATTATACCTGGACGCCGGCAGCAACTTTAAATACCAGTAATGGGGCAACCGTAATAGCTAACCCATTAGTAGGCACAACGGTTTACAGTATTACAGGTATGGATGCCAGTGGATGCCTGAAAACAAATACAATATCATTATTGGTTAACTCCTTACCCACATTAACAGCTATAAGCAACACCATGTGTTTTGGAACAAGTGCTCCTTTAACAGTTAATGGAGCAACTGCTTACACCTGGACGCCTGCTGGATCGCTCAGCAGTGCCAATGGATCAAGTGTAACAGCAATGCCTGCAATAAACACCATTTATACCATAACCGGGGTTAGTAATAAAGGTTGTTTAAATACAACTACAACAAGTGTTTTGGTAAATCCATTGCCGGTATTATCAACCAATGATTATACAATCTGTTATGGCAAATCGGCAAACGTTAGTGTATCCGGTGCAACTAATTATACTTGGATACCTGCTACGGCTTTGAATGCCACTAATTTACCAAATGTTATTGCCAATCCTTTACTAACTACTACTTATTCCGTTATTGGTATGGATTTTAACGGATGCAAGCAATCAACCCTTTCAACGGTTGTTGTTAACCCGCTTCCTTTGATCAGTATCGCATCACCAAGCACAATTTGTAAAGGCCAAAGTGCATTAATGACTGCAAGCGGCGCTACAAGCTATACCTGGAACACCGGCCCCCTTACCTCTACTCAATCGGTTAGCCCCCTTGTGTCAACTACTTATAGTGCAGTTGGCCAGGATGCAAATGGATGTATTAATACCGGTACTGTGCTTTTAAATGTATTGGTGCAACCAACTTTAAATATTACAGGAACGCCAACGGTATGTTTAGGAAATGTACTAACACTTACAGCGGCTGGAGGGCTTTATTATAACTGGAGTACAGGCGACAGTACAAATGTTGTTACGATCAATCCACAGGCAAACGTTATTTATACAGTAAGTTCTGGTATATCACCCTGTAATTCTTCAACAATTTTTGCTGTTACAGTTTACACACCACAATCTCAAACACCGTCTGCAGATCCAGCCATTATTATTTATGGCGCATCCAGTGTTATCTATGGAAATGTTCCTACAGGCAATCCATTTAACTGGTCATTTTCTCCCGATATAAGTTGTAATACTTGCGAAACAAATACGGTTACACCAGCCGAAACAACTATTTATACAATAACTACTACGGATAATAATGGTTGTGTTGTTACAAATACAGTTTTAGTGCAAGTGGATGTAATTTGTGGAGATGTATTTGTTCCATCTGCATTTAGCCCCAATGGCGATGGGTTTAACGACACCTGGTGCGTATACGGAAACTGTATTTCATCTATGAGCATTCAACTTTATAACCGTTGGGGAGAAAAAATATATGAGAACGAGAATAAAAGTAGTTGTTGGGATGGAACCTTTAACGGGGTAAAGCAAAATGATGCTGTTTTTATTTACCAATTAACTGCCAACTTTGTAAACGGAGAAAAAATAGTTAGAAAAGGAAATGTAACCTTGAAAAGATAAGATCAGAAACAACAAATCGCATTTAAACAAATGCAAATTTGAAAATGAAAAAAAATTATTTCATAATTTTTATACTGGTGGCTAAAAACATTTTTTGTCAGGACATTCACCTTACACAGTATTTTATAGCACCCCAAACGATCAATCCGGCTGCGTTTGGCGTTATCAATTCTTTTGAGGCGGGGCTTCAGCATAAATCTCAATGGAATGCTTTTACAAAAGGATTTACTACCTACTCTGCATTTATAAATAAACAGATAACAGCAAAAACAACGGAAAATAAAGGCTATTTTTCAGCAGGGTTAAATTTCGGTTATGATAGATCTGGAGATGGTAATTTAACAACAATCGGAGGCTGTTTACCATTAAATTATTCTTTAAAATTAAATGATCACCAATTTTTAACTTCAGGCGTATCTATTGGCTTTGCTCAAAAATCAATAACAAGCCTTAATCAAACATGGGGTTCGCAGTTTGATGGTTTTAATTATAATTCATCGTTAGCAAGCGAAAATCAAGCGCAGCAATCAGTTACCGCATTAGATCTTGGTACCGGAATAGCTTTGATTAATAAAAAGAATGGTAAAAAATTCGCGATGAATACAGAGCCTTCAAATACGCTTGGTTTTTCGGTTGCACATATCAATAAACCCAACTATTCTTTTTATAAAAACAGCAATGAACGGATGTTAATGCGTTTTAATTTATACGAATCGTTTAATTATAGTTTTGAGGGTTCGCGTTACTCTATCTCACCATCGCTTATGTTGCAATACCAAGGTAGAGCCACTGAAGCTATCTTAGGAGCTATGATCCATTATCGATCCGGTACCGATTCATATATTACCGGCTTAAAAAAAACAAGTGTTATTGGATTTGGAGCTTATTACAGAGCTAAAGACGCGTTTGCGTTAAATGCATTTTTTGAAGTGAAAAAAATAATTTTCGGCGCTTCTTATGATATAAACACTTCAACCTTACAAAAAACATCTAAAAGCAAAGGTGGACTTGAATTATTTATAAAAATAAAAAATGCCAGTCATCTTTATAAAGGTTTTGGTAAATGGTAAATTTTTCCTTTTAAGGATTTAACATTATTCTAAAACATAATATCTATAAATAGTGTTTAATTTATATCTCATCTCTCTTTAATATTTATATTTGACGACATTAAAACAGTATAAACTAAAACCAAAATATCATGTTACAAAAATTACGATCTCTTTCTGCCGCAATAGTTATTACAGCTCTGAGCGCAACAAACATTGATGCACAGCAATTAAAAGTGCCGGCCCCCAGCCCATTACAAACCGTTAAACAAGCATTTGCTTTATCAGATATTACGATCGAGTACTCTCGTCCCAGTGCAAAAGGACGTATTGTTTTTGGTGATGTTGTTCCCTTTGGAAAAGTTTGGCGCACGGGTGCTAACGGTTCTACAAAAATTACTTTTGGCGATGATGTAAAAGTTGAAGGCAATGATGTTAAAGCCGGAACCTATGCTCTATATACAATTCCAAACAAAGATAGTTGGGAAATAATGTTGTATAAAGATCTTACTTTAGGAGGAAATGTAGCAGATTACAAAAAAGAAAATGAAGTATTGCATTTTGTGGTTAAGCCAACTATCATGAATGATGACAAGGTAGAAACATTTACGGTTGATTTTTCTGATATAACTGCAACTACCGTTAAAATTGAATTGGTATGGGAAAAAACACGTGTACCTATTAATGTAGTGGCTGATATTGATACCAAGATCATGAAAACAATTGATGCAACTATTGTAAAAGACAGCAGGCCGTATTTCCAGGCAGCTTCTTATTATTATGACAATGATAAAGACCTGAAATTGGCTAACGAATGGACTGATAAAGCTTTTGCAGCAAATCCAAAAGCCTATTGGGTATTGATGCTAAAAGCAAAGATCCAGGTAAAGCTAAAAGACTCTAAAGGAGCTGTAGCAACTGCACAAAAAGCATTAGCACTTGCAACTGAAGATAAAGACGATTCGTATATTGCGCAGGCAAATAAATTAATTGCTGAGAACAAAAAATAGTTTTTTGTTATTCTCTGTCTTGAGCAAAAATTTCAGTACTAAAACATAAAAAATCCTGCATATCCAGCAGGATTTTTTTATGCTTTATGTGCACGGATATTATGAATTGTTTGTATCACAAAAGCAAACAACATTACCAACAAACAGCCGATTACATTCAACCATAAGAATGCTGTCAGATCAACTATCCAAGCGTAAACAATAAATGCTTCGGCAATTAATGCAGCATAAAAAACAGCAGTTCCACCAATTTTTTTCATGTAAAATGCCACTAAAAAAATCCCTAAAATGGTACCGTAAAATAAAGAGCCTAAAATATTAACTGCTTCAATTAAATTACCCAACCTACTTGCATAAAAAGCAATAACAATACAAAATAGTCCCCACAAAACAGTTGCCCAACGTGATGCTGATAAATATTTTTCATCACTTCCCTCTTTTTTAAATAATCGTTTATAAAAATCAACTACCGTTGTTGACGCTAATGAATTCAAACCACTTGCGGTAGAACCCATGGCGGCTAAAAAAATTATGGCAATTAAAATACCCACTACTCCAATTGGTAATTGTTTGGTAACAAAATTCAAGAAAATATAATTCGTATCATTTACATCCGCTTTAGCATCATTTTTTTTCATTAATGAGGTTACCTCTGTTCTTATATCTTTAGTTATTTTATCCGCATCTTGTAGTTTAATGCGTGAAATATCAATTGCTTTTTCATCGTTATTGTGCAAGGCTGTAACTAAACTATTTACCTCTATTTGTTTTTGGCTATGTGCCGCTTGATAGCGGTTTTCTAATATTTTAAATTCTTCTTTATAAGCACTACTCTCAATTTTAGTTCTTTCTACCTCATTAAAAAAAACAGGAGGTTGATGAAATTGATAAAAAGTAAAAACCAAAACACCAATTAATAAAATAAAAAATTGCATCGGTATTTTTATAAGTCCATTCATTATTAAACCTAATCTGCTTTGTGTTACTGAGCTTCCTGTTAAATAGCGCCCTACTTGAGATTGATCTGTTCCAAAATAAGAAAGTTGTAAGAAAAATCCACCAATAATACCCGACCAAATATTATAGCGATTATTAAGATCAAAATTCGTATCAATAGCATTTAGTTTGTTCATTTTCCCGGCAATATGTAAGGCATCAAAAAAACTAACATCTGCAGGTAATAAATGAATAACCATATAAGCTGCTAAAAACAATCCGCCAAAAATTATACTCATTTGCAATACCTGAGTGTATGAAACTGCTTTTGTTCCGCCATAAACCGTATAGACAATTACAATTAGTCCGTTAAAAATAATGGTATAAAAAACATCCACTCCTAAAATGGTAGATAGAATAATGGCAGGCGCGTAAATTGCTATTCCGGTTGACAATCCTCTTTGTAATAAAAACAAAAAAGCCGTAAATGAACGGGTCTTATTATCAAAACGTTTTTCTAAATATTCGTAAGCGGTGTAAACATTTAGTTTATGGAAAATTGGAATGAATGTAATACATAAAACAATCATCGCTAATGGCAATCCAAAATAGAATTGCACAAAACGTAAGCCGTCGCTATAGCCCTGACCTGGCGCGGATAAAAAAGTAATAGCGCTGGCTTGTGTTGCCATAACAGAAAGCCCAACGTGATACCACGGCAATTTTCTATCTGCCAACAAATACCCGTCAATATTTTTTGTGCCCCGGCTTTTCCATATACCATAAAGTATAATAAACAAAAGCGTAACGCATAATACCAACCAATCTATTAAGCTCATTTAAAAGATAACGTAAAAAAATAAAGGAAAATAATTACAAATATTAATACAACAATCACCACACCATATACAAAGGGCCAGCGTTTCATTATAGATTTGTTTTCGCTCATAATTAATGCCAACAAGAGATGAAGTCACTAAGATACACAAAGAAGACTCTTAGTGCAACTCTTTGTCCGTAGTGTATTTGTGGTTAAAAACATATACAGTTTATTTATTCTGCGGCAAGCTCAATAAATTTACAAATAGTCTGTATGCTCCAGGCACGCCGGCAGGCAGCTCCCTAAAGAATACCAATCCGGTATAAACAAAATTACCTTTGCCATATTTACCAATTATTAAACTTCCATCGCTCGCTTTTTCATCGGGATCTTTTATTGTAAAAATAGTTTCGTATTCTTTATCAATTTCAGAAGCAAAATAAATTCCGCGTTCCTGGATCCATCCATCAAAATCTTTGGCAGTTATTAAATTCGGAAAATTTAAAGCAGCATGTTTTTCGTTACTGAATTTCATTTCCGCTTTTTCATCCGTTACCCTGTCTCTTGAAATAGTAAATGGGTAGGGGCCAATATTGGCTTTAACAGGGCCAATGCGGTTATTAGTATTGTATTGAACGATCAGGTTCCCGCCATTTTTTACGTAATCCATTAATTTAGTATAATGTATCTGTAAACGCTCGTTAGTATTATAAGCGCGCACGCCGGTAACAATGGCATTGTATTTAGTAAGGTTATCATTCAATAATAATTCATCTGTAAGCATAGTAACATGATACCCAATTTGTTTTAATGCCGCCGGAACATCATCACCAGCACCGAGAATATAACCAATGTTTGTTCCTCCTTTTTTAAGGTCAACATTCACTAAGCCCGCTTCGGCATCATTCAAAATAAATTGATAAGGAATATGATCATACTCTATTCGCTTAATGCTTTTATTAAACGCAACGTTGTTTGCTGCAACAGAAACTTCCAACTTACCATTCGCGGCATCTTTGCCGGCAGTAATAGTTGCTTCAATAACCACTTCATCGTTCTTATTTTTTAATTTAATGTTTGGATCTTTAATTGCAACATTCCATCCGGCGCTTGCCTTCAGTTGCAACGTTCCTTCAAAATTATTTTGGTTTGTTTTTACAGTTAAAAAAATAGTTTTTGGACTCGCGTCGCTAAATACAAAAACCTTTTCTGAAATATTTACTGTTACCGGCGGCAATACTTCAAACGGACGGTAGATCTCTCCTTTAACCGGATCAGTATATTTGTATACAAGATCGCGCCAAATCTTTAAGTTCAGATCTTGGATAGTAACATCGAAAGAAATTTTTTGTGCGGCATCGTTTTGAGGCTTGCCAATTAAAGATGAAGTTTTAACGGTATAAATACCTACATCATGTTTTTCATTTAACCAATATGGATTTGAGAATGGCACATCACTAGAAATTTTTTCTTTACGTTTGAAAGTATATAATTCATTGGTTTTTAAAGAAAGTGAGGTAACGGTATCTGTTTGCAAATAGTTTATACTATTTAATTTTACAGTTCCTTTATTTCGATTAACTATTTGTGCAAACACCATTGTTTCTTGGCCGGGAATACCAATATAGTCAGAAGCAAAGGCCTCTAGCCACAAACCAGAACAAGCCAAAAGCAAGACCTCAGTTTCTTTTATCTTTTGTTTTTTCCAATAGTTGGTATAAGCTTCTTTTTCATCTAACAACTGCAATTGTTTATAGATGGCAACTAATTCAGGAAGACTATTTTCCGGAGACTGTGCGTTAAATTTTTTAATACAATCATCTATTAATTTTTGAATTTTTTCTGTGTTCTTTATTCTATTCCACGAGATATTTATACCCTCAAAAAGATCAGTTTTAGTACTATCACCTTTTAATAATTTAAAGAACTCTGTATTTGAGCCGCGTTGTTTACCTGAGCCAAAACCCTGACTTTTGTGCATAGAGCGGCTTTCAGCCGCTATTTCGCCATAACTTTTTCCAAGTAATGGATTAAAAACACCCACATCTATTTTTAATTGATCGGGAGCTGTAGTATTTGGCCCACCAAAATTAAAAGTGTTCCAATAAATACGTTTTGCCTGCCAAACATCAGTATATTTTAATTGTTCAGGAAATTTTTTAGGATCTGCCGCTGCTGCAAATGCTTCAACTGCAAGAATAGCCGATGCCGTATGATGGCCATGCCCACCCTCGCCTGTAGTTGGAAAACGACAAATAATTACATCGGGTTTAAATTTGCGAATGGTTAAAACTACATCTGATAAAATACTGTCTTTGTTCCAAAATGTAAATGTTTCTTCCGGGTTTTTAGAATACCCAAAATCATTCGCACGGGTAAAGAATTGTTCTGCGCCATCAGTTCTGCGAGCAGCAAGCAACTCTTGTGTGCGGATAAGGCCTAACAACTCACCCTGCTCTTTACCAATTAAATTTTGCCCTCCATCGCCGCGCGTTAAAGAAAGGTAGCCTGTTCTTACCTTTTTTTCGTTGGCCATATAACCCAATAAACGCGTATTCTCATCGTCGGGATGCGCAGCAATGTATAATACGGAGCCAACCGTATTTAATTTTTTTAAATTTTGAATGATCTCAGCGGAATTAAGCTGAACATTGGTTTGAGAAAATAAATTTGAAATGATAAGAATTGGCAATGCCAGTAATAAACGATAGTTGGTCATAATGATCTTAAAACAAGCTTTGAAGTTAAGAAATATTAAAAATAAACAACTGTATTAAAGTTAAAACACGTAAAAAAAATGGTTTTTACTAACAGCTTTACAAATTTGTAAAATCTTAATTGATTGCTGCAAATAACTCATCTAACTCTTCTTTTGTAAGATCACGCCAATCGCCCAATTTGAGTTTTCCTAAATTAATATTCATTACACGCACGCGCTGTAATTTTATTACTTGGTAATCGAACATGGTACACATACGGCGAATTTGCCTGTTCAAACCTTGCGTTAAGGTAATTCTAAAGATCCGTTTAGCGTTAGGCTCCAGGCTCACCACGCATGGTTTGGTTTTTACTTTTTCTCCCGGTAAAAGAACGCCTTCAGAAATATCTTTTAGAAATTGTTTTCTCACCGGAAAATTTAATGTTACAATATATTCTTTTTCGTGCCCATGTTCTGCATTGGCAATTTTATCAATGATCTCGCTATGATTTGTTAAGAGTATCAATCCTTCCGATTCTTTATCCAGCCTACCAACCGGGTAAATATTTTGCGGGTGTTTAATGGCATCAACAATGTTATTGGCTATTTTTTCAGAAGTACACTCAATGCCCTTTGGTTTATTATAAACAATGTAAGTTGGAACGTAGTCTTTTACTTCCATTTCTTTGCCATCAATTAAAATAACATCGCCTTCTTTTACAGTAGTGCTAATGGTAGCGATCTTTCCGTTAACCGTTACTTTTTTTTCATCTATTAGTTCGTTGGCTTTTCTTCTTGAAATAAAACCCGACTGGCCAATGTATTTGTCTATTTTCATCCGGCAAATATAACAATAAAGGGCGCAGCCTAAGCCACACCCTTACATTAAAGGAAAATATCGAAAAACAAAGAAATAAGAAAACTCAAAATCCAAAACTTAATCCAATGTCTAAACGAACATTTCCATTAAGATCTTTTTCGCCATTTGCTTTATAAACATCTGTAAGACTCTGGTAATACGTTGCGTCCATATTTAACCAAACAGCTCTTAATAAACGGTAGTTAAATCCTAAAGAGGCATTTGCACCAAGATCTGTTTTATTAAAACCGGGATTATCTTTTGTATTTGTTAAAAAACCAATGGTTGGCCCAATGGCAACTTTTGGTCGAAAATCATTTTGATATGTTCTAAAAAAATAAATTGCCTTAACCGGAACGCGAACATAATGAAGATCTATAGTTGACGTATTTTCAAGGTCTTTGAATTTTACACCCTCAACTGAATACGTCACATCTAAGCCAAAACCCCAATGCACAAAAGGCGAATAGATAGCTGAAACGCCGGCATTCCAGCAAGGTTTAAAAGCCGGGTTGCTATAAGGTATTAAAAATGAATGTCCGAAACCACCTTTAACGCCAAATGAAAATTTTGATTCTTCAATTGGCTCGGCAGGTATTTTGTTTAAGTTACTTTGCGAGAAGGACACAAATACTCCTGAAACAAACGCAAATATTAATACTAATTTTTTCATGATTTATTTTTATTAATTACTGCTTATTCTCTCAAAATATTATACCAAGTTTTTTTTGATTTTGATCGGGTTTTTTTCGGGAAATCATTCAACTAGCTATATAAATATGTAGAGAGCTTTCCTCACAATAGGGAAAAGAGAATTACCCTTTAAGGCCATAAACAAGCAAACAGGTTTTTTTTACTTGCATAATTTTTGCAGTATATCTATTTATAACCAATAGCGTCCTAAACGTTTATAATTAAAAAAAATAAGAGAAAGAATTTAAGTATCTCAAATTATCTTTGAGTTGCACAACAAAAAAACTTTCTCTCATGACAAATATAACTTTGTTTTCTCAAATTATTTCAAAATTAGACCGATTAAAGTTTTCTAAACTAGTAAAACAAAAAGGCACAGATAAGCATCAAAAAGGCTATAATAGTTGGACACATTTGGTGTCGATGCTTTTTTGTCAATTTGCAAAAAGCCAATCAGTTCGAGATATTAGCAACGGCTTACGTTCTGCAACGGGGAATCTTAATCATTTAGGCATTAACAAAGCTCCATCCAAATCAACTATAAGCTATCAAAATAAGCATCGTGATTGGGAACTCTTTAGAGAATACTATTATCAGTTGCTTGGAAGTTTAGGACAGCAGGCAGAATTTAAACAGGTAAAATTTAGAATCAAGTCTAAAATATTTTTCTTAGATGCCACCACAATTAGTTTGTGTTTAAGCATTTTTGATTGGGCAAAATACAAGACGGCAAAAGGCGCAGTTAAAATGCATACGTTGCTTGATTTTGATGGGAATTTACCATCGTATGTAAATATTACGGATGGCAAAACCGCTGACAATAAAGGTGCGTATGAAATTCCTTTGATGAAAGGGAGTGTAATTGTAGCTGACCGATTTTACAACGATTTTTATCTGTTAAATGTTTGGGACAGCAAAGGGGTTTATTTTGTCATTCGGCACAAAGACAACATTCAATACACCGTATTTAAAGAAAATGAACTTCCTCAAAATCGGCATGAGCATATTCTTAAAGATGAAATTATCGAACTCAAAAATAAATCATCGAACGAAAAGTACCCTAAAAAATTAAGAAGGGTTGCCGTTTGGGATGAAGTAAACAAACAAGTAATCGAACTCATTACTAATCATGTAACTTGGTCTGCAAACACTATTGGAGAGCTTTATAAAAGCCGTTGGAATGTGGAGATATTTTTTAGAGATATAAAACAACTGCTGCACATTAAATCCTTTATCGGCACTAGCCAAAATGCAGTAATGATACAAATCTGGACTGCCTTAATAACAATACTTATGTTAAAGGCGTTAAAAGCTATGGCTAAATTTAATTGGAATCTTTCCAATCTGGTAGCCTTTATTAGGTTGAATCTTTTTGTAAAAATAAATTTACAACATTGGATTGACAAACCCTTTGAGGAGTATAATGATCCGCCAAAAGAATTTTTACAAGGGGCTCTTTTTTGAAAAAGTTAAATTATGTGTGATTTATGTAATGAAATCAATAGCTTTGTTTGTCTTAAAAAACGTTTAGGACGCTATTGATTATAAATATATAAATCAAAAATAATTCCAGTCTATTTTCCCTGCAAGCCTTAAATACCTTACTATAAGGCAAAAAAGCCCCTGTTTGGTACAATTTTGTATCTTTAAAATCGTTATAATATGGTGTATTTGCGGCGATTAGGCATTCTAATGGTGTTTTCTTTTATTATCTTAAAAGGAACTGCGCAGGTATTTAATCCCAACCAAAAAAAACTGTTTAAAACCTTAAGCGATACTTTGGTTTTAGATAGTTTAAGTCTTGTGCCCGGAAGTGTCAATTTTAAAACTTTTCCGGAAGGTGATTCGCTTCATTTTCCAAAAGTAAACTATAAATTGCATTCGCTTATTTTCACAAAAAAACCGGATAGTATTGTGGTGGCGTACAAACGTTTTCCATACAATTTTGAGCACCGTTATTTTCACAAAGATCCAAAGGCACTTTATACCGATCTGTCAAAACCAAATAATCCATTCACCATAAATTACAACAACGTTAATGCTAAACAGGATTATTTATTTCAGAACGATGGTCTAAATAAAAATGGAAACATTAGTCGTGGAATTTCGTTTGGTAATAACCAGGATGTAGTGGTCAATTCGAATTTAAATTTGCAGGTAAGCGGGAAGCTAACCCCGGAGATTGATATGGTGCTGGCCGCCACCGATAATAACATTCCATTTCAGGCCGATGGAACTACCGCGCAATTACAAGAGTTTGATAAAGTATACATTCAATTGAACAATGCCACAACAAAATTAGTAGTGGGTGATTATCAATTATCGCGCCCACAAAATTCTTATTTCATGAGTTTTTATAAACGGGCGCAGGGCGCATATTTAGAAAATAATTATTTAGATAGCTCGGCAAAAAAACCGGTGCTTTTTAAAACGCAGGTTGCCGGTGCTGTATCACGTGGTAAATTTTCGCGGCAAATATTTTTTGGTACCGAAAATAACCAGGGGCCTTATCGTATGAAGGGCGCCGATAACGAACCCTTTATTATTATCTTAAGCGGAACAGAAAAAATTTACATCGATGGAAAATTATTACAACGTGGTCAGGAAAATGATTACATCATTGATTACAATACCGGTGAATTAACTTTTACAGCAAAGCAGATCATTACAAAAGATAAACGTATTGTTGCCGAATTTCAATATGCCGAAAGGAACTACGCACGCTCTTTGTTTTTCTTTGGGGAAGAGATCCAGACAAAAAAAAGCTCTGTATTCTTTGATGTTTATAGCGAACAGGATAATAAGAACAAGCCCTTGCAACAAACATTAACACAACAACAAAAAAATGTATTAATAGCTATTGGCGATACTTTAGATAAAGCAGTTTACACCGGTGTAGAAACAGCGGCATTTAATAACAGCGATGTGTTTTATAGGAAAGTAGATTCTTTGGTAAATAGTATTATATATCAAAATGTGTATGTATATAGTACCAATCCCGATAGCGCTAAATACCGTTTAAAATTTAGCAACGTAGGTGTAGGCAAAGGAAATTATAACCAAATAACTTCAGCGGCTAACGGACGTGTGTATGTTTGGACAGCACCTGTTGGCGGCATACTGCAAGGTAGTTTTGAGCCGGTAATTCCATTGGTTACGCCTAAGCAAAATCAAATGTTAACCGGTGGTTTTAATTATTCGCTCACGGCAAATAATACTTTAAATGCGGAAGGTGTTTATACTAAAAATGACATTAACCGTTTTAGTAGAAGCGATAAGGGTAATGATGAAGGTGCCGGTGTAAAGGTAAGCAGCAAGAACCAAAGTATCCTAAAAATTGATTCTTTAAAAAATCAAACTAAGTTCATTTATAATTTTGGTTACGAGTTCCTGCAAAAGCGTTTTCGCCAGATAGAACGTTTTAGGAGTATTGAGTTTGATCGTGATTGGAACAGGCCACTAACTTCTGTACTTTTGAACGATCAAAACATTGCAAGTGCCGAGTTAGGTTTGCTAAACATAAAAGGCTCCACTTTAACTTATGGCCTTAACCTTTTTAATGAAGGCAACAATTATCAGGGCGTGAGACAAACCGCAAACGTTACACATATTTTTAAAAAACTAACAACAAGCTACAACGGCAGCTATTTAACAACCAATGATAATTTAAATTTACAAAATACCGAATTTTACCGGCACAAATCGCTTATCTCTCAGCGTATAAAAAAAGTAAAATTCGCATACAGTGATGTTTTTGAACATAATCTATTTAAGAACTCAACAGACAAGACCTTATTGCCAAGAGCCTACCAGTTCTGGGAATGGGAGGGAAGTGTATCTAACGCTGATAGTTCAAGGAATAACGTAAAATTATTTTATAAAGAACGGAGAGATAAATTAGCGTACGGCAATCAATTAAAAGATAGTACGTTTGCCACCAATATTGGTTTACAGGCATCGGTGTATGCTATAAAAAATAACCCCTTCACTATTTTATTTACGTATCGTAAATTAGAATTAAGAAATGTGGTGGGCACTTTTTTAAAACCGGATAATACAGTACTAAGTCGTTTAGAATATAACCCGCGTTGGTTTAAAGGATTGATCACTTCTGGATTGTATTATGAGACCGGTTACGGTTTGGAAAACAAAAGAGAGTTTTATTACCTTGAAGTTGCGCCGGGCCAGGGCCAATATGCCTGGAACGATTATAACGGTAACACCATAAAAGAAATAAATGAATTTGAGATCGCGCAGTTTAGCGACCAGGCCCGCTACATTCGTATCTATACGCCAACCAATCAGTACGTAAAAGTATTGCAGAATCAATTAAGCGTTTCTATTTCATTAAGGCCGTCATCTTACATCAAACAACCAAAAAATGGCGCGGCCCGTTTTATTAACCGTTGGGTAACACAAACTGTTTTTCGTTTGGATGGGAAGACAGCAGACAAAGGAGATATTTTAAATTTTAATCCATTTTTAGATGTAAAAGATTCTTCTATTTTAGCGAGTAATAATAACTTAAGGCAAAGTGTTTTTTTTAATCAAAGCTCGGCTGTTTTTGGAATGGATTATACTTACATCAACAATCAATCAAAACAATTATTGGTAAATGGTATCGAACGAAAAACTTTATTATCACACGAAGTAAAAGGTCGCGTTAATTTTTTAAAAGCCTGGGCAATAAATTCGAGCGGAACATTTAGTCAGAAAGCCAACGCATCACAATTCTTTTCAACACGTAATTATTTAATTGAGGCTTATGAAACAGAGAATAGATTGATCTTTCAGCCCAATACCTATTTTAGAATAAGCAGTATTTATAAATACACGCAAAAACAAAATAAAATTGAAGGCGGTTTTCAAACAGCTTTCATAAATACCTTTGCAGGCGAGATAAAATACAATCAGTCTGAAAAAGGAAGTTTAACCGGTAGAATGGATCTTGTTATTATTAAATATAATGATACCGAAAATTCGCCGGTTGCTTATGAAATGTTGAATGCTTTAAGTAAAGGTCAAAATGTGACCTGGGAATTAAGTTACCAGCGTAATTTAAGCAGCAACCTGCAAATAAGTATAAATTATAATGGAAGAAAAACACCAAACTCTAATGCAGTGCATTTAGGTGGAGCACAGATAAGAGCGTTTTTTTAAATCTCGTCATTGCGAGGAAGAATGACGAAGCAATCTCATACATTGTTAATTTTTTTGAGTCATAAATTAATAAACTACAATGTATGTATACATGTTTACTAAATTTTTAAAAGGAGATTCTTTATAATCCAGTCTAATTAAGTAATATTTATTCAAATCTGTATGCTCCTGAATATATTTCAATTCCTCGGGATGATCTTTTTTAAAGTAAAGATCTTTTTCAATATTTAATAAATAAATTGAACATACTTTTTTATCAGGAAAATTAGTTTTTACCTTATATGCTAAGGGCGACCATTTTTTGTTTTTTATTCTTTTATCCTGAGCTTTTGGATCAAGACATATGTGTGCGCTTCCATTAATTGATATAATTTTGACTGGTACACTTTTTTCTATTTCATTTTTCACCATTTTATACATAAATTCTTCCCTGAAATCTGAAAATCCTATTCCTTTTACATTTGGATCACAGTCACTTTCAATTGTTGCTTTTAAAGCCTCAAAATATTCCTTTATTGCTACTGAATCAGAACCAAGGAATTTCATGTGTAACTCTCTATTTTTAGCATACTGTTCCAAAAAGCGGTCATATTTATTCATGTTTTTTATCACATACGGAGATTTCATCATGCCTATCTCTGAAAATTCTTTAATATTATTTATTACTTCCATGGGCTCTTCTTTTTTCGAATACAAGGCTAACACTAGATCTTTTGTAAAATCTTCTTTAGTTAAAACATCAATAGCCTTTGGAGTGATTTTTGAATTATAAAAAACTCTTGACAATTTTGATCCATACATATTATTTGAAAAAAGATTAACCGTGAGTGTATCTTTTTTGACGAAAAAATTGTTTAACAAATAATTTTGATCATATCCAAGTTCTAGTAAAACTTTTGTGTCCTTTTCTTTAATCTTGGAAACTAAGAGAGCTTCAATTCTATCATTAGAATCGATATTATGCTGCTCACCAATAAATATGATATTGTATTTTTCAAAAATCGAATTGCTGACTGTGTTTAATTCAATAATTTGAGATTTTATTTGAAAATTGAGTGCTAACAAACAAAAAAGAGTCAGAAAAAAAGTTGTTTTTGAAATATCTCTTGTGCCGTTAATATTATCAGGTACAAATATCATTTAATATAATTGGTTTGAGTGTCAAATTTCTCCCAATACACTTTGCGAACCTTTCACTACATCACCAATTTTTACATTCAGTTTTGTGCCGATAGGAAGAAAAAGATCAACGCGGGAGCCGAATTTAATAAAACCCATTTCGCCGCATTGTTCTGCCACATCGCCTTGTTTGCAATACCAAACAATTCTGCGCGCTAAAGCGCCTGCAATTTGTCGAAATAAGATCTCGGTACCATTCTTATGTTTTACAACAACGGTTGTGCGCTCATTATCTGTGCTGCTTTTAGGCTCCCAGGCAGCTAAAAATTTACCCGGATGATATTTAAAAAAGCTAACACTACCGGCAATTGGATAGCGGTTAACGTGCACGTTGAGAGGGCTCATAAAAATGCTTACCTGTAAACGTTTGTCTTTAAAGTATTCATTTTCAGTGGTTTCTTCAATAACGACCACCTTTCCGTCAGCCGGAGCAATTATCTGCTTCTCATTTATAGTGTGCTGACGTGTAGGGTGCCTGAAAAACTGCACAATTGTAATCGTTAAAAAAGCGCTTAAAGCGTATGCAAACCAATGGGCAACGGCAAATGCGGGAAAAAAATAATGGGCTATGAATGTAATAATGGCGCTAAAAACAAGCACTAAAAGCAAACTAACGTACCCTTCTTTATGAAATTTCATCAAAACTAAATTTGTTCAAATATAATAGTTTAAAATCAATAATTATTGACCCAAAAAACTTGGTTCTTACTCAACCTTTTCTAAATTTGTGAAGTATTTTCAAAAAATTATTAAAAACTAATATATGAGCAAAATTAAAGTAGCAAATCCCGTGGTGGAACTTGATGGCGATGAAATGACCCGCATTATCTGGAAATTTATTAAAGACAAATTGATCGTTCCGTATTTGGATATCGATATTAAATATTACGACCTAGGAATGGAGCACCGCGATGCCACTAACGACCAGGTTACGATAGATGCGGCAGAAGCAATTAAAAAATATCAGGTAGGTATAAAATGTGCTACCATTACACCTGATGAAGCGCGTGTAAAAGAATTCAATTTAAAACAAATGTGGAAATCACCAAACGGTACTATCCGTAATATTCTTGATGGTACTGTGTTTCGTGAGCCAATTGTTTGTAAGAACGTACCGCGTTTAGTTACAAACTGGACATCCCCTATCATTGTTGGTCGTCACGCATTTGGCGATCAGTACAAAGCAACCGATTTTGTTATTCCCGGAAAAGGAAAATTAACCATGAAGTTTGAAGGCGAAGATGGAAAAGTAATTGAGCATGAAATTTTTAAATTTAACGGTCCTGGTGTTGCAATGGGAATGTATAATGTGGAAGAGTCTATACGGGGTTTTGCACACTCATGTTTTAACGTTGCCTTAAATAAAAAATGGCCTTTGTATTTATCTACGAAAAACACCATCTTAAAAAAATACGATGGTCGTTTTAAAGATATTTTCGAAGAAATTTATGTTGCAGATTACAAAGCAAAATACGAAGCCGCAGGCATCGTTTATGAACACCGTTTAATTGATGATATGGTAGCGAGTGCTTTAAAATGGAACGGAAATTTTGTTTGGGCTTGTAAAAATTACGATGGCGATGTTCAGTCTGATTCAGTAGCGCAAGGTTTTGGTTCTTTAGGATTAATGACTTCTGTATTAATTACACCGGATGGAAAAATTATGGAAGCAGAAGCGGCACATGGAACTGTAACCCGTCACTTCCGCGATCATCAGGCAGGTAAACCAACTTCAACCAATCCAATTGCATCTATCTTTGCATGGACCAGAGGTTTAGAATTCCGTGGTAAATTAGATGGTAATAAAGAATTGGTTCACTTTGCACAAACCTTAGAAAAAGTGTGTGTTGAAACTGTTGAAAGCGGCAAAATGACCAAGGATCTTGCCGTTTGTGCACATGGTAATAAGGTAAAACATGGGGAGCACTATTTATATACCGAAGAATTTTTATCGGCAATTGATGAGAATTTAAATAAAGCCTTAAAAAAATAATTTTATTTTTTTCTTTTAAAAGCCTCGTCAAAAAAGACGGGGCTTTTTTTGTAAGCCTTAAGCGCACCAAGCTGTTGGGCCTCAAAGAATGTTTGGAGCCTTGATTTTTGCCAACTTTTTATCAAGAAAAAGTTGGGCGAGAAGTAAAAAATTGTTCTAATATTTTCTTAGTTTTTAATTGATTTTTTCATTCCTTACTGTTAATAAACACTTAAACAGTCTAAGATAAAAGTTATAAAAGCTTAGTATCTTTAAGTTATGTCTAAAAACAAAAAACCAACACGTTATTTATTTGAAGAAGTTTTAGACTTTTTAAAACATAACGATACAAAAGAATTTAACTATAAACAGCTTGGTGCCTCCATGGAAATTAATACCGATGGCGAAAGGCTGGAATTGATCCAGGTTTTAGAAGCACTAAAACACCAAGGGTTTGTTCTTGAAAAGGAAACCGGCAAATATCAAATAAAAGAAAGCAAACAATATATTACCGGCACTATTGATTTTACAACGCAAGGTACTGCTTTTGTTGTATTTAGTGAATCGGAAGATGATATCTATATTCCGCAATACAAATCAAAAAATGCATTACAAGGCGATCTTGTAAAACTGCAGCTTTTACAAAAACGCAGTGGCAAACGTAAAGAAGGCGAAGTGGTGGAAGTTATTAAACGTGCAAAGACCGAGTTTGTTGGTACGATAAAAATAAATCCAAAATTTGCATTTGTAATTCCGGATAGCCATAAGATTCATGTCGACTTTTTTATTCACTCAAATGATATCAAAGGTGCAGAAGACGGACAAAAAGTAAAGATCAAATTAAAAGAATGGAAAGCGAACGATAAAAATCCAATTGGGGTGGTAGAAGAGGTTTTTGGTTTTCCGGGAGTTCATAAAACCGAAATGAATGCTATCATGGCAGAATATGGTTTGCCCGAGCATTTTCCGGAGGCAGTAGAAAACGAAGCGAAAAAACTAAACACTGCCATTACCAAAGAAGAAATCGATAAACGCAGGGATTTTAGAGAAGTATTAACTTTTACGATCGACCCGGTTGATGCGAAGGATTTTGATGACGCACTCTCCATTCAAAAATTAGATAATGGTTTGTGGGAAATAGGTGTGCACATTGCAGATGTCACTCACTTTTTAAAAGTAGGAAGCATACTTGATAAAGAAGCTGTAGAGCGTGCAACCTCTGTGTATCTTGTAGATCGTGTTATTCCGATGTTGCCCGAAGTATTAAGTAATTTTGCCTGTTCATTGCGCCCTAATGAAGATAAATATTGTTTCTCTGCTGTTTTTCAGATGGATGATAACGCAGATATTTCAGATCAGTGGTTTGGAAAAACGTTGATACATAGTAATAAACGTTTCGCCTATGAAGATGTGCAAACAATTATTGAAACGGAAGAAGGAGAATACAAAAACGAAATTTTATTGTTGGATAAGCTGGCAAAAAAATTACGTGCAGAACGTACAAAACGCGGCTCCATCTTTTTTGATAAAGCAGAAGTGAAATTTAATTTAGATGAAGAAGGAAATCCAATAGGTGTATTTTTTAAAACCCAAAAAGATGCGCACAAATTGATTGAAGATTTTATGTTATTGGCAAATCGTTCTGTGGCTGAGTTTTTAGGTAAAGGCAGTAAGAACGATGAAAACCCAAAGCATCAAAATCAAAAAAAGAAAGACGATCCAAAAAATTTATGCGTTTACCGTATTCACGATACGCCAAGTGATGAAAAGATGGCCGAGCTGAGTGGTTTTGTGGCGCGTTTTGGATACCAAATGCAATTAGGAAGCAAACAAAAAATGGCCCAATCTATTAATAAATTATTGGTAGATGTAAAAAATAAAAAAGAGCAGGGCATGATAGAAATGCTTGCCGTGCGCAGTATGCCAAAAGCGATTTACACTACAAAAAATGCCGGGCACTATGGTTTGGGTTTTGAATACTACACACACTTTACTTCGCCCATTCGTCGTTACCCCGATGTAATGGTACATCGTTTATTATATGAACGACTAGAAGGCCTTAAACATCCTAGCCAGGACGAGCTGGAACAATTATGTAAACATAGTAGCGACCAGGAACGTGTGGCGGCAGAAGCAGAAAGAGCCTCGATTAAATATAAACAGGTAGAGTTTATGTCGGATAAAATTGGGCAAACATTTCCGGCACTTATTAGTGGAGTGACAGAGTGGGGCATTTATGCAGAAATAATTGAGAATAAATGCGAGGGTATGATCAAAAGTCGTGACCTTAAAGGCGATCAATTTTCTTTCGACTCTGATAATTACCGTTATGTGGGCCGCAATACCGGAAAAATATATACCCTTGGCGACCCTGTTGATATTGTTGTTGTGGATGCCGACCTGGTAAAAAAACAATTAAATTTTGCTTTTGCCGATTCAGAAAATGCGTCCGGCTCTTCAAACTTTGGAGATAACCGTTCTAATTTTGATAGTAAGCATAGCAGGTCTAATTCAGGAAGTAGCAGAGGCGGAAACAAAAATAGTGGCAGTAATAAAGGTGGAGGAAGTAAAAGCCGCGGAGCCGATAAAAATAACAAAGGCGGCAGCAGCAAAAAAAGTAGAAGAAGATGAAAAGATTTTTAGTTTTAATTTTAGTTTGTATTTCTTTTTTTGGGAACACTCAAACAGTAAATACTTCGCTGGTTTATAAAGTTAATGAGCCTGCAAAAAAAATAGATAAGCCAGCACCACTTTTAATTATGCTGCATGGTTATGGCAGTAATGAAGAAGATCTATTCGATATTGCTAAGGCATTGGACCCACGATTTATGGTGATCTCTCTTCGTGGGCCTGAAGCTTTGAAAGATGGCGGCTTTGGTTGGTTTGTGCTTGACCCCGTTGGCGATAAACCTTTTACTTATGATTATAAAAAGGCAAAAGAAAGCCGTATAAAGATTTTATCGTTTATTAGTAACGCTTGCAAAACACTTAAGCTGGATAGTACCAATGTTTTTATTATGGGTTTTAGTCAGGGCGCCATGATGTGTTATGACCTGGCACTTGCTGCGCCAAAAAAAATTAAAGGGGTGATGGTGCTAAGTGGAAAACTGATGACAGAATCAAAAGAGCAAAAAATCGATTGGACAACTGCTGCAAAAACAAAATATTTTATTGCGCATGGCAATTCCGATAACGTTATAAAAATATCTGAAGCGGATAGTGCGGTAAAATTTTTAAAGTCAAAAAAAGTAAAAGAGCTTTCCTTTAATAATTATGAAATGCCACATTCTATCAACGGTAAAGAGTTAAACGATATAAAGATTTGGTTAAAAAAGGGAATCGATCCTCCTGAAAAGCCAGGCGTTGTTCCCACTACAACAACAGTTTCAACAGCTTCTAATATTGTTGCTCCTTTAAAACCCGAAGGCACAAAAAAGAAGTAGCTTCGAAAAACTCAGCTACCATTGTGTATTGGTTATTTTGACAAGCTCAGCTGCCATTGTATTATTTATTGAGCTTGTCGAAATAACCTCCCTTCTTTACCAAAAAGATTCTCTTATCTTTGCCCCCGAATGTTTAAAACATTTTTCAAAAATAGCCACACCAAAGCAACCATTTACCTTGCATGGCCACTTGTTATTACACAGGTAGGACATATCATTACCGGTATGGTAGATACTATTTTTGTTGGAAGAATTGGCCCAACAGAACAGGCGGCTTGTATACTTTCAAATAACCTGTATGTATTGTTATTAGTATTTGGTATAGGCGTAAGTTACGCAACAACGCCTTTGGTAACAGATGCTCATCATAATAATGATGTGAAAAAAAAAGCATCGTTGTTTAAAAACTCATTGGTATTAAATCTTTCTGTTGCAGTAATCTGTTTTGTGATCTTATTTTTGGCATCCGATCTTTTAAAATATATGCAACAACCTGCTGAAGTAGTGGTGCTGGCAGTTCCCTTCTTTGATGTGTTGATCTTTTCGATGATCCCCGTTTCTTTATTCTTTACCTGCAAGCAATATTGTGAGGGATTAGCCAATACACGCATGGCACTTATAATTAGTGTGGTTGGAAATTTAATTAACATCATTTTAAATTACCTTTTAATTTATGGCAAGTTTGGGTTTCCCGAAATGGGTTATTTAGGCGCTGCATGGGCATCATTTATTGCCAGGTTATTTATGGGTGTTTCTTTTTTGATCTTTATTTTCAGGTCGCCGCTTACAAAAGAAATCGGTGCTGTATACAAACAAGTAAAAATTAATTGGGTTGAGTTAAAAGATCTCGCCCGTATTGGTTTAAACTCCGGTGCGCAATTTACTTTTGAAGTAGCAGCATTTGCCATAGCAGGTTTAATGGCCGGTACATTTGGTAAAGAACAAATAGATGCACATGGCATTGCTTTAAGTATTGCTGCATTTACTTATATGTTTGCAAGTGGTATAAGCAGCGCAGCAACTATTCGAGTAAGTGTTTATAATGCGCAACAAAATTGGTTGGAAATAAAAAATGCCGGTTACACTGCACTAAAATTGGTTCTATTGGTAATGGGCGCTTTTGGCTTATTATTTTTAATTTTTAGTGCTGTTTTACCTTTAGGTTTTAGTAATGAAGTTGAAATTACGCGTTTAGCATCTAAGCTGTTAATTATTGCGGCCATGTTTCAGTTATTTGATGGCATACAAGTTGTGGCCATTGGCGCCTTAAGAGGTTTAGAGGATGTAAAATACCCAACACTAATTACATTAGTGGGATATTGGTTAATTGCTTTGCCATTGGCTTATCTTTTAGCTTTTACTTTTAAAATGGAAACAATAGGCATTTGGATCGCATTACTTGCAGCTCTGGCTTTTGTTGCAGTCGCTTTATTCTGGCGCTTTAATTTTTTAGTGAAGAAAAATTTAAGGAGTAGTAAATAAAATTATTTACTCTGATTAACCTTTAGATCCTCGATCATGAATTGAATAGTTGTTACGCCACGGTATTCGTTTTCCTGGATCTTAAAAACAATGTCCATTGGAATTTTGCGTTGGAAGAAATTAATATAATCTCCTTTATCGTAAGCAATGGCTTGGAAACGAATATTAGGATTTGATTGTTGAAATAATTCTAATTTGAGATGATTGTTGCCAAACACTTTGCCCCAACCAGTTTCAAAAACATTCTTGCAATAAAAAGTAGGTGTCATGTTGTGCGGACCATGCGGCGCAAATTGTTTTAAAATACGAACAAGTTTATCGCTGATCTCATGAAATTCTAATTCAATATCAATATCTACTTTTGGAATGAGTTGGTCCGGTGTAATGCTTTCTGAAACTACTTTTTCAAACTTAGCAATAAAGGCTTCCAGGTTTTCTTTTTTCATAGTTAAACCGGCTGCAAATTTATGTCCGCCAAATTGCTCTAAAAGATCGCTGCATTTTTCGATGGCATTGTATACATCGTATTCTTTTACACTGCGCGCACTGCCCGAAACTTTACCATCGCTTTCAGTAAGCACAATAGTAGGTCGGTAGTATTTTTCTATCAGGCGCGAGGCCACAATACCAACAACGCCTTTGTGCCAGGTTGGACTGAAAAGAACAGTAGATTTTTTTGCACCATTTAATTCAAGGCCTTCTATTTGTAATAAAGCTTCAGATGTAGTTCCCTGGTCAAGATCTTTTCGTTGAGTGTTTGTATCGTTAATGGCATTTGCAAATTCAGCTGCATGAATCTCGTCTTCACAGATCAGTAGCTCTACTGCCTTACTGCCGTGCTCAATTCGACCGGCTGCATTTATACGCGGAGCTAAAACAAACACTAAAGTAGTAATTGTTACAGCTTGTTTTAATTGGTTTAAGTTCAATAAAGCTTTTATGCCCGGCCTTGGTTCTTTATTTATTTTTTCTAAACCAAAATACGCCATTACACGGTTCTCGCCATTTAAGGGCACAATATCGGCAGCTATACTTACGGCAACCAGGTCTAAATAATTATAACAAACGTCTAATGGAAAATTATATTTTTTCGAAAAGGCCTCAATTAATTTTAAACCAATACCACAACCGCTTAATTCTTTGTAAGGATAATTACAATCATTTTGTTTTGGGTCAAGCACAGCAATGGCATGCGGCACTTCACTACCCGGCAAGTGATGATCGCAAATAATAAAATCTATTTTTTTTGCGTTGGCGTAGTCTATTTTTTCATTGGCTTTAATGCCACAGTCTAAGGCAATAATTAAGGAGAAATTATTTTCTTTTGCAAAATCAATAGCGGTAAACGAAATGCCATAACCTTCTTTATAACGATCAGGAATGTAATAATCAATTTTCGCAATGTGATCTTTAAAAAAACTGTAAACCACGCTCACGGCTGTTGTTCCGTCTACATCATAATCACCGTAGATCAAAACCTTTTCGTTTTTTTCGATGGCGGTGTTTATTCTTTCAATGGCCACATCCATTCCTTTCATTAAAAAAGGATCGTGCAATTGGTTCAGGTCCGGGCGAAAAAAATCTTTGGCGTCTTTATAATTAAAAATTTGACGCTGTACTAATAATTTAGCAATGATGGGGTCAACATTTAATTTGTCCTCCAATTCCGAAATAGCAGTTGTATTGCTATTGTTATATATTTTCCATTGCTTTTCCAAAATAATTAAGCAATATTATGGTAAACAGCTTCAATATCATCGTCCTCTTCCATTTTCTCTATCATGGCTGTTACCTCTGCTTCCTGCTCAGGGGTTAATTCTTTGGTAGTGGTTGGACTATAAATTTTACTTGTTTCTAAAACAGGGATCTTTCGTTCCTCTAAAGCAGATTGCATTTTTCCAAAATCGGTAAATTGTGTTTGAATAATGAAATGATTATTTTCTTCATCGTGCGAAATATCTTCTAAGCCAAAATCGATGAGTTCTAATTCAAGATCATCTTTATTTAAACCTGCCACATCAATTTTAAAAAGCACAACATGTTCAAACATAAAACTAACCGAACCGTTGGTGCCCATAGCGCCGTTAGCACGGTTAAAATATAAACGTACACTGGCAACCGTACGGGTTGGATTATTAGTAGTGCAGGCTACAAGAACAGGCACGCCATGTGGTGCATAACCTTCATAAATTATTTCGTCGTAATTACCTGAATCTTTTTCGCTGGCACGTTTAATGGCTGCATCAACATTTACCTTTGGCATATTTACAGCCTTGGCATTTTGCATGATCATTCTTAAACGCGGGTTATTTTCAGGATGTGGACCCCCTGCTTTAACAGCCATTACAATTTCTCTTCCAATTTTTGTAAACGCTTTTGCCATTTTAGCGTAACGTTTAAACATCGTGGCTTTTCGTGTCTGAAATATCCGTCCCATAAATTTTTATTTAATGATTACAAAGATAATTTTTTTAATGAAATTTACTCAGCAATACAGCTGATTTTTTGCCATAGAATGTAGCAATTTGATGACTTTTGCCCTCTGTTAAGAACTATTATTCTTCAATCTTAAGCACAAAAGTGAATGTTTAGGGCTTATGGTAAAGATAAAAAAGCCACTAATTTTACCAATTTCACAAAGGATAAACTAATTTTAGTTTGTGTTTTGTGCTAATTATTTTCTTAAGAATTTACTCTTAAGAATAAATTCCACCAAACAAAGCATAAAAAAAGAATTAGCGTATATCAGTGAAATTAGCGGCTTAATTTTTTATTATATGATTATTTTTAAACCTCAAAAAGATCGAAAATAAAATCAAAAGTACGGAAAGGCAGACCGATAAATAAGCAATAAGATCTCCAAATTTCGAGTAAAAAGTATGGTTATTGTTCTTATAAATATCTTTTTCTATTACAGCAGCTTCCCAATAATTAGTAGCCTGAGTAATAGTTCCAAACTCATCAATAAAACAACTAATACCGGTGTTAGCACTACGGGCTATTTGTAAACGGTTTTCGATGGCCCTTAAACGGGCATAATATAAGTGTTCAACATGGCCAGGGGTATCGCCCCACCAACCATCGTTGGTAATAATAAAAATAACGTTGGCATTTTTTCTTACATATCCGGTAACATAATCAGAATAAACGCTTTCGTAACATACCACGGGTGCAACATTAGTGGCGGTTATTTTATCTGTAAACACTGTTCTCTCATATTGTACACCAAGGCTGCCAAAGGTGCCGCCCATTTGTATGGCAAGCCCCTCTAAAGGTTTTAACAACCCCGGAAAAGGCATTTGTTCAACCCCTGGAACTAATTTTGATTTATGATATATCTGAATTCCGGAAGCGTCTATTTGCAAAGCTGTATTATACGAATCGTAATAAACACCTTCCTCCTGATATGGTTTTGCAGTTGCAGAGATTTTATCTTTCGAGGTAAAAAAACGATAGCTATCTGCCCCGACAACAATTTTTAATTTCGGGAATTTACTTAGCAAGCTGTCTTTAAACCAACGTATGGCTTCGTTGTCATCAATAATGTCTTCGTTAATGCCTTGGCCAACAATAAAAGTCTCGGGCAAAACAATATAATCAGTTTCGTTGGTTACTTTACCTTTTATCTGCTCTAGGAATTTAAAAAACTGCATTTGAAAATCCATTACAAATTTATCGTTATAAGGATCGATATTGGGTTGTACTACCAACACTTTTAATTTATCTGCCGGATCTGAAAGTGGTTTTCTTATCATAAAAATTAAATAAGAAAATAAAATGGGTAAAATGATCGCTGCGGCAATTTTAAGAACAGGTTTCGAAATTATTTTTAGAGAAGTATTGTTCTTTAAAATATTAAAAATTAAAATATTTACAAATAACGCCCAAAGTGTTCCGCCGCTAGTGCCGGTAAATTCGAACCATTGGATCCAGTTTGTATTAAAGGCAAATACATTGCCAAGTATTAACCAACTCCATGATAGGTCCCAGATGGTATGCACAAATTCATAACCTAGCCATAAAGGTATTAAGAGCCAAATAGCAAATGGTTTATGGATCTTGTTCTTTAAATTCGAAAAAATAACAAAAATAATGGCCATGAATAAGGAATTAATAACAAAAGCAGCAATGGCACCTACCATAGATGCCTGGCTAACCCACCATGTTGTTAAAAGGTTCCACACTAAAAAAGTGAAATAAACGTAGGCGAATAGTTTTAACTTCCTTTTTGGAACAGTAAGTTGTTTTGAAAGATCATCCTCCAGTTGTAACAATGGAACAAAAGCAAAGAAAATAAAAACGGATAAATGAAGCAGCCAACCGGCAGAGAACAAGATGGCCGAAAAAAGGCTTAAAAGCAGGTAATTGAATTTTTTTTGCACAAAAGCGAAGATACCAAATAATCTATTTACGCTATTTATTAAATCTTCTTAAAATTGTTTAAATCCTCATTAATTCTTAATAAAAAATGGTTGTATTTAGTTGATTTAGCCGTATATTCGCCAATTGCCATTTTTCTATGATCAACGACAAAATTGAAGCAGCAGAACCCCGAAAACTTTATCCTTACCAGGAGCAAGCTGTAAACAATATTTTTAATCGTCTGGTTGAGCTGCCACCCAATGCCAATTTATTGTTTCAACTTCCAACCGGTGGTGGAAAAACAATTATTTTTAGTGAAATAGCAAAACGTTATATCCAGCAATTTGGACGAAAAGTATTGATCTTAACACATCGTATCGAATTAGGCAAACAAACATCTGATGTTTTAGCAGAAGTAGGAATAAGCAATAAAGTAATTAATAGCGAAGTAAAACAACTGCCTCACCAGAGCGAATACCAAAGTTTTACAGCCCTTGTAGAAACATTAAATAATCGTTTGCAAGAGAACGATCAATTTTTAGAAGATATTGGTTTAGTGATCGTGGATGAGGCACATAATAATTCATTCCGTAAGATCTTTCATTATTTTAATGATGTAAATATTTTAGGTGTAACTGCTACACCTTTAAGCAGTAATAAAAAACTTCCTTTATATCAAACATATTCTGCCTTAATTGTTGGCGAAAGTATTTCGAATTTAATTGAGCAAGGTTTTTTATGCGAAGGACAAACTTATTCATACGATGTTAATTTAAGTTCCTTACGTGTTGGTAATAATGGTGAGTTTACTGTTGGTTCGCACGAAGTATTATACACCCAGGCCATTATGCAAAGTAAGCTTATTGAGGCTTATGAAGAAATGGGCAAGGGCACAAAAACCCTCATCTTTAATGCAGGTATCTTAACCAGCCGCGCTGTTTACGAAACATTTAAGAAGAAAGGTTATCCTGTTCGTCATTTAGATAGTACTTTTAGTGATAAGGATCGTGCAGAAACATTAGAGTGGTTCCGTAATACAAAAGATGGTGTTTTAACTTCTGTAAGTATTTTAACTACAGGTTTTGATGAGCCGGAAGTGGAAACGATCATTTTAAATCGCGCTACAAAATCGCTTACGCTTTATCATCAAATGATAGGTAGAGGAAGTCGTATCCTGCCAACTAAAAAAACATTTAAGATCATTGATCTTGGATATAATTCGCGCCGTTTTAATTTATGGCAATACCCCATAGATTGGAAACATGTGTTTGCCGCACCGCATTTATATTTAGAACACAGGTACAAAGACGAATGGAATTATGAATTAGAGAACGATTATGATATGCCTCCTGAAATTAAGGAGCGCTTCTTAAATTCAAGTGCCGAAGCTTTTATTGTAAAAGACCGTTATACCATGGCTTTACGCAAAGGGCATAAACCACAAACCGTTCTTGATCAAAGTTTAGAAGATCACTTTGCGCGTATTAAAGATAATGCTGCCGATTTTGATGAAGCATTAGAACTTTTTAATTTGTTGGGCGAAGAAATGAAATACCGTGTTCGTCAATACGGTAAATGTATTAACTCTACCAATAACCACACCGATTGGCAATGCCAGACCTACGCCAGTAAATTGCGCAGGCGTTTAATGACCTATTACGCCGAGTAATATGAGCCATCGCCTCGTTTATAAGATCTTGGGATATCTTTCGCTTGTTATTGGAGCTCTTGCGGCATTATCAATCTACAGGATCCAATTTTCTTTTTACGGAATTCTTTGCGGCCTTTTGGGATTTATTGTTGCGGGAATAAATATCTTTTTAAATACAAAATATTATTCTGAAGAAGAAAAATACCCTAAAGGTTATATAGGAATGGTGTTAAGCTCTGTACCTGTTCTGTTCATGTTATTTGTGATAATGAAGCACCGCCATTAGATATTTTGTCCCTACGGGACCCTTTTTATTTTGAAACTAAGATTTGTTTTTTTGCCCCGTTAAGTACAATCTAATTTAGAAGTAAAAAATGTTTAACAAAGTCCCATAGGGACGAAATATAAAGCCTACGTATTTCTGCGTATTTCAGGGTTTTCGCATCTTCTGTATGTTTGTAAAAACAGATGAAAACAAAAAAGACCCTATTCTTAGCATTTTATAAAAAAGTAATAGCCGTTTTAAAATATATTTATTAGTTTCAAGAAGTATTATGATAAAGATAGCAGTAGTAGATGATATTAAAACCGTACGGTCAACAATCGTAAGTAAGATACAATTGTCTAAAGATATGCAGGTAGTAAAAGAATTTAGTAACGGCAAAGAAGTACTTCATGCTATGATGCAGGGATTGGAAGTGGATGTTATTATAATGGATATTGAAATGCCCGAGATGGATGGTATAGAAGCCACAGAAAAGATCATTGCAAAATATGCAGATACAAAAATATTAATGTGCACAGTTTTTGATGATGAGACAAATTTATTTAAAGCAATATGTGCCGGAGCAAAAGGTTATTTATTAAAAGATGAAAAACCTGAAAAGATACATCGCGCTATTTTTGAAACTATGGAAGGTGGAAGCGCTATGAGTGCTAGCATTGCTTTAAAATCGTTGAACCTTATAAAGAATGCAACCATAAAAGTGAAGCAGGTCATAAATACTGACAGTAATCTTACCAAGCGCGAAATAGAAATGCTTGAACTAATTGCAAAAGGCCTGAGTTATGAGCAGGTAGCGGATAGCACCGGCATTAGTTATGGCACTGTTAGAAAACATCTTGAAAATATTTATAAAAAACTAAATGTTCATAGTAAATTAGAAGCAGTAAATAAAGCACAGAAAGATGGTTTGCTCTGACTGGCACTAACATATTTATTTTTTGGAAAAACAAACATCACATTCACTTAACTTTTTGGTTGGAGTATTTTTATTCTTTACCATTTCTTGTTTTTCGCAGAATACGAGCGATGAGCTTAATAGAACAATTGATTCTGTTTTAAAAAAACTTCCCTCACTTTCCGGCGTAGAAAAAGTAAAAGCGTTGGATGACCTTTGTTATTATACTTCCAGCAGTAATGTTGATCTATCTATTAATTATGGTAATAAGGCACTTGCCCTTGCTAAAGAAATTGGTAGTGATTCTTTATTGATCGCCATGTGCATGAATGAATTAGGACTTAGTTATTATTATAAAGGAAATTTTGATAGTTGTGTCATTCTTGAGGAGGCGGCATATAGGATACGTTTAGCGAATCAGAAATGGCGTGATGCCGGAGCTAGTATGAGCAAAGCCGCTCTTGGCTATTACGAAAAAGGAAAATACGATATAAGCTTAGAAAAGAATTTAACTGCATTGGACCTTTTAAAAAAAGCCGGCTCGAAAGGAGAAACTTTTAAGCTCCAAAATAATATCGGTAGTATTTATGAGCGTAATAACCAGTTTGAGGAAGCAAAAAAAATGTACATGGCCTCTTCTGAAGGTGCCTTGGCGTTTAAAGATTATGAAGGCTACGTTACTGCAAAAAGTAATTATGCAATTGCTATGCAAACTCAGGGCGATGTAAAAGGCGCTGTTAAAATCTTTAATGAAATGTTACCCATTTGCCAAAAGTATTGTCGCGAGGAGCTTATGTCGCAGATCTATCAGTGTCTTGGCGTTTCTGAAAGAAAGTTGGGTAATACCAAAAAAGGGTTGGAGTATTATTTAAAAGCAAAAGAAGTATATGATAGAATTGGTTCTATTAGTGGCATGTCTATTATTAACACTAACATTGGGCTCTGTTATATTGATCTTAACAGGTATACGGAAGCTAATGATTTTTTATTGCTCGGCTTAAAACAATCGCAAGAGATAAACAGCCTGCTTTGGCAAAAAAAGGCTTACCTTGGGTTATACACATTAGAGCATCATAAGCAGGATTATAAGCTGGCCAACTCGTACCTCGAGAAATACCAGAAGATCAACGATAGTATTTACAATATTGACACCCAGGATAAATTAGGAAAGCTGCAAACAGAATATGAAGTAGAACAAAAAGAGAATACCATACTGCTTCAAAAGAATACTATTGCAGAACATGAGTTAAGTATAAATGAACAAAATACTTTTTTAATTATTCTTATTTCCGCTTTTGCAGTTTTATTATTGCTGGTTCTCTTTATCATTCAAAGAAATAATATTAAACGGAAAAAAGCAGAACTTGTTTTTCAAAAAAATATTCAGAAAGAACGTTCCAGGATCTCAAAAGATCTGCACGATAATATGGGCGCGGAGCTAACCATTATTAGTTCGTCAATAGATATAAAAGCACATGGTATTGAGAAGGAGAAAGACAAGCAGGATCTTGAGAACATTTCAGATCAGGTTAGGAAAGCCTCTGCCTTAATGCGTGATACAATTTGGACAGTGAGCGAAGAAAAGATCTCGATGGTGCAATTTGGTATTAAAATAAAAGAGTTTGCCGACAGGACCTTTAAACATAAGAACATTGCAGTTCATTTTAAAAATGCAAACGGCGAATTGAATTTGCGACCAGAAAGCACTTTAAATTTATTCAGGATAGTGCAGGAGGTGATCAACAATGCTTCCAAACATTCTGAAGCAAAAAATTTTTATATTGATAATTTTTCAAGTAATGAGCGTGAAATAATATTGCAGGATGACGGCGCAGGCTTTGATATGGCAATTGTTGAAAGAGGTTATGGTTTAAATAATATCATGCAACGCGCAAAAGATATAAATGGCAAACTGGATTTTGAAATTAAAAAAGACGCATATACCAGAGTAAAAATTGTGATCAGCGAAGATTCTATTTGGCGTTCTTAACCTGAAAAGTTTTTAAGTCACACAATAAAACTGCCACTAATTTCACGAATGCCACTAATTTTTTTTGGTTATTCAGTTTAGTGAAAATTATTACTTTGGCGACTTGTCGCCAAAGTAAATTAATTACACCAACAAGATAATTTTAATTTGCGTAAGTGATTTTGTGAAATTGGTGGAATTAGTGGCTTGATATTTAGTGCGAGATTAAATCCAATCTATATCCTTTTTCAAAAGGCTTAGCGTCATTTCTTCTTCCGAATTTTTTTCCGGTTTAAAATCATACTCCCAACCGGCAGTTTTTGGCAAACTCATTAAAATTGATTCTACACGGCCATTAGTTTCCAAACCAAATTTTGTGCCTTTGTCATAGATTAAATTAAACTCTACATAACGGCCACGACGAAGTAATTGCCAGTCCTTATTTTTTTCAGTAAAAGATTTATGTTTATTTCTGGTGATGAGTTCGGTATAAGTAGGCGCAAATGCTTTTCCAACATCCTGCCAAAAAGCAAAGTTCTTTTCAAAATTCATATTACCTTCTGTATTTAAGCGGTCAAAAAATATACCGCCAATGCCGCGGGTTTCTTTTCGGTGACTGATATAAAAATAATCGTCGGCCCACTTTTTAAATTTCGAATAATAATCTTTATGATGTTTATCACAAAGGTTTTTTAATTGTGAATGAAAAAAAATAGCGTCATCATCAAAAATATAATGTGGTGTCAGGTCAATACCTCCACCTAACCATTTAACACCACCATCCATTTCAAAATAACGGATGTTCATGTGAATAATAGGCACCATTGGGTTTTTTGGATGAATAACAATGGAAACGCCCGTTGCAAAAAATTGAGGCCGAATGCTAAACTCCCTCTCCTCTGGAGAGGGCTGGGGTGAGGCTGAATGTGCACTCTCTTTAAATAAAAAATCGGGCGTATCGCCACTAACAGCACTAAATAATACTCCGCCTTTTTCAATTATATTTCCTTCTTTAATAATGCGGGTTCTGCCACCACCGCCTTCTTTGCGGATCCAGTTCTCTTCTTCAAATTTCGATCCTCCATCTGCATTTTCTAACGAAAGGCAAATAGCATCTTGTAAATTCTTTAACCATTCAGAAATGGTTTCTTTATTTATTTCCATCCTGTTTTTTGAAGCTGGTAGTTATTATATTTAAAAATATAAACACCACGGTTATCAAAACCGGTAGAATTGTCCGGCCTGTAAAATTTAAAGCGCATGTAATTTGTTTCAGCAGAAAGGTTGTTGAGGTTAAATACAAAATTCGGCCCCCATTCTTTCAAATTCTTTAAATAATAATTAGCAATATCGTTACCAATAAAATAAAATTCGGTAGGGTAAGTATCCTGCATTATCTTATAATTATCTATTAAAGCTGAATATGCTTTTGTATTACTCACATTATATTGATGCGGGAACGTAAAATGCAATGAATTTAAATACTCCTGGTCGATATTATCTATCCCTGTTGTGTTTTGCCAGCCGCATAATACAATATCTTTCTTCTCAGAAAAGATGGCCAGTTGCGTTGTAAAATCAGCAATAAACACTTGGTTATTGCTTAATGCAATAATTATGTTTTTTGCATTTGGCGTGTATGCGCTTTTAATTCCATCCAAACCTCTTACAATAGTAACAGTATCTTTTGCCGGTTTACCAAGTTGCTGCTGCCTCTCGTTATAATATTTTTTAAAAGCATTTACATAGGCAATTTCTTTAGCATCTTTTTGAAAAGCAGAAACTAAAAATATTTTTGCATTATTACTTATTAACGAATCAATGCAATAATCAGCAAGGCTTTCTAATAAAGTAAATTGCGAGGGATTGGCCTTAGAAGCATACACATTGTTAAACAACATTTTGTTTTGCTGTGTTATTGGTGTAATAATTGGGATACTTAATTCTTTTGCCTTTTGTGCTATAGATTTAAAACCGTTTGCGTAAAGCGGACCAAAAATAAAATCGATCTGTTTTGTTTTAAGATCGCTTAATAGTTGTGTATGTTTTAATGAATCCTTTTCATCTTCATCATACAACTCTAAATTGATCTCAAAGCCTTTTGTAGATAAAGAATCGATAGCGCTTTTAAAACCTAAATAAAAATCAACGGCATAAGAAGAAACAAGTGGGAAATTTATTTTGTTCTTGGCCATATTGTTAATGTCTAAGGCAAGAGTCTGGTCGAGCTTAAATGGAAGCACGAGTGCAATGTTATAGCTGCCTTTAATGGGTTTTGTTACCACCTTGGCTTTTGAAGTATCTATAGTTATTGGCGCAGTATTTGAAGAAATTGTATTGATGATCTCTTTGCCTTGCTTTCGTTTGTTCTTTTCACTAATGGCGATCAATTGTCCTTCTTTTAAACCCTGTGTGGCAATATTTGGATTAAAAGCATTGAGTTGTGCTTCGGTAAGGTTAAATTTTTTGGTAATAGAATAAATGGTCTCACCTTTAGAGATTTTATACGTAAAATATCTTGAAGTATCTGCCTGCCCCGAAACCGGTATGTTTGTATTTATAGTTGTTGTTGGTAACGCTTTAACTGTAGCAAAACCGGTTGGTATTTTTATTTCCTGGTTGGCTTTAACGCCATTTTTTAAGTCGGGATTATTATTATAAAGCTCGTCTAATGTAACATTATACAATTTTGTAATAGAGTATAGGCTTTGGCCTTTTTCTATTTTATGGATGTAATAACTTTTGCCATCAAAATTTTGAATGTTGGTTGATTTGGTTTGGGCCGAAATGATAAATGATACAAGACAAATGATGCAGGACAAAAAATATTTATTCAAATTGGTGTTTATCATTAATCCTAAATCTTATATCTTAAATCAAAAAATCTTAATTATTATTCCCACTCAATAGTAGCCGGAGGTTTAGAACTTATATCATAAACAACCCTATTAACACCTTTTACCTTATTAATAATTTCGTTACTCATTTTTGCTAAAAAATCGTAAGGTAAATGACACCAGTCGGCTGTCATGCCATCGGTAGATGATACAGCCCTTAGTGCAACAGCGTTTTCGTATGTTCTTTCATCGCCCATTACACCAACACTTTGCACGTTCAATAAAATCGCTCCTGCCTGCCAAACGGTATTGTATAAATTATGCGTTCTTAATCCGTCAATAAAAATAGCATCTACTTCTTGTACAATTCTAACTTTTTCTGCGGTAATATCTCCAAGAATGCGAATGGCTAAACCCGGGCCCGGAAAAGGGTGTCGGCCCAATAAAGCTGCGTCAATATTTAATGCCCTGCCTACACGGCGCACTTCATCTTTAAATAAAGCGCGCAAAGGCTCAACAATTTTTAATTTCATGTAAGCCGGCAAACCACCCACGTTGTGATGCGATTTAATGGTGGCACTTGGCCCATTAACACTTAAACTTTCAATTACATCGGGATAAATAGTGCCTTGCGCTAACCATTTTACATCTGTAATTTGGTTCGACTCCTCATCAAACACATCAATAAATACTTTGCCAATGGCTTTGCGCTTTAACTCCGGATCGCTCACTCCTGCAAGGGCAGAGTAAAATTTATCCTTTGCGTTAACGCCTTTTACATTAAGCCCCATGTTTTTATAGGAATCAAGTACTTGCTCAAATTCGTTTTTACGAAGAAGTCCGTTATCCACAAAAATGCAATATAAATTCTTACCAATGGCTTTATGCAATAATACTGCTGCCACACTGGAATCTACGCCACCAGATAGGCCCAGCACAACCTTATCGTTACCGATGGTTTTTTTAAGTTCTGCAATGGTTGTGTCAATAAAGGAGTCGGAGGTCCACAAGCCTTTGCAGCCGCAGATCCCATAAACAAAGTTTTTTAATATCTTAGCCCCTTCATCAGTGTGGTAAACTTCGGGGTGAAACTGAATGGCATGTGTTTCCTCACCGGCTATGGCATAAGCAGCGATCTTAACGTCGTGTGTACTAGCAGTTATTTTATAATTTTCGGGAATCTTTAAAATTGTATCGGCATGGCTCATCCATACTACCGAATCGTCTCTAATATCATTGAATAATTTAGCATTCTTGTCTTTAATTTCGAGATGGGCTCTGCCATATTCGCGTGAGTTGGATTTGCCAACTTCGCCACCATAAAAATGGGCTAAATATTGGGCGCCATAACAAATACCTAAAAGCGGTAATTTGCCTTTTATTTTTGAAAGATCGGGTTTAAGAGGCTCTTCCTGTCGCACGCTGTGAGGGCTTCCGGATAGAATAACACCTTTAATATCCTGAGTAATTTCTGGAACTTTATTGTAAGGATGAATTTCACAATAAACGTTTAATTCGCGCAAACGACGAGCAATAAGTTGCGTAAATTGTGAACCAAAATCTAGAATAAGGATTTGCTCTTGCATAGAAGACAAAAATACAATTAAATTTTAGTCAATAATGCTTATAAACAAAGGGTTAAACAATATTTAAGAAAAAACGCCTGTTTTTTTGAAAGATTTAAAATTTATGTATATTTGCACTCTCAATTTTTTGAGACATACACCTCGGGGTGTAGCGTAGCCCGGTATCGCGCCTGCTTTGGGAGCAGGAGGTCGTCAGTTCGAATCTGGCCACCCCGACGAAAGAGTAAAGCTTTCAGACTTTAATAGTTTGGAAGCTTTTTTCGTTTGTATTAATTCCAAAGTAAAAAGACAATTCTACGCGCAAATTACGTGCAAATTTTTTCATGTGAAAGCTACAAAACTATGTAGCAATGATCACCATAAAATTATCAATTGATAAACGTAGGATAAAAAATGATGGAACCTACCCATTAGTATTTAAGTTACGTAACCAACATGATTCACGGGATATTCCTACTAGGTATTCAATTAGAGAATCGGATTGGAATTAACTGCATTTAGGAAGTTTGAAAACGGAAGTACAGATGAAATTCTAATTTGTGATGATATAGATTTTAAGAATGCTGGAAAAATAGTAAAGGTTTATTTAAAAAATCTGCAAGAAGTGATACCATTGCTTCCTAAATCTACAATTCCAGTCCGTGCTTTTGATCAGAAAAAACTTTATGAAGTATTACCGGAGAATGAGGGATTAACCACAGCACAGATCCGTGCAATTGCTTTATCAAAAGGTGTTTGCAAAGAACGTTCAGTTGATAATTATATTAAAGGATTATATTCTAGTGGTTTGCTGACTCCAATATCTTACGGGGTCTATTTAAAAAAATAAGCCTGCAAAGTTTGCATTTCTTACAATGCCTAAACTTTAAAAAGTGTAGGCATTGTAGGATTTAAGTTTTTCCGCTACTAGAGTTTGTGAATAATTAAAGAACAATATTTATTTTATTCCATTCTCGACCTTCTAAAGGAGGTAAATAACAATCTTTAAAATTCCATGATGGCGTGCTAGTAAATTCAAAGAAATTACCAATTAAGGCTTTCCAATAAGGTATAATTACTTAAAAAAATTATTGAGTAAAAGGTTACTTGTGAGGACAAGCAGTTATGGAACATATATAAAGAAAAAGATGGAGTAGGTTACGAAGTTTGCAATTTATACAACTCTATGATTAAATATATACCTGTACCCTAAAAAAGTACAGGTTTTTTTAATCTTTAATTACTTTGATATACTTTCTGTCCGTATCACTTTCCATGTAGAAAATATAAAGCCCGTAAGGGTACTCATTTATGTTAATTAAGCTACTGGTATTTTCTAATTTTGAATCGTAAAGTATTTTACCATTTACATCATATATTTTTAGCAATATTTTCCCACCGTTTGGATTATCTATTGTAACAGAGTTATGCGAAGGATTAGGGTAAATGCTTACCATTTTAAGACTGGTTATTGGTATATCTGTGCATATTGATGAGTTTATTTCTGTACATATTGAATTGCTACAACTATTTACATCCGTATAAGTGTATAATACTGTGTAATTTCCTGTTGCTGGTAAAGAAAGAATATTTCCAGAAACATTAGGTCCTGAATAAATACCACCAAATGGTGTTCCAGTAAATGTCACTTGCGTGCCTACACAGGATGTATAACTACTTGCGGCTATTTTTATACATGGAGTTTGATTCAAGGTTACAATGGTATTAGTTGATAAAACACAATTATTAGTATCTTGATACATATAACTCACATTATAAGTTGCAGTAATATTGGAGTAAATAGTATTTGTTGGCACGCTATTTACAAATAAGGTGCCACCAGGAGGAGTTGCAGAATATGTAAGTGTATTAAGATTCCCAGAACATAATGGACTAGTTAAAGAAAATGATGTTGGAGAATAGACATTAATCAAAACGGTTTTGGTACTAGCGCAATTAAGTGTTGAAGAAGTTATAGAAAAAACTGTTGGCGTATTTACAGAAGTTGTAATAGTGGAACCCGTTGTATTACTATTCCATGTAAAACCATTACCACCAACTACAGTAGCCGATAATGTGAATGATGAATTTAAGCATACTGTTGGCGACGATGGTGTAACGGTTATAGTAGGAGAATTTAACCCAACAATTATTGGGCTTGTAGCACTTGCTGTACAGCCACTGGCAGCTGAACCTATTACTGAATAAGCGGAGTTTATAGATGGTGTAATTGTAGTTACATTTCCAATTGTTGAATTACTCCAGGTATAAGTTAAAGCACCAGTTGCAGTTAAATTAAGTGTAGATGTTTTACAGATGTTATTATAAGGCGTATATATACCCACATAAGGATTCGGATTAATTGGAAAACTTAATAATGTATATGTTGAGCAACCATTTGTATAAGTGCCAGTAACTCCAATAATAACTGCAGTTGCCGAGTTATTTGTTGTTATGGCAAGTGTGTTTGTATTACTTGAACCAAACATTGAGCCTATTACATATGAATTAGCGCCAGATACTGTTATGGTACTGGGACTACTTGTACAAAAGCTTGAAGGGTATATGGAATATGATAGAACTGGTGGAAGAGATGGAATAACATTAATTGTAGTACTATAATTTGAAACACCACATGCCGGCGAATTTACAATAACACTATAAGTTGTTGTTGTAGTTGGTGTAACAACTATACTTTGTGTAGTAGCTCCCGTACTCCAAGAATATGTTCCTCCACTTCCAAGATTTGTAGCAGATAAAGTCAAGGTATTTGCGCCTAAACAAACAAATGTAGTATTTGGCGTTGCAGTTATGCCTGCTTGTTCTACTATAATAGGAAATGTAGTGGTGTTTGAACAGCCAAAACTATTTGTACCTGTTAGAGCTACATTAAAATTATTTACTGCCACACCTGTTGTGTAAGTGCTTGATGCCTGAAAATAATCCCAAGTATATGAATTTGCTCCTAAAGCGTTTAATGTTGCTGATTGACCTGAACAAATAGCGGTACTGCCTGTCACCCCTAACGTAGGTGTTGGCAATAATGGCATAGTTATTATTGATTGAGTATTACAACCGTTAGAACCCATAGCAATTGCTGTAAAAGTTGGATTTGCACTTGTTACATAGGCATTTACAGAATTACTGTAAGCAGCTTGGAAACCCCATTTCATATAAAAATTTGATCCTACACCTTGTACACTAAATGTCGTATTTGGGCAAACAGGGCTATTAAAATTAATCGTAAAAGAATTCGCAGCTGGGGCAGGCAACACACTAAAAGCGATTGGCAGAGTTACAGTAGGAGAACACATATTTGAAGCGATTACAGTAAAATTTGGATTTGCTATTGTGGGTTTTAAAAATTGACAACAACTATTATAACCATTGCTCCATGTATAACTACTAGCACCTGAAACAGAAATATAGGATGAATCTCCTGAGCAAATAGGGTTGGTTGAGCCAGATAAAATTATTGGGGTAGATGATACCCCTAAGATACTAAAAGTAGAGGGCGCAGTCTGACAACCCATACTGTTTGTTCCAACTACATGAAAATATCCTGCTCCATTAATATTAACACTGTATGTTTGTGTAAATACGCTTCCATAATTCCAGTTATAACTAACCGCACCTGTAACGGATAAAACTGAATTGCCAGCACAAATAGTTGGAGTATATATTGGTGTTAATGAAGTTATTGGTAGCACAGCCATAACAATTGAAGTGGAATCAATACAATTAAAACCACCGCTTCCTATAACGGTAATTGTGGATGGATTTTGTGTAAGTGCCAGCGCTACTTGAATCGGCAATAGACTAGGGCTTCCATAGGGAGCAAAATATACATTATTAATTTTAACTGTATAACTCTTAGCGCCACTTAACGAATAATTTAATGAAGCAATAGGACAGACCGTTGCTGACGGAGGAGTAATTGATATTGTTGGCTTAACATTAATTTTAATCTCGTTATGAAAATCACATCCAGTTATGGGGGTTTCCGTTACATTATAAATACCACCCTCAGAAAGGGTAAAAGTATTACCAGGTGTCGTAGTATACACTCCGTTTGCTTGTTGACAAGCAATTCCCGTAATGGTATTTTGACATTGTAAAATGCTACTTTGGTTAAAACACTGGCTTGACACACCAACGCTATAGGTAAATGAGGTATTATTTATAGAAAATGCATTAGTTAAGGAAACATTTGATGGAAGGTATCCTAACTCCGCATCAAAATAGGCGTAACCAAAATGTCCCGTATATATACAATCAGATACAATAACATTTAATTCAACAGTTTCCCCAATATAATTTCGCAAATCGAAACATACTTTTTTCCAGTCAGTCGCCGTATAATAACCTACGGAAGGGCTGAAAACCTTTTGATTAAAAAAACTTGGATTATACCCTGAACACATACCATAGTCGGGTATAAATAAATATTCTTTTATTAGATTGGTTCTGTTACAGGCAAATAACTGTATCCTAAAATAAGGATTTCCAGAACAGGCATGTCCAACAGTAGCATGCACAAAAGAAAAAGCAGTTTTTAGAATATTATTAGAAGAGGTTACGACAAACTTAGTACTCATAAATGTTGCTTCGGTACTTGATATGGCATCATTTAATTTTATTACATTGTTCCCACTAAACGGAGAATTATACGAAAAACCTGTAATAGGATCAATTCCACTGGTTAATAAAATTTGGGAGGTGGCGGGCGAAATATTAATTATACTGTCATATATCGAGTTTATAATAACTCCATGTTGTATGTTCCAATTTGAAAAATTCCCGAGCTCAAATCCAATGTTTTGAATATTATTATTACTATTATTTGACGAACCACAAGTTGCCAGACTACTTCGGCTTAAGGAGATTTCATTAGGTTGAACTATAAGATTTTTACGGAAGTTATAATAAGCTTCTGCTTCTTTTAATTCAATACTGTTGGTTTTAGAAATGTCTTTAATAGCTTCTTTTTTAGTCTGGCTATTTACCTTTAAATTAAAAAGGAGAAAGAATAAAAGGAAGAATTGGAAATGTCTGATTTTCATTATAACAAATTTAATAAAATTATCGGAAAATCATGATAATCTGTATTATAATGTATAGTAATGCAGGAAAAAAAGAATTTCGTGAGCTGGCATATATTATTCCCGATCTTTCAATGAAGCTGGGTTTGGTGTTATTTGCTATTCACGTTGGTCTTTTAATTATTGCTTATTTTATAAGAAGAAAAAATAAAATACAAAATTTAAATAAGAGTTAAAATTGATCCTCTCAAAAAAAACGCAGGTGTTTTAATAAATTAATAAAAATTATTTCACACAAACCCTATCATAAAGCTTTATCGTTTTTTTAATATTACGAATGATCAGTTTAATTGGAATATCTTTACTCGCATCAATAATAATGTTTTCATATTTATCTTTTAATTTAACACCTTCTTTTTTTAAATGAATAGTTTTATCCTCAGCAAATCCCATTTGGATCTTCTTTTTATTTACCCATAAATAACATAATTTTTTATCCTTGTAATAAAAAAAAGGAATTTGAAATTTACGTTGCTGTGTAATATTTGGATCGATCTCTAAAATAATTTTTTTTAGTGCCAATAAACAGCCTTGAATAGGTTCAGGCTGTTTCATATAATAATTATCAAGTAAATTTTCTATAATGCTAAATTAATAAACTTAGAGGAAAAAGTGCATTTAACCTGGTTAAAATGACTATTGCCTGTTTGAATACAATTTATTAATTTCAATCTCTATGAAACGTATTATAATTTTACTTATTACGATCGCGCAAACGGCTTTCGCGCAATTTACAAAAGCAGATCTTGTTTATAAATGCGATTTTGAGTCAAACGATCCTTATTGGAAACCTTATAACGAAAAAGCTTTTATTTCGAGCGCGGCCAAAGGTAAATTTACACTGGAACATGTTGGAAAAGATGAAACGTGGAGTCAGACAAACGATATGATGTTTAACCCCATGTTTGATTATGAGGTAGAAGTATCTATGTGCCAACTAAGCGGCGCAGATAATAAGGGCTATGGCATTATTTATAATTATAAAGGAAGTGATAATTCAAATGCGTTTTATATTAGTGCCAACGGATATTTTACAGTTAACCACTATACAAAAGGTGTTTTTACAGATGATATTGCCTGGAAGGAATCGGATAAAATTATTAAAGGCCTTTCTAAATACAACAAATTAACTATTTCAAGAAGAGGAGATAATTTACATTTTTTTATTAATGGTGTGGAAGTAGCATCCTTACCACATCCAAAATTTCAGGGTATTTTTACAGGTTTTTTTATTGGTGGTGTTATGAAAGCTGAAGTAGATTATGCCTATGCTTATCAAAAGAAGAGAGTCATTCGTTTGGTAGATAATCCTAATTCGTTTGGAGAAAAAATTCATTTGGGCACTACTATTAATTCAAGTGCCGCAGAAATATGTCCGGTGATAAGTGCAGATGAAAAATCTTTATTTGTAACGCGTACCTATTGTAAAGAAAATACGGGTGGTTACGATGATTATGATATTTGGAGCAGTACATTGAATAAAGATAGCAGCTGGACACCTCTTAAAAATATTGGCTCGCCCCTTAACAACAAAGGCAATAATTTTGTGATCTCGGTTAGTCACGATAATAATTCTTTGGTACTGGGCAATGTTTATCATGGCGAAGGCAAAGCACTATCTAATGGAATTTCTTATAGTCATAAAACTAAAACAGGATGGTCGTATCCTAAAGAAATGAAGATCAAGAATTTTTATAATAATAATGAGTATAACGAAGCCTGCTTGGCACCCGATGGTAAAACCATTTTATTATGTGTTGAAAGAGATGACACGCATGGGGATAAGGATATTTATTTTTCTCATTTATTGTCTGACAGTAGTTGGAGCGAGCCGGAGAATTTAGGGCCAATTGTAAATTCCTATTCAAATGAAACAGGCGCCTTTTTAGCCTCCGATGGAAAGACGCTTTATTTCTCATCCTCAGGTCATGTGGGTTACGGCAGCAACGATATTTTTATCACCAAACGTTTGGATGATACCTGGAAACATTGGACAGAGCCAAAGAACCTGGGCCCAAAAATAAACACCAAACACTGGGACGCCTATTATACAATGCCGGCTTCGGGTGATTATGCTTATGTGATATCAACGCCAAAGAATACCGAAAATGCGGATATTTATAAGATCAAACAACCCGAAAGCGTAAAGCCCGAACCCGTTATATTAATTCACGGCGTAGTACATAATAGTGATACAAAAAAACCAATGCAAGCAGTGGTGAGTTATTATGAATTGGGATCGAAAAAAACATTAGGAAGCGCAACTTCTAATGTGGAGACCGGCGCTTTTACAATCGCTTTACCTAAAGGCAGAAAATATTGTTTTAATGCACAACACGAAGGATTCATTTCCGTTAACGCGAATACAGATGCTACAGTCTTAGAAATATATAAGGAAGAGAATATTGATCTGTATCTTAGTCCTGTAAAAACCGGACAAAGTGTAGTGTTGCATAATTTATTTTTTGTGTCGGATGAACATAGGATCTTGCCGGAATCTTTTCCGGAGTTAGATAAACTTCATGATCTTTTGGTTGCACACCCTGAAATGAAGATAGAGGTTTCAGGTCACACAAGTATCAATAGTTCCGGCGAGAAATACAATCACGATCTTTCTACCGGTAGAGCAGAGGCAGTAAAAAAATATTTGATTGCCAAAGGTATCAACGAAAAAAGGATCGCTGCAAAAGGCTATGGCTTCTCTAAACCAATTTATACTGATAAAACTGAAGTACACCAGGCATTGAACCGCCGGATAGAGTTTTCGATTGTGAGTTATTAAGATTTTTTTATTATCTAAGATATTTTCATAATTTTAAAGGGTGTTACAAGCTCTCAGCATCAAATCTTTAATTTTAATAGCTTTCGTTTTTTCGATCGCAAATCTTTCTGCAATAAACGAAACAGATAGGTCTTTGGTTGCTAGGTTTACTTTTAAAGATGGCGAAGTAAATAGCTACCCTCTCGGTTTTACTGCTAAAACTGTTGGTGTGTCTTTGATTCAAGATAGGTTTGGCAATAACAATTCTGCCTTTTATCTACATGGCAATCCGGGAAGTTATATTAATATTGGCACCTCTAATAAACTAAAACCAACAAATGGTACAGTTGCGGTTTGGTTTAAAATTGATAACGAGGTTTTTAGTGGCAGGGGGGCTGCTTTTAATCCTATAATATTAACTAAATCCCGGGCCGGTGACGATTTTTTTGAAGGCTACAGTATTTTATATGATGTTGCCAGCAGAAAGCTCGGTATTGCAGCTACCTTCTCAGAACTTAACCAGGTTTCTATTCGATCGGCGGATACAGTTAAATTAGGTAAATGGTACCATCTAGTAATTACTTACGATGATGATTTTTTGTGCCTATACATAAATGGTATTCTTGAAAACAAAATGCCAAAAAATTTTACAAGTCGTTTTTTAGAAGGCGACTCTGTAATGCTTGGTAACTCGGCTAATTATAAGAACGAACGATATTTTAATGGAACTATTGATGATTTTGAAATATATAATCGTGTATTATCACCCGAGGAAATAGTTCAATTATATAATGCCCCAAACCCAAACAAGTTTGCAATATATAAAGAGATAATAATCTATACTCTTACTGCAATTTGTGCGATCCTGGTTATTATATGGTTAGTGGTGTTGAATTACAGAAAGTTAATTGAGCGCAAGCGAGCACAGATAGATATTTCAAACCGCTTGTTGGAACTGGAAACAAAATCTGTTCGTACACAAATGAACCCGCATTTTATTTTTAACTCATTAAATACATTGAACCGTTTTATTTTAGAGGCAGATCTTGCCAATGCGGAAATTTATTTATCAAAATTTTCTAAACTACTTCGTAAATTAATGGAGAGCAGTGCAGCTGACAAAATTTCTTTGGAAGAAGAGATCGAGATATTAAAAGGATATATCGAGATCGAAAAATTACGATTTTCTGATTCGTTCGAGTTTGAAGTGCAATGTTTCGTTAATAAAGCTGAAGATATCTCAATACCATTTATGCTGGTACAACCTTTTGTTGAAAATGCCATCTGGCACGGTTTGATCCCAAAAAAAGAGAATCGGTTCCTTAATATTTCGTTTTTACCTTTAGATGAAAATAGAATTACCTGTATAGTGAATGACAATGGCGTTGGACGTGAAGAGGCAGCGAAACATAAAGACCCTTTGAAGAAAAAATCGTTGGCAATAGATTTTATAAAACAGCGTTTAGAGTTAATAACGAAGGCAAAAAATATTGCATGTTATTTTACCATGACCGATAAAAAAGACGCTGAATTAAGAAGCCTTGGCACTAAAGTAGAAATTATAATCCCAATACTTAGGTAATTATGTTACATGCAGTTATAATTGATGATGAAATGAACGGACTGGTTAGTCTTGAACTAATGATCAAAAAATACACACCCGAAATAAAGATCGTTGCAAAATGCGATGATGCTTTTGAAGGCGTGGAAGCAATAGACAATTACCGACCGGATATTGTTTTTTTGGACATTAATATGCCAAAACTAAATGGGTTTGAAGTGTTGGAGAAAGTAGACTTTAAAAAATTTCAGATTATATTTACTACCGCCCATGAAGAGTATGCCTTAAAAGCAATTAAAAAAAATGCTTTAGATTATTTATTAAAACCAATTAGTGCGGATGACCTGGTGAACGCCTTTAAAAGAGCAAATAAAAATTTGGGTAAAGAAAACTCCATGCAGAACGCCTTGCAGTTTTTAACCAATTTTAAAGAAAGTGATGAGTTCAAAGTGGGCGTGCCTGGAAAAAATGGCATTGATCTTGTTCCGGCAAGTGATATCATGTATATTGAAGCAAAGTCGAACCAAGCGGTGGTAGTTTTAAAAAACAAAAGCAAGATAGAGGTGAGCAGATCTTTAAAAGATTACGAAAAACAATTATGCTACAAAACAAGTAAATTTATACGCTTACATAATTCTTTTATTGTGAATGTAAACTATGTGAGCCGCTATTTGCCGGAAGATGGTGGCTATGCTATGATACAGAGCGAGAAGTCGGTGCCGATCTCAAAAAATAAAAAAGAAGAATTTCTTTCTAAGATCAACTTTAATTTGCGTTAAGCAATTGTGATCTTAATTTGTTTTTAATATTTCCTAAAACGATTTTATTTTTTTTGAGAATAAAACGCTAAAAAAATTCCACACTCAAATTTCTACCACTTGTTAAGTCAAAACAATTTTTGGCATTGTATTGCCTTTTTTGTTTCAAATAATGAAGTAGTTTAGCGGTATAAAAACAAACAGTATGAAAAAACTAATTACTATTATAAGCTTTTTAGGTGTTAATTCAATTTGCATTGGGCAGGTTTTAAATTGGAATACAAACGGCAATGTTACAACAGCTGGAGATATACTTGGCACTACAAATCTTCAACCTATTAATTTTTCTACAAACAATACTGTGAAGATGGTATTAGGAACTAATGGTAATTTAGGTATTGGTACAGCAAACCCATCTGCAAAATTAGATATTTTAGGTAGTTTTAGTGTAGATGGTGTTCGATATCGTTCCAATAATAATGGAGGAAATGCTTTTGAAATTCTTGTGGCAAACTCACCCACATATTCAAGATTTAAGACATTTGGAGACGGTAAAACATTTATTGGTCAGTTTACTAGCCCAGCAAATGATTATGACGCTGCGGGAAGTATATTAACAGTGGGCCAACCTTTTCCTCTTAACTTGGCTTTTAATGTTGTAAGCAACACAAGTCCTTCAGCACCAACAAATTTATTTAGTGTATATGGCAGCGGCGTTACCTCTATTAAAACAAATGTGGCTAATCTAACAGACGATGTATTTAGTATTACAAATACAAATGGCAATTCTAAAAATTTTGTCGTAAAAAATAATGGGCAAGTAGGGGTGCTTACAGCAAATCCTCAAGATGCATTTCATGTAACTTCTAACAATAATAATGGTATAACTATAACGCAAACAACATTTGGCTCTAGTCTTTTATCACTTGATAATTTAACTTCTGGTGGTCACAAATTCGTTCTTGGCTCTACCGGTACTGGCAATAGCCAAGGTTCGGGGAATTTTTCTATTTATGATTATACTTCTGCGGCAGACCGTTTTTTAATTGATGGTCAAACAGGAAATATAACTCTGGGGGCAAAAATTTCAGGATCTTTGACTGGGGTATCCTCTGATTTAATTAAATTACATGTGCATAATGAAATGTATCCATATTCAACCTTTCCATATAATTCATATTCAAGGTACGCTTCATCATTCGATGGAGAAGTAAAGGAAAGTTTTCATCAATCAGGAGGAAGAGCTATAGGAGTTTCTGGTAACGCTTATGCTAACGGCACTGGTATTTACGCAAATTGCGTTGGCGTTGCAGGAAACGCTAGTAATTATTATTCTAGTGCAGTTAATGTAGGTGTTGAGGCTGTTGCAAGTGGAGGACAAACAGCTTATGGGTTATACGCACAGGGTTATCAAGGGGCAACTAACGCAACTGGAGATGCTATAGGTATAGACTGTGAGGCAAATGCCAATGGAGGGAACGCCATCGCTTTTCAAGCAATAGGAGCAAGCACTGCGGGTTCAGGTATAGCTTTAGCGGGTTGGTTTATCGGGGATGTTCAAATGTATGGGGACCTTTTGGTAAGTACAATTCATTATACAAGTGATAGAAAACTTAAAAACGACATTAAACCTTTCATAAACGGGCTAAGCGCAATTAAACAACTAAAACCTAGCACCTATACCTTTAAAACAGATGAATTCAAAGATATGAGGTTGCCAAAGGGTAATCAAATAGGATTAATTGCTCAAGAGGTTGAGCAGATATTTCCAGAGCTAGTTGAAGAAAGCCCTGCATTAACAAGAAAAAATAAGGAAGGAAAAATTACTACACAGGGTGTTGGGCATAAATCAATAAATTATGTTGGCTTAATACCGGTTATGATTTCCGGAATCCAAGAGCAGCAAGTGCTTATTGAGCAACAAAATGAAAAAAACGATTCTTTAGTAAATCAAACAAATAAACTAGTGCAGCAAGTTAATGATCAACAAAAGCAAATTGATGAGTTAAAAGCAATAGTGCAGTCTTTAGCAAATAATACTGATGCCACAAAAAGTAATAATTCTTTAGCAATTAGTTTAAGCGATAAAAACGCAATTGTTTTAAATCAAAATGTTCCAAATCCTTTAGCTGAAAGTACTGTTATATCTTATAGTATACCATCCGACTTTACAAAAGCACAAATAATTTTTACTACAAATGACGGTAAAATCATCAAGTCAATTGATGTTATTGCAAAAGGTGAAGGCCGCTTAAATGTTTTTGCAAATGATCTTAGCAGCGGTATGTATTCTTACAGCTTAATAGTTGATGGAAAAATTATTGATACTAAAAAAATGATAAAGGAATAATTTCTTTTTCTCTCTTCAAAAAAAAAGCCGCAATCCCATTGCGGCTTTTTTTATTTCCTCCCAATAATTCGCTTTCTGTGTTTGCTTCCCCATTTATGTAATTCGCCAATAAGTGGTTTAAGTGTTTTGCCGTAAGTTGTTAATTCATATTCTACGGTAACGGGCGAGGTATCATAAACATGGCGGCTGGCAAGCTCATTCATCTCCAGGTCTTTTAATTCTTTCGATAGCATTTTTGGCGTAAGCCCCGGTATCTCGCGCTGAATTTGTTTGAATCTTTTTTTGCCAAAGGTTAATGAAAGTATGATCTGCAATTTCCACTTGCCACTTAAAATATCCAAAGCGTCTTTAACCGGTAATAGTCTTGTTTTGCATTCACCGGTTGATAAATGTGTTGGGCATTTACGTTTATCCTGTTCTATAATTTCCATTGTATTACAAATATATTGCTTATTTACTATCTTTTTTATACCGGTTTCCTAAAGTATATCGGTATCTTTTTGGAAAGCGGTACCATTTGTATACTTAATCTCTTTAGCTTTGACCCAAATTAAAATAAATATAAAATGGATGTATTAGAAAAATTAAACTGGCGTTATGCAGTAAAAAAATATACCAACGCTAAAATTCCACAAGATAAATTAAACCGTATCCTCGAAGCGATTCGTTTATCGGCTTCATCAATAGGTTTGCAGCCTTATAGTGTTTTGGTAATTGAGAACCAAGAGCTAAGAAAAAAATTGTTACCGGCGGGCAACAACCAACCTCAAATCATAGAAGCATCTCAACTAATTGTTTTTGCCGCCTGGGAAACGGTTACCGAAGAAAAGATAAGCGCTTACATAAAAGACATTGCTGAAGTTAGAGGTGTAACAATAGAATCCTTAGAAGGATTTAAAGGAATGATGGCAGGTTTACCCGGGCGTGACGCTGAACAGAATTTTAACTGGGCTGCCCGTCAAACATACATCGCTCTTGGCACGGGTTTGGTTGCTGCTGCCATTGAAGGTGTGGATGCTACACCTATGGAAGGGTTTAATGCCCCCGCATTTGACGAGATCTTAAATTTAAAAGAAAAAGGTTTAAGGTCCGTATCTATTATGGCGCTTGGTTATCGTGATGCGGAACGCGACCCATTTGCGAAACTTAAAAAAGTACGCCGCTCAAAAGAAAATTTATTTATTCATTTTTAAAATTAAAAACTATGTCAGCAAAAACAAAACGCATTATTTCAATTATTCTTATGGTAATACCTTCGTTAATGTTGCTTATGAGCGGGGTTATGAAAGTAATTAGCGCACAACAGGTAGTTGATGGGCTAACAAAAGCCGGGCTTGGTAAACTCATTGTTTTAATTGGCGTTATAGAATTAGTATCAGTAGCTTTATTTCTCTACCCAAAAACATTTAAACTTGGTTTTTTATTATTGTGTTGTTATTTAGGCGGTGCATTGTGTATTGAATTAGCCGCAGGACAACCGCCTATGGCCGCCATCTTTCTTGTACTTATCTGGATCTCGGTTTATTTAAGAGATAGAAACATGTTTTTTTCTTCAGACAGCACGGGTAAAGCTTGACTTTTTTTAAACACCTCAATTACAATGTGTTATAAGTCTTTTTTTATTTTCGCTATTTTTTCTAAATTCATTTTAGTAAAAAACTGTATTTTGTTTAGGTGAAATTAATACAGGAAATAATTTTAGATCACGCAAAGGTGCAATTATTTGAATCTAACCTTGTGCGTATCGAAATTTTTTCGGACCACATTATCGCATTAGACGAATCAAGACAAATTAACGATGCCCTTGGTATACTCTCTAAAGGAAAACAAGCGCTTGTATTAATGGTGGCAGAAGAGTTTGCCCAATTTGAAAGAAGTGCTACTGATTTTTCGGCCAGCGATGAAGGCTTAAGGTACACTATTGCCGATGCATTGGTAGTTAAAAGTCTTTCGCATAAAATATTGGCAAATTTCTATCTTAAATTTAATAAACCTGCAAAGCCTACTAAAATTTTTACAAATGAGGTAGATGCTGTAAAATGGTTATTTTCCTTAACCAATTAATATCATGCAAACAATAATTCTAACGCATGGCGCGCTTGGCTCAAAAGAGGATCTTGAGAATTTAAAATTGGCTCTGGTCAATAAAGAGTTTAATGTTCTTTCTTTTTCTTTTTCCGGGCATGGCGGTAACAATTTTGAAAACGATTTTGGAATTCATCAATTTTCTATAGAGTTAGAGAATTTTATTTTAAGTAATGAGCTTGTTCAACCTTCTGTTATTGGTTACAGCATGGGAGGTTACGTGGCTTTATATTTGGCATCTAGGCGCGCCGGCATCATTCATAAAATTATTACACTGGCCACAAAATTTAACTGGTGCAAAGAAACGGTAGAAAAAGAAACGCGTATTTTAGATCCGGAGATCATGCTTCAAAAGATCCCTGCATTTGCAAAGACGTTGCAAGTAAAACATGGCAATAACTGGAAAGAACTATTGGCTAAAACCTCGCAAATGATGTGGGACATTCACAAACAGGATTACTTAAATCCCGAAGTATTAAAAAGCATTCAAAATAAAGCCTTGGTTGGCTTGGGCGATAAAGACCAAATGGTAAGTCTGGAAGAGACGGTAACTGTTTTTAAAAATTTGCCCAATGCTAATATGTATATGTTGCCCGGCACCAAGCATTCTGTTGAAAGCTTAAACCCTGTTGTGTTCGAAGCGCTTATTCATGATTTTTTGAAATAATAGCCGTTATTAACTTTTTAGCGCAAAAAAAAGATTTGCAAATAACTATAATTAATAGTAATTTTAAACTATAATTTATAGCAATGAGCAAAATATCATCTAACATCCGTTTTTTACGCCAGTTAAAAGGCTTATCACAAGAGCAATTGGCCGACGATCTAAAAGTAACACGTTCGCGTATTGGCGGATATGAAGAAGCACGAAACGAACCACCCATTGATCTTTTGATCCGGCTTTCGGAATATTTTCATATTGCTATTGATGCATTAGTGAGAGGTGATCTTAAAAAAACTAATCTGGATGGTTTAATGAAAATAGGTAAGAACCGCATCTTATTTCCTATTTTATTAGATAGCGATGGTAATGATATGGTAGAATTAATTCCGCTAAAAGCTTCGGCGGGTTACACCAGAGGTTATGCCGATCCGGATTATATTGAAAAATTACCGCAAATGAAATTGCCTTTTTTACCTTCTGGCAAGCACCGCGCTTTTCCTATTAAAGGTGATAGTATGCCGCCTATAAGAGAGGGTTCTTTTGTTATTGCAAAATATTTAGAACGTTTTGAAGAGGTAAAATTTGGTCAAACCTATATTATTGTTACCAAAGAAGACGGCCTATCCTATAAACGTATTATGAGCTTTAATAAAAAAGAAGCTGCTTACGAGTTACACTCCGATAATAAATCATATGCGCCTTTTAAAGTAAAAGCCAGCGAAATTTTAGAGATCTGGGAATATACCTGTTGTTTGAACATGAACCAGTATCAGAACGATGAGCTTAATTTAGACAGCATTATGAATATGCTTAAAGGCTTAAAGGTTGAGATCTCTGAAATTAAGAGAAAATAAAGAAGGCGAATAATTTATTATTCTATCTTTGTTTTACTATTCCTTATCATGCGCTATTTGATTTTATTTTTATTGATCATGTATTTATCAACTTCATTCGGCCAAAATGAACAGAATAACATTAATCAAAAAATACTGAACGTTTCTTTTGAGAATAGTATTAAAAAAGGACCTATAAAAAAGAAATGGTTCTCTTTTACAAGAAAGAGCTCTTACTTTAATCCTTTAAACTACTTAGGTGAAAGCGTATTATTCGTTTATCAAAATATATTTTCTGAGCAAATACAGGCAAGTTGCAATTACGAAATAAGTTGTTCAGAGTTCACCAAACTTTCTATCAGAAGATCAGGTTTTTTTATTGGCACATTAAAAGGCTTCAACCAATTGTCAGAATGCGCCCCCACGGCCAAATACGAACATCCGGCGGTATACTTAAATAACGAAGGGAAAATAATAAACCATTTTGAAGAGGAGTCTAAATAGTTTTTTTTTAACTTTCTGCATTGCCTTTTCTTTTGCTCAAATTGATGTTAAGTTTATTGATCACCTGGCAACAAACAATTTAATAAACGAACATACAAGCTATTTAAATTCCTTAACAACTATATCAGATTCGGTTTATTACTTTAAAGCAAAGTTCAATTTAAAATATGCCAACGATTCCGGTTTTATGGATAATTACGCTAAAAGCAAACTATTATGCCAGAAAGATACTTTATTGATCAATCAGGCAAGCGCTTACTTTCTAAATAACAACAATAAACTAGTCATTCAAACATGGTTTAACGGTTTAAATGAAAATACAAATACAGGATGCCTAGGTTTAACTATGGCCTACAAAGCATCCCTTGACCCTAATTTATATACAAAAGAAACTTTTCCTTTTGAGTTGCAAAGGTCTTACTTAAAATACAAGCGTGTTTATAATAAAAAGCCGGTAGCTGCCGCATTTTTTTCTGCCATAATTCCGGGTTCAGGAAAACTATATGCCGGAAAAACAAAAACATTTTTTTTGACATTTCTTTTAAACGCTGCTTATGCAGCACAAACCATGGAAAGTACAAAGAAATTAGGCATTAAAAATCCCCTAAGTATTATAAACGCCACAGCCTTTACAGTTTTTTATTTATCAAATATTTATGGGAGTTACAAGGCTGTAATTGATCTCAGGAAAGAACGGAAAAAACAATTTATTACAGATGCTACGAATTTTTATAATTAGCATATTATTCTTTGGTAAAGGAATGGTTCTTTTGTCTCAAAACACATTGAGCGATAGTCTCCTGTATTATGAGTACGCTTATTATAAAAGCAACAACGATACTAGTAAACAAAAAATACTATTAAAGAAAATAGACCTTTACCTAACAAAAAATATAACACACAGAGAGGTTTTTAATGAAATAAAACGGGTGAATTTAAATTATTTGTATGACAAAAAGATAAAAACAAATTTTTTGTGGAACGCCATTACAATTTCTTATTTAAACAATGAAACCGATAACGCAAGATATTTTTTAGCAGAATACAGTAATTTAAAACCAGACAGTTCAATGGCTTTTAACCTGCTATCAATACTTGTAAATAAATATACCGACACAAGCGATGTAAATAAAAGAATAAAGTATTTGTCAGGCATTGATACAGTATTTAAAGGCCTGAATTGTTTTTGCGATATTGTAAATTATAATCGCAAACACCTGAACTTTTATTTAATATCTTCTGCTATTATACCGGGTTCAGGCACTGCGATGAATGGTTATATACTTGAGGGTGTACTTTCGCTAGCTATTATGGCCGGTTCGGTGTATGGCATAATAAAATTGGTACAATATGGGTTGTATATCAATGCAGTTCTATGGAGTACAGGCGTGGGACTTAAATTTTATACCGGTAATATAAAATTAACAGAACAAACTTTTTATAAAGCAGAAATAAATAAAAAAAATAAGCTCACAATTATTTGTGAGCTTAAATTAAAAAATGTTTTGAATAAATATCCTATTACTTTAAAGGCGCTATAACACCAATATAACCCGTTCCTTTGCGAGAATTACCCGATAAGAAAAGAACATAAAACACAGGAGGGCATAAGCAGGATAAAAATGTAAGAGGTTTTATTTTTGTACGCACACAATCAGTGTACATTTTATTATCAAATACCTGAATGTTATCTGCGCTCACAAATTTTTTATCTGCTTTTTTAGCGTTAACAGTGTTTATCTGGTATTCTGACTTTTTAAAATCGCCGGTTTGCCCTGAAAATACCGCATACTCTAATCTATCGGTTAATTGTTTGCTAGACTTGCTGCTACGCCTGTTTTTCTTTTGGGCGTTCATTTGATATGACGATCCGTAAACAACATAATAGCTTGAGTTGTTCTTCATTACATTAAGATCATAAACATTCCACCTGCTGTATGTGATCGAACGATCAAGGTTTTTTGCCCAAAGGATCTCTCCGCTATTATTTAACTTAAAGGTTGTAACATTACTTTTTGTACAATAGTAATAAGTATTACAAGTTGTGCCACCATTGCCATTACTTGTACACACAGTTCTTGACCAGTTCCTCATAATAGAACAGAATAATAAAATATCATTCCCGTCTTCAATTACTCTTTCGATCACATAATTGTCATCAATGCTTTCCTCATCAGATGCTTTGGCCTTATCACTTTTAAAGATGCCTTTGCCCTTTTTTTGATTTTCTTTATCCGCGGCATAAAGTTGATCCAGGAATGATTTTTCAAAATAAGCAAATTTGGTCTCATTCACTTTAAAGGTTTTGCTATCCAGGCTAATAAAAAAAGTTCCATGAGTATCATATCCTTTTTCATCTTTAGTAAGATCACTAAAAAAGCCATAAAGCTTAATACCATTTTTTGTAACTAAAGAAGAAAAATTAAATGTATTTTTTTGAGCAAATTTTACTTTGTAATCCTGTATAGTTCCGCTCTCCATTTGTACCTGCATCAGATGAGGGTAAACAGAAGATTCACCTTTTTTTAATGATTTTTTTTCTTCATCGGAAGCTCTAACCATTTCCTGGATATATAGGTTGCCGTCATTGCCCAATTCGTAAGTGCAAATGTTATCGTCAAACGAAACAGATCCGCTGAAAAGACCTCTACGTCTTTTAGTAACCATAACAGGCAATGTTACCTGCTTTGCAGTGATGAATGAAAAATCGGGGTTTAACAATTTATATTCAACTTTTAAGTTCTCATTATCTTTAGTAGTGCCAAATTCTTTAGCTATTAAGATCTTATTATTAATTTGTTTATTATAAAGTATTATTAATTTATCTACTCCATTACCTTTTGAACCTCTATTTAATTCATATATTTTTTTAAGGCCGTTTACTTTTTTTAGTTTAAGATCAAAAGATTGAACGTAAAGCTCAATAACTTCTTTTTCTGATTTTGTCCAGAACACATATATTAAATTATCTAAAGTAATTGTTTTATAATATTTATAATCTTCTTTATCAGTAGAATTGCCGTAGCCTTTTAATTCGGCATCGCCAACTTTTTTCATAGTAGTTTTATCAAAAGCAACCAGCTTAATTTTTTTATCATGTTTTTTTGGCATTAAAGCCAGGTTACTAAACTTTCCATAAATGTAATTGCTGTTACTGCCAATAAACTCGTCAAAAAAGCCGTCTTGTTTATTATCATAAATAAATTGATCGCTCCATTTTACATCAATTGTTTGAGCAGAAATGTTAATACATAGCAATAGCATTAACAAAGGGAAAAAGACCTTTTTCATAAATTGTAGAGTTTTAAATTAAATTTTGAGTAAAGATAATATATAATATTAGATAGCAAATAAAAAAGGAAGAATCTAAATAATTTAGAAACCAGCCCTAAGCCATAACCAATGTAAAAGACGCATCAATGTTAGGAGCCTGCGGTTTAAAAGCCAAAACCAAAAATATACCCAAAATTAACTGCAGGAAAAATGCGGGCATACGTTTCAAAAGATATTTTTCTATAATACGAATTGGGCGAGCCGATTGAGGTTGTACCATCAACTCTTTCAAATGAAGATAAGGTAAAAAATTTTGTTCCAAAGCTTGTAAAAAACTCGTGTATAAAATTATTCTTTCTACCCCCGGTGTATGTATAACCAAAGCCAAAATTATAAGCGTTCATTGTAAAACTACCATTGCGGGATCCATTTACAGGCCAGTCATATATTCGGGAGTTCAATAAAAAATCAGTCCGTTCATGAGCGTAATTAAAATCAACATAGCCGCCATCAAATGCTTTACCGGAATAATATAATCTTAAATGGACAGAGAGGTAAGGAGAGCTGCCGCTAAAACTTGAATAGCCTAAAATGTCGCTTGGTGTAAGCGTATTATTTAGATGTCCTGAATTAAAAGTGGCAAAATAAGTATACTGTAAAAAATCTTTTCCAAATGCTTTTCCAACACCTATATTAAAAACAAGGCCTTTATAGATCTCCCTTTCATAATAAAACAAAACTCTTGACCGGAATAACGCGGTTGGGCAAAAATTGAGTCCGTTTTTAATTTCGATACTACTCGAATACGACTTTTCATTTTTTTTATTAAGCGAATTAAAGATAGAATTTTCGCTTGGCCTGTACTTTTTGTCTAATTCATTTTCAGGATTGATCTGTGCGACAGAAAGAACGGTGCGAAAAATTAAAACAAAAATGATTATTGATCTTTTTACAGATAATATTTTTATTTTATTTTTAAAATCCAAAGCCAAAAACATAACCCATATTAAAAGAAGGAAGGATTCTACCATTCAATTCTGCAGAAGACCTCCTGTAATAAGTTTCGTACATCGATTCTACCTGATCGTATTTAGGATATTTAAAAAGTTTTATACCCAGGTTCATAAAAATTTCGTGCGTAATATTGTTTTTATGGCCTGTTACAAATGTATGCCCAAAGCCAAAACTAAAACTGTTCATTTTAAAACTCATGCTCTGCGAACCTTCTATCCGGCGACCGCTAACTTCCGGTTTTAAGATATAATCCATTCTTGAATACCTGTAGTTTAGATCTACAAAACCCCCATCAAAAGCTTTACCGGAGTAGTAAATCCGCATACCGGTTGATACTATCGGTGAACTGCCATTATAGCGCGAATTCATTAAAAGGTCTCCGGGTAATAAAACATTAGGCTCGTACTGATCGGATAGACCATCAAAAAAGAATTGTTCAAACACATCAACACCAAACGCTTTGCCAAGCCCAAAATTAAAGCTTAAACCTCTATTGATCTGTACTTCATAAAAAAAAGTAACTTTTTGCCTGAAAATTTGCGTTGGACAAAATTTAATACTGTTTTTTATCTCTACGCTGGTGTAAGAATTTGAAGTCTTATTTTTTGGATTAAGCTCATTAAAGAGGGAGTTTTGAGCGGGTGTATATTTTTTATCAAATTCATTATCCTTATCGGTAATAATACCCTGACCAAATGAAAAAAGGGTATTAAATATGAGGCAGCTAAATAATATTAATTTTATTGACAGATAATCTTTCATTTCACTTTTATCAATACAACATAATTTGTAAGCACTTTTATTTTTTCTTCTAAAGAAGAATTGATCATTGAGTTATCAGAGGGCAGGTCAACCTTATCCTGTAACAATTCTATCAAATTTTTAATGTAATTTAATTTTATGGCGTAAGATACATTATCTGTATTTTTTATACTTGCATTTATAACGCCTACTAACTGGCCGGCATCGTTAAAAACAGGCCCACCGCTATTTCCTGGCTGCACAGGAATACTTGATTGAAATGAATTAACCGCGCCATCATAACCTGTTTTGGAGCTTACTTTACCATCGGTAAATTTCGCATCCTTACCCATGCCTGTTAAAGCATGCGGAAAACCGATTGTAAAAACCGATCCGCCAACATCTAATTGTCCATTTTCTTTAAAAGAGTATTTAACAGAGGGAAGATTAACAAACTGATCATCTTTTATTTTTAATATGGCAAGATCATTTTCTTTATCTTGCGTAACAAGCTCTGCTTTATAATTTTTTTTATTTGAACTTTCTCCCACTTCCACAATAAATTTAGTGGAATTTTCAATAACGTGATGGTTGGTAATAATATACCCGCTTGTGCTAAAAATTATTCCTGAACCCGTTGCTTTAATATCTTTATCAGTAGTAGAGGAGTTGTTACCTGAGCCTGAGTTTGAAATATTAATTTCTTTAATTATAAATTTCTCTACTGTTAATTTGGTATTACCACCTAAAACAAAACCAAAATTGTTGCCAAACAACCTGTTTTCATTGGATGTATATTGTATCTCGCCATTTACAGAGTAATAACTCTTTTCGCCATTGCACAGAATTTTAATTGTGTTATTTTCGAGGGGATTAATTGCCGAACAAAACATGGCATCAACATCGGTTGCCTTTACGCCTTCGTACATGGAACCGATGTAAATATTTTTTTTTGTTATAGCCAGGTAATTGTAATTTTGCCAATCTTTAAAGCCATATATTATTCCCACTCTATCAGTTTCTTTAAGGTTTTTAATATTAAGAACAGCTTCAATTGTATATTCATCCGATTCCATAGGATAATTAATATATCTTGAGGTGCCTTCTTTTGAGGTGGAGGTTATTTCAAAAACTCCACCGGAAATACGTGCCGAACTTTTATCGCTTAAATATAGGTCCCACTCATTAAGGTTATTATTGAAATCCTCTTCAAATATTTTATTTTTAGAGCCATCTTCATTATACTCTGCAAATGAATTGCTTATAGGTTTACCATTTTTAAATTCGATCTCCTTCCAAAGCTTGCCTGATTCATAATAGCTTTTGGAAATACCTGTTTCTTCTCCTTTTTCTGTAAAGCTTTTTATTTGTTTGATATTACCATTTTTATAATACCAGGTACAGGTGCCTTTATAAATATTTTTGTTTTCATCGTCGGTAGCTGCAACTTTTATGTAGCCTTGGAAACAGGTTTTTCCATTGAGCGAAAAATAACTTCTGAAATAGCCTGCGGTGTCTGTTTCCTGTCTATAATAGTTTGAAACACCTTCCTCGCAACTTTTCCCTGATCTATCAAAATAATATTTTGTTTTACTATTTTGAGAAGATAGATCGGTAAAAACAGCAAGCAATAAAAATGCCGCCAGCAAACATTTTTTTTTCATTATATAAGAAGGTTTTTTATTTTTTGAGTACTACAAGTATAAGGTTTTTTCGCCGAATTAATGTAAAACATGCTGAATAAAGCAATTTTCAAATAAGAAAACAAAAAAATATGAGATTTTTATAGCCTAAAGCGGTTTTTTTTAATAACAAATGAAAAACTTATTGACTTTGAGCAACCTGTTTTTTTTTTGATCTTTATATTTACAACTGTTGTATAACCATTCTTATACGATCATTTATAAATACTAACCAAAATATCCCAGGCAATGGAATGGAATTGCGAAAAAAAATTATGAAAAAAATATTATCAATTGTAGCTATTGCTACCGGAATTTTTTTAACAAGCTGTACGAACATTAATAAGAGCATGCGCGAACCAAACACACGTTTGAATTTAGAGAAGAAAGATTTTACTTTATCTGACCAGGTTACCGGTGAAGCAACTTCTACAAAGATCTTAGGAATAGATTTTAAACGTTTATTTTTAAAAGAAAGCGGTAGTCATATTAATGATAACGGAGGGAGTCTTCCTAGTTTAGCTTCTATTCCTGTTATTGGAGGTTTTATTGTGGATGGTACTGCGGGTTATGCCTTATATGATATGATGCAAAAAAACCCCGGATACGATGTGGTGCTTTATCCTCAATACGAATCAAAAGTTAAACGTCCTATTGGGATTGGGTTCTTCTATAAAATAACTACTGTTAAAGCAACAGCAAGATTAGGTAAACTAAATAAATAATTTTTGTTTTATAAAACAAACTGAAACATAAGTAAATAAAAAAAGCCGCTATCAGCGGCTTTTTTTTATTATTCGTTAAATTAAAATTTAAATGATAGACCTCCGCTTATAAGTGGCGTTCCAATAGCCATTTCTAAATTAAGTCCCATTGCAGGAATAAAGAAATATCTTAAGCCAACCCCAGGTTTTAGCCCAAAAGGAATACCCGTATAATTTGCTTTAATAGCATACGGATCGTTAGAAGTAAAAGAAAATGTGGTACCTCTATACCCAGCGCTTACAAAACCATAGGCATCAAAATTCTCTGAATTTGTGAAGTGAAAATTTGCCCTGAACATAGCACGTATAGTGGCAAATTTATAAGTGTAATCATAAGAATTAGTAGAAGTTGTACCGGTTGTAGAGTTATAATTGGTCTCAACATTTTTAAACGATACAGTAGTACTACCATATCCAATTTCAGCGCCAAGGCCTATTTTATCTACTACCAAATGCTCATAAACAATTCCGAATGGTCCGGCAGACTTTACACTCACATCTGTGGAGTAGGCATTTGTAACCGCCGTTTTAAAAACCGAAGTTAAAATGTTAACACCATAGTATACATTCACAATATTGTTTCCTTTAGTCGCAATGCCTTCCTGAGATCGAATTGTGTTTACCCCGAATAATAAAAGTAATGAAACTGAGATGATTTTTTTCATAATTTGTTTTTTCAAATATATGATAAAATATTAATTAGGGTTCACTTAAACTCACAAAGTGTTTATAAATAAAGACCTTTAGGGATAAAAAAACAAAATAGATGCAAGACATTTGTAGATAACCTTAAAAAAAGCTTGCAGATGATTTGCGTAAAAG
>JACCXH010000007.1 GCA_013697245.1 Bacteroidota bacterium
CTTTTACGCAAATCATCTGCAAGCTTTTTTTAAGGTTATCTACAAATGTCTTGCATCTATTTTGTTTTTTTATCCCTAAAGGTCTTTATTTATAAACACTTTGTGAGTTTAAGTGAACCCTAATTAACTCATTTAATGTGTTTATGTGCTAGGCATTTAGCAGCTATTTTCATTTTTTAACTCAAAAAAAAATCCCCGACTTTTGCAAGCCGGGGACAATTCGTGTATATGTGTTTTACTGATTATTTCATTAAAGTAACATGTCCGGTTTTATTATGGATCTTACCATCAATATCTTTAAATCTAATTTTATAAACGTAAGTGTCATTTTTTAAAGGCTCATCGCCCCTGTTCTTAACCGTTCCATTCCAACCCACAGTTGCATCTTTAGTTGAAAATAATTGCTCACCCCAACGGTCAAATACCTCTAAGCTGTATGTTTTAAGATCTAAACCATATGGCGAGAACACAGGGATAAAATAATCGTTCAATCCATCATAGTTTGGTGTGAATGAACTTGGAATATAAATTCCAAAATCATTTTTAACCTGTAGCACTTTGCTGATAACATCTTTACAACCGTTAATAGTAGTTGCAGTTAAAGTAATTTCATAATCACCAGCTTGCGGGAAGATCACTTTTGGATCAACCTCATTTACTTGATACAAATTACCGATCTGCCATTGATAAGTACTGTGTCCTAAAATAGTAGTTAGGTTAGAGAACTGTACTTCAGGGGTAGCAATTGTTACCTCATTAGGGTTATAGCTAAAATCTGCTTTTGGCACTTCGTACACAACAATTGGGTTTTGTAAAACCGCTTGTGCAGAACAACCAATTTCATCTTGATAATTAAATGTAACAGTATAAGACCCCGGTGTTGCAAATGTATGAGTTACAGATAATCCGGATTGTGGCTCAGATCCATCACCTAAGTTCCAAAGACCGGTTCCGGTATTTGCACTTGGTGTGTTAAAGATGATCTCCATTGGAGCACAACCTTTTTCCGTGTTGCTTAGAATAGAAACAACTGGGATATCGTTTACCTGAATCCTTATAGCACTTGTATCAGGACATAAACTTGCAGTTGGCATTGAGTGCGTTAAATAAGTAATTACATTATTATTGCCGATGTTTGCACTTGCCGGCGTAAATAAACTTCCAATAACACCCGGGCCATTCCATAAACCACCTGGATTTTGAGCAAGGCTATTTAAGTTAATAGGCGCATCATTTTTACAATATGGCCCTGCATATTTCGCAAAATCAGCAGATACAAATTGTTCGATGGTAATAGTTGTAGTTGCATAAGCAATACAAGGACCAGATGTAACAGTATAGTTTACTAAATTATCTCCTATAATTGCAGATGATGGACTGAAGCCGCCAGCAGGAGTTGTTGCGCCATTGTTAACGCCACTAAACACACCACCTAAAGGCGAAACTTGTAATTGTACAGGTGCCGCAGTATTACAAAAAGGCCCTAGCTTACTAATACCCGGAGCAGCTAAAGAGAATACATTAACCGCTAAGCTTGCTTGCGCAGGGCATAAGCCGCTTGGCGAAGAAGACGTGTTATATGTTATAACGATACTTCCTACACCTGAATTAGATGGATTAAATAAAGTTCCGGTAATACCCGAACCACTCCATATACCTAGGTTGTTTGAACTGAGAGGAATTAAATTAATAGGTGAATTTGTATTACATTGATCTACAATACTACCCGTAATTACTGCAGGTACGTAGGCTTCAATAGAAATTGTTTTTGTGTCCTGAACATTACAAGTATTCGTCCCAATCACATACTGAACCGTATTAGCGCCAATTGCAGCAAGTGCGGGACTGAATGTTCCGGCAATATTATTATACGCTGTAGCAGTCCATGTTCCACTATTAGGAGCAACTCCTAATTGGAAATTAGGCGCGTTATTACATAATGGACCAGCAGGTACAATTGTTGGTTGCGGTGGGTTTAATACCGATACTAATAATTGTCTCGAATCCGGACATAGTGTTGCATTAGGCGCTGAAGTAGTATTATATCCTAAAGTATAAATACCTGTTGCTAAACCTATCGGATTAAATGAGTAACTTCCTACTACACCGCTTCCAGACCAAATACCGTTTACGGTACTTTGTACAATGGCATTTAAATTAGAAGCAGGGCTAGTAACGCATAAGTTACCGATGGTACCCGTTAAGGCAGCTGTATTAAATTGAGTAACAAGGAATGATCCTGTATTTGTCGCAACGCAAGTGCCAATACCAACCGCATACATAAATGTATTTGTACCAATAGCCGCTAACGATGGTGTAATAACACCCGTGTTAAGATTTATTGGTAAAGAAGGGACGCTTGTTGTAAATGTTCCACCGGTAGGAGTAACTGTAATTGTAACCGGTGAAGCATTTGTACAAAACTCGTTAATTGGAGTAATTGTAGGTGTTACAGGGTTAACAACTGTTACAGCAAATGTATTTGTTATAGGACAGTTTACAAATGTTGGTGTAACAACAACAGAATAGTTTATTGTTGAAACCGTGCCAGGTGCAGTAGTTGGTGTAACAATACTGGTTGTTTGAGTTGTATTTGATAAGAATGTTGGAGGCGACCAAGCAAATGTAAACATGTTTGCAGTAGTTGTTGGGCAATTACCAAACTTAGTGTTTGGCCTGTTTGGAGAAAAACCTGAAACGTTTGATAAACCACAAATTGAAGCAAGACTAAATGCATAATCATATGCAGTAGAGTTGTATGAAGTTGGTGTATAGAAAGCTGTTGCGCCAATGAACTGCCATGTAGAAGAGTTCTGACAGATGTCAACTAAAATATTTGAAACACCATCCCAGAAATAAGGCGTGCTAAAGTTATGTTGGTTCCAACCAGATACCGGGGTGTAGTTAGGGCTATTGAATACCTGAGTAAAAGTACCCGGGTTATCCATAATTGTAACAACAGATGCCGCTGTACATTTAATTTTTATCGTGTAGCCAGGAATATTTGCAACTCCATTTACACCACTCACATTAAAAGATATACTGCTTAAATAACCTGCCATTGCACCACTAGCAGTTAATTCAGAGGCCCTGTATAAGATCTGCGTGTGATGAGCATAATAATATTTTGAATATGGTTGCGGAAATTGCCATTGCTGGCCAACCGTAGCGGAGTTTCCTAATTGAACCATATTTGGATTAGAGCAAGCAGGCCCAACACCCGTATTAGAACAAGGTGTACCAACTATTTGGTTAACAAGTGTCACCGATGTGGTTATATTATTACCTTGACATATCGTAGGTGTAAGCGGCGCTATATTATAGGTGAATGTATACGGTGTTACCGTAAATGTTGTGCTGTATTTACACGATCCGTCAAACGCAACAACGCTATAAGTACCTCCGGCTAAACCTGTAGGCACAAAAGTGTTTGATGCTGTTGGTGTTAAATTTACAGAATAAATAGGGCCACTTGTAGAGAATACCTGATAGGAGTTCAATCCGGTTGGCGCATTAGCGGCAGGGGTAATTACTACAGCAGCTGTGCCATTAGTTGCAGCAGGGCATATAACCCCAATACTCGGAACAGATACAGCGCCAGGAGGTGTTGCAGACAACGTAAATTTTGCAGAATCTTTACAACCTTGCGGCGTAACATACGACAGCCAATAAACAGCTCCATTTGTTGGGTTATTTACAGTATAATTTGCTGCTGTACCAAGCGGACCGGGTATAGGCGTCAAATTATTATACCACTGAAAGTTCGTTCCCCCTGCTGTTGTTAAATAGGCCTGCGTACCACAATATGGTTTGGTGTATTGAAATAAATTAGGTGGTGATGTACCAATAACAAATGTTGATGTTGCGGTACCACAACTACCCCCGCCACCCTGAACGGTAATAGAGTATGAGCCGGGGGGTAAATTATTTATTACAGACGATGTACTCGCTGTTAAGTTCATTGTAGGATTGGAAATACTTGTATACGTATACGTTATCTGCGAACTACTACCTGATGCGTAGACCGTGGCCGAACCACTGGCCCCACCCGGACACGTTGAAGCGGTAGCAATACCATTGATGTAAACACTTGAAATTTTAATTGTATCCTTTGCTGTAAAAGTACAGCCAGAAGCAGATACCATTGTTACTGTAAATACCATACCTGCGCTTACCGGAGTAACTGTAATATTGGGAGCGTTTGCCAAAGCTGGAGTGTAAGAGATCGCTGGAGGTCCGGCCCATGAATATGATGCATAACCTAAAGGTGCAACTATACTCGCAATGTTAGATCCAAAGCAGAAACTTACCGGGCCACCAACCGGACCACCGTTTCCACCTAAACCACTTCCAACTTGGTTACCACCGCATCTTGAATCAAAATAGCAGCAACCATGGTGAGCACCACCATTACAATCTCCACTAGTAACTTTAATTGTTACGCAGCTACCGATATAGGGTGTTAAGTCAATATATTTTACCACCCAATTTGTCCAAGAAACTAAAGTAGTTGGATCTACAGTATAACCCGGTACACCAGAAGTACAGCCAGAACCAGAAGGAGTTAAACTGATGGAAGAACATGGAAGTGGAACGCCAGCGCAGTTATATAAGTCTACTTTAAAGAATGGTTGATCGCAACAAGCATGACCCGAACCGTCCCATGAACCTGCATAAGCAAATTGAAATAAAGTATTAGCTGAGGTAACAGGAAATGTTTGTTTGATCTGGTTAATTAAAGTGCCGGGATTTGTATCTCCCATTCTGATAACTCTATTTCCACCTAATGGAGAATTTGGAAGGGATCCAAGATACAATACACTTGCAATTGGTGTTGCTACAACTGAAAATTCAGGGCTACCGTTTGAACCATAGTTAGGTGTTACGCACGCGCCTCCATTTGGAAAACCATTACTTCCACTACCAATTGTCCAACCGGCAACTGCTGCTCCGTTGTTTGGGTAACTACCAACCGGTGTTGATTCAAAATCTTCGTTCACACAAGGTGCGCTATTTACAGAGTTACCGCCGCCAATAGGTTTGTTACCAATTTGCGATGAATTTGCCGGATTATAATTTCCTATTTTATATTTTTGATCGATATAATCACGTTTTTGTGTATTCATGACGTGCATGAATTCAGCACCATAAAAACCTCTTCCCAAAAGTTGTGCTTTTAATGTGTTCTCATCAAAACCTTTTAATGAATCGGCATAGAAATGAACATAATTTTTAAATGAAGAAGATGAGTTCAGGTAATCCTGATTCTCAACAAAACCTTTTTTTACATCTGCCACAACATCCCCTTGCGTTTGAGTATTGGCATTATTACCAACACTTTTATTTGTTTGCGCACTAACCGATAAATTAATTGTTAGTGAGATAAACAACGCCGCTTTACATATTTTCTTCATAATATATTAATTTGATATGGTAAAACTAACCCATTACCCAAAAAAGGAACTATTTTTCACTCATTTATGTGATTATCTCACTAATTGAAATGCCCAATTGGCAGATTTTAACATTTAAAAGTCTGTATTTGTTCGATTTAGGTAAAAAAAAGACCGACAAACGCCGGTCCTAAAATGTTAGTTTTAAAATGCTTTAATTATTATTTCCTTCCTCCAAATAAACGTAACAAGAATAAAAATAAATTAATAAAATCAAGGTACAAAGTTAATGCACCCATTACTGCATACTTGCGGCTCTCTGAAGAATCGCCCGCTTGCTCGCCAATATTTTTGATTTTTTGAACATCATAAGCTGTTAAACCGGTAAATATAATTACACCAATTATGCTAATGATATAATCCATTCCGGGACTGCGCATGAATAAGTTTATTAACGAGGCAATTACAATTCCAATTAAACCAATCATTAAAAGGCTTCCTAATTTTGTAAGGTCTGTTTTAGTAGTGTAACCCGCAATTGCCATTAAAGCAAATAAACCGGCTGTACTTAAAAAAACTTTATATATAGAACCAATATTATATACAAAGAAAATAAAACTAAAGCTAATGCCATTTATAACAGAATAAGCCACAAAAGTGCCTATTAGAACAGGTAAGGACATTTTATTTATACCGAAGCTCATCGCTAAAACAAATAGCAATGGCGCAAACATTACTACATAGGCTAATGTTGTTGGATTATATCCTCCAAATTCATTTGGCTCTAAAAGCAATGAGGTTAATTGTGGTACATAGGCAAATAAAATAGCAGAAAGTGTGGTCAATACCATTGCCATACTCATCCACGCAAATGCTGAACGTAATACAGTATTTTGACTGGTTACAGTTCCACTTTGCATGTTTTCAATTGGGGTATTTCTAAAATTTGTGCTCATAGTTAAAATTTTGATTTACAAATTTACTAAAATAAAGTAATACCTTATAGTTAAGAATACCTAAAAGTAAAGGTCGCTTGTTTTTAGGCGTAAAAACCTTAAAACAGAAAGCATAGCGCTAAAAGCAGAGATGATAACACCTACTAATACAATAGCCGAAAATAAAATAAGCAACAAGTTTTCGTCTTGTAATTGTAGTAAGTCCGGAATAAAACGTGTACTTATAGCCAATAAAGCAACTAATAGAACGCTGGCAATTATTCCGGCAATTATTCCCTGGCGCACACCTTTAAAAATAAAAGGTTTACTTATAAAAGATCTTGTGGCACCAACCAAATACATCGTTCTTATTAAAAACCGTTGCGAATAAATTGAAAGGCGAATGGTGTTATTTATAAGCGCAATGGCCACAATTAAAAGTGCCCCGCTAAAAATTAAAATAAAAAAAGCGATGGCTTTTGTGTTTTTATTTAAGTTGTTGATCATGTCTTTTTGATAAACAACTTCTTTCACATAGCTTTTTTGCAAAAGCGTTTTTTCAATTATTTGTAAAGTATCGGTATTGGCATAATTAGCATTTAGCTTCACTTCCATCGAATTAAGCAAAGGGTTGCTTCCTAAAAAAGAAACAAAGTCCTCGCCAAGATCGGCCTTTAATTTTTCGGCAGCTTGTTCTTTATTAATAAGGTTAACGCTTTTTGCGTATTTAGAATTACTTATTTCCTGCAATAAACCATCTGTTTGCGCCGAGCTGGCGGTATCTTTTAAATAGATCTGGAAACCAACATTTTCTTTAAAGTGCTTTGATAATTTATTTGCATTTATTACCAAAAGCCCCAAAGCCCCTAACATAAACAGAACCAGCGATAAGCTAATAATTACCGTAATGCCGGAAGTACGCAGTCTTTTTTTTGTCAGGTTATCGCTCAAAGTAAATAATTTATAAGCGAATTTATTTTTTTATTCAACGCTTACAGCTAAATACAAAAAGATTAATTAACAAGACAGTGTTTGTTACACAATGGCAATTTTTATTCCCGCCAGAAATAGCACAATAAGCGTGCCACCAACAATAATGCGGTAAACACCAAAATATTTAAAGCCATATTTATTTAACACACCAATAAAAAATTTAATGGCCAAAGCGGCCACAACAAATGCAATAATATTGCCAAAGACCAATAATTTAATTTCGTGAGAATTTATAGTAATGCCATCTTTATAAAAATCGAGCATTTTTTTTGCAGTAGCCGCAAACATGGTTGGCACCGCTAAAAAAAAAGAGAACTCCGCCGCGTTTTGGCGTGTGAGTTTTTGTGTCATACCACCAATAATTGTTGAGGCGCTTCTGCTAACACCCGGAAATAAAGCCAGGCATTGAAACAACCCAATTTTAAAAGCTGAAGGAAAGGTGATTTCTTCTTCTGTTTTTATTGTTGGATCTTTAAACCATTTATCTACAAACAATAAAATAATTCCACCAACAAAAAGTGCTACTGCAACGCCAAAAACATTTTCTAACTGGGCATCTATCCAATCGCCCAAAAGTACCCCGGCAATAGCGCTTGGGATAAAGGCAACCACTAGTTTTAAATAAAAATTGACTGATCTAAAAAAGCGTTTAAAATACAATACAACCACGCTTAAAATAGCGCCTAGTTGAATGGCAATGGTAAATAATTTTACAAAAGGTGTGATTTCCATTCCTAAAATGGCGGTGGTGATCATCATATGACCTGTTGATGAGATGGGCAGAAACTCAGTTAAACCCTCAACAATGGCAATTATTAAAGCCTGTAGATACGACATAATTTATTTAACTAAAGAAACATGGTCAACAAAATAGTCTGTTTCACCTTGCCAAAAAAAATTTTTAACTACCTGTCTGTATTTTAAAACTACTTTGTGTCCCTGGTAATTTTCCATCGAATCGTAAATAGGTTTTTTTGTGGTAGAAAATTTAAAGATCGTCATAGGCATAAAAGTTCCTTCGCCCTGGTTAACGCCACCAATATTCAATTCACCTTCAAAGGTCTTAAAAACATATCCTTTTTTGCTTACTTTAATTAACACGCCTGAGCGTGTGCCTTCACTATAAGTAATACCACAAATAAAATAATAGATGAACAAGAAAAGAATTACAAATAAAAGGAAAAACAGTGCGAATCTTTTAAATTTGTTTTTCTTTTTTGGGGCTAAAGAATTAGCGGCCTGCTCCTGGCTCATGAATTACTGGGTTCTGCTTCTTGTTTTGGCCTCCACATAATTGCAACTACAATGGTTACAAAACCAATTAAGCAGCAAATAGGTGCAAGCGTGATACGTTGAAAATCAAAAATAGCAGGGTTAAAGATATTTGGATCTTCGCTGCCGCCACCTATCATTAACAAATAACCAAGTGCAATAAATACAATTCCTACCAATAAAATGTAGTAGTTCTTTTTTGTGAAAGTAGTTTTCATTTGTGCGTATCTACGTGTTTATTAAATTGAATAAAATTCAAATATACTTAAAAATTGCCTTATCATTTGCTGGTTTTGGTTGATTTTTATACGTTAATTTTTTGTAATATTGTTACTTTATAAATTATGGCAAAAGTAGCACTCATTACAGGGGTAACCGGGCAAGATGGCGCTTATCTTTCAGAATTGCTTTTAAGTAAGGGATACGAAGTGCATGGCGTTAAACGCCGCAGTTCTTTATTTAATACCGATAGAATCGATCATTTATATCAGGACCAGCACGAAAAACATGTTAACTTTAAATTGCATTACGGCGATCTTACAGATAGTACAAACCTGATTAGAATAGTGCAGGAAGTTAAGCCGGATGAGATCTACAATTTAGCGGCCATGTCGCATGTAAAAGTAAGTTTTGATACACCCGAATATACCGCTAATGCTGATGGCATAGGCACACTTCGTATTTTAGAGGCCATTCGTATCCTTGGCCTTGAAAAGAAAACACGTTTTTACCAAGCCTCTACTTCTGAGCTCTATGGTCTTGTTCAGGAGATCCCTCAAAAAGAAACAACCCCATTTTATCCTCGCAGTCCTTATGGCGTGGCAAAATTATATGCTTTCTGGATCACAAAAAATTACCGCGAAGCTTATGGCATGTTTGCCTGCAATGGTATTTTGTTCAATCACGAAAGTCCGTTACGAGGCGAAACATTTGTTACCCGTAAAATTACACGCGGTGTTGCAAAAATAAGTTTAGGTCTACAGGAAAAATTATTTATGGGCAATATTGATTCCGAAAGGGATTGGGGCCATGCAAAAGATTATGTAGAAGGTATGTGGCGCATGCTACAACAAAGCGAAGCCGAGGATTTTGTTTTAGCCACAGGAATTAAAATTACCGTGCGCGAATTTATTAATATGGCTTTTGCAGAAGTTGGTATTAAATTAAAATGGGAAGGCAAAGCAGAAAATGAAAAAGGAATTAATATTGCTACCGGAAAAACAGTAGTAGAAATTGATCCTAAATATTACCGACCTGCCGAAGTTGATCTTTTAGTTGGCGACGCCACAAAAGCAAAAACTAAAATGGGTTGGACGCCAACTTACACAGTTGCAGAATTATGTAAAGAAATGGTTTTGGCCGATGTTGAATTATTTAAACGCGATAAATATTTAATTGAAGGCGGCCACAAAGTACTTAACTATAAAGAGTAAATTGTACTTTTAGTAATAGTAAAGTTCATTGTTCAATATTTAAAAATAAAACTTGGAAACTTCTTCAAAAATATACATTGCCGGCCACCGAGGAATGGTGGGTTCTGCCATACTACGCAACTTAGAAAAAAAAGGTTTTTCAAACTTTATTTTAAAGACTTCGGCCGAACTGGATTTGCGCGACCAGCTGAAAGTGGCTGCTTTTTTTGAAAAAGAAAAACCCGAGCATGTTTTTTTAGCCGCCGCAAAAGTTGGAGGTATTCAGGCAAATAACACCTACCGCGCCGATTTTTTGTATGATAATTTAATGATCCAGAATAATATTATTCATTCTGCATACGAAAATAAAGTAACTAAACTTTTATTCTTAGGCTCATCCTGCATCTACCCAAAATTAGCGCCACAACCTTTAAAAGAAGAATATTTATTAAGTGGTTTTTTGGAAGACACGAACGAGCCATACGCTATTGCAAAAATTGCAGGAATAAAATTATGTGAGAATTATCGAAGGCAATACAATTGTAATTTTATTTCGGTAATGCCAACCAATTTATATGGCCCTAACGATAATTATAATTTAAACAACTCGCATGTTCTTCCTGCTTTGATCCGTAAGTTTCATGAAGCAAAACAAAACAACCTTCCTTTTGTAGAAATGTGGGGTACCGGTTCGCCCAAACGCGAATTTTTGCATGCCGATGATATGGCCGATGCTTGTGTTTATTTAATGAATAACTATAGCGGCTCGCAGCATGTTAATATTGGTTGCGGAACTGATATATCTATAAAAGATTTGGCTTTACTGATCCAAAAAATTGTAGACTATACCGGCGAAATAAAACACGATCTTAGCAAGCCTGATGGCACACCACGAAAATTAATGGATGTTAGCTTTCTTCATAGTCAGGGTTGGAAACATAAAATAGAATTAGAAGCAGGCATTAGGTCTGTTTACGAAGATTTTAAGAAAAAAGAAAATGTAAAGGTTTGGTAATTTTGATGCACGACCAAAGGGATTTAAGATGTAAGACAAAAATGCCGGGTATAAAGTTTTCATATAAGTGCAGATCTGTCTTGTTTCCTGTTGCCTTGCTTCTTATGTCTCTTGATAGTAAATCGCAGTTCTACAACATGCCTAATGATTATCACTTTTCATTATTAACGGAAAGAGCCTTGGCAGCAAAAGATTCTGCCATTCACACCAATGTAAAACCATACATTCATTTTTTTAATAACAAATATATTCATGTAGCGGATACTCACCGGATCTTTAAATATATTACTGATGATCCTGCGCTTGACGCATTTTTTTTTAAACATGTTGTGCGTGTAGAGCCTTCGAAAGAAAATTTTAAACTACGGTTGGATCCTATTTTAAATTTTGAGGAAGGTAAAGACGTTAGTGATACACTTAAGCGTCGTTTAAATACAAATACCCGCGGTGTTATTGCCAGTGGCTATATAGGTAACAAATTTTATTTTGAAACTATGTTTGCCGAAAATCAATCTACATTTCCAACTTATATTTCTAATGTTACAAAAGCAAGTCTTGTTGTGCCGGGCCAGGGACGTTGGAAAGCTTTTAAAGCATATGGTTATGACTATGCTTTTTCTTCTGGCTTTTTTTCGGTACAACCGCTAAAAAATTTAAATATACAGATCGGCCATGGCAAACAAAAGATCGGGAACGGATATCGCTCTTTGCTTTTAAGTGATAATGCATTTAATTATCCTTATGCACGTGTTACTCAGCAATGGTTTAAAGGCAGGCTAAGTTATACGAACATTTATGCCGCTTTGATGAATTTAGATTATGCGTCATTAATTATTACTCCCAATACCGAAAGGTTATATCAAAAAAAGGCGGCCTCTTTTCAATATCTTAGTGTTAACCTTACAAAGTCAATTAATTTTGGGTTCTTCCAGGGAATGATCTGGCATGCGGGTGATAAACGAAACAAACAAGATCTTACCTGGCAATATTTTAATCCGGTCATCTATTCAAATTTAGCGCAATACCAATTAACTAATAAAAACAACATTTTAATTGGTGGCGATATTAAAATTAAATTGACCCATAAAATAAATTTATATGGCCAGATAATGGCAGATGACCTAAGCAATACCAAACAATATGGTAATGGCGTTGGCTATCAGATTGGCGCAAATTATTTTGATGTTTTGGGTGTAAAGAATTTATTCCTGCAAGTAGAATACAATGATGTAAATGAGAACAGTTATGGAAACCCGCTTGGCACAACCACTAATCAATCTTATTCGCAATACAATCAAAATTTGGCTTATACACCAGGATCGGGAAAAGAGTTTATTGTTATTGGCGATTACAAATGGAAACGTTTTTTTGTGAATTTAAAATATAACTATCAAAATTTGCTTAAAAGCGGCGAGTATTATTACACTAACCAGCTAATTAATGCGAGAATTGGTTATTTAATTAACCCTGCATATAATTTTAATGTAAATTTAGGCATGACCTATAGGGCGCAAAATTTTAATAACTTTGCAAACCTCAACAACCAAACTAATTATATATATTTAGGCATTAGAACAAGTATCTATAATTTATATTACGATTTTTAAATGGCAGTATTAATCCTCGTTTTTTTAACAGCATTTATTGTTGTGCTTTATTCAACACCGGCGCTTATTAAAGTGGCCGTATTAAAGCGCTTGATAGATGTGCCAACCGAAGACCGGAAAATCCATAAAGGTTCGGTTCCTACTATTGGCGGTATTATTATTTATGCCGGCACTTTATTTGCATACGCGTTGTGGTATAATATTGACGATATGATTCACTACGAGACCATTTTTGAGTCGGTTAAAGAATTTAAATTAATTGTTGCCACAAGCCTTATCTTATTTTTTGTTGGTGTAAAGGATGATATTATTGGCACGGCACCTGTAAAAAAATTATTCGCACACATTGTGGTAGCCCTTATTTTGGTTTTAATGGGTGATATCCGCATTACTGGCTTGCATGGCATTTTTGGAGTATATGATATTCCTTATTGGGGCAGTGTATTTATTTCGATCTTTACTTATGTGGTGGTGGTTAATTCTATTAATTTAATTGATGGTGTTGATGGCCTTGCGGCAGGCATTGGACTTATTACCAGCACCAGTTTTGGTATTTGGTTCATTTATGCTAATGATTTTCCTTACGCGGCTTTATCATTTGCATTGGCCGGTTCGTTATTGGGCTTTTTGATCTTTAATTTTTCGCCGGCAAAGATCTTCATGGGCGATTCCGGTTCATTAGTAATCGGTGTGTTTGTATGTATCCTTGCCATTAAAATGATCGAATTCCCGATCCAGAAATTAGATTCGTTTTGGGTAAACGTAAGTAAACCCGTTTTCGCTATTGCCGCTCTAATTTATCCCTTATTAGATACGTTGCGCGTTTTCATTACAAGAGCTTTAAAAGGACAGTCACCGTTTAACGCAGACAGGACTCACTTGCATCATAAATTAATTGATTGCGGATACAGCCATGTTAAAACAGTAGTTATTATTTATTCTTTTAGTATTATTACTATTGGCGCTTCTTTATTAACCTACTTCTTTAACCAACCCACTTTTGGTTTAATAACAGTAGTAAGCACCAGCCTGCTGTTCCTTATCTTTGTTATTACCTTAAACACTAAGGCTGTTAAGAAAAATGCGGAGTAATCTCTCCGTTATTTCAGGCATGAAAACCCTATTATTTGCCGTTAGTGTAAGTTTTGATCTTTTAAGTATTTAACCGCGATAATTTATTTAATTTTATGCTTTAATACTACCAATGAAAAATTTACTCTTAGTATTTTCTCTTTTTTTTGCGTTGATATCGTCCTCTCAAACAGGTTGGGACCTTCAGCAATGTATTGCATATGCAGAAAAGCATAATATCAGCTTAAAACAAGCGGCCATAAATTCAGAGATAACTAAAAATAATTCTATACAAAGCAAGGCTTCAATATTACCCTCTTTAAATGCCGGCGCGCAACATAATTATAATTTCGGGCAAACTATTGATAGGTTTACAAATACATTTGCGAACACAGAAGTTCTATCGCAAAATTTTTATATTGCCAGCAGCGTTGTTTTATGGAGCGGTTTAAGCCAATACAATAACATTAAAGCAAACGAATATAATTATTTAAGCAGTGTTGAGAATGTAAAGCAACTTCAAAACGATCTTTCTTTAAATGTTGCCAACGCCTACATCTCAGTTATTTTTGCCGAAGAGCTTTTAAAGATCTCCGAAAATCAAACCAAAGTAACTCAGGAACAATTAGAACGTACGCAAAAATTAGTTATTGCCGGCGCCATTGCAAAAAGTATTGAGTATGATATTAAGGCGCAATTGGCAAATGAACAGGTAAACTTTATTACCGCCGAAAATAATGTAGCCATATCCATGTTAAACTTAAGACAATTAATGAATTTAGATTCGATAACAAATTTTTCAATTGTAAGGCCGGTTTTAGATGTAACAGAAGGCCCTCTTTTAGCTGACAACATTCAGTTCATTTATGAGTCGGGTTTAAAAACACAGCCAAGCATTAAACGAGGCGAATATTCTATTTTAAGTGCCGAAAGATCTTTGGCAGCAAGTAAAGGTAGACTTAGTCCAACACTTACTTTTAACGCCAGTATGGGAACAGGTACATCTGGTTTAGCAAAAGATATTTTAGGTGTAACTTACACAGGCTATCAGGTAAGTGGTATTACCAATAAAGGCGATAGCGTTTACACACCGGTCACACAACTTATAACCCGTAAAACTTCATTTAACGATCAGTTTAAAAACAATGTCAACAAATCGCTGGGCTTTACTTTAAACATTCCTTTGTTTAATGGTCTGCAAAATCATACTGCTATTAAGAATGCCAAACTAAATGCGCTTAACGCACGTTTTACCCTTGATCTTGCAAAACAAAATCTTTATAAAACAGTTTCACAAGCTTATGTGAGTGCAAAAGCGGCATTAAATAAATATGTTGCTTCAAAAGCAAGTGTAGAGGCTGCAAATGAATCGTTCAAATATGCGCAACAAAAGTTTGACGCCGGCGTAATAAGCGCTTTTGATTTTACCGCTTCAAAAAACAGGTTATTTGCCGCAGAAAGTAATTTGCTTCAAGCCAAATACGATTACGTTTTTAAGTTAAAAGTATTGGATTATTACCAAGGAAAACCTTTGGGTTTTTAAACTTTTTCTTTTTTTCTAAAAATTATTCTCAGAATAGGAATAGCGGTAATCACAATTAAGGCAATAAAAATATAGCCCATGTAATTGGTTATTTCCGGAAATAATTGAACAAGAAAAAACCCTATTGAGCTTAATCCAATTATCCAAGCAACCGCACCAATAAAATTAAAGAGCATAAACTTTAAAAAATCCACTTTTATAACTCCGGCAATTATTGGTGCAAAGGTTCTTACAATTGGCAAAAAACGTGCAATGATCAAGGTTACATTGCCGCCATATTTGTTGTAATAGGTTTTTGTTATCTCAATATGTTTTTGTTTAAAGAACCAGTTTTCTTTTCGCGAATATAATTTTTCACCGGCAGTTCTGCCAAACCAATAGCCAAAAACATTTCCAACAACTGCGGCAGTTACCATTAAAATAACCAATACAAAATAGTTTACATGAATAAGGTCTGGTCGTGCTTTGCATAAAATGCCTGCTAATAAAATTAAATTATCTCCCGGTAAAAAAAAACCAACAAACAAACCGGTTTCTGCAAAGATTACGAATAGCAATAACCATAAGCCCCCGTATTCAATAATGCTGTTAGGGTCGGTTAATTGTTTTAAGAAGTCCCACATGGTTATTCTTTCGTTGAGACATTGCTCATCCAATCAGAAAAAGGTTGGCTATTTTCTTTACTGGCAATAGCTGCTTTTATATTTTCGATATTTCCTTTTGGTATAGAGTCGATAAGTTTGCGCGTGTATTCACTTTTCGGGTTCACGTAGATCTCATCAGGATCTCCCATTTCTTCTACCCTGCCCTGTTGCATCACTACCATTCTATCGCTCATAAATTTAACTACGCTCAGATCGTGGCTAATAAAAATATAAGTGAATTTAAACTCTTCTTTTAATTCGTTCAATAAATTTAAAACCTGTGCCTGCACACTAACGTCCAAAGCACTTACGCTTTCGTCGCAAATAATAAATTTGGGATTTAATCCCAGCGCGCGTGCAATACAAATACGCTGCCTTTGTCCACCACTAAATTCATGCGGGTAGCGATAATAATATTTTTCATCCAGTCCAACTTTTCTCAAAAGTTCATATACTCTTTCGCGACGTTGTTTGCTGGTAGGTAAAATATTATGAAATTTCATTGGCTCCATTATGGCATCGCCAACGGTTATGCGTGGATTTAAAGATGAGTAAGGATCTTGGAAAATAATTTGCATATCCTTTCGGTGATGCCTGAAATCAGATTCTTTCATACGCAACAATTCCTGGCGTTTATAAAATATCTGGCCATCCATTGCTTGTGTTAACTTTAAAATAGTACGACCTAATGTTGTTTTCCCACAACCGCTTTCGCCAACAAGTCCAAGAGTTTCGCCCTCATATACATCAAAGGTGACATCATCTACCGCCTTTGTATAGCTCAACACTTTTCCAAACAAGGTTTTCTCTGATGGGAACCATGTTTTTACATTCTTCAATTCAAGGATCTTATCGCGTTGATATAATTCGATGTGATTTTTTTTGCGTTCTTCAGTACTAATGGTAACGCTGTTAATGGCATCGGTTACTTTTTTATTTAACTCTATGATCTCTCCATCATCGCCACGCATCATAAAATCGCTCACAACAGGTAAACGCTTTAAGCGTCTATCTAGCGGCGGGCGACAAGCCAATAAACTTTTTGTATACGGGTGTTTTGGATTAGAAAAGATTTCAAGAACAGGGCCCTGCTCAACTACTTTACCTTTGTACATTACAACAACAGTATCTGCTAATTCAGCAATAACGCCAAGATCATGGGTAATAAATAATATTCCCATGTTGTGTTGGATTTGAAGTTTTTTCATCAACTCCAAAATAGTTTTTTGAACCGTTACATCCAGCGCGGTTGTTGGCTCATCGGCAATTAGGATATTGGGGTTGCAGCTCATGGCCATAGCAATCATTACCCTTTGCTTTTGTCCGCCGGATAATTGATGAGGGTATCTGTCCAGCATCAAAACAGGGCTTGGCAATTGCACCTCTTCAAATAGTTTTATCGTTTTTTCGCGTGCTTCGCTTTTACTTATTTTTCGGTGAAGTAATAAAACCTCCATCACCTGGTTACCACATGTAATTACAGGGTTTAACGAGGTCATAGGTTCCTGAAAGATCATGGCTATCTCATTACCGCGGTAATGGCGCATTTCATCATTCTTGGTCTTAACAAGATCTACTATTTTATTATCCTTTGTGTGATAAATTATTTCTCCTTGCGTGATCTTACCCGGAGGATTTGGAATAAGCTGCATAATAGAAAGTGAGGTAACAGATTTACCCGAACCGCTCTCGCCAACAATACCAATAGTTTCGCCTTTATGCAGGGTAAACGAAATATCGTTAACGGCTTTTATAAATTCGTCGTCAGTTTTAAACTGTGTTACCAGATTCTTTACTTCCAACAAGGGCTGCTTTTCCATAGATAGCTTTAAGAAGGGTTTAAATTACGGTTTATTTTCAGAAATAAAAAGAAATTTAGATGGGTTTGTCTATTGCGCCGATAAGCATAAAGTTAACCTAACTTAAAACAAATGTATTTAATGTCTTCTCCTTTAGCCGTGAACAGCGTTTCGTAATGGGTCTTAATATTTATTAGTTCCTGCCTGTCTGCCGGACAATTTTTATAAAGATCGTTCGTGTGCCAAATCAAAGGCAAGTTATTTTCTTTAATCACTTCCAGAGTAAATTCATAAAGGCCGGTACTATCTGTTTTTAAATGTACAATGCTATCTTGCTTTAAGAATTTTTTATAGCGGTCTAAAAATAATGTGTGCGTTAAACGTTGTTTGGCGCGCGGACTTTGCGGTTGCGGATCGGGAAAAGTGATCCAGATCTCATCTACCTCATTGGCCTCAAAACAATAATCAATAAAATCTATTTTGGTTCTTATAAAAGCAACATTGTTTAAATTATTATCGATGGCTTGTTTGGCCCCGGTCCAAATGCGATTGCCTTTTATATCTACACCAATAAAATTCTTTTCAGGATGTTTTTCTGCCAGGCCAATCGTGTATTCACCTTTGCCACAACCTAGTTCCAACACAATTGGTTTTTGGTTCTTAAAATGTTCTTTATGCCATTTACCTTTTAAGGCAAAACCTTTACTTAGGTTCTCCCAAAAAAGCGTAACACAATTGTCAAACGATTCGAACTCTGCAAATTTTTCAAGTTTAGTTGGCATCTTAGATCTCTACTGTATTATTTAATTCGTATAATTTTTTGAATTTAGAATTGGTGCTTAACAACTCTTGTATACTTCCTTCTTCAATGATCTTTCCATGATCGAACACAAAGATCTTATCTACATGTTTTATAGTTGATAAGCGATGCGCGATAATAATAGAGGTTCTTCCTTCCGAAATTTTTTGTGCGGCTTTTTGTATCAGCTGTTCTGTTTGTGTATCAATAGTTGCAGTGGCTTCATCTAAAATAAAAATACTGGGTTGGTAAACAAAGGCCCTTATAAAAGCTACTAATTGGCGTTGCCCTGCCGAAAGGCCTTGCCCACGCTCGGTTACCTGGTATTCAAATCCTCCGGGCAGCGACATCACATAGTCGTATAAGCCTATTTGTTTTGTAGCCGCAACTACATTTTCAAATTTTATTTCGGGATTATTTAATGTGATGTTATTTATTAAAGTATCGTTAAACATATAAACATCCTGCAAAACAACACCGGTGTTCTTGCGCAATGTAGTGAGATCTATTTTTTGAATATCCAGTCCGTCTATTAAAATCTGGCCTTTATTTAATTCGTAAAAACGACTTAATAAGTTAATGATGGTTGATTTACCGGCGCCGGTAGCACCCACCAGGGCAACCGTGTGACCTGCTTTTATTGAGAATGAAACATCTTTTAAAACAAAATGTTCGTCTTTATAAGCAAACCAAACATTTTTAAATTCAATGGTTTGTTTAACGCTTTCAAATTTAATTGTGCCGGCATTATTTATTTTTTCATCGGTATCTAAAACTTTAAATACACGCTCGGCCGATACAACACCCATTTGTAAAGTGTTTAAACGGTCTGCCAACATGCGAATAGGACGAAAAAGCATGTTTATCATCATGATAAAAAAAGTAATATCGCCTAAACCAAAATTATACGAGTGGCCTTTTACGCCCACAAACCAAATAATGATGGCAATAGAAACAGAAGACAATATCTCTACAATTGGAAAAAAAACAGAATAATAAAAAATAGATTTTATGTTGGCCACACGGTGTTGTTTGTTTATTTCTTTGAACTTATCAAATTCCTGTTCTTCGCGGTTAAACAATTGTACCAGGCGCATACCTGTAATATGCTCTTGTGTAAATGTGTTTAAAGCAGCCACAGCATTACGCACCATGGTAAATGTTTTTTTAACCCCGCGTTTAAATAAAGCAGTGGCCACAAATAGTAATGGAATAGTACTAAGCGCTAATAAGGTCAGGATCCAATTCTTAGCAAACATCACACACACAAAAATGATCAACATTACAATATCGCCGGCAATAACTATAAAGCCTTGCGCAAATACATCACTTAAACTTTCAATATCCGAAATGGCACGTGTTACTAATGTGCCCACCGGTGTGGTATCAAAATAAGAATTCTTTAAATGAATAATATGTTTATAAACCTGGTTGCGAAGATCTTTTACAATATTTTGGCCTAATAAATTAGTGATGCGTAAATTAATTATTTGTAAAAACGCTTCTACAAATAAAAGCGCTAAAATTAAAAGACAAATAAAATTTAAACCATTAAGATCTTTTGTTTCGGTAACATATTGGTTAAGCGCCCTGCTGATTAGCAGCGGACGCACAATTGCCAGTGATGCTAAGGTCAGGGTAAAAAAAACAGCTCCGTAAAAAAGTTTGTTATAGGGTTTTGTATAACTTAAAATACGTTTAAGTAATCCAACATTCAATCCTTTATTTTTTTTATCACTACTCACTAAAAATTTCTTTCGGGTAATTAATACCAACTAAAAATAAAGCTTTTGCTTCTACATTGGTGCCGGCAGCCTTGCGGTCTTTTGCTTCGATAATTTTTTTAAAATCGCTAAGAGATATTTTATTTTTGCCAACCAATAATAAAGTGCCTACAATTGCTCTTACCATGCCGCGTAGAAAGCGATCGGCGCTAATTGTAAATCGCCACTGATCTATATTTGTTTTTTGCCAGATAGCTTTTGTAATAATACAGTTGTTGGTTTTATTTTGTGTGTGCAATTTACTAAAGCTGGTAAAATCAGAATACTCTAAAAGAAAAGAAGCTGCTTTGTTCATTAATTCAAAATCAAGATCGCCATAAACATACAAACTAAAATTATCAATAAACGGATTTTTTTTGCGGTGTATAAAATAATAGTATGTCCTTGAGGTAGCGCTATATCTTGCATGCGCGGCAGGTAAAACACTTTGGATGTTTTGAACGGAGATCTCGATCGGTAATACCGTATTGAATTTATAGATCCAGTGATCTTTATTCTCGATAAGGTCTTTACAATTACTTTCAAAATGCGCCACGTAATTTTTGGCATTTACGCCGGTATCTGTTCTGCCACCGCCTGAAAACTCTACCCTTTCTTTTAAGATCATCGATACTTTTTCTTCTAAAACCTGCTGTACTGTATTAGGTGTATTATCCTGAATCTGCCAACCATTAAAGTTAGTTCCATTATAAGAAAGCGTTAAAAAGTAACGGGCCATTTTGCAAAATTACGCACTTTTTATGAATAACCCCGCCAGGGTTATTCAGGTAATAACAGCTAACCCCGGCAGGGTTTGCGGTATACAGAAAATGACTACTTTTACAGCCCGTTATGAGCAAGATCAAAAAGAATTTTATATTAGAAAACCTTGAAGTAATTGATATCAGCACTGAAGGTAAAGCTATTGCGAAACAGGATGGACTGGTTGTTTTTATTGAAGGTGCTGTGCCCGGCGATGTGGTGGACGTAATGGTACACCGCAAAAAAAATAATCTTGCCGAAGGTAAAGTAGATAAGATCATAAAACTCTCTGAGTTAAGGGTAGATCCTAAATGCGAACATTTTGGAACCTGCGGCGGATGCAAATGGCAAAACCTTTCGTACAAAAGTCAATTAGAGTTTAAACAAAAATATGTTTACGATGCTTTTACACGCATTGGTAAATTAACTTTTCCGGAGATTATGCCTATTCTGGGAAATGCCAATGAATACTATTACCGCAATAAACTTGAGTTTGGTTTCTCAAATAAAAAATGGTTGACGAACGAACAAATTGCTTCTAAAGAAGAGGTTGAAAATAAAAATGGCTTAGGTTACCACATTGCCGGTTTGTTTGATAAGATCTTGGATATTAATAATTGTTATTTACAGGCCGAGCCAAGTAATTCTATTCGTAATGCGGTACGAGAGTATGCTTTAAAAAATGATCTTTCCTTTTTTGGAATTAGGGATAAAATAGGTTTATTACGCACCTTGCTTATAAGAACAACCAGCATTGGCGAAATTATGGTGGTTGTTTCGGTATTTGAATGGCAGGAAAAAGAAGTGTTTGGTTTGCTTGATTTCTTAAAAGAAAAATTTCCGCAAATAACATCGTTACAATACACACATAATAATAAAGGCAACGATACTTTTTTTGGACTTGACATTAAAACCTATTACGGCCGAGATCATATTTTGGAAGAAATGGAGGGCCTTAAATTTAAGATCAGTGCTAAATCTTTTTATCAAACCAATTCGCCGCAAGCCTATAACTTGTATAAAATTACACGCGACTTTGCCGGGCTTACGGGAAACGAGATCGTTTATGATCTTTATACCGGAACAGGCACGATTGCTAATTTTATAGCCAAAAATGCAAAGCAAGTAGTTGGTATTGAATATGTTGAAGATGCAATAAAAGATGCCTTCGAAAACTCAAAGGCCAATAATATAACAAATACCAGCTTTTTTGCAGGGGATATGAAAGACATTTTAAACCATAATTTTATATTAAATAATGGTAAACCCGATGTTATTATTACCGATCCACCAAGGGCCGGTATGTTTGAAGGTGTTATTAAGACCATAATTAGCGTTTTACCAAATAAAATAGTGTATGTAAGCTGTAACCCAAGCACACAGGCCCGCGACCTTGCCTTAATGCAAGACCATTATAGTATTATTAAGGTACAACCTGTAGATATGTTCCCACAAACAGCACATGTAGAAAATGTAGTTTTGCTCGAAAGAAAATCATAACAGTTGGTTAATTGCTTGTTATTAGGGTAATTACATTAAGTTAAGATTATTAGAACCAAATAAATACCCATTACTTGGTACCCCAATTTATGATAAAAAGTTTGTCCATATGGTTAATTATGTGTTATTTCGCATAAACTTTAAAAAAACTCGAAAATGAAAAAAATTACTTTATTAGCAATTGCAGTTGTTGCAATTAGCTTTGCGTCTTGTAAAAAAGATCGCGACTGTGAGTGTACAACTACGACCGTAAGTTCAAGTGGAACTACTACAACTGGTACTGCTCAAGTTACTACTTACAAAGACATTAAAGGTGGCGAAGCAAAATCGATCTGCCAGAAATCTGTAAATACTACTGTTAGCGGATCTGGAGCTACTACAACAAGAACTGATGATTGTAAATTAAAATAAGAAATTAAAAAAATGAAAAAAATTATATTATTAGCAATAGTAGCTGTAGCAGTTACTGGCGCATCTTGCAGAAAAACACGTACTTGTGATTGTTCAACAACTTCAACCACAGTTACAACTATTGGTAGTACTTCAAGTACTAGCACAAGCACAAGTTCAGATAAAACAGTTAAAGACAAACAAAAGAAGGGTGACTTCAGAAAGATGGAAAATTGTTACGGAACTAAAGGTGTTTACACTACAAACTTTTCTGGTGGTTCTTATGTTACTACTTCAGAAACTACTTGTACAATAAAATAATTTAATTGTATTTAAATAAAAAGCCGTTCATTAGTGAACGGCTTTTTTTATTTTCAGTAGTTTTGTTTTTGAATTAGTTGGCCCTTATACTTCCGTTCTTAATAATATAATCAAAACCATTTATATTAAATTTTTTACCCGAGGTTTGATTGATCAGTTCAGTAATATCCTGCTCAATGGTATGTATCGATCCTTTTGTTTTGTATGCAATATTCAGGTAATCGGTATTTATTTCCATACCCTCATAAACGCCGCACAAAATAACCCTTACAGGCACTTTTATCCGCGAAAGCAAAAGAATGTCGCGCACCTTGGCCCAATTATCGGCAATTAAAATGACGTTATCCGGCTTTCTTACTTTTTTTAAACCGGTTAAAATTGCTTCGATCACATTCTCCGGCGGATCGCCGCCCGCTCCTTTTTTAATGGTCAATTTCATGGTATTAACAAGGTCTTCGCAGGTTTTAGCTCTGCAAACATACACACCGCCGGTAACTCCTAACTTCTTATCTGCATCGCGCTTATTATCACCATCATTAAAAAAAACAAAGTACTGTTGCGCGGTGTCTTTTAAAAAAAATAATTTTAGCCAGGTATTAATTTGTTTAGCATAAGGGTACATGCTGGATGTAAGATCTGTAACAATAATATTTTTTTTCCATTTAGGATTTCTGTTCAGGATCTTATAGACACTGTTGTTTGCAGTATCGGCTATATCCGGATCAAAATCTATTGGCCCGGTGGTGGTCCTGCTTTCAAAATCAAATTTTCCGGTTTTTGTATATACTTTGTAAACCCCATCTAAGTTTCCTTTCTTAAAATTTCCTTCCGCCTTTAAACGTCCGTTTGTGTGATAGCTGAGTTCAAGGCCTTCTTTTACACCATTCTTATAATTTTCAATAAACTCTTTGGCACAATTTTTCGAATAAAAGGTTACAGGGCCATCCAACTGCCCGTTGTTATAATAAGTTTCTTGTTTAACGCAACTGCTATGGTTATACCAGCTTATCTCTAAACCATGTTTTTTATTATTACGGTAAATAACTTCGTTACTTAATTTTCCGTTTGGCCAAAAGCTTCGCCAAACACCTTGCTTAAGGCTGTCTTTATCAACGGCATTAATAGTATCGCCATCGTGTAAAGAATAACTTATTAATTGCGCCTTTGAAAAAAACACATTAATACCCAAAAAAGCTATCAACAAAAGAAACCTCATCTTATAATCTTTAAAATTGTTTATTTTTGTACAGATTATCAAGTAATTAAGTGAATATGCTCGAAAAAATACATAAGTTGTTGGAGGAAGTAGAGTCTTTTGGCGCGCAAAGCAAAGACCAGGTTGAAGAGTACCGCATTAAGTGGCTAAGCAAAAAAGGAGAAGTTACCGCCTTATTTGATGATTTTAAAAATGTACCTTCTGATCTTAAAAAAGAAGTTGGTCAAAAATTAAATCTCTTAAAAACAAAAGCGCAGGAAAAAATAAATTCACTAAAAGAAAAATTCGAATCAGAATCTAACTCTAACGAAAAAAAAGATATTGACCTTACTTTACCCGCCTATCCTACTCTGCAGACCGGTAGCCGCCACCCGCTTTCGCTTGTAAAAGAACAGATCATTGATATTTTTGCCCGAATTGGTTTTACAGTTAGCGATGGAAAAGAAATTGAGGATGATTGGCATAATTTTTCCGCCTTAAACACACCCGAAAATCACCCGGCGCGCGACATGCAGGATACATTTTATGTGAACCTTAACCCTGAAATGGTTTTAAGAACACAAACTTCCAGCGTACAAGTTCATATTATGGAGTATCAAAAACCACCCATCCGTACAATTTCTCCAGGCAGGGTGTACCGTAATGAAGCTATTAGTGCCCGCGCCCATTGCCAGTTTCACCAGGTTGAAGGTTTATATATTGACGAGCACGTTTCGTTTGCAGATCTTAAACAAACGCTTTTATATTTTTCGAAGGAAATGTTTGGCGCCGAAACAAAAATAAGATTAAGACCAAGTTATTTTCCTTTTACCGAACCAAGTGCCGAAATGGACATTAGTTGTACTATTTGTAAAGGTGCGGGCTGCAATGTTTGTAAATACACCGGCTGGGTAGAAATACTGGGCTGCGGTATGGTTGACCCGCAAGTGCTTACTAATTGTAGTATTGACCCCAATAAATACAAAGGTTTTGCTTTTGGAATGGGTATTGAAAGAATATCCATGTTAAAATACCAGGTAAAAGACCTGCGTTTATTTTTTGAGAACGATGTGCGTTTCTTAAAACAATTTACCTCTGCTTAGCGTTAAGCTTTTATGGATCGTCTAAACCGTATAGACATGTTGTTGGCCATGCTTGAAAAAGAGCGCGACGATATTTTTTTGAACTACGCTTTAGGTATTGAATATGTTGGCGAGCTGGATGTGATACAAGCTGAATTTCAATTTAAAAAAGTAATAGGATTAGAGCCCGAATATATTGCCGCTTATTATCAACTCGGTAAATTATTTGAATCGCAATTAAAAAATACCGAAGCCCTAGAGTTTTTTAAAGCGGGCTTAGAAAAAGCAAAGGCTATGAAAAATAATAAAGCTGTTAACGAATTCGGCGAGGCTATTTTTATGCTTGAGGAGTGAGAGAAAGTCTATTTTACCAAAGAGGCACTGAGGACACTGAGAAACACTAAGAAAATTTTCTTTGTGGTAAAAAAATTAGGTAATTACCGGGTAAATTTTTGTGATGTATTGTAGCAAATGGCGTTCGTAAAGCATTTTTTCCTTTAACACTTCAACTATATCATTTCTTTTTTCAGCGGGCAAAAGATCTAAAAACACTTTGGCTTTATTAAAAACTTCTTCCTGAAAATATGGAAATTTAGCCTCGGTAATTGCCTGCACAAAATGCTTTACATAAAGGTCATGAAGATCTGAGTTATACTCTGGCAATTTTTTAATAACAATTTCGTTCAGCAACCTAAACTTATTTTTCTCTTTTTTTATTTCGATTATCAGCTCATCCAACCTGTTTTGATGTAATAAAATAGCAGCTATTTTCTCAAAAATATAAAAAACAGACTCTTCTTTTAGTCGCTTAAGAAGCCCGTCAATATTGGTTTTAATTTCTTTGCTCAATTCAATGAAACGTAGCAGATCTTTTTCATTAATCACAAATCCATAAATAAATTTTTCTGACAAATAATTTAGTTCGACCTCGTTATTCTTTTTTTGTTTAGCGTAAATTAAGATCTCGTCTATAAGATCCAGGTATTTATTCAGGTTTATTTTTTTTATTTTTTCGCCCGCTTGCTCCAAAAATTTAAATGCTTTTTCGTCTTTCTTTTTACATAATTCTATTTGTGCTAACGCAACAGGCAACTCGATTGCAAATTCAAAGCTCTTTAAAGAATATGTTTTACCCTTTAGCTTTGCATCAACAATTGAAAGTTGAAGTTCAGCAATAAGTTTTCTATCAAAAGGATCTAATCTGTTCTTGTTCTGTTTGCGCTTTTTTAAGGAAGCTTTTATATTTTCAAGATCATTTATGTCGTTTACTAAACATAAAGCTCTTGGAGTTAAAAATGAAAAAGTACCAGTTCGAAAATTTGCCTGTGACCTTACAGAATAGTGAGTGGCCTCTAAAAACGCAGATCTTTCAGTGCTTACAAGACCTTTCATAAAACAAGCTTCTATTTCATTGAAAGAATTTTTGATTAATTTGTTTAATTCATTTGCGGCTTCTAGAAAATTAAAATTCGTAAGTTTAGTTAGTTCAGAAATAACTGCGAGGTGAAAATAAAACTGCTGTTTAAAAGTTGAGGCGCCGCTATGTTCAAAATTTATTTGTTTAATTATTTTTTCGATCTGCATTTCTTTTAATTTTGAGATCGCTAAATACGGCGCAGTGATCGTCTTTATTGCATTAAGATATTTTTGAAGAAAAGATCTTCGATTTAAATTTTTTGTTCTGTTTTTTCGGAGACTTTTTTTAGTTTTATGAATATTTAGAATTTCTTGCTGCAAATAAAAATTAACTGCTGCTAAATGCTCGCAATAATTTTTATTTTTACAGTAACAGTTGTAGCTAAGAATTTTTCCGCCATTTAAATGAAGTGAGATCTCGCCGGAAATTTTTTCATCGATCAAAAAAACGAAGACATTATTTTCTGTTCTATTGACTAATTCAATTTTATTATTTACGAAAAGTTTAAGCCCCTTTTCGAGTTTAATTGCCTCAATTTTATGTTCAAATTCTTCCTGATTAAACAGCATAATTACGTCAAATTTACCTTCTATTAGGTCAACTTAAAGGCTTTTAAATTTTAAATAACCATTAAACTGGCAAATTAATGAGTTAAACGGCATTTTTACTAAGTAAAAAGGGTCTAAAACTAAAATCTAAATACTTATATTAGTTGCATTATGGGAAAACAATGAAAAGGTATCATTTAATATTTTTTTTATCTCTTTGTTTTGTAACGGCTTTCTCTCAAAAAGGAAAAAACGGTGCCGGGAATATTGTGGGCAGCACCATCGTTAACGCATACACCTCTCTCACAATTGATGCCTTTACGGGTAATACTTCTATAAATGTTGCCAGCGCTGCCGGTTATGGTGTTGGAGATCTTATTTACATAATTCAAATGCAGGGTGCCAGCGTAAATTCAGCTACTTCAGCGGCTACCGGTACAAGTTCTGCCGGTCCATTCGCGCCAAACCACGGTAGAATTACCAACTATAACAATGCCGGGAATAACGAATATGCAGAACTAGCTTCGGTTGCAGGTAACGTTATTACAATTGATTGTCCTTTAATAAATAATTATACTGCCGCAGGTAAAGTACAGATCGTAAAAGTTCCGCGTTATACCACTTTAAATGTTACGGCAACGGGCACTATTACTTGCCCTGGCTGGAACGGCACAACGGGGGGCGTTATTGCCCTTGAAGTAGATGGTAATACAACCATTAATCCAACCGGAAGAATTGATGCAACAGCTTTAGGTTTTAGGGGTGGCGTTTTAAGTACAGGTGCCTTTTTTGGTGCAGGCGCATGGTCGCACAACAACCCGCAGGAAGGAGCTATAAAGGGCGAGGGTATTGCAGGCGACGTAAATACTTACCTTGCCGTTTTCCAGGGAAAATATTGTCATGGAGCTATTGCCAATGCTGGGGGTGGTGCAAATAGCAATAATTCTGGCGGTGGCGGAGGTGCCAATGCCGGTGATACATCGTTATATACAGGTACGGGTAATCCGGATATTTCCGTGGCAGGATACGTCACGGCTTGGAACCTAGAGTCGCCTGGCTTTGCAGCTTCCAGCTCGTCGGGTGGCGGTAGAGGTGGTTACACGTTTGCAAATGCAAGTATTAGTCCTTTAACTAACGCCCCCAACAATGCCGCATGGGGTGGTGATAATCGCCGATCTTATGGAGGCATGGGCGGAAGACCCTTGAATTATAATACCGGAAGATTATTTTGTGGCGGTGGTGGCGGCGCCGGTGACCAAAATGATGGTTATGGTGGCGCGGGGGCAAACGGTGGCGGAATTATAAATATTATTAGTTATGGAACTGTTTCCGGTGGCGGACAGATCATTTCGAATGGTGGCAATGGGTTCAACACCAACACAACGGGTGCTGCCCCTTTTAATAATTGTAACGGGCGCGATGGAGCAGGCGGTGCAGGAGGTGGCGGCGCTATTGTTATAAATTCAATTGGCCTAATTAATGCTTTAACTGTTTCCGCTAAAGGCGGTGATGGTGGAAATCAGCAAATGAAATCGGGTTTTCTTGGCACAACTGCCATGGCTTATGGCCCCGGGGGCGGCGGCGGTGGCGGTTATATCGGCACAACTGCTTCAGCCATTACTACTTTTGTAAATGGCGGTATAAATGGGATTGTTCAATACCTTTCCGGACCTAATAATTGCCAGATCAATACTTTGTTTCCTCCAAACGGTGCTACCATTGGTGGGTCGGGTGTTGTAACTTCAACATTATTAGTGGTTCCTACAATAACTGCTTGCCCCGATGTTACAATTTGCGTGAATAATTCAGCGAATTTAACTGCTACTACAACTGCTGCTGCCGCAACAATTGGCTGGTACACTGCAATTGCAGGTGGCCTTCAATTAGGCACAGGCAGCGCTTTTACAACTTCGGTATTTACAACTCCCGGAACTTATACTGTGTTCGCCGGCTTTTGTCCACAAGGTATTTATCGTGACCCGGTTGTTATTACCGTTACGAACGGACCAACACTTACACCGGTTTCTGCTACAGTTTGTGCCGGACAATCCGGAACTATCTCTGTATCCGGCGCTACAACTTATACCTGGAGTACAGGATCGAACAGTCCAACTATTACGGCTACTCCCTTAGCAACAACGGTTTACACGGTTACGGGATCAGTTGGTACTTGTACCACAGCAACCACCGCAACAATTACAGTTAATGCCAGCGCAACCATTAGCGTTAACTCATCAACTATTTGTAACGGACAATCAACCACTTTAACCGCCGGTGCTGCATTATCTTATACCTGGAGCACTGGCGCCAATACGTCAACCATTAGTATTAGTCCTGCATCAACTACTATTTATACAATAAACGCAACAGTAGCCGGTGGCTGCATTGTCACAAACACGGCTGCTGTAACAGTAAATACAACACCAACATTGAGTACTATAAACACAACGGTCTGCGCAGGCTTACCGGGCTTCGTCTCTGTTTCGGGTGCAACAAATTATACCTGGACAACCGGTTCAAATAGCGCAACTATTACCGCATCTCCAATTAGTACAACAAGTTATTCTGTTGTTGGCGCTAACGGAACCTGTACTTCATCTGCCAATGCAACCATCACGGTAATTGCTAATCCAATAATTAATGTGAACAGCGCTACTGTTTGTGCAGGACAAACGGGAACGATCTCTGCATCAGGCGCAACTACTTATACCTGGAATACAGGATCAAATAGTGCTACCATTACAGCTACTCCTGCTGTGACAACAACCTTTACCGTAAATGGAACTACTGGAACTTGTACTTCTTCTGCTACTGGAACAATTACAGTGAATGCTGTTGGCGCAATTGCGGTTAACTCCCCTACTATTTGTAGCGGACAGACCGCTACTTTAACTGCGGGTGCCGCTGCCTCATATACCTGGAGCACAGGTGCAAATACGTCAACAATTGGTGTGAATCCAACAAGCACAACTTCTTATACGATCAACGCGACACTTGCCGGGGGCTGCGTAGCAACAAATACATCGGTTGTAACTGTTAACTCTTCTCCTACTTTAAGTTCTGTTAGCGCAACAATTTGTTCCGGACAAACAGGAACAGTTTCTGCATCCGGTGCTGCAAGTTATACATGGAATACTGCATCCAACAGTCCTACCATTACTTCTGCCCCATTGGTAACAACTGTTTACACTGTTACGGGGGCAAATGGTACATGCACCTCATCGTCAACAGCGACTATTAATGTAAATGTTACACCAACAATTAATGTTATTAGCACAACCATTTGTGCGGGACAAACCGGAACGATTATTGCATCAGGCGCAAGTTCTTATACCTGGAACACAGGATCAAATAGTGCTACCATTACTGCAACACCTGCCACAACAACAAATTATACTGTTAACGGAACTACAGGAACCTGTACTTCTTCTGCTACAGGAACAATTACGGTAAACCCTGTGGCTCCCATCGCTGTTAACTCTTCTACTATTTGTAGCGGGCAATCGGCTACACTTACAGCCGGACCTGCCCCAACTTATACTTGGAGTACAGGCGCCAATACGCAAAGTGTTAGTGTAAATCCTGCAGTTACAACTATTTATACTATCAATGCCACCATCGGAGGTTGTATATCATCTAATACTTCAACTGTTACGGTTAACGCAACGCCAACCTTAGCAATTGTAAATACAACTGTGTGTACGGGTCAAACCGGAACAATTTCCGCATCTGGAGCTACAAATTATACCTGGAGTACCGGATCGAACAGTTCAAGTATTTCAGCAACACCGGCAACTACAACAACTTATACTGTAACAGGCGCCAATGGTACATGTACCTCTTCTGCCACTGCAAGTATTAGTGTTGGCGCTATTGGATCTATCATAGTAAATTCGCCAACAATTTGTATCGGGCAAACTGCCACTTTAATTGCAGGTGCCGCTGTTTCTTACACATGGAGCACAGGCGCCAATACGCAAAGCGTTAGTGTAAATCCTGCAGTTACAACTGTATATACCGTTATCGCTAATACTGCCGGTGGTTGTTTTGTGGTTGGCACATCTACTGTAACGGTTAATTCAAATCCTGTTTTAGCGACAACAGATGCAACTATTTGTGTTGGACAAACGGGAACGATCTCTGTTTCCGGCGCTACAACATACACCTGGAACACAGGCGCAACTACAACAAGCATTACAGCTTCACCAATTGTTAATACCACCTATACTGTTATTGGTGCAAACGGAACGTGTACTACCTCTGCAACTGTAAGTATCACCATTAATACAAGCGGTACGATTAGTGTTAGCTCTTCAACCATTTGCAGTGGACAAAATGCCGTATTAACGGCAGGTGCAGCCACTTCGTACACCTGGAGTACAGGTGCAAGTACATCAAGTATCTCTGTTGCTCCGTTAGCTACAACTGTATATACCGTAAACGCAACGCTTGCCGGAGGTTGTGTTGTTTCAAATACAGCCACTGTAACCGTAAATCCGAATCCAACGGTTACAGCAAGCACCGCTACCATTTGTATCGGGCAATCGACAACATTAACTGCTGCGGGAGCAATAGCTTATCTATGGAACGACGGTACCGCTACTTCAACCAATGTTCTTTCACCGCTTGTTACAACGGCTTACACTGTTACGGGCACTTCCGGTGGTTGTTCTTCATCTGTTACAACAACTGTATTTGTTACACCTACACCAACCTTAAGTGCTGCAAGTGTGACCGTATGCGCGGGGCAAACCGCAACATTAACTGCAAATGGTGCAACCACCTATACATGGGACCCAACAGGGTTAAATGTTGTTAGCATTTCATTTACAGATTCGCCGGCTGCTACTACCGTTTATACAGTGCTAGGCGCAACCAATGGATGTACTGCTTCAACAACTGCTTCGATAGTTATTGGTTCTAATCTTTCTATTACCGTTAATACGCCAACTATTTGTTCAGGACAAACTGCTACACTTTCTGCATTGAGCACGGCCACTAATTATGTTTGGAGCAATGGCGGGAATACGCCAACTATTTTTGTAAATCCGGTTGTTAATACTTCATATACAGTAACCGGAACCAAAGGTATTTGTACAGGAAGTACTGTTGCAAGTGTAGTTGTAAATACTATACCGGTTGTAAATGTAAATGCCAATCCAATTTGTGCGGGAGGCACCTCAACTATTACAGCTTCAGGTGCAGCAACTTATTCCTGGTCGAACGGTTCAAATAATACTTCATCCATTACAGTAACTCCCTTATCAAATACAAGCTATACGGTTATTGGTGAATTAAACACCTGTACAATTGCAACTGTTTACAATTTAACCATTACACCTTCACCAACCGTTACTTCAGTTAATGCAACTATTTGTAATGGAGGAACAGCAACGCTTACAGCAAATGGCGCAGCAAATTATACCTGGTTACCATCCGGAACACAAAGTAGTTCGGTAACAGTAAATCCATCTGTAAATACAACATACACGGTTATTGGCGATAACGGTTCGTGTAGTTCACAAACAACAGTTACAGTTACAGTAATTAATGGTTTAATTGCCCCTGTTAGCAATGCTAATATTTGTCAGGGGCAAACCGCTACCATTGGAACTACCCTAAACGGAACTTCTTATTTATGGAGCAATGGCGCAACAACACAAAGTATTACTATTTCGCCGGCATCTACTACGAGTTATAGTTTATTGGTAGTAGCCGGTAACTGCAGCTATACCGCCAACTCAATGGTAACCGTTGTGCCAACACCAACAATTCAGTTAAGCAATGCTTCTATTTGTTTAGGACAATCGGCCACCTTAACTGCAGCCGGTGCTACAAATGGTTATACCTGGAATCCGGGAAATATAAACGGCAATTCCATAGCCGTTAGCCCAACTGTAACCACAAATTATATAGTAACTAGTGCTAATGGAATTTGTCCTGCTAGTGCAACCACACAAGTAATTGTAAACACCAAACCGGTGCTGGTACTTTCTCAAACTGCCGACCTTGTTTGTCCAAACACACCTGTAATTTTTAGCGCAAGTGGTGCAAACATTTATGAGTGGTATGTAAATGGTAATTATCATTTTGGCAATCCATTAACCGTTAGTCCTACACAAAATTCAACCATTACTTTGGTTGGCTCTAATGGAACATGTTCAACAATAGCAGGCGCTCTGCTTAATGTAAGCGATGTGGTTGCATCCTTTATCCCGGAAAGTAATTATGTAGATTACCCCGGCACTTTAACCTTTACCAATACTTCCAGCGGAGCAACCAGTATTGCCTGGGATCTTGGTAATGGGCAAACGTCTACCAATTCAGTCACTACAGCGTCTTACGAACATCCGGGTAAATACCTTGTGGCATTGGTTGCGCAAAACGGAATGGGTTGTATGGATACAACTTATTATGTGATTGAGGCCGGTTGTGGTAAAGGAGATTTTTATATGCCAAATACCTTCACGCCAAATGGCGATGGGCTAAATGATGCTTACCAAATATTAGGTGGCTCTTGCGTGACACAATTTGTTGGTTCTGTTTTTGACCGCTGGGGAACTGAAATATATAAATGGAAAAATATTGGCGATATCTGGGATGGAAATTATGGCGGCAAGCAAGTAGAAATAGGCGTATATAATTATTTAATAACTTACACGCTTTATAATGGCAAGGTATTTAATAAGACCGGCCACATTGCTATTACCCGTTAGTTATGGAAGAATTAAAATATCCTGTAGGGCAATATAAAAAGCCGGCAAGCTTTACAAAAGAAATTTTAGAGAATGCCATTTCTGTTATAGAACAATTTCCAAAAAAAATAAAACAAGAGGTTGAACATTTATCCGACGAACAATTGGATACACCTTATCGCCCCGAAGGTTGGACCATAAGGCAGGTTGTGCACCATTGCGCCGATAGTCATATGAATGCGCATATAAGACTTAAACTTGCTTTAACAGAAACCACACCTATTATAAAACCTTATACCGAAGCGCTTTGGGCCGAGCTGGAGGACACTAAAAATTTTCCAATTCATTCTTCCCTGATAATTATTGAAGGTGTTCATGCGCGTTGGACGGCGGTACTTAAAAATATGTCGGACATTGACTTTAACCGAAATTTTATTCATCCCGAAAAAGGAAGAACGCTTTCTTTACACGAAAGCACCGATATGTATGCCTGGCATTGTAACCACCATTTAGCGCATATTACAGGGCTCAAAAAAAGAAAAAACTGGAAGTAATATTTCAAAGTTTTCTGACTAAATTTGTAGCCTGATGAACGAGTTTAGAGAATCTTTATTAGTTTTAATTTCCGTGCCAATTTATGCCCTTGTTATTGGCTTCGAATTCTTTTACTCTTATTTTAAAAATAAAGGCCTTTACACCACAAAAGGTTTATTATCCAATATTTATTTAACTTCATTAAACATGGGTCTTGATATTTTGATCAGGGGTTTATGTTTATTGATACTTGATTATTTTTTTCAATTTCGTTTTTACAGCTGGAATTCAAATGTAGTTTTATATTGGGCAGTTTTAGTTGTTGCCGAAGATTTTATGTATTACTGGTTGCACCGTGTGGATCATTATTGTCGCTTTTTTTGGGCCGTACATGTGACGCATCATAGCAGCGAAGAATTTAATTTTACTGTTGGATTTCGTTCTTCTGTTTTTCAACCGCTTTACCGTTTTATTTATTTTATTCCATTGGCCTTATTTGGTTTTAGAGCTATTGATATTATGTTCATTTACAGCGCTACACAAATTTTTGGAATTTTAGCACATACACAAACTATTAATAAATTGGGTTTTTTAGAATACATCATCATTACGCCCTCACACCATCGTGTGCATCATGGCAGTAATGTAAAATACCTTGACAAGAACATGGGTATGCTGCTTGTTTTTTGGGATAAATTATTTGGCACCTTCCAGGCAGAAGACGAAAACGAGCCGGTTAAATATGGTTTAACCGAAAACATAAACACTTATCACCCGATTAAAATGGTTTTTCACGAATGGCGAAATATTTTTACAGATCTTAAAAAAGGTTCTTCATTTAAAGACAAACTCTTTTATATTTTTGGCCCACCGGGTTGGAGCCATGATGGTTCAAAGAAGACAAGCAGACAATTACGTTCCGAACTAAAAAACAAAACTAATTCGTAATGGCTACAACCTCAGCCATTGAACGTTTAAAAGGCTTAAAAAAATTATTAACGATAGAGCGCGAAGAAGATTATCGTTTGTACAAAGAACAATTTCTTCGCGTCACACTCGATCAAAGAAAAAAGAACGGCGTTACCTGGTATCCTATAAAAATTAATAATGAAGAGTTAGGCTCGGGCGATCTATTACATCTAGAAATAGAACGCACCACTCAAATTGATAAACCTCATCAATTCAGTTCAGGTAAAAATGTAAGTTTATTCTCTAACCAAAATAATGAGAATTATGAAATTACCGGCACCATAAAATCTGTTTCAAAAAATTCGTTGAAATTAATTATTCACTCGGATGAATTGCCTGATTGGTGTTACGATGGAAAATTGGGAATAAACATACAGTTTGATGATAACAGTTATAACGAAATGCAAAATGCCTTAGATGTTGTTATCAATGCAAGAAATAACCGCATTGAAGAATTACGCGAAATGATAGAAGGTGCTATACCTCTTACTTTCGAAAAAATAAATGATGATGTTTTAATTCCCCAGTTAAATCTTTCGCAAAATAAAGCAGTACGTCATATTTTAAGCGTGAATGATATTGGTATAATCCATGGTCCGCCGGGCACAGGAAAAACGACCAGCATTGTGCAGGCTATACGTTTAACTTTACAAACCGAAAAACAAATTTTAGTTTGCGCTCCCACCAACTCGGCCGTTGATCTTATTACAGAAAAATTATTGGAATTGGGAATTGATGTTTTGCGAATGGGACACCCTGCAAGGATCTCTGATGAATTACAGAATAGCAGCATTGATGGAAAGATCTCCTCATCACCTTATTACAAAGACATAAAAAATTTACGCCGCAACGCAGAAGAATATTTTCGCATGGCGGGAAAATACAAACGCGTGTTTGGAAAAGAAGAAGCACAACAACGCACTGCTTATTATACTGAAGCAAAAACCTGTATCAAAGAAGCACGCTTACTGGAAGATTTTATTGTTGACGAGTTATTTAAGACCACTGCTGTAATTTGTTGTACACCGGTTACAAGTACCCATCGTGGACTGGCAAAAAAACGTTTTGATACGTTGTTCTTTGACGAAGCATCGCAGGCGTTAGAACCAATGGTGTGGATACCATTATTAAAATGCAAGCGTTTAATCTTAAGTGGTGATCATTTTCAATTACCGCCCGTTGTGAAAAGTTTAGAAGCAAAAAAAGGCGGACTTGACGAAACATTATTAGACCGGTGCATAAAATTTAAAGAAGCAGTTTCTTTGTTGACAAGACAATACAGAATGAATACGGCTATTATGGGTTTTAGCAATAATTATTTTTATGATAACGAATTAATTGCAGATGAATCTGTTTCTGCGCAAGTATTACTGAACGACGAAAATTCGATGTTAAGTAAGTCCATAGAATTTATTGATACCGCCGGTTGTAATTTTGACGAGATACAGAATCCGGAAACATTAAGTCATTTTAACCCGAAAGAAGGCGATGTGTTATTTAAACATTTGCAGCAACTTTTATTAGAGTATACACAATACGAACATTTACCGACAATTAGTATTGGTATTATTTCTCCTTATAAAGAACAACGCGAGTGGTTAAAGGATCACGTTACAGAATTTGAGTTTGACAGAACAAAACTTATTTCGCTAAGCATAAAAACCATTGATGGTTTTCAGGGTGAAGAGCGCGATGTAATTTATATTTCATTAGTAAGAAGTAACGAACGACAGGAAATAGGTTTTTTAAATGATCTGCGGCGCATGAATGTGGCAATCACAAGAGCTAAGAAAAAATTAGTAGTGATTGGTGACAGCTCAACAATTGGCGCCAGCAAATTTTATAATTCGTTCTTAGAATATTGCGAAGTAACCGGAGTTTACAGAACGGCTTGGGAATGGGTGTGACCTTTTACCACAGAGGCACGGAAGACAAAAAGTTTTTTATTTAAAAAGCCGCGAATTTCACAAATTATTAAACTAAACAGTAATTTTTTATTTGTGTAATTTATCTTCTTGCGATAAATCGCAAGAAAAATTATTTCACTAATCAAATCTTAACAAGCACAAATTTCTTATTGGCATTTGTGAAATTAGTGGCTAAATATTTTCTCCGTTCACTCTGGTTCTCTGTCCTAAAAATGATCCGAGATCTAATTCTCTTTTCCTTCTTTAAAAACTAAGTTCAATCGTTTTAATAAAAGCATCATGATAATAAAGGCAAACATTAAAAGCGCAAAGTTTAGCCAGAAATAATTTGCTTTATTATCAAACTTATCCCAGTTCTTAGCTAATACACCGCTTAATTTATTTCCTATAGAAGTTGCCAATTGCCAGCCGCCCATCATTAAAGCGGCTAACCGTAATGGCGCTAATTTTGACACCATGGATAAGCCCATAGGACTTAGCAACAACTCGCCAACAGTTATAACACCATAACTACCAATTAACCACCAGGCGCTTGCTTTGTGCATTCCGTTTTTGGTGGCGTAAACAGCGCCAACCATTACTAATGTTGAAAGGGCACTGATCAATAAACCGTATGCGATCTTTGTTGCAGTAGTTGGCTCTTTCTTTCGCTTACGCATAAATGCAAAAAAGGCAATGATCAAAGGTGTAAGTGCAACAACAAAAAACGGGTTAATAGATTGAAAAATTTCCGTGTTCACTAAATTAACCGATTGTCCTTGCGCCGGCATTTTTTTTGCATCAATATTTTTAAAGTACAATGGGTAATCCAAACACTTAATTGGTTTACCACCTGCATCTTTTATTTTCCTGAACTGTTCATCAACCTGGTTCACTTCTTTATTTTCGGCAACCAATCGTTCAGAAAAGCCCATGCTTTCTGTTACAGCAGTTATTGTTTGTGGTGCCTCCCTATCTGTATAATATTGGGCGTAAGTTGTTAAAGCAGTGCCGTTTTGTTTAAAAATGGCCCAGAATAAAATAACAATAATAAAAATAGTGAACATAGTGCCTAACGGTTTTCGCTCTTCCGCATTTGCTTTTTTAAAGATGGACGCATAAAAATAGACTACCGGAATACAGAACATAAAGAACGCATCTGTACTTTGGCTCCCCATAATTGTAAATATTTCGTTCTCTTTTCCTGCAATAGCGTTTGGTAAGATCCAACCTGCAACAGCAAATGCCAAACCTGTTACAAGTACTTTTACAAATTGCATAATAAAGGGTTTGTCTTCCGGCTTAGGCTCTTTACGCACATCCACATGTTTGTAGTGTTTCATGCCTGACCAAAAAGTAATTACGCCTAAGAACATACCAATACCAGCTGTTATAAATGCACCATGCCAGCCAATTTTATTACGCATAATAGCGGCAACGAAATTACAAATGAGCGCGCCAACGTTTATACCCATGTAAAAAATATTATAACCTGTATCTTTGTTAGCGCGGTAACGCGGGTCGTTATAAAGATTTCCTAAAAGCGTTGCAATGTTTGGTTTAAAAAATCCATTACCAACTACCATCACCCCAAGCGCTGTAAAAAAAGCCCATTTTTCGGGAATAGCCAGCATACAATAACCAATGCCCATTAAAATACCACCTAATGTAATTGAAAAACGGTAACCTAATTTAAGATCGGCTAAAAGGCCGCCCATAAAAGGGGTTAAGTAAGCAAGTGCAATAAAGGTTCCAAAAATATCTGAAGCTGTTGCGTTCTCCCAACCCATGCCGCCTTCTTTTCCATCGGTGGTCATGTATAGGAAAAATATTCCTATCATTAAATAATACCCAAAGCGTTCCCAAAATTCGGTGAAAACTAAAAAAAATAATCCCTTAGGATATTTTGACTCCATAAATTTTTAATCGAACTGGCTTGGCGGAACCATGTATTTTAAATTTACAGCGTAGAGCACTATAAATACCGCATCAAAAACTATCATCATTATTATTGCTACGGCTATAATGGTAGAACCCAGTCCTCCGGCCAAAGCTCCGATTGCAGCCATAGCATCGGTGCCCCCAATAAATAAACCAATGTAAGGCAGCACTTCCCCAATAAGGTAAAAGTAAAAACCGGTTTGTTTTAAATTCCACATTTGTACTGCACCAAAAGCGCATAAGGCAATAGCCAGGATGTTGAGTAGTGTAGTTAGTATTTTTTTTGCGCCACCGTCATTTGCGAGTGCGGCTTCCAGCTTATCTGCCGCTTCGGGACTGATGGTTCGCATCTGTTCAATCTGCTGCTGCTGTTTTTCGGGAGATTGGGTTATTAGTCCGGATAAAGATGAGATTAATAATAGTGCGCAACATGCCCAGGTTAACACACATGTAACTGACAAAAGTTGTGGGCGGCCAATTGGCTTAATGTCATTGGTGAATTCAATATTATTTTCCATTGTTTCAAGTTTTAATGGTTAATAGTATAGGTAAAGTTGCAAATAAAAAAAGTAAAATACTAACCAGTACTTCTGTTTTAACATAGCGGGGACGAATAAGTTGCGGTTTTATGAAATAAATTAAGATTATGGCCCCTCTTAAAAAAAACTGGAAAAGAAAAAATAAAAAAAAGTGCCAGGAAAGAGTGTTAAATTTTTTGCCCTCGCTAAATTGTAAATGGGTGTAATTACCAAATGCCCTCGAAAAACCACAAGAGGGACAATCTTTACCGGTTACTGCTTTTATAGCACAATCAACCGGGTGCCGGTTGGGATAAAAAAAATAGGAGTAAGTAAAGCCTACTCCTATTAATATAAAGAACACCAAACTTATTGTTACATAGGGTGGTGCCTTAGACATTTATTGATGAGGAACATTTAAAGTATCGGTTAATTGTTTTAGCTGATCCATTGCTTTTGTTAAAGAATCCATTCCCCCTGAATGTTCAAACTGGTTAAAACCTTCTTGTAAAGCATCACCAGCTGTTTTTAAAACGTAGAACTGGTATCCACCAAGGCAACAAGCAATTATCGAGCAGATAAGACCGGCAATAGCCATACCTTTAGGACCCGAACCTGCTTGTTTCATTGATATAGCAGAAAGAATTAAACCTATTACTCCAGGTAAAATTGCCCATACACCTAAACAAGGCACAAAAGAAATAATAGCTGCAAGAATTCCTAATACTAAACCGGCAATTCCTAAGCCTTTTCCGCCACTCGTAGGTGCTGGTGTTGTTGTGTTGTTTTGTTCCATTTTTTTAGTTTTTTTAGTTTTTTAGTCAAAGGCTTCCCTTTGGCATAATTAATAAGCGTGAAAGTAGCCTCTTTTTATTTAATATGATATGATGCTTTTGTAAAGTTTTTAACAAATATTTAATCGAGTATCCATAAATAAAAAATCCCTCTTTAAATATAAAGAGGGATTTTAGTAAGATCGGAAAATATTATTTCATGTGTTTTAAATTAAGGCCATACATTACAATAAAAGCAATACCAATTATTGCCCCCACAAATCCACCTCCTAATAATCCTAAAACGGCAAATATTCCATTAACAATGGCATATATCCAAAAACCACCTTTTTGAAGTTTCCCCATTTTCATTACTCCCCATAAAGAAAGAGCTGCAAATACAAGTGAAATAACAAAAATTATTGTAATATAAGAGGAAAGCATGCCCATCATACCACCACCTGCTGATGCCATTTTTTCCATCGCATCGGCCTGTTCAGGTGTCATCGAAGAAGTATCAACATGAGAAGCGCCTCCCATAAACATACCCATAATCATACCTGAGGCGAAAATTCCAATAAGTGAAATTAAAGCCCATAGGCCACTACCTATATAGCTAAGAATACATAGTACTTTCAAAAATTGAGGTTTTTGGGGAGCCTCAACTGCTGATGTCGTTGTTTGTGTTGTTTGTTCCATCGTTTTAGTTTTTTTAGTTAATATTAAATTAGATTGAAATTAATTTTTTCTTTTAACCCGCAAAGAGCTATTTAGAAAAAGTTTTTAACATTTTTTTGATTTTGTCTGTTTTATAAGGCTTTCCATGCCATAAAATTAACATTATATCGTTCATTTACTGGTTCCTTTACTTTTAAAAGGGGGGTAAAAAAGTAAGTATTCCCCTTTTTATCTTTTTGTAAAACAATGGTTTTTAATTGATCGGCTGAGTTTACAGTAAACGTAACTTCATCTTTATCATTAAAATAATGCAACCAATGGCTAAAATTATCTTTTAAGATAATGTTGTTTACTGCCAAAATATCATCGCCGGCAAATAAACCAGATTTCCAGGCGGGCGAATATGGCGCTACTAAAGTTACCTTACTATGCACCCCTGCCTCCATTATTTTAAAACCAAATTTGTGTTCGCAATCATGATGGTTATTTTCTTTTAACATCTCTAACCCTATATAATCAAAGCAAGCTTTTAATTCTGTTTCAAAATCCTGAGGCGAATACACATAACTTTTAATAAATGTGCTAAGGTCTTTACCGCTTACTTCGTTCACCAATTCAATGATATTTTCTTCAGAATAACCAATTCCCATTTTTCCAAAACGCTCATATAATAATACACATACATCTCGCAGGGCCTTTTTATTTTGCGTGGCCTGTAAAATTTTTACATCCAGCATAAAAGCAATTAAGCTTCCCTCGTCGTAGATACTTGTTTTGCGATAAGGGGCGCCGGGTACATAACCATCCAGCCAATTTTCCCAACTGCTATCGGCTACACTTAAATTGTAACGGCCATAATTATGAAAATGTTTTGTTAAGCGTTCCTGCAAGGTCTCAAAGTATTGTTGCTGTGTAAAAACATCGCTGCTCAACAATAATTTATCGCCGTAATAAGTTGTAAAGCCTTCGTAAACATAGCCTGTTTTGGCATAATTTTCTTTGGTATAATCATAGGGCAACATCTCTATTGGGCGAATGGTCTTAATATTCCAGGAGTGAAATAATTCGTGACAGCTTACACCCAAAACATCGTTGTATGTTTTACCGGAGTTAATGCCATAACCCGGACCGATAGCAATAACGGTATTCTTCACATGCTCTACTCCATGATAAAATTTAAATGGCAGCACCTGAAAAATAAAATGATATTCATCCGTTGTAAAATCTTTCCAGAATTCTATTTGCTTTTTGGTGAAGGCTGAGAAATGTTCTTTTATTTGTTTGAAGTCGGGTTTGCATTCGCCGATAAAATGTATGTTGAATTTTATATTATTTATTTCGTAAAAGTCGCTTTTAATTTTTTCAGAAGCCACAAAGGGCGAATCTACCAGCTCATCAAAATTTTTGGCAATGAGCGTGTTCTTCTCTTTTTTTAAAGAACAAACCAATTTGTAATTCTCGGGAATGGTCAATTCAATCCTGTGCTCTTCGTTCATTCTGCCAACCACGTACATACAGCAATGCACAGGGTTCATATAAATTTGCGTGGTATCGGCAAAACAGGCGCCGGCATTTAACTCGGCGGCATAATAACTGTATGTGATCTTTATGCTTGATTGCCCTTTTGTATCAACTTCCCAAAGATCTTTATTTAATTTATGGTAGCTTAAAACTTCGTTCTTCTCATTAAAAACATCTACCTTTTTTATGTTCTTTGCAAAATTGCCCAATTCGTAACGGCCGGGGCGCCATGCAGGCAACTGAAGCTGAACAGAATCCTGTGCGATCGCATCTACGAACATATCCACATACACATAATGCGATGCCGGATTTTTCTGGTACATTAAGTATTTTATCATGATAGGGCTGTTTAAATTTTATTTATAAATGTATATATTTGAATTATTGTGAAGCGCATATTTTTTATTTTTTTTATAATCAACTTATTAAACGTAAGCGGACAGGATCTTGATTCGCTGAAAGCCGTTGCGGCAAAATTACCCAACGATACAAGCCGCGTGAATTTATTTTATAACGAAGGTTTTTTGCACCGTGCCATAGATGCGCAGTATAGTTACGATTGCGCCAAAGAGGCGGAAAATTACGCCCAAAAAGCCGGTTTGCCTTTTTATGCGGCAAAAGCAAGTAATTTATTAGGCATTTTATTTTACCGGAAAGGCGATCTTAATTCTGCGCTGCGTTACCATAAGACTGCTTTAAAATTAAGAACACTTATTAATGATAAAAAGGGATTGGCCCTTAGTGAAACCAATCTCGGAAATATCTATTCAGATCTTGGCCGCTACAAATTGGCCGAAGAAGCTTATTTAAAAGCTTTAGAAATTAATAACGAATTACATTTAGCCAAACAGATAGATAATTGTCTTTTAAATTTAGGCGTGTTAAGTACAGAATTACAAATGATAAACGTAGCCGAAAATTATTTTAACCGCGCTTTAAAAAATTCTGAAAAAAGATTCGATTATGAAATAGAAGCTTCTTGCTTAAATAATTTAGCGGTAATAAATACGATTAAACGGGATTTTGATGCTGCCATTGCCAATAGTTTAAATTCCATTAAAATAAAAGGCCTGATGGAGAACGAAATGGAAATGGCCGATAGTTATTTGAACATTGCCGTTGCTTACATTAAGAAAAAAGAAGCCGTTCCTGCTTTAGAAAATCTGTTAATCGCCGATAGTATTATTTTAAAATTTAATTACCTCGGCGCCAAAGTACAGTCATTAAAAGCTTGGTCGGAGTATTATGAATTAGAACATAATTACGAAAAGGGTTTTGAACAATTACAAAAATGCAACAGTTTAAAAGACAGCCTTGCCAAAGCAACGAAACAAATTGGTGAAGCCGATTTTGTAGAAAGTCCTGTTAATTTATCTCTGGTTGAAAATGAACCAAACACTTTTCCGTTTTTGTATTTTAATTTTTTAATTATAATTTTAATTGCCTGTGCCGTATTTATTTTTAGACATAAACGATGAGCAAAAAAGATAAGAACAAAGGCGGTCTTGTTTATTCGACCAACCCAAATTTTACACCCGATAATTTTGAAGAAGAAGAAGAAATAAATTTTAAAGCGGGACAACCGCCTTTAAAGGTTTATTTAGACCGGCTTGGCGGTGGTAAATCGGTTAGTCGCATTAATGGCTTTACAGGTAAAACAGGCGATATAGAAACTCTTGGAAAATTATTAAAACAAAAATGTGGTGTTGGCGGCACGGTAAAAGATCGCGAAATATTAATTCAGGGTGATCATCGCGATAAAATTATTTTATTGCTTTTAAAAGAAGGTTATAAATCGAAAAAAGCAGGGGGCTAACATATGTCATATTGCCGTGAACTAAATGTGTTATCCTGCTGGAACTAAATACGTCACCCTTGAGCGGAGTCGAAGGGTGTATCAATAATTCAGATGGAAGAACTAAGTGTGTATATTCTAAGTTGTTCAGATAACTCTTATTATGTAGGAGTAACTAATAATGTTTCTATCAGATTTGAGCAACATAATGAAGGGTTAGATCCTTCTTGTTACAGGTATAAAAGAAGACCCATTGAGTTATTATGGCGTAATAAATTTCAATCGACACTTGAAGCTATAAAGTGGGAAAAGAAAATTAAAGGATGGACAAGAAAGAAAAAGGAAGCATTAATAGAAGGGAAATTTGAAGTTTTAGCTCAATTAGCCGAATGTAAAAATGAAACGCATTTTAAAAATAAAGTAAAAGGCTTCGACTCCACTCAGCCTGACGTATAAAAAAACGTTCGTGCCTAAAACCGCGTAAGCAAACATTGTGAATCGGCCTCAAAGAAATTCCGTAAGATTTTTTGGTTACAAACACACCGTCTCGCTCAATGCTTCGCATTGCCGTCATCAAGGAAAAAGTGACGATAAGAAATTTATTAAAAAAATAAAAGGTCCGCGCCTAAAACCATTCATTCGCGGACCTTTCCTAAACACAAAGTAAATTTCACAAAGGCCACTAGGAAAATAAACAATTGAGTGCTTTGTGCTTTCTTAGTGACCTTTGTGGTTAAGTTAATCTAAAACAACCTTCTTCACTTGTGCATGCTTACCTTGTTCTATTCTCACAAAATAAACTCCTTTTGGGTTTTTGCTGATATCAATTTCTTTATCGTAAGCGCCTATAAAGTTTGTTAACTTTTCGCTGTACACTTTTTTGCCTTCAATATTTAAAGTTTTTAAATCTCACAAAAAAGATAAAAAACGGCATTGGCCAATTCAAAAATAGCCGTAAGCATTTTCACGATCATCCTACATATGTAAGATTTTGTTCATTTTCAGGGGTTAAATGAGTTCTAACTGCAATACTTTTACCTAAGAAAATTGTCCAAAAATAAAACCTATGAAAACTATACGACGCGCTTTTAACCAAGAGATAAAAAAAATAAGCCTATGTTTAACAGTATTCATTAGCTTTATTGCACTTGGGCAAAATGCTTATGTGTTCAGCAATGCAGGCGCCTTAGGCAGATTTGGCCCAACACAAGCACAAATTAATACCGCTTATTCTACTTCTAATTTAAACGGGATGGTATTATCTAATAATGGGATTCAAACATGGACCGTTCCCGCTACAGGACTTTATAAAATATCTGCCCATGGCGCGCAAGGTGGTGGTAATGGCGGTCTTGGCGCAAAAATAGACGGAGAGTTTAACTTAGTAGGAGGTCAAGTATTATCTATTGTGGTTGGCCAACAAGGAGTTTCAGGAACCGGTGGAACTATCACCAACAATGGCGGCGGCGGCGGCGGCGGTTCTTTCATTGTTATAGGAACAAATTCATTACTAATTGCTGCAGGTGGGGGTGGTGGCGGTCTTATTGGCGCAATAGGGGGTAACGGTTTAATCAGTATATCAGGCGGCGCAACTTATTATGGTGGAAATGGCGATAACGGAAGTGGTGGATATAGCGGCATCACAAATGGCGATGCTGCTGGTGGTGGCGGATTTTTGGCTGATGGCCAAAATTCTTCTAACCCAGCACAAAGTCCTTGCGAAGGTGGAAAATCCTATCTTAATGGAACAAATGGTGGCAATAGTGGAATAAATGGGATTTATTATGGAGGTGCTGGAGGATTTGGCGGTGGTGGTTCTGGGTGGCACAACTCAATTAACAGGTGCGGTGGTGGCGGCGGTTATTCCGGTGGCCAAGGCGGCACATTAAATACTTTTCCATCTGGGCCGGGCGGCGGCGGCGGATCTTTTAATGGCGGTAACAATCAACAAAATTTTTCCGGTAGCAACTCGGGGAATGGTTTGGTCACTATCACATCGTTAATATACAGTTTAAACATTACGCAAACATCTATTATTTCGTGCCATGGTTTTTCTACCGCAGCTTTAACAGCAAATGTAAATGGTGGTTCCGCTCCATATACATATACCTGGCTGCCAAGCGGTGGAAATTTTTCTACGGCCGCTGGACTAGCGGCAGGAATTTATACTTTAATTGCAAAGGATAATAATAATATATCAATATCAACAACATATACGATAACACAACCTGTATCATTGATTGTAACAGCTAGTGCCAGTAACACAACTATTTGTAGTGGCGATGCTATTATTTTAAATGGTGGAGGTGCGGATATATATAGTTGGACGCAAGGAGTTACAAATGGAATACCTTTTACGCCTTCAGTTACTGCCAACTATTCTGTAACAGGCGTTAATGCACTTACTGGATGCAGTTCAACTGCTACAATAAACGTTTTAGTAAATTATCCTCCAAGTATAAAAGTAAATCATGGTGCTATTTGTGAAGGAAATTCATTTACCCTCATTCCATTTGGCGCTTTAACATATACTTTCTCTGGAAACTCAAACATTGTTAGTCCGAGTATTACCACATCCTATACTGTAATTGGTACCTCGTCGCTAGGTTGTATAAGCAATATAGCTGTGACTACAATAACCGTAAATAGTTTACCGTTAGTTACACTTTCGGCGTCAGCAAATACAGCTTGTAAAAATGAATCTCCCATTGTTTTGTCGGGCCTTCCATCAGGTGGAAATTATAGTGGTACAAATATAGCAGGCTCTGCCTTTACTCCGATTACCACTGGCAATTTTACAGCTGTCTATAATTATACTGATGCAAGTACGGGTTGCAACAATTCTGCAACTGTTGCAATTGTAGTAGATAATTGTACTGGTAATTCTGCTTTTGAAAAGTATTCAACTGAAGTTAAATTATATCCAAACCCAAATATTGGCATTTTTAATGTTGAAACAAACAATTCTGAAATTAAACAAATAACTATTTTAGATATGACGGGAAGAATAATTTTGAATGAAACTACAACAAAAGAAACTATAACTCTAGCTATTTCAAATTTAGCTTCCGGAGTTTATTATGTAAACATAAAATCCTTTAACAAAAACAAAACAATAAAAATGGTAAAAGAATAATATAATAACCTGTATGTTTTAATTAATTATTTACGGGTAATTTTATTACAGTATATTTTTCGTTTAAATTAATATTTAAAAAATAAACGCCAGATTTAAATCTATTAAGATCAAGTTCGATACTTACACGTGTTACTTGAGTTTTGTTTTCGCTTAAAACTATTTTTCCAGAAGCATCTGCAATATAATAATTTAACACACTTAATCCAGTTAGATTTTTTTCGATCAGAAATTTATTGTTTCCGAAATTTTTAACTACAAAATCCCCGTCTCCCGTTTGATTGTTTTTTATTCCTAAATATAATGATGAAACAACAATGGTTTTAAATGCAGTATCTGCGCAACCGCTATTACTATTTGCAATTAAACTAACCGTATAAACACCCGCCGATGTGTACTGATAGTTTGGAGATGTTGAGTTAGAAAAGCCACTGTTATCACCAAAATCCCAATATTGAGAAGCAGCATTAGAAGTAGTGTTGTTAAATTGCACAACTGGGTTTTGAGCAAGATAACAAGTATCAATACAAGAAAAATTTGCCGTTAGCGGATCTTGCTGAATAATTGTATAAGAAGATTGATTATTATCACACATACCAACTGTGTTAATATCAAGATTGAATGAGCCGTTAAATAATCCCGAAAGTGTATCAGATGTGTTTTTATTTAAACTTGTTTTTACAATATTACTATTAACGTCTTTCCAATAATAATTCCATGGCCCTGCACTTAAACCTGTTGCAGTTATTTGGCCTCCACCAAGATTTTGGCATGTAGGCTGCGTTACGTTAGTAATAATTTGTAAAGGATTTAATGTAATGCTTAATATAAAACGTGCAACAGTCGTTGTATCAGCCAAATTAAAAATATAATTAGATGTATTAAGATCTGTTGAAGTAGCTGTATATTTATCATACAAATTAAAACAACTGCCAATAGGAAACGTTGTTAGTTCTGAAGCACTGATAGTATAGCTTCCCGAATAGCCGGTTAATGTTTTTAAAGAAGTAGTAAATGTTCCTGAAATAGGCGAAATACCATTTACCTGAAATTGGGTATTTGCTTCTTCCAACGCAACTATTGGTGCATAAGGGTCCTGGCCAGCCATTTTAATTGCATCATAACTTCCATCAAAATTATTAGTAGCTCCTGGTTGTATGTAAAGAACACTTTCGTCAATAAAACCAAAAGGCCCTTTCATTTTTAACCGAACAAGACTGTTAGTATTTTGCGCAGAAGAACTTTTTAAGAACGCCTGATTACCGCTAACTTTTGCTGCCTCAGTTCCATTTAATGCTGTTGCCCCAGTTGAATGCACATAAAAAGTCTGGCACATTGGTATTACATCGCCAATGCCGCCGGCTGCAATTGCCGGACTACTGATGCCGTTTATATAAGTAGCGTGGGCTCCAGCGCCTCCATTAAGATCGGCATTATATGCATATACTGCGTTATCTAAATTTGATGTTGCGCCTTTCAGTACTGTCCAACTTATTGGAGAAGGATAAGGATTATGAATTAAATTCCAACCATCATCTAATGGCGAACCAAAATTGGTATAGTTTAGTGGAATACTTTGATTGAATTTTCTAACTTGACCAATCACATCAATTGTTATGTCATTGGTTGTATATTGTCCATCACCTAAATAAACCCAATACCCTTTGTTTGGTGTAATTGGGTCGTTAATTGTATTAATAGGGATATAGGCAGCGGCATTTGAATAAGACCCCGAAGCGGTTTCGTCATAGCTGTAAATAGAATAAAAATTTGCAGCAAACCCGTCTGGGCAAGTTGGACATGAGATTGCAATATTATCATCCCAATCGCTAAAACTCAAACCAGTTGCGATAGGGGTTCCTATAAGTGCCCAACCAGTTGTTCCACCAGGCGCAAATCTTTGCACTGTAACAAAGCCATTAATATCTCCACTGCCAGTAATTTGCGCAATACGCGCTGTAGTTAAGGAGTTTGAAAGTAAAGTAAAACTATTAAAGTTAGTACTAAAAATTCCGTTATTTAAACTTAAGGATCCTCTTATGCTTTGAGCACTAGATAAACCAGCACCAGTAGAATTATTTAATGTAAGATCAAAAAAGTTTGTTAAGCTACTTCCACCAATAGTTTGCGCTGCCGTGCCATTTAAAAGCACTAATCCATTATTTGTATTGAATGTTCCGTTGTTAATTAGGTTGCCTCTAAGTGTGAGTTGATAATTTGATGTGCTCACATCAATAGTAGATCCGGCGTTAAGGGTTAAATTTCCATTAGCAGTTATAGCAGAAGAAAATGTTTTTACACCGGCTCCAGAAAAAACAAGGTGATTAAATGTTTCTCCCCCTGATTTAAAAATACTTTGAGAGGCTCCGGAATTAAAAATTACTGTGCTTGTGCTTGGTGTAAAAACACCACCATTATTTTTCCAATTACCACCAAGAGTTACTTGTAAGGCATTTGGAGCAAAACTACCCGAATTTATAACAACATCATTTACTATATTTAAGTTGTTTGTGATAATATTAGCAATTAAGTTTGGGCTATTTACTACCAAATTACCAATAGAAGTATTTGTATTAATATTTATTATTTGATTTGCAGGGCTGGTTGAATTACCAATTTGTAATGTTCCGCTAGTTATTACACCCGAACTTGAGCCTGTATTAGTGAAGCCAAGGTTTTGCGGACCGGCCCCGCCTTCTGAGCGAACTATAATCATACCTCCTGTCATATTAAAAGAAGAGCCTAATCCGGCGATTTGAAATGGCGCATCAATAGTACTGGCCGAACCAAAAGTTGGAAGAGTTAATGTTCCGCCGCTAATACTAAAATTACTGATATTATTTAATCCCGTTGAATAATATTTACCAGCAATATTTAATGCTCCGTTACTTATATTTAAAGCACCACCGCTCGATAAAACATCTTCGCTTGTTTGATTGCCGATGTTTAAAGTGCCGTTGGAAACGGTGAGCTTACCCGATAAGACTATGCCCGAACTGGTTGTTACCACTGCTGTTGCCGAATTAATCCACAATCCAGCATACTGCGATATAGTTGTACTTACTAAAAAGGGAACGACATTAATGGCGTTTACTGTAGAAAATTTTACAGTACCCGAATTTAAAGTTAAGAAACCATTTGATGCGGAAAAATTGCTTGAATTAATATCCAGCACATTACCAGAAGCACCTCCCATATTTACGTCTATTAGCCTAAAGGTATTGGTTATTCCTGTACCACTTATGGAAGCGTTTCCGATTTTAGATAAAAATAAATTACACTGCCCGCCAGAAGAAAAATCGATTTTACCGTTATTTGTAATACTTCCCACTGCAAGCAAAACGTGTATAGCGCTTGAGGCGGGATCTACGCTAAAAGAAGAGTTTGCGTTTACAAGAATATCTTTACTAACTGTTAAAGTGCATGTTGTATTGGTAGAATATCTTAAGCTTGCTGTCCCACCTGTGCCCACCGTTAAATTATTACACTGCCCGGTTACATTGATGGATACAGTTGTACCATCTGAGATTGTTACATTGTCTCCAGATGTTGGCACGCCAGTAGGAGTCCAAATAGCAGAATTAGACCATAAACCACTTTGATTAGAAATTTTATTTATTCCAGCTATTGTTGCTTGTGTTCCGTTTAAAGAATTACTTAAATAACCTTCAGTTACCGCGTGTAGTTTCCAAAAATAATTTGTGCTTGATGTTAATCCTGTAACATTTGCTGATGTAGCGTTAGCTAATGTTTGAGTTACAAAATTGTAATTTACTCCATCGGTTGAATTATAAATCACATAGCCAACTTCATTACTTGCCCAGTCGCTCCAATTTAGCGTCATAGCGCTTTGAGTAATACCACTAAAGGCAATTGCCCCAACAGGATTTGAAGGTACGGGAGGAGTGAAAATATATTGCGAGTTTGCTGCCGGCATAGCAGAAAGATTATTTTGCACAGTATTATTTAAAACATTTGTGTTAACTGTTTGTAGCATTTTTAATTGCGCGGCAGTTGGTATTGCACTCATAGTGTTTGCATTTAATCCCATAGAGTATGAAAATACTTTTGTACCCGTAGCCATGGTGCCATAATTTATTAAAACCAGTCCGCTTGTTTCAATTAACATTACCTGAAAGTTTAAACTTGGCGTTGTGTTTTGATAAACGGCCATATTTATCCACTCAATAGTTAAGGTTCTGATTGGAGCAACACCACTTAAATAATATTTAATACTACCGCCTAAAGGATCAACGCCACCTTGCGCAGTAAGATCATCATAAAAGGGGGCAATGGCCGGACGGGTAGCGTTTGCCGCGTTAACAGTTGTAAAAGCTGCGTTAGAATAGCCAAAGTCGTCAGCTATTGGACCACCATCATCAGTAGAGTTAGAAAAATCAATAAAACCATTTGTTGATACACTAAACTGAGTGTATCTTATACCATTGTACCAAAAATCAAATCCAATGTCCGTAAAATCAGAACGGTTATCATCTTGTGTAAAACTTACCGTATTGCGCCAATTAGCAAAAGCGCTGCCATTTGTAATTATAGATGAATAAGCAACCCCGGTATTTCTGGCACTTGCATAATTTGCTATTGTTTGCGATTGAGAATTGATAAAACAAATCAATAATAGTACAAAAAGAACTTTTTTCATTTAATTAAAATTTTATTATTAATAGTCTGTTGTAATGTATACTTATACTCAGTAAAACCTAAAAGGTTTTAAATTTTAGCCTATAATAATTAAATATATATAAATTTTGAATTTCTTTCAATGAAAAAAGATGAATACATATATTTTGTCGATATAAAATCTAATTATTTCTATGTATAGAAGTTAACTGAGGAACGACTTTCGCTTTTCTTTTTATTCGCCAACTTTTATATTCGTTATTTTATAATAATTTCGGCATTGTGCCCTTAATTGAATCTACTCTTAATGTTTTTTCAATCAATTGTTCTTATGTGCCGAAAGATGAATATTTTAATGACTTCTTATTAACAGCTTGCTATAAGCACTGCAAGTAATAGATAATTTGATTTTATATTTCAAAATTTAGCCTAAATTTGTTTTACAATTTAATTATGGTATTTACAACAGTGAGCAGCCCTAAGCGCAGGCACTTTAGGCGCAATTTATTTTTAAAGATCTGTTTGGGTGTATTTTTATTTTTATGGGCACTTACACTTATTAATACTACCAACCTGGGCAACTGGTTTATGGAGAACACCCTGGTAATTATTTTTTTGGCAGGTTTAATTGTCAGCTACAAAAAATTCCAGTTCAGTAATTTAAGTTATTTGTTAATTACCGTTTACCTCTGCCTGCATATTTATGGGGCCATGCACACCTACGCCCTTAACCCTTTTGGTTTTTGGCTGCAGGATACCTTTCATTTAGCACGCAACCATTATGATCGCATTGTGCATTTTAGTTTCGGTTTTATGCTGGCCTACCCCATGCGCGATTATTTTAAAAACTGGTTTGGCTGGCCCAATTGGGTATGCTGGGTGCTGCCCTGCGAGATAACTCTTTCTTTTGGCGCCATGTACGAGCTGGTAGAATGGGCCGTTGCCGATATCTTTTTTCCAAGTATGGGTGGCGACTACCTTGGCTCGCAAGGCGATATATGGGATGCGCAAAAAGACATGGGTTTAGCATTTTTAGGGGCCATTTTAATAATGATCATTGCATCTGCGCTTAAGAAAATGCTTGGTAAATAAGCCCTGCAGCCGCTCTAAACAAAAACTTTAAAAATCTTACATCTGTATCTTTTCAAAAGAACATAGCTTTTAAACTGGTTGGTATATGCTGAACTTTGTGTTGTATTAATATAATAACGCATAAAATTTATACCATGAAAAACATTACAAAAAAAATACTGCTTACTGTGTTTAGCACAGTGCTGGTAATAAACAATTTTTTTGCAACTACCAGAACAACCGACACTGCCGCTTGCCTGCGATTAAGCGGCAAGGTATTAAAACTTAAAACCACGAGCAGCAACTCGTATACAGTTGCTTTAATGCGCGACCATAAAATAATAGAGACCAAAATAATTAAAGGCAACCGCGAATTTAAATTTAACCTTAAAAAAAATAAATTTTACACTATACAAATTTTAAAAGATGGTTATATAACCCGTACCATAAGCGTAGATACAAAATTGGCCGAAGAACACGATGGACTTTAAGCCTTCGAATTTGATACTGAATTAATAGCGGAGGCAGAAGCCCAAAAACTAAATAAAGCTGCTCTTGAACTGCCCATTGCGTGCATTTCTTTTGACCCTAAAAAGAGATTTTTTGTCCATAACGAAGAATACACCAAACAAGTAAAGAAAAATATTTACAGTAGCTATGCTCAACTAAATAAATAATTGATCTTAGCAGAATAATTAAGCCAGGTCAGCAAAGTAAGCCTCTGTTTTTTTGAAATATATCAGGCCAATTATAAAAACACCGATAGAGGAAGTGATGCTTACCAGATCGCTTTCCCAATTAATAACACCATTCGTGATGCCGGCCCTAAAGATATCCAGCGGCGCCGTCATAGGATTTAATGCCAACAGGCCTTTTAAATAAATATTTTGTGTAATGTTGGTAGGATAAATTACCGGTGTAATAAATAAAAGGAATTGCACTAAAAAAGGAATGATATACCGCACATCGCGGTACTTTACATTTAAGGCCGCTAAGAACGAGCCAGCGCCAAAGGCTGCCACGCAGGTTAAAATTACAGCCAACGGAAAATAAATTAAACCGCTCCACGAAAAAGGAACCTCTTTAACTAAACAGTATACAATAAAAACTGAAAAGGCCATAAAAAAATCAAACACACCAACCAACACCGCCGATATAGGAATTATTAAACGTGGGAAATATATTTTTTTAATGATGTTGGAATTTGATACCATGCTATTGCCGGCATTATTTATTCCTGAAGAAAAAATACCCCAAAGCACCAAACCGCTTAAAGCAAACATTTCGTAAGGCAAAGGTAATTGTGTATAGTTACTAATGGCCTTTCCTAAAAAGAAAGAAAATAATAAGGCCATAATTAAAGGTTGCAGTACAGCCCACAAAAAACCCAAAACGGTTTGTTTGTATTTTACTTTAATATCGCGTAGGGTAAAAAAATAAAACAGCTCACGGTATTCCCACAGTTCCGCTAAACCAAGACTTAATCTTTTTTGAGGTTTTATTTCAAATTCCATTTACGTAAAAATAGTGATTTGCTTCGAATCTTTGCTCTAGAGGAGCAAAATACTTCTAGGAAACAATATATAAATTGCTGCTAGCGAACCAGAGGTACGCAATATTTTTTCAACCTCGATTTATTGTTTCGCGCCGCTGGTGCGAGGCGCTTGTTTATCATCTTCTTAAAAGGTTTGGCTCCTCCGGAGCCTATAATTCGGAGTCAATAATTAAAAAATTGAACGTCAGATTTAATTGCAAAATAATTTAAGAAACAGCCGCTAAACGTTCTTTTCCAAAATCGAGGATCTTGTCAATGAATTCATATGGCTTGTAATTATTAATGGCCGCCTGGTGAAAGATGCAGGTAGCAGGCGTCATGCCCGGTAATGAATTAACTTCAATAAAAATTATTTCGGCACTACAGTCATCAAACACCCTTACAAAAGCATCAATTCTGCAATAACCGGTAACGCCCAAAGCTTTTGCAGCGCCACCTAAAGCAGCTTTTACCTGTTCGCTTACTTTTTGCCTGTCTTTAGGATCTTTAGCGTAACGCGCCGGTGTAATATTTTGTCCTTGTCCTGCCAAAAATTTTTCTTCAAGGCTTAAGATCTCTCCATCGGCTAAAGCTTCAGAGGCTTCAAATACTTCGTATTCTATTTCGCCTTTTTTATTTAGCTTGGTTAACATGCCACCTGTCACTTCTAAAAAGTGTGTTGCATTTTTTTTGCTGATCAGTTCTTCAACCAAAACAACTTGTTTTTGCGGGAACTCTTCTTTTGGCTTAATGTGTAACGTTTCTGCTGCCTGCGCATCAAACTCTTCTGTTGTACGAAAAATCAATTTACAAAAGGCATCAAACTCTGCCGGCGTTTTTATTTTCTTCACAGCGCTACTACAACCATCATCCACCGGTTTGGCAATAAAAGGATACTTAATTCGATCTTGTAAAATTTCTGAGAATTTATTTTTGTCCTTTGCCCAATCTTCCTTAGAAATTAAAATATGATCGGCAATCAGGAAACCGTTGTTCTTTAAAATTTCGTTGGTACGGTATTTATCAATGGTAATTGAAGAGCTTTCTTTGTTGGAACCATTATATGGCAAATTTATTTTATCCAGTTGCTCCTGTATAGCGCCATCTTCTCCCGGGCGACCATGCAAGGCAATAAATACTTCGTCGGCTTTTTGTTTTAAAGTTGCGTAAGTTAATTTTTCGGGTTCTGCAGTATGATTTGCCGAAGCATACTTATGTGTAATAGCCTCACATTCCTGCATAATTTTTTTGATGACAGCATGCACTTTAAAATTTTCAACTTTTTCTTTTATATCATCAGCATTATCCTTCAATAATAAATTAATAGGTACATGGTACATTTGATGTTCCTGAGCGTTACCCGTTAAAAAAACCGGGAAGGGTGCATATTTTTCGGATGACGCGAGTTTTTCGAAAACATTTCTTCCACTTTCAACAGAGATGTGACGCTCTGATGAATAACCACCCAACACAACAGCTACACGCATTTTATTGCTCGCTGCACTTTTTTCTTTTTGAATTTGTTCGTCGAGTGTAGTTAAAAGGTTTCTGTATTTGACATTTCCTTTTGACTGAATTAAACGTTTTGAAAGTGAAGTACGAATAATGAAGGTTAAGAATTGCGACGGGTTCAATCCAATTTCTGCTGCCTGGTGAAAAAAGAAAGAAGACGGCATCATACCACTTGTAGTATTTGGATCGTTCAAAAAGATCTTTCCATCCTTACTTAAAAACCCATCAATACGCGCGTAAACATCAAAATGCAATTCGTAAAATAATTTTTCACAATCTTTTCTTATCGCTTCTATTTGCGCATCTGGGAGATCAATAGGCGTTATCTTTCTTGATAGGCCCGGTAAATACTTACTGCGATAATCAAATAGTTCTTTTCCTTTTTTAATTTCAGTTGGCGGTAATGCAATTGCTTTTCCTTCTTCATCTTCCAATACAATACAACTAAATTCTTTTCCTTCAATAAAGCCTTCAACCAAAACAGTACTTTCTCCATCAATACTTTCTACAACAAAACCATCCGTTTTTAAATTTGCATTTAAAAATTCTATTAGTTTATTTGGATCGTAAATTACAGGTGCATTTAATTCTTTAGGATAACTAATAACAACAGGCATTCCCATGCCTTCACGAATATCGGCTAACACTTTTACATAGCTAAATTTTTCTTCATCGCTATAGCCTTGCCATTCTTTTGCATCTACCCAACGCGTGAACAATGCTTTTTCTATGGCGCTCATAAATTCAAATTCACTATCCGAATTTAAAATACTTACACCAATACTCGATCCCTGATTAGCAGGTTTTACAACACATGGAAATCCAATTTTTTCTTTTACCGTTTTAAGCGCCCCTTTTGCTTTTCCGTCTATCCAATCCTGTCTGTTAATGGTAATGTATTGCGGACTATTAAATCCTTTGCTTACCATCATTTCTTTTTGCACCGCTTTATCAATACCAATAGCAGACGCTAAAATGCCCGAACCGCTATATGGAATTTGATAATATTCAAATAAGCCTTGTATGCGCCCGTCTTCGCCATAAGGGCCGTGAAGGCATAAAAAAGCAAAGTCAATTTTAGTTTTAAGATCTGTTGGAGATAATTTTTTGCCGATCTTTTGTATCAACGCGTTTTGTTGTTCGGTATTAAGATCGCCTAAATTCTCGGCGTATAATTGAAAACGCGAATTATTTGGTAAAAATTCTACCGGTGGATAAAAATCGCGAATGGTGCCTTTGTAAATGTACTCCCATTTAAGTTCAATAAAATTTCCGAAACTGTCAACAAAAACAGGCACGGCTTCAAATAAAAATTTATTTAAGTTATCGTAAACGGTTCTTCCACCTGCAAAAGATATTTCGCGCTCTTTGCTTTGCCCGCCAAAAATGATACCAATTTTTATTTTGTTTGCCATAATAAATTACCTACAAAGGTCAATATTATTCAAAAGTATAAGAAAGCTTCAGGTTTCAAACAGCTGAATTTGGATTTAATTAACATTCGTATGTAAATACAGCTTCTTCGCAGAATACCACTCATCCCTTCTTAAAACATCTACTTTAATCGACGGGTCGGTTTCCCACTAAAAATAGTCGGTAAAGCCTCGTTATTCATCGGTCAGTTAAGAACTGTTTTTTGCTCTGCCTTTCAAATAAATAAAAAACTTTTATGAAGCATTATGCTTAATTTTACCGTCATGTTTGTACGTATCTTAATTTTTTCGACCCTTATCATTCTTATTGAATTGTATTTTTTACAAGCAGTAAAAACCTTTACGCAGGATTTTTCTCAAGGCAAAAGAAGCGCTATACTTTATATCACTTATACGATTGCTTGCATTAGTATTTTAATGGCAATAGTTGCAATTGTTTATCCGCCGCCAAATTGGAATAGCTTTTTGCGTTTCCTGTCTTCAATTCTTATCATAATTGTTTTATGTAAGTTAATTGGGTGCAGCTTTTTATTAATAGATGATATTATTCGCTTGTTCAGGTGGATCTTTTCTTTTTTAAAGAGTAAGCCGGAAGTTATTGCTGAAACAACAACCGGCATTAGTCGTTTAAAATTTTTAAGCCAGGTCGCCATCACATTTACTGTGGTTCCGGCTGTAGGCTTTATATATGGTATGGTGCGGGGGGCTTATAAATACAGGGTTCATAATGTAAAGATCCCATCTTCAAAGATCCCAAAAGAATTTAACGGCTTTAAGATCGTGCAGCTTTCAGATATTCATACCGGCTCTTTCTTAAACGAAGATGGATTAAAAAAAGCGTTTGAAATTGTTGCGGCACAAAAGCCGGACCTCATTTTATTTACTGGCGATCTTGTAAATAATGAAGCTAAAGAAGTAGAGGGATATGAGCATTTATTTTCAAGCTTAAAGGCCCCGCATGGCGTATTTTCTGTTTTAGGAAATCACGATTATGGCGATTATGTGCAATGGAACGGTCCTGAAGAAAAACGCGAGAACCTGCAAAAACTAAAGGCAAAACAAAAAGATTTTGGCTGGCGAATTTTAATGAACGAACATGTACCTATTGAAAAAGATGGCGCACAAATTGGCTTGATCGGTATTGAGAATTGGGGCGGTAATATGCGCTTTCCACGTTATGGCAAAATGAAAGAGGCTTATGAAGGCGCTGACAAATACCCTTTTAAAATATTAATGAGTCACGATCCTAGTCATTGGGACATGCAGGTAGTGTTAGAATACCCCGAAGTTGACCTTACTTTAAGCGGCCATACTCACGGTATGCAATTAGGCATTGAAATTCCGGGATTTAAATGGAGCCCGATAAAATATTTATATAAGAACTGGGCCGGCCTTTACAAACAAGATAAACAAATGCTGTATGTTAACCGTGGCCTTGGCTTTTTGGGTTATCCTGGTAGGCTGGGCATTTGGCCAGAGATAACGGTAATTGAACTGCAATCGGTTTAGTGCTTGATAATAAATTTTTTTACAATAGTTTCACCATTTGTTAGAAAGATTGAAAGAATATACATTCCTTCTTTAAATTCTTTTGTGTTTACAGTAAGGGAAGTATTTTGCCTTATCTCCGTTTCAAAAACTGAAATTCCAAAAACATTTGTAATTCTTACTTTCGAAGTAAAAAACAAAAATCTGTTTTCGTATTCATTATTAATTAACATAACCGATTCGTTTGCCGGATTTGGAAATAGAATAAGTGAATTTTTAATTTCATTTTCTTCAAAGCCCAAATCAATTGGGTCATAGGGGCCAAACGGACCCGAACTACATATGTATTCTATATTGTTGCTTATAGGTACATAAATGTTTAAAATAATTGTGCTGCTTGCAAGGGAACCATTTAAAAAAGAATAATTATTAAAAGTAAAGTTTTGCGATGTATTAGCATTAATATACGATATAGGAGTGAATCCGCAAAACCCATTTGATAAGGTGTCAGTTATTCCATAACACCCATTCATCCCCGGTGTAATAGTATCAGTGTAACCTATACCATGAAAAAGAATATTGCCATCATTGAGTAAGAAAAATTTACTCGGCAAATGGTTCACTGAATCACTTGTAAAGAGTATATTCTTTCTTACGTTACCAATCGAATCAATAAAAGTTAGGCCCATTCGTTTTAGATCCGCCGAAGTATTTCCATATGATTCGGGTTCATTTAGTAATACCAAACTATTGTTATTAAATGCGGTGATATCAAAAAACTCTGAATAAGAATTTGCTGTTATTAAATTTTTATACCATAAAATATTCAAAGAGTTATCTAGACGTAAGAGATGACCGGTAAATAGATTTGAAACCCCTTGACCAACACCGCAAATAAAATATCCATTATTAAAGAAGCTAATAGAACTATAAAATATTTTAGCAAGGGAGTTAGGATTAGTCATATTTAGATTTTTTTTATTATTTCCCAATGAGTCAAGAAGAATGGCAAAAGCTTTTCCATCAAATCCATAAAAAAGCAAATCTTTATTCATTCCTTCAGTTATTTTCCCAAAATATAATTGATTATTAAAATTTGATGCTTGTCTTTTGCACCATTTAACATTGCCATTCACATCCAATAAACAAAGCTTCATTTTTTTGCTACTATCTGTTGCAAAAATAGCGATGTCTCCATCTTTGAGAGGTCGGATTGATAATATTTCTTGCTTTGGATAAAATCGCGCCCATCTTACAATTCCATTAGAATCAGATTTAAATAAAAATCCATCAGGAATCAATGCTGTGAGGGTTGAAGAAGATCCGCAAATTAAAACGTCATTATTCTTATCTGTTTTAATATCGTTAAAACTTAAACTTCCGGAATGAAAATGGTATTTTTTAAACCATTTGGTTAAGCCACTAATTTCACTTTTTAATAAATAGCTGTCATTTGCAAGGGTATCAGAGCTTGCAGTATTTCTATTCGAGGCCCCACCAAAAAGAAATGAATTCCGGCTCAACGTGTCTAAACAAGAAGAAGTTCCATAAATTGTATCAGTTGTTCTTGAATAATGCCCTTTAAAAAATAAACTGGATTGAGCGTCACCAATATAAGGCAGCAAAATTAAATTTAGTAAAAGAAAAATATAATATATAAACTTCATTATATTATAAATATACATATTTCATTTCTATTTTCTAAATTTGAACGTGCTTTCTTTTAAATCCATCATTCAAAAATTTTCGAGCAAAGGCGAAAAAACCGGCTGGACCTATGTTGATCTTCCGCAGGATATTTTATTGAAATTAAAACGTAAGGATAAAAAAGAATTCAGGATCAAAGGCATTATTGACGATGTGAAATTTGATCGCATGGCCACCTACCCTATTGGTGAAGGCAATTATATTATTGCCATTAATGCCGAGCTCCGAAAAAAAATAGGAAAAAAAGAAGGTGCAATGGTATCGTTAAAAATAGAATTGGATACAAGTGCTGCATTACAATCGCAGGAATTAATTGATTGTTTGGATGAAGATAAGATCGCCAAAAAACAATTTGATTCAATGCTACTGTCACACCGCAATTATTTTCACCGTTACATATACACCGCTAAAGGCGCCGATACCAAAGCCGGACGAATAGTAAACGTGATTAACGCCATGTATAAAAAACAAGATTTTGGTGAAATGATAAGAAGCCTGAAAAAAGATAAATAATGACTTTAGCAAATTAATTTATTTTTTATTTACATCTAATGTAAATTTCCATTCTTTTGCAAATTTCATTTGCGCTGCCTGAATTTTATTGTAGGCAAGATCATAGTCAGCATCAAATTTTGTAGCTATCTCCGTTATCTTGTCCAGGTCTTGTTGTGTGATCTGCAGGCTGTCTTTCGACATGAGCTCAACCATTTTTGTTCCTTCTACAGTTGCAATTGAATACAGGGTTGTAAAATAATCAGTAGCAACATCTATAAATTCCTTTTTATCACCAAAAGGGCCAATTTTTTTACAATCATCCAAACTCTTGGTTGCTTTATCTGCAAATAATTTGTGGCTTAACTTTAATGAGTCAATATTATGACCATCTATTTGGTTTAAAAATAAATTGTGCTCAATAGTTAGTCCGTCAATAATGGCTGTAATATTATCGTTATAAGTAATGGCTTCGTTTTGCGTTGGCCCGCAAGATGTTATTATAGCAAACAAAATAGCGCTTGCTAAGAGTGTTATTTTTTTCATGTTGTCTTTATTACTAAAAAAATGATCCGCACTAAGGCGGATCATTTTAAATTATTTATTTTTTTTAATTTTAGTATCTGTAAGCGTCAGATTTAAATGGACCTTCCACTTTCACACCAATATAATCGGCTTGGTCTGTGCTTAAAGTATCTAACTCAACACCAATTTTACCTAAGTGTAAACGAGCAACCTTTTCATCTAAAATTTTTGGTAACACGTACACTTTCTTTTCGTAAGCAGCAGTGTTTGTCCATAATTCCAATTGCGCTAAAGTTTGGTTTGTAAATGAATTACTCATTACAAAACTTGGATGACCTGTAGCACAACCTAAGTTAACTAAACGGCCTTCGGCTAAAACAATAATGTCTTTTCCTTTAATGGTATATTTATCAACCTGTGGTTTAATGGTATCTTTAGTAGAACCATAAGTTTTATTTAACCAGGCCATATCAATCTCAGTATCAAAGTGACCAATGTTACAAACAATAGCACCATGTTTCATAGATTCGAAATGACGGCCAACAACGATGTCTTTATTACCAGTTGTGGTAACAATGATATCTGCATTTTTAACTGCAGTATCCATTTTTTGAACAGCGTAACCATCCATTGCAGCTTGTAAAGCACAAATAGGATCGATCTCTGTTACAATTACACGAACACCTTGAGAAGATAAAGATAAAGCAGAACCTTTTCCAACATCACCATAACCTGCAACCACGGCAACTTTACCAGCCATCATGACATCAGTAGCTCTGCGAATAGCGTCTACCAATGATTCGCGACAACCGTATTTATTATCAAATTTAGATTTGGTAACCGAATCGTTAACGTTAATAGCCGGTAACAATAAAGTACCTTTTGCCATACGTTCATATAAACGGTGCACACCTGTTGTTGTTTCTTCAGATAAACCTTTAATGCCGGCAGCTAATTCAGGATATTGATCAAATACCATATTGGTAAGATCGCCACCATCATCTAAGATCATATTTAAAGGCTTGCGGTCTTCGCCAAACCATAAAGTTTGTTCAATACACCAGTCAAACTCCTCTGCTGTCATGCCTTTCCAGGCATATACTTGAATTCCTGCCGCTGCAATTGCTGCCGCTGCATGATCTTGTGTTGAGAAGATGTTACAAGAGCTCCAGGTAACCTCAGCACCCAAAGCCGTTAACGTTTCAATTAGAACTGCTGTTTGAATGGTCATGTGTAAACAACCTGCAATGCGGGCGCCCTTTAATGGTTGCGAAGCACCGTATTCTTTACGAAGTGACATTAAGCCCGGCATTTCTTCTTCGGCTAATTTAATTTCTTTACGACCCCACTCGGCTAAAGACATATCTTTAACTTTGCTTTTTACGAACTTTGTTGCTGTAACTGGCATATTATTTGTGTTTTTAATTATTAATTTTTTATGGAATACAAAGATAAGTCATAAGTTTGTAATTCTCAACTAATTATTTGTGATTAAGCTCAAAAAAATAAACGCTTTTATTGCCATTGGCATCTTGGATCTTCATGCTTTTGCCAAGAACCGTTTGGATATGCCAAAACGTGAGCTGGAGAAGGCTGGCAGCCAATTTTTACTAAAACAAATGTTAAAAACAGAAATTTTTGAGATCAATTATACAGCCGAAAATAAACCCTTTCTAAAAGCAAGAACCGAGCATATTTCTATCTCACATTCACACGATAAACTAGCCATTATTATTAATGAGAACGAAAATACAGGCATTGATATTGAACTGGTGCGCGATAAGGTGTTAAAGATCCAACATAAGTTCTTAAACGCCGCAGAAGTTGTTTTCGTAAAAGATAATGTAGAAAAATTAATTACCATATGGGCCGCCAAAGAGGCTATGTATAAGGCCTACGGCTTAAAAGAGCTTGATTTTAAAACAAATTTATTTGTAGAGAAGTTTGATAGCTCTGTTATTTTTGGTAAAATTGAAATAGGAGATCTTAAAAAACGTTTTGAGCTAAGACTTGAAAATATTGATGATTACAAAATGGTATACATATTAAATGAACTTTAAAGAACTTACAAAAAACCTCAGCAATTCAAAAAAACCTTTGTTGGCGGTGCTTATAGACCCTGATAAGTTTAATCGGGAGCTAATACACCTTGCCAACAAAAACAAAGTGGCTTGTTTTTTAGTGGGTGGAAGCGAACTGGAAAAGGGAGATGTTACAAAGACCATATTGGCCATTAAAAAAATTTCTCAGATCCCTGTCGTATTATTTCCCGGCAACGAAACACAATTATCTAAACATGCCAACGGCCTTTTGCTCTTAAGTTTATTATCCGGTAGAAACCCCGACTACCTTATCAGCAAGCACATTGCAGCCGCACCCATCATCAAAAAAATGAAACTCGATCATTTACCAACGGCGTATTTGTTAATTGAAGGCGGCGCTAAGTCTACCACACAGCGCGTTACAGGCACCGAGCCCTTAAACCCAAAAAACAAAGCCCTCATCACCAATACTGCTATTGCAGCAGAACAATTGGGCTTTAAGGCAGTTTACCTGGAAGCCGGAAGCGGCGCTAAAACAAGCGTTTCGGCCACCCTAATTAAAAGTATAAAAAAAGCAACAAGTTTGCCCCTTATAGTTGGTGGCGGAATTGATTCTTCACAAAAAACCAGGCAAATAATAAAAGCAGGAGCAAATATGATAGTTATTGGCAACGCATTAGAAAAAAATGTATTTTTATTAACTGAAATAAGTGCGTGTTTTTAAATTTATGGGTTTAGCTATATGAAGTTATTTGTAATAACATCGTCGAAAGACGTACCTGATGAAGTGAGTTTGATCATTAAAATGTTCGAGAGCGGGCTTACTAATTTACATTTACGCAAACCAAAATATTCTACCAATCAAATGACGGATTTCCTGAACGAGATCCCTGTTCATTTCCACAAATACATTGTTATTCATTCACATCATCAATTAGCTTTAAAGTTCGATCTTAAAGGCATACATTTAACAAGCACCCATCTTTCAAAAAAATGGAAATACTTTTTTGTGCGCCAGCGTTTAAGATTAAAGCTTAGTAAGGTTTCTAAAAGTCGCTCATACTCGCGCTTGCAGCAGGTGTATAATAAAGAAGAGCACGTGTTTGATTATATTTTAATTGGCACTATGTTTAACAGCATTACCGGCGATTTTTACAGTGGTTTTTATGAGGCCGGTGTAAAAGCGGCTCTAAAAAATAGCGGTAAAAGATATGTTGCCCGTGGCGGCACCTCGCCAAAAACCGTTGCCAGAGCTGCGGAGTTGGGTTTTTATGGCCTTGCTTTTAATTCTTATATCTGGGATCACTCTTCTCCATACGAGCATTTTCTAAAGATTCTTGATACTTACAAGGAAAATAACCTCGAAATATAAATTTAATGTTTGTTTTCGGAATTCCCGTTTTAGAGATCATTGCTTTAATAAGCGGTGTACTTGGCGTTTGGTTAACTATTAAAGAAAACATCTGGTGCTGGCCGGTTTCTATAATTGCTGTTTTAGCTTCTGTTGCTGAATTTTACGAACAGCGCCTCTTTGGTGATATGGGATTACAAATATTCTATCTCGGTGCGGCAATTTACGGCTGGTACTTTTGGAACAAAAACAAACAGAAAAAATTTGAAGTAAAAAAAACACCAACAAAACTTATTCCACTTTTAATGCTTGCAACACTCTCACAAACAATTTTATTTTATTTTTTAATTAATTTTTTAAAAGGTGATCGCGCATTATTTGATGCAACTCTTACAGCCTGCAGTTTAACGGCTACGTATATGATGACAAAAAAATGGGTAGAGAATTGGTTGGCCTGGGTATTAATTGATGGCGCTTATGTTATTTTATACAGCGTAAAATTTATGTGGGGCTTTGCTTGCTTATATTTATTTTTTACTATAATAGCCTTTTATGGCTGGATAAAATGGAGAAGAACAATATCATTAAAATAGCGGTTATTGGCGCCGAAAGTACCGGCAAGTCTGAGCTTTGCGAGGCATTGGCAAAACATTATAATACTACCTGGGTACCAGAGTATGCGCGCGAATATTTTAACGATTCAGATATTTATAACTACACACAAAATGACCTGATAGTTATTGCACAAAAACAAATTGAATTGGAGAACCAACAATTAAAAAAAGCAAAACGTTTTTTCTTTTGCGATACTACTTTAATTACAATTAAAATTTGGGCAGAGCTGGAGTTTAAACAAACACCGGCATTTATTATTGAAAACTTAAATAAAATAAAATATGATCATTATCTTATTACTGCTAATGATATGAAGTGGATGAAGGATGGGCTAAGACAAAATAAATTTAGCCGCGACATGATCTTTGACATGAACATACATGAAGTTAAAAAACTGGGCGCATCTTATTCTGCCGTTACCGGCATACATGAAAAACGTTTAAAGAACGCTATAAAAATAATTGATTCTTTATTTTAGATCAACACCACCAAGGGCGCAGATCTTCTTAAACTCAGCATCTGTTACCTTTCCGGTACTTAAACGCGAAAGCCTAATAAGGTCCATAGTTTGAAAAAACGGGTCCTTTTTTATTTCCTCAAGCCTTACGGGTTTTTTAAAGTCTTTATAAGGTGCAAATTCTACTGCCAACCAGGCTGTGTCTTCGGTTGTCGGATCCTGGAAATGCTCTTTTACCACTTTGGCGATGCCTACAATTTCCATTCCTTCGTTACTATGGTAAAAAAAAGCAAGATCGCCTTTTTTCATATCCCTTAAATTATTGCGGGCGGCGTAGTTACGCACACCTGTCCAGTCGGTTTTTTTGTCTTTTTTAAGTTGTTCCCAGCTGTAGGCCGAGGGCTCGGATTTTATTAACCAATAGTTCATATAGTAAAACTTAGAATGGTTGAAATTAATAAAATTCTTATAGATCTTGCTTTATTTAAAGCATACATCTACGTAAAAGTTTTTAGATGAAAACCTCTCGGTCTTCTATACTTTTCAACCTTTAATTAAAAAATTATAAACAATTACAAAACTCCCTGAAATTGGTGGTTCAAAAACGAAATTTCAGCGAAAATAGTCTTGTTTTTGATTAAAATATACCTACATTTGCACCCGAATTAAAATCATTTTACATCAAAATTGCGTAATGGCCAGTAAAATTAGCATATACAAGAGATCTCAAGGTATCTTTTTGGTGATCTTTGCCCTTTTCTTCTCACTTTCTTTGAACCTGAACGCTTCAGAGCCCGTTGAACACTCTACCAGCGAAACCCACGCGGTTATTAGCGAAGAGCATGGTGAACACAAAGCTCACGATCCAAATGCACCCATCGATATTTCAAAAGTAGCTTTCGAACATATTCTTGATTCACACTCGTGGCATTTATGGGGCGATGGGCACGATGCACTTTCGATTCCACTACCGGTTATCTTAAAAACGGATAAAGGTATTGTCACGTTTTTATCTTCTGAGTTTCACCACGATCTAACGGGAACTGTTGTTGTTGAAAAAGACGGACAGCGTTTTGTAAATTATGAAGATGGTATTTATTATGCTACTGACATGCCAAATGAAAATGGCAGTTTTGTTGCCATTGGCGCCGATAAAGCACTAACAAACGCTGCACCACTTGATTTTTCGATCACTAAGAACGTGGTCCAATTATTCCTAACAGCGATCTTAATATTTTTAATATTTACTTCAATTGCCCGCAGCTACAAAAAACACGGTATTACTTCTGCACCAAAAGGCAAACAATCATTTTTAGAGCCATTGATCGTTTTTGTGCGCGACGATATTGCTAAAGAAAATATTGGCGCCCGTTCTGATAAATATGTACCGTATCTTTTAACTGTATTCTTTTTGGTACTGTTTAATAACTTTATTGGCTTAATTCCAATTAGCGCTAACTTAACCGGTAACATTGCTTTTACTTTGGTATTATCAGTATTTACATTGATCATTACAAACGTTGGCGCATCGGGGAGTTATTGGAAGCATATTTTTCTTCCAAAACCTTATTTCCTTTGGTTCATATTAATGCCAATTGAATTGGTTGGTGTTTTCAGTAAACCATTCGCCTTAATGATCCGTTTGTTTGCAAACATTGCCGGTGGTCACATCGTTGTTATTTCATTAGTAGGTTTAATTTTTATTTTTAAGAGTTATGCCATTGCCCCTGTTTCAATTGCATTTACTTTATTTATTGATATTTTAGAGTGTTTGGTTGCATTATTGCAGGCTTATATTTTTACAATGCTTACAGCTCTATTTATTGGCTCGGCTATGGAAGATCATAGTCACGACAGTGAAGGCGCCCATGGCGAACACGCAACAGGACATTAAGAATTTACAAACAAATAAAAACCAAGAAAAAATGACAGGTAGTATCGCAGCAGTAGGTGCAGGTTTAGCGGCAATTGGCGCAGGGATCGGTATCGGACAAATTGGTGGACACGCAATGGATGCCATTGCACGTCAACCAGAACACACAGCCAGAATTCAAACAGTGATGTTAATTGCAGCAGCCCTTGTAGAAGGTGTTGCTCTTTTCGCAGTAGTTGTTTCTATTATGAGCAAGTAGTTCAAAAATTACCAAAGCCATTACGGTTGGTAATGGCTTTGGTTAAATTTAATTTAAGAGTACAAAAGATATAAAACACAAAACAATGACGAATCTTTTTATTTTAGCAGGATTATTGGAACCCGGAGTGGGTTTAATATTTTGGACCACACTTACCTTTATTATATTAATTATTTTACTTGGTAAATTTGCTTGGAAACCAATTTTAAATGCCATTAAAACCCGCGAAGAAGGAATTACTAAAGCTTTAGCCAGTGCAGAAAGTGCGTTGAACGATATGCGTGAGCTAAAATCCAATAACGAAAAAATATTGGCTGATGCCCGTAACGAACGCGATGCTTTAATTAAAGAAGCCCGCGAAGCAAAAGATGCTATTATTAACGAAGCAAAAACTAAAGCTCAAAAAGATGCTGATAGAATTTTAGCTTCTGCAAGAGAGCAAATAATTAACGAAAAAAATGCAGCAGTTACTGAATTAAAAAATCAGGTTGCTACATTATCCATTGAAATTGCAGAAAAAATATTACGCAGCGAATTGTCATCTGACGAAAAACAAAAAGCTTTGGTAAATAATTTAATGAAAGACGTAAACCTGAACTAAAATGATCGTTGGCGCAAGATATGGTAAATCCTTGATAGATCTTTCTATTGAAAAAAAGCAATTAGAAGAGACTAGGAAAGATATGCAGTTGGTAAAACAGGTTTGTGATGAGAATCATGATTTTGTTGTGTTGCTTAACAGCCCAATTGTTAAGACTGACAAAAAACTAGAGATCCTTAACTCTGTTTTTAACGGTAAGATCTCTGCACTATCATTATCTTTTTTAAACCTATTGGCTAAAAAACGTCGCGAGTCTTATATTCCTGAAATTGCAGTTGCATTTGATGAACAATTTAAATCTCAAAAAAACATTACAACTGCAATTATTACAACTGCAACCGGCTTAGATGCTAAATTAAAAACCCGTGTTCTTGAAATAGTAAAACAAAGCGCAGGTTCTGGAGAAGTTGAATTGGTTGAAAAAGTTGACGCTTCTATTTTAGGTGGATTTGTTTTAGCAATAAGCGATAAGCAATTAGACCAAAGTGTAAAACGTAAATTAAATGACCTTAGAAAGAATTTATTAGATAATAAATATATACCTAGTAGTAATTAATAATTGAATCCAAAATAAAATGGCTGAAATAAAACCGGCAGAAGTATCTGCAATTTTAAGACAACAATTAAGCGGCTTTAAAAGCGAAGCTGAATTAGAAGAAGTAGGAACCGTATTACAAGTAGGTGATGGTATTGCCCGTATCTATGGTTTGTCAAAAGTTCAATCGGGTGAGTTGATCGAGTTTGAAACAGGCTTACAGGCAATTGTATTAAACCTTGAAGAAGATAACGTTGGTGCCGTATTATTAGGGCCAAGCCAAGGAATCAGCGAAGGCAGCCCGGTTAAACGTACCGGCCGTATTGCTTCCCTAAAAGTTGGCGAAGGTATGTTAGGCCGTGTAGTTGATACTTTAGGAAATCCAATTGATGGAAAAGGCCCAATTACAGGTGTTACTTATGAAATGCCTTTAGAGCGTAAAGCCCCGGGTGTTATTTACCGTCAACCGGTAACGGAGCCATTACAAACAGGTATCAAAGCTATTGATGCGATGATCCCGATTGGTCGCGGACAACGTGAGTTAGTTATTGGCGATCGTCAAATTGGTAAAACTGCCGTTTGTATCGATACCATTATTAATCAAAAAGAATTTTACGAAGCAGGTCAACCTGTATTTTGTATCTATGTAGCTATCGGACAAAAAGCTTCAACTGTTGCAAACATTGTTCGTGTACTAGAAGAGAATGGCGCAATGCCTTATACTGTGGTTGTTTCAGCAAGTGCTGCCGATCCTGCTCCACTACAATTTTACGCACCATTCGCAGGTGCTGCAATTGGTGAGTTCTTCCGTGATACCGGTCGTCCGGCTTTGATCGTGTTTGATGACTTATCAAAACAAGCAGTTGCTTACCGTGAAGTGTCATTATTATTACGTCGCCCACCGGGACGTGAAGCGTATCCTGGTGACGTTTTCTACTTACACAGTAGATTACTGGAACGTGCAGCAAAGATCAACGCGAACGATGATATCGCAAAAAGAATGAACGATCTTCCTGAATCTATTAAACATTTGGTAAAAGGTGGGGGCTCATTAACAGCTTTACCAATTATTGAAACACAAGCAGGTGACGTTTCTGCATATATTCCAACAAACGTAATTTCTATTACCGACGGACAAATTTTCTTAGAGTCGAATTTATTTAACTCCGGTATTCGTCCCGCAATTAACGTAGGTATCTCGGTATCACGTGTGGGTGGTAATGCTCAAATTAAATCCATGAAAAAAGTAGCAGGTACTTTAAAATTAGATCAGGCCCAATACCGTGAATTAGAGGCTTTCTCTAAATTCGGATCTGATCTTGATGCTGCTACAAAATCAGTTTTAGATAAAGGTTCTCGTAATACCGAAATATTAAAGCAAGGTCAGTTCTCTCCTTTCCGTGTTGAACAACAAATTGCTATTATTTATTTAGGAACAAAAAATCTTTTAAGAAACGTACCAATTAATAAAGTACGTGAGTTTGAAAAAGATTATCTGGATAATTTAGAGCGCAAGCATAAAAATGTGTTGAACGATCTTAAAGCAGGAAAATATACTGACGAGATCACCAGTACTTTAGAAACTGTTGCAAAAGAATTAACTGCAAAATATAACTAATTCGACAATTTTATAATTGACAAATTAAAATATGCCTAGTTTAAAGGAAGTAAGAAATAGAATAGTATCGGTTGGGTCAACCATGCAAATTACCAGCGCCATGAAAATGGTAAGCGCTGCTAAATTAAAACGTGCCCAGGATGCTATTACACAAATTCGCCCTTATGCGAACAAACTAAAAGAACTTTTAGAAAATGTAAGTGCGAGTGTTGATTCAAGCGATAATGCTTACGCCAGAAATACCGGCGGAAAAAATTTATTGATCATTGCCATTTCTTCTAACCGCGGTTTAGCCGGCGCATTTAATTCTAACATCGTTAAAAAAACAAACCAATTAATTAAGAACGAATACGCAGGCCACAACATTACTGTTTTATCTATTGGTAAAAAAGTTCAGGACGCTTTTAAACGTACACAATACAATATCAGCGGTAACGATCTGCCGAATCATACAAACGGTTTATACGAAAAATTAAGCTTTGCCAATACCTCTTTAGTTGCTGATAAAATTATGGAAGCGTTTTTAACAAAACAATTTGATAAAGTTGTTTTGGTGTATAACCAGTTTAAAAATGCGGCTGTACAAATTCCAACCGAAGAACAACTATTGCCTTTGATCCCAACAAAATCTGTTGGTAAACAAACTAACACAGATTATATTTTTGAACCAAGTCTTGAAAATATTGTTAATGAGTTAATTCCGCGCTCGGTTAAAACACAATTGTATAAAGCCATTTTAGATTCAGTAGCAAGTGAGCATGGCGCACGTATGACCGCTATGCATAAAGCAACTGATAATGCGCAAGCTATGCAAAAAGAATTAAAGATCACATATAATAAAGCCCGCCAGGCTTCTATTACAAAAGAGATCTTAGAAATAGTTGGTGGTGCAGAAGCATTAAATGGATAAATGAAACCGGAACTTAATATATAAACCCTTTGCATTTGTAAAGGGTTTTTTGTTTACTTAACATTAGTTTTAAATGAAATAAACACAAACATAGACTTAAGTTGTTTTATGTTAATATTGAATCTATATTTTTACTAACAACGTAATTATTGAAAATATATACTGACCTTACAAACGCTATTAATACATTGAATAAATGATAATTTTAATTTTCCTAATTCTTCACTGGTACCTTTCTTTGTTTGGGCAAACATTTTTTTTGCACCGTTACTCTGCTCACAAAATGTTTACCATGAATAAATTTTGGGAAAAATTCTTTTACATTTTTTCCTGGGTTACGCAAGGCTCGTCTTATTTAAATGCCCGCGCCTATGCTATTTTGCACCGTATGCACCATGCTTATAGCGATACGGAAAAAGATCCGCACACACCTCATTTTTTTAAAGATGCCTATCACATGATGTTGCATACTCGCAGTATTTATAACGATGTATTAAACAAACGTGTTACAGTAGACGATAAATTTGATCGTAATTTTCCTGAATATCCTGTTATCGATAAGATAGCAGATAATTGGATCACACGTTTATCCTTTGCGGGCCTATATATTGCTTTTTACGTTGTTTTTGCAAGCCATTGGTGGATGTTCTTGTTTTTACCAATACACTTCTTTATTGGGCCAATACAAGGCGCTATTGTAAACTGGGCAGGACATAAATATGGTTACCGTAATTTTGATTGCCCTGATAGATCAAAAAACACCTTTTTTCTGGATATTTTTTTAATGGGCGAACTGTTTCAGAACAATCATCACCAGGCAGGAGCCAATCCTAATTTTGCAGCTAAATGGTGGGAGTTCGATCCTACTTATCCTATCATTTGGTTGTTGGATAAAATGCGAATTATCAAACTGGCGAAGTGATTTGTTTCATTTAAAACAATTCCATCTGCTTATTTTCCGTTAAAATCTTTTTATATAAAGCAATAACTGTTAGCCGTGCTATAGCATGATCAACAATTGGTAAAGGATATGCAGAAGTTCCAAACTCAGGAACCCATTTTTTTATGTATTCAAATTTCGGGTCAAATTTTTTCTGTTGCTCTGTTGGGTTAAATACCCTAAAGTAAGGCGCTGCATCGCAACCGCTACCTGCCGCCCATTGCCAGCCGCCGTTATTAGCACTAAGGTCGAAATCATTTAATTTTTGCGCGAAATAAGCTTCGCCCCAGCGCCAATCGATCAAAAGATCTTTGATCAAAAAACTACTTACGATCATGCGCACGCGGTTGTGCATAAAACCTGTAGCATTTAATTCGCGCATACCTGCATCTACAATTGGAAAACCTGTTTGACCCCGGCACCACTTTTCAAAATGCTGTTCATTATTTTTCCATGGAATGTTATCGTATTGTTTTTTAAAAGAATTTTTTGCGGCATGCGGATAATGATGCAGTATCATCATATAAAAATCGCGCCAGATCAACTCGTTCAACCATATTTCGCTTTGAGGTAAGCTTTTTTCTACGAGACTTCTTATACTTATTATACCAAAACGCAAATAAATGCTAAGCCTGCTTGTTCCTGCAATAGCAGGAAAGTCTCGCTGCGCTTTATATTTTTGAAGCAGCAGGTCACTAACAGATATTTTCTTATTTAAAACAATATCTGTTCTTTTAAAGCCTATTTCCTGTAAAGTTGGGATTTGTTGTGGAGATAATTTGGCAAAATTCTTAAAATATTTTTTTGTAGGATACGGTTTGTAATAGAATGGTTTTAATTTCTTTTTCCATTTATTGCTGTAAGGTGTAAAAACGGTATAAGGTTTTCCATCGTCTTTTGTTATTTCGTCTTTTTCAAAAACACATTGGTCTTTAAAGGTTTTAAATTCTATTTTATGCTTTGTCAATAATTGTTTTATTTCTTCATCTCTTTCGTTTGCGTATGGCTCGTAATCGTGATTGGTATAAACATTTTTTATGGAATAGTCTTTTATTAACTTTTTAAAGACTTCTGTGGGCGTACCGTAAAAAACACTTAGCGAAGAAGCGATAGAAGTTAATTCTTCGTTAATACCTGTTAAAGCCTGGTGTATAAAGTCAACCCGGCGATCGTTCTTATCTTCCAGCTGACCTAAAATGCTTTTATCAAAGATAAAAACCGGTAATACGTTTTGGTTATGGCGTAAAGCATTATAAAGGCCTGCATTATCTTGCAAGCGTAGATCCCTTCTAAACCAAAATAAAGTAACTTCTTTGTTCACACATTAATTCTGAACTACAAATAACGTAAAGTTTTTCCATAAAAAAACCCTCCAGCTATGGTAGGGTTAATTTAACCAACACAAAATTTTTAAATTAATTTCTAAAATGCTTTAATGCAGTCATTAAAATTTTACGGGCAATAAAAATGCGACTTTTAACCGTGCCCAAAGGCAATTTCATTTCTTTTGCAATTTCTTCGTATTTATAACCGTTATAATAACGGGTAAAAGGCACTTTGTATTCGTCTCCCAAACATTCTATATGTCTTATAATCTCTTTGGCATTTAACCTGCTTTCGCTATGGTCATAACTGTTTTGTTTAAAGGCCCTGTCTAAAGCAATGTCGTCTCCTTTGGTAATTAATTGTTTGGTTCTTACGTTCCTCCTGTATGCATTAATGAATGTGTTCTTCATAATAGTAAACAACCAGGCTTTTATGTTGGTACTGTCCTCAAATTTTTCGCGATAGGTAATTGCTTTTACATAGGTATCCTGTAACAGGTCCAAAGCATCGTCGGTATTACGGGTAAGACTTAAAGCAAAATTTTTTAATGAACTTTTTTCGTTCATGATCCTCGAGTTAAATTCAATAGCCGTCATAATCTCTGGTCTTTAAAATGAATTATATATAAAACTGAAAATATTAACAAAATGTTAAAAAGATTAAACAGAGCTTCTGTTAAATCATTAGCCTTAAATACCTGCAAATGCTATACCATAGTGCAATAGGCGGTTCAGGGCATTTTTTTCCACATTTTATTCGTTTTTCTTGTTAATAATATACGTAACAATCCACATTTTTGGATCTAGGCATTCTTAGGCTAGCCTTCTTTGAGTTGATATAAAAATGTACTTTTACTAATTAAAAATTAAAAAAAATATGTCGGCACACTTAAGCGAGCAGGAATTACAAAGGAGACAAAAATTAACAGACCTGAGGGCCTTGGGCATTGATCCATACCCGGCAGATGAGTTTAAGGTAAATGTAAACGCCCTTGATATAAAAGAGAATTACGATCGTGATAAATTAAATTATAAGGATATTGCTATTGCAGGAAGAATAATGAGCGTGCGCGATATGGGCAAGGCTTGTTTTGCAGTGATACAGGATGCTACAGGCCGCATACAATTATATGTGCGCAAAGATGACATTTGCCCGGGCGAAGATAAAACCCTTTACGATGTTGTTTGGAAAAAACTAATGGATATTGGCGACATTATTGGCGTTAATGGTTATGTGTTTACTACAAAAACCGGCGAGATCTCTATTCACGTTACCTCTTTAAAAATGTTAAGCAAGGCTTTAAAGCCTTTACCGATAGTTAAGACCGACGAGTCGGGAAATTCTTTTGATGAGGTAAGCGACCCCGAATTCAGGTTCCGCCAGCGTTACGTTGATCTTATCATTAACCCGCAGGTGCGCGATACATTTAAAAAACGTTCGCAAATAATTAATTCCATACGCACTACTTTAAATAATGCTGGTTTGTTAGAGGTTGAAACGCCTATTCTGCAAAGCATTCCGGGTGGTGCCACGGCCCGCCCTTTTATTACGCATCACAATGCCTTAAACATGCCCTTGTATTTGCGCGTTGCCAACGAGTTGTATTTAAAACGCTTAATAGTTGGCGGTTTTGAAGGTGTTTTTGAATTTGCAAAAGACTTCCGAAATGAAGGAATGGACAGGACTCATAACCCTGAATTTACTGTATTAGAGTTTTATATTGCCTATAAAGATTACAATTGGATGATGGATTTTACTGAGAAAATGCTTGAGAAAATTGTTATCGATCTTTATGGCAAAACAGAAATACCTGTTGGCGATAAACAAATTGATTTTAAAGCGCCGTTCAAACGTGTGACAATGTATGAGGCCATTAAAGAGTTTACCGGTTTTGATATTAGTGGGATGAGCGAAGAGCAATTACGCGATGTTTGTAAAAAACTAAACATTCATGTTGAATCGCATGCCGGTAAAGGAAAATTAATTGACGAGATCTTTGGCGAGAAATGTGAAGGCAATTACATACAACCCACTTTTATTACAGATTACCCGGTAGAGATGAGTCCGCTTACTAAAAAGCACCGTACTGTTGAAGGATTGGTAGAGCGTTTTGAATTAATGATAAACGGTAAAGAAATTGCCAATGCTTACAGCGAGTTAAATGATCCTATCGATCAGCGTGAGCGCTTTGAAGAGCAATTAAAGTTGCAGGAAAGAGGCGATGACGAAGCGATGTTTATTGATCATGATTTTTTAAGGGCGCTTGAATATGGTATGCCGCCAACTGCAGGTATTGGCATCGGTATCGATCGTTTGACCATGCTTTTAACCAATAATGCAGCTATACAAGAAGTATTATTTTTCCCACAAATGCGCCCGGAAGCGCTGACAATTGAGACGGGCGCACATTCATGAGCACAATAAATTTAAAATAATAAAAGATGAACTAAATGAGGCCTGAAGTGGTAGCGCAAGAGCTAAGCTCAAATACATAAGACATTAAAACATTTGCAAGTTAGCCGCGATAAGATTTTTTTGATGATAAGGATCCGCGTTATCTTCGTTTAATTTAACAAAGTTTAAAAACAATAACTTGTTAGTTACTTGCGTTGTTAATATTTGAAAAACTCTTTAAATAAGTATCTTTGTTTAGCAAATTCAATTTATTTGAAACTAATTTTTAAAATAGTTACTTGTTTTCTTTTGCTTTTTACTGTTTCGTGTACCGACGAAAAAAAGGAAGAGACAAAAGTTAAGCCCCGCGTTTTTGAAGGCTATCATCCTTTATTGGACGAAATCATTCGCTCAAAAGAAGGCGTTTTTAGAGGCATAAATCTTAACAGCAAAGCAGAAGTAATTAAAACGATTGAAAGCGCCCCGCCAATTGAAAAGTCGCCGGGACATTTGTATTTTGAATATAAAGTAAATGATCAAACCAATTATTCGATTGATTACACTTTAAATAAAGATAGCCTCGAAGAAATTAATGTGCAGGTAAACAGTAACGATCTGGAGCTTGCTAATTATTTATTTTGCGACCTGAAAGATTATTACGCCAACAAATTGCCTAACCCCACCGAAGATAAAGGTTATGTGGTTTACAATTGTTTTGAAGGCCAACGCAAACCCTTTGTGGTGTCTTTAAGTGATAATTCAAGTCCTACACAGGGCAGTATTAATATGGTAATTTACAAGGATAAATAAACTCATTCCTTAATTATTTTTTTAACGCCAACTTGTTCTATTCCATCAAAAATTATTAGGAAATAAATTCCTTTTTCTAAAACAGAAACATCCATTCTGTTTGAATTACTAAGCGTTTGTTTTAAGATCAATTTAGAGCTCACATCCATTAGTTCAATGGTGTAATTGCCCTGTCGTGAAAAATTAAAATATATTTTATCATTTATGGGGTTTGGGTAAACAACAAAAATGTTGTTATCGTAATTCTCTTTTATTTCAACAGGTACATCTATCATCCAGGTTTCTTTTAAGCGCACATCGCTTACATTAATACCGCAGCTGTAATAAAATTTATCGCCTGCAATACAGCTCATGCCGCCTTTACGGCCTGCTGCGGGCAAATTTGGTCCTGCAGACCATGCGACCAAAAAAGGGTTGTAATACCAAACATCATTATAATACGTATTTAAAGTATCGTAACCGGCAAATAAAACAAGTTGTGTTGTTGAGGCTTTTAAAGCAGAATAAGCTCTTCCTTTTGGTTGGGGGAAATCCATCACTTTTGTCCATGTATCAGTTGTGTAATTATAACTATACATTTCTTTTCTGAAAGATTGATTATTGTCTTTACCAAACATTAAATATCCCACACCGTTTAATACCGATGCGCTTGCGCGCCATCTGCCACCAAACGGAAAATTATTTTTTTGTACCCAGGTATTAGAGCTAATAGTGTATTCCCAAACTTCATCACTTACTACACCACTTTGAAATTTACCGCCAACAATAATTATTTTATTGCCGTATTCTAAACAACTGGCGCCAATTAAACCATTACCCGGTTTACCGGTTAAAGCTGTCCACGAATCTGTTGCTACATCATAACGTTGCAGATCGGTAAACACCGCATTAGAATAACCTGCGCCACTTAAAACGTAAAAAGAATTTAAATGCGTAAAGACTGTTGCGTATTGTCTTTCTGAACCTGTGGGCATAGACGCAATAGCTGACCATGTATTTGCTGAAAGATCGTAAGCATAAAAATCCCTTCCTAATGTAAAACCGGCCAACAAGCCTGTGCCAAAATACGCTTTGTTATTTATGTGTACAGCAACGCCATCGTCCCTTTCGGTAGCAGGAAGATCTGCTAACTGCGTCCAGGTTTGACCAAGGAAAGCATTTGAAAGAAAAATAAATGTAATTAATAATTTCACTTTGCTTATAACGGTTTAAAAACTCAATTAGTATTCAAATAAAAAAACCACTCTCCCGAAGCTGTTGGGATTGAGTGGCTTTATAATAATTTTTATAAACTATTAAGCTGTTCCGGTTTTTCTTACTCCTGTTGTTTTTTTAACGCCAACACTTGTTTTGGCTTTGTTGCCATCTTTTGAAATACCTTTTTTAATTGCTTTGGTTTTATCATCTGCTTTAAGAGAAACTGCTTTTTCTTCGCCTTCTTTCTCTTCGCCTTTTTCTTTAAGGTTACCGGTTGATTGAAGGGCGTTATACCAACTGAATAATTTACGCATGTTACTTACATAAACACGGTCTTTATCGTACTCAGGTAAAACTTCGCCAAAATATTTCTCAACGGCTTTATCGTCTGCTTTGCTATCAATTGCAGCACCGCCTTTTTCTTTTTCAAAAACAGCGGTCATAATTTCTTCGATAGGCTTATCATCGCCTGTTGTGAACATACTAATATCCGATAAAGTGGAAACTTTAGTTGACGCATAAACGTTTACTCTTTTTTTATCGGTTAAGCCTTCTACAATAATTCCGTTCTTGCTTTGCGCCACAATTTTATATAAACCCGGCTGTCCTGAAATGGAGATAATTCCTGTTAGATCGATCATACTCTTTTAATTTTTATTCTATTAGCAAATATAGGTTTTTTCTTGAAAACAACGACTTTTTTATGCAAAAAATGGGTCTATTATAATAAATTAATGTAAGATCTTGAAGGTTAAAAAGTACAGTTTTACTGCGTTTAACCTGATCGCTAAACTAATACGGATTAATTTTTGTTTTTAAACCTTTATTGATACTTTAGTATCCGCTAAAACGCTGAATATATGAAATACCAGGCCATTGATAGTACACTATTTATTGAAAACAGAAATAAATTCAAAAATAATTTAAAGCCAAATTCGTTAGCCATATTTGTAAGTAACGACATTATGCCAACCAACGCCGATGGCCACATGGGCTTTAAACAAAATAGCGATCTTTTTTATTTAACAGGCATCGACCAGGAAGAAACCGCTTTGGTTATTTTTCCGGATGTGAAAGATGGTAAACACAAAGAAATCTTATTTGTAAAAGAAACCAACGAGCTGATTGCTATTTGGGAAGGTGCAAAATTAAACAAGTTGCAAGCAACCTCGGTTAGCGGCATTGAACATATTTACTGGATCCAGGATTTTTATAAAGTAATGCAACCCTTCTTTTTTCAGGCAGAAAATATTTATTTAAATTCTAACGAGCATGCCAGGAACGGTAATACAACTGAAACTGCAGAGGCCCGTTTCAATAAAGTAATTCAAACAAAATTTCCGCTGCATAAATATGAGCGCAGTGCCCCTATCATGCATAAGGTTCGCGCGCTTAAAAGCACACAAGAAATTGAATTGATACAACAAGCCTGCGATATTACCGAAAAAGGGTTTAGACGTTTATTATCATTTATTAAACCTGGTGTTTGGGAACATGAGATCGAAGCGGAATTAATTCACGAATTTATTCGTAACCGCTCGCAAGGTTTTGCTTACGGACCAATTGTGGCAAGTGGAAAAAATGCCTGCGTTTTACATTACGTTGAAAATAATAAGCAATGCAAAGATGGTGATGTTATTTTGTTGGATGTAGCGGCAGAATATGCGAACTATGCCAGCGATCTTACACGCTGCCTTCCGATAAACGGTAAATTCAGTAAACGCCAGAAAGAAGTTTATAATGCTGTTTTACGTGTACACAAAGCGGCTGCAAAAATGTTATTACCGGGCCAAACATTTGATAAATACAACAAAGCAGTTGGCGATCTGATGACAGAGGAATTATTACAATTAGGTTTAATAAAAACCGATGATGTAAAAAAACAAAATCCGGCCTGGCCTGCTTACAAAAAATATTTTATGCATGGCACTTCTCATTTTTTAGGATTAGATGTGCATGATGTTGGTTTTTTTACAGAGCCAATGCAAGCCGGAATGGTGTTTACCGTAGAACCCGGTATTTATATTCCTGAAGAAGGTTTGGGTATCCGAATCGAAAATAATTTACTGGTAACTACAACAGGACAATTAGACCTGATGAAAAATATTCCAATTGAAGCAGATGAAATAGAAGCTTTGATGAATAAGTAATAGTGTGGGGATTTTTTTGTAAATTTATTTAACTAAAAATTCTATCATGATCAGGAAATTTTATTTTTTTACCATTTCGGTTTTAGTTCTAAATATAGCTTTAGCACAAGACCCTACCTTTTTTAATGCACGCCAATCATTGGTTTATTTAAATCCATCATTTGCAGGTAGCAATGGAGGTATCCGTAATCAATTTTCATATCGTAATCAATGGCCTAATCTTAGCGGTACTTATGTTACTTTCTTAAACACCTTTGACGCTTATATTAACTCTATTAAGGGTGGCATTTATTTCTCAGCACTGCATGATGACCAGGCGCATGGCACTTTGAAAACTGATGTTTTTAGTTTAGGCTACGCGCAATATATTTCTTTAATGGAAGGAAACTTAAAAATAATTCCTTCTCTTCAGGCCTCAGCTGGTGTTAAGCAACTTGACAGAACAAAATTAAATTTTGGAGATGTGATTGATGCGCGCAGAGGTTTTGTTTGGAACGTTCCAAGTACACCTCTTGTTTCAAAAAAAACATATTTAGATCTTAGCTCCGGTTTATTGATCAATTACAAGAGTTTTTATTTTGGCTCATCAATTTTTCATATTAACCAACCGGATGAAGGGTTATTAGGCGCAAGTAAACTGCCTTACCGTTTATCGTTATACTCGTCTTATAATTTTAAAATAAACGAGAAAACATTATTGCATTTTTTTACGCGCTACGAACGTCAACAAAAGTTCGATTGCCTGTACCTGAATGTTAATGCGTTACTATTTAAACACATTATTATTGGCGGAGGCTATACTTCCAATAATACAGTTGATTTTAATCTGGGATACAGACACGATTTTTTTGTGCTTTCTTTAGGATATGATATAACAACATCTAAACTTTCCGAAAACACAGCCGGTTCCTGGGTATTACAAGGAAGCTTTAACCTTCGTAAAAAAGAGCAAAGAAAAGTAATCACCGATTTTGAAAAATGGTAAAATAAAAAAGCCACATCCTTATGCGGCTTTTTTGATTTGCAAAGAATTGTTTTCTAATCTTCTGCTAAAACAATTATAAAATCATTTTCGCTAAAGGTTAATTTTTTAGATTTATCAGGGTTAATGTTCACGCCAAAGTGTTGATCAGAATCTGCATTCAAAGAAGAGATCCTATAGCCAATAGCAGATTCATTTAACTGCGCTGCGCTTTCCATCACAGTATAAAAATTAACCGGCTGTCCAGCCTTCACATAGTTACTTACAGGCTTTAAATATACTTCGGATCCTTCTGCCTGGAACAACACATCGTAAACTTTTTTAAGGTCTTGGTTCTCGCTTAACTGACTTAGCATTAAACTTATCAGGTTATCACTCACAATAAAATCATCAGCCTTTGCAACCACGCCTAAATCACGGTTCCTGATATCCAGCATTTCAGATACAATGCTAAAATCTTTTCCGGCCTTCTCGCTTAAATTACGAAGGTGCAGTAAACAGATCAAAGTTTTTGCATCGCTCTCTTGCGTATCAATATCTGTGTAACTTAATAAAATAATATGGTCAAAGATCTCCGGTTTTAAACCTACTAGCGTTGCTTTATCGTTAATATTTCCTTTTTGAAGTTGTATCTTTTGCTTCTCTAATTTACTTTGAAGTTCGGCAATGTCTTCTTCTATCTCTACTACATCTGCTACGATTAAAACTTCAGAACCCTTGGCAACATAATTATCCAATTCTTCAATGATACGAATACCTCTTGCATTCCAACCAAGGATCAAGGTTTTCTCTACACTGGCTGCTTTTAATTCGGCACGACTAAATAGTTTTTCATCCACATCAAAACTGGTCTTGCCACTTAAAACAACAGTATCATCATCTTCAGAAATAGCAATTATTTTATCGCCTTTATTAATAACAGTATCCATTGGCGGATTGATCAAGGCAGAGCCGTCTTTTGTGAACAGACCAATTACAGAAGATTTTTCATAAGCTAATAAAGAGTCTTTATATTTTTTTCCAAATAATTTTGGTTCTTCCTGGAAATAAATTTCATCGCCATCAAACTGTAATAACTCGCTATACACAATGCTTAAGCCGGACTGGCGACAAGTTTGTGCAGTGATACGTGAAATAAGATCGGATGACATTACAAATACTGTTTCGTCGTTACCAACTAACTCTGCCGCTTCCATATTTTTTGGATCCTTAATTTCGGCAACAATTGCATAAGGACTTTCTTTCCTGTTCTTGCCATTGGTTAAAGCTAATACAGATTTTATTACATAAGTATCTGCGTTATCTTCTGTACCTGCTAAAACAATTATAGAGCGGGCTTCGTTTGGATTAACCAAAGCAATATTTGTTGACTCAAGCGGGCTACCGCTTCTAACAATTAATTTAGTATTCCTAAAATCTTCTATCTTGCTGCGGATCTCATCTTCCATTTCGCCTTTGTCGCGATCGGCTAAAATAACGATGCTTGGTTTTTTTTGATTTTCGTTGGCCTCAATAATTTCGGATATGATAGAAAAAACTTTCTCAGACCAGCCTAAAATTAAAGTATGGTTACTTTCTAATACACGTGAGCGACCTTTTTTTAATTCATCTAATTTTTCGTCAATGCCTGATGAAATAGTACCAATTAAAATAGAGATCAAAAAGATACCGCCTAAAGTTGCAATAAAACGCACCGCACGAAACGCCCAGCCTTCATCGCCTCCCATGGTTCCTGAATCTAAGGTGGCCATTAAACTTTGCCATGCCCCTTCTATAAATCCTAAATTCTCCGCATCCGGTTCAGGAGAACTTTTTATACCGAATACTAATATTAATAAGCCTAATATCAATACCATAAATAAAGAAAATATGGCCAGCCATTTTATTACGCCGCTTGGGCCGGCAGACATAGTATTTTCAAAATAGTACCTGGCTTTTTCGCGAAATGATGGTTGATTCATGATAAAAATATTAAGGGTTTATATTAATTAAACAATGTATTCTCTTTTAAAAATAACTAAATTTATAGATTATCAATAAAATAATTACAAATCTTTTCCATTAGGTGTGCCCTGTCTTTTCCAAGCACATTATGTTCGTGTCCGGGGTAAACATAATAATCTAACTGTACCCCTTTTTCAACTGCCTTCTTTTGGTACATAATGCTGTGTTGCCAAACCACCACAGGGTCCTGGGCGCCATGAATCATTAATAATTTACCTTTTAGGTTACTCACATAGTTCAATAAATTATTTTTGTCGTAGCCATCTTTATTTTCTTGTGGTGTATCATTATAACGTTCGCCATACATGATCTCGTAATAACTCCAGTCAATTACCGGTCCGCCGGCTGCGCCAACTTTAAAGGTGCTGGGATAGCGGGTCATTAATGAAGTAGTCATAAAGCCGCCGTAACTCCAGCCATGAACGCCAAGCCGTGTTACATCAACATAGGGCAACGATTTTAAATAATTAACGCCGCTAATTTGATCTTCCATTTCTTTTGAACCCACCTGCCGGTGTATTGCCTGTTCAAAGGCCTTACCACGGTAATTGGTTCCGCGTCCATCTAGTGTAAAAATAATAAATCCTTTTTGCGCCATGTATTGATACCATAATTCGCCACCGGCCATCCAGCTATTGGTAACCATTTGCGAATGCGGCCCATTATATAAATAAACCAATACGGGATATTTTTTTGTGCTGTCAAAATTTACAGGCTTAAACATTCGGCAATATAGATCCGTTCCTTCAACATTTTTAATGGTGAACATATTCCATTGACCCAATTTATAATTTTTAATTGGGTTTTCTGCTGTATAAACAGTTTTTGATGAGCCACTTGAAGTATTTATAACTCGGTATTCACGCGGGATATAACAAGAAGTAAAATTATCAATAAAGTAATCTCCTTTTTTGCTTAATACGGCAGTATGGTAACCGTTACCCTGTGTTAATTTTTTCATTTTACCACTTTTTATATTAACCGAATAAAAATCCTGGTTAACCGGGCTTTGTTCTGCCGCGTGAAAGAATAAATGTTCTCCTTTTTCATCAAAGCCGTTATCTTCTTTTACTTCCCAATTGCCTTTGGTAAGTTGTTTTATTAAGGTGCCATTAATATTATATAAATAAAAATGATTGTAACCATCTCTTCTGCTTTGCCAGATAAATTGCGACGGATTGTTTTTAACAAATAACATTGGGTTTAAGGGCTCTGCATATTTTTCATCTTTTTCTTCAAAAAGTGTTCTTACATAATCACCGCTTAGAGCGTCATATTCATTTACACTAAATTGATTTTGCTCGCGGTTAACAATGGCGATATAAAGGTGTTTCTCATCCGGGCTCCAGGCTATATTGGTTAAATACTGATCTCTCGGACCTTCTGTTTTTATTTTAACGCTTGCGTTATTTTTTAAATTATAGATCAATACAGTTACATAATGGCTTTTGCCGCCGGCCATTGGGTATTTAATATTTTTGCTTTGTGCAGGATTGGTACTCCAATCAATAATGGGATAATCTTTTACATCACTTTGATCCATGCGATAATACGCTAGTGCATTGCCTTTCGGACTCCAAAAAATTCCTTTATTAATGCCAAATTCTTCGCGGTGAACACTTTTACCGTTTACAATTTCGTAAGAACCATCCGTAGTAACCTGGTTAACCTTACCATTGTTTGATATGTATAAGTTATTGGCATTTACATAAGCGTACACTTCGCCCTCTTTAAAATTTTCAAGGTTCTCTAAAGTAAAGTCATTTAGTTTTCTTTCCGATTTTACTACAGAATTTTTCTCTGCAGAATAAAGCCATTCACCCTTTTTATTATGAAAATAAAACTGATGTTCGTTTTGCCACGATACGCCGTCAAAGCTTGAAATTGTATCTATAGCTGTTGCAACCAGCATTTTATTAAAAGCTACAGTAGAAAGTGCAGAAATTGTTTTACCACTTTCAGCATCCAGAACAATAAGTTCGTTCTTTTCAATGTACGCTACTTTTTTTGAGTCCGGAATAAAACCTAGTGCTTGTAAACGTTTTGGGGCTAGTGATGTTCTACCTTTCCAAACAGCATCTTGTATGGTAAGTAGCTGATCCTGCGAAAAAACGAACGAAGAAATAATAATTAGAAGGAAACTAAAGCTACTTTTTTTCATAATTATTTTTGTTAATTTAGAGCATTAAATATAAGCATAAAATAATTATCACAAATGTTTTGTTATCTTATTTGATAATTCATTTCGGTTGTATTTTACTTTACTCAAACCCTTTTGTTACTCAAAAAAACAAAGCCGAATATTACAGCCAGGCCTACGTATATCCATACTTCCACCAAAGCTGGAATTTATTTGCACCTGCTCCAACTACCAATTACAAATTGTATTGCGAATACGCAGATATCGGAGAACAAAAATCCGATCTTTTCTCTGAGATCAAACTAATGCATCAAACAAATCGTTTAAAAGGCTACGAACCATTATTGGTGGCGTTTTCAAACAGCATTTATTATTTTGAGAAGGCCTCAGGTCAGCAACCACTTAACGGACCAATTCAAAACGATGTAAATTTTAATATCATCGAAAAGCTATCAAAGAATTATTTAGAGTATTCCAGAAAGATCAGGGTAGATAAGCTTAAATTGATTCTGGTGGTAAATGAAAATTCTAACTCTAAACAAAGGGTTTATTTTAACTAAGAAGCTTTATTTTTTTCTCTTACAAAGATTTTTTTGGTACTTTTAGGCTATGACAAAAGTGAAGAAAATTGATGTGGCTTTACAGGGCGGTGGCTCGCATGGCGCATACTCGTGGGGGGTAATTGACCGGTTACTGGATGATGAAAGAATAGAGATAGATGGTATGTGTGGAACCAGCGCCGGAGCTATGAATGGCGTTTGCACAGTTTACGGTTTAAATAAAGGTGGTAAAAATTTAGCAAAACATCTTTTAGTAAAATTCTGGCACAAAATTTCTGAAGCAGGCAAATTATCTCCTTTACAACCTACCTGGTTTGATAAGGTAATGAGCCCGGGAAACATGGACTATTCACCATCTTACAAATTTTTTTCGATGGCTTCAGAAAACATGTCCCCGGCGCAAATGAATCCGCTAGGTATTAATCCACTTGAAAAAATATTGAATGAGCTGATCGATTTTGATGAGCTTCATAAAATGAGTCCGCCAAAATTATTTGTATGCGCAACAAATGTAAAAACCTGCGCACCAAAAATTTTTGGCCCAAAAGAAATAACATCTAAAGCCATTATGGCCAGTGCTTGTTTACCTTATATGTATAAAGCCGTTGAAATTGATGGCGAGTTCTATTGGGATGGTGGCTATATGGGTAACCCGCCACTGGGCCCGTTAACAAGCCACACGGAAGGGACTGATGATATTTTATTGGTAGAAGTAAACCCCTTCATAATAAAAAAAGTACCTGAAAATATCGAGGAAATAAAAGACCGTGTAAATGAGATCAGCTTTAACTCTTCTTTAGCTTTGGAAATTCAACACATGGAATTTATAAATAACCTTGTTGATAAAGGAATTACTTTAGACGGAACATTAAAGAAAATAAATCTACACCGAGTAAGCTCAAATAATTCTTTGGGTGATTTTAATCTTTCAAGTAAACTAAATACCAACTGGGACTTTTTAATGCATCTTAAGAACTTAGGCTATGAAGCTTGTGGCGCATGGTTGGATGCGAATTACAACAATATCGGAAAAAAATCAACCTTCCATTTATAATTTATGCAAAGAAATTTTGTTAAAGCAGATTTTACCATTACTACATGGGAATTATTAAAACCATATTTTACCGAACTAAAAGAAAGAAAGATCTCTTCTGTTTCTGACTTAGAAAATTGGCTAAAAGATTATAGCGAGTTAAGCGCGGTGATAAGTGAGAACATGGCCTGGCGTTATATTAAAATGACCTGCGATACAGCCAATACAGAACTACGCGACAGCTTTAATGATTTTGTGCAGAACATTGAGCCGCACATTTCGCCCATTGCAAATGACCTGAACAAAAAAATTATAGCAACGCCATTTAAAGATCAACTAACCAAGGCTGGTTATGATATTTATTTACGTGGCATTAAAAACAGTATCGATCTTTTTAGAGAAGAGAATATTCCGTTAAATACAAAGCTGCAGGAATTAGAACAGCAGTTTGGCGAAATTAACGGCGCACAAAGTATTGAATATGCCGGAGAAAAAATGACACTACAAAAGGCCGGTATCTTTTTAAAAGACCTAAATAGGGCTGTGCGCGAAGAAGTATATCAAAAAGTTCAAACACGGCGTGCGCAAGATGAAGATGCGCTGAACGAACTTTTTACAAAATTAATTGAACTAAGAAACCAAGTTGCCCTAAATGCAGGTTTTAAAAATTACCGCGATTATAAACATCAGGCTTTAGCGCGTTTTGATTATTCTGTACAGGATTGTTTAAATTTTCACGAAGCCGTTAAATTGCATGCTGTACCTTTAATTAACGAGCATGATAAGCAGCGTAAACAAAAATTAAAACTGGATGATTACCGTCCATGGGATACTTCGGTAGATGAAGAAGGACTTCCACCTTTAAAACCATTTTCTACAGCGCAAGAATTAATTGACAAAACAATTTCGTGCTTTAATAAATTAGACCCATTTTTTGGAGAGTGTATAAACACCATGCAGAAAATGAAACGCCTTGATCTTGAAAGTAGATTGGGCAAAGCGCCTGGCGGATATCAATATCCCTTATATGAAACAGATGTGCCATTTATTTTTATGAACTCTGTTGGTTTGCACCGCGACCTTGTAACTATGGTACACGAAGGCGGCCATGCCATACACTCTTTTTTGGATTTTGATCTTGCATTAGTAGATTTTAAATCGCCTCCAAGTGAAGTGGCCGAATTAGCAAGTATGAGCATGGAGTTAATGAGCATGGAACATTGGGATGAGTTCTTTAAAACGGATGAAGAATTAAAACGCGCCAAACGTCAACAGTTGGAAGGCGTTATGGATACTTTACCATGGATCGCAGCCATTGATAAATTTCAACATTGGATCTACGAAAATCCAAAGCACACAACTGCGGAACGTTATGAAGAATGGCAAAAAATAATTGCAGATTTTGGAAGCAATGTAATAAATTATAAAGGATTGGAAAGCAATTTAAAACGCAGGTGGCAAGTGCAGTTGCATTTATACGAAGTACCGTTCTATTATATTGAATATGGCTTTGCGCAATTAGGCGCAGTTGCTGTATGGCGCAATTATAAACGTAACCCGAAAGATGCCATCGAAAAATATAAAAAAGCATTGTCTTTAGGTTACACACAATCTATCCCAAAAATTTACGAAGCGGCAGGAATTAAATTTGACTTTAGCCCGGCTTACATTAAAGAGCTAATGGATTTTGTGAAAGAAGAATACGCGAAGATTTAAGCCTCATCCTAAATCCTTCTCCAAAGGAGAAGGACTTTCTATGGAAGTGTGAGGCTTTAATTCTTCTCTATCACTTTTCCATTCTCGAAAAGCAAAGTGCGCGATTTAAATTTATTGTACACCAGCATATCATGTGTTGCAAATAGAACAGCGCAACCACTCTCGCTTAATTGCTTCAGTAGCACTAATATTTCTTCGGAAGTTTCAGGATCTAAATTACCGGTTGGCTCATCGGCTAAAATAAGTTCCGGATTATTTACCAAAGCGCGAGCAATGCTAACGCGTTGCTGCTCACCACCCGAAAGCTCATGTGGCATTTTATTTTCTTTACCATCCAGGCTCACCTTTTTAAGCACATCCAACACACGTTCTTTGATCTTTGCTTCTTCTTTCCAACCGGTGGCTTTCATTACAAATTTTAAATTATCGTAAATACTTCTGTCACCGAGTAATTGAAAATCCTGAAAAACAATTCCTAGTCGCCTTCGCAAAAATGGAATTTCTTTTTGCTTAAGATCATTCAGTATAAAGCCGCAAACCTTGGCGGTGCCGTTATTTAATGTTAAATCGCCATAAATGGTCTTTAAAAAGCTACTCTTGCCGCTGCCCGTTTTACCAAGCAAATAAACAAACTCACCTTTTTTTACTTCAACACTTAAATTCCCAACCACAGGGCGCTCATCCTGAAAAATAGTCACATTATCAAACTTTATCAATTCGCTCATAGTTGTAATAAACTTCTAAGGTAATTCTAATGTAACTTTTATTCTAAAAAGAGTTATTCCAATATCAACACACAAGGGTTAATAACTGCAAGAGCTAGGCATTAAAGTGTAGCTCTAAGGAAAGTAAATTTAGTGTGACAAAATTTTGGCAATTTAATTTTTAATGAAGCACATAAAAAAGCTCAGTGCCCTGGCACTCTTTATATTTTTTTGTTCCACGTTCCTGGCACAAAAAACCGCAATTTTTACCGATAAAGATGTGCTCTACAAGCAGGGTGTAGACCTTTTTGATAAAAAACAATTTGTGCAATCTCAAAAAAGTTTTAGTGAATATGCAGCCGTAAGTAACTCAAAAATTTTAAAAGCAGATGCTGTTTATTACTCAGCCGCTTGCGCCATTGAGTTGTTCAATAAGGACGGCGAATGGCAAATGAAGCAGTTCGTAGAAAAGTTCCCCGAAAGCAACAAGATCAATAATGCCAATTTTTATTTAGGGAAATCGAATTTCAGAAAGAAAAAATACCAGGAAACAAATGAATTCTTTGAAAAGGTGGATGTTTACAAATTAGACAAAGATCAACTGGCAGAATTTTATTTTAAGCGCGGTTATAGCAATCTGGAAACGGGGCAGGATGAAAAAGCAAAGACAGATTTTTATGAGATAAAAGATGTAGATAATAAATATGCATCGCCGGCAACCTATTATTATTCGCACATCACTTACAAAGAAAAAAATTACGAAATAGCTTTACAAGGTTTTAATAAATTAGTAGGCAACGAAACCTTTGGTAGCGTAGTACCCTATTACATTACGCAAATTTATTTTATACAAGGGAAATACGATAAGGTTGTAAAAGAAGCACCTGCATTGTTAAGTGATAGTGCCAACGTGCAAAAAGAGGACGAAATTAATCGCATGATAGGTGAGAGTTATTTTAATTTAAAAGATTATAGCAATGCCTTAACGTATTTAAAGAAAACAAATCTTGCTTCCGGTAACTCGCACGGTAGTTATGCTTTAGCATATTGTTATTATAAGATAAATGATTGCGCCAATGCGGTAATTAATTTTGAAAAAGTTACAGTGGACAAAGATTCCTTAGCACAAAGCGCTTGGTACCATATGGCAGATTGCTATGTAAAGCTTGGAGAAAAAATAAAAGCTAAAAATGCTTATTATAGCGCTTATCAATTAAATCTTGATAAAAAAATTACCGAAGATGCCTTGTTTGCTTTTGCAAAGCTAAGCTACGAATTGGATTTTAGTCCGTTTAACGAAGCCGTGAAAGCGTTTAGCAAATATTTAAAGGAATATCCAACGTCCCCAAGAAAAGATGAATGTTATAACTATTTAATTAATGTTTATTCTACCACAAAAAATTATGACCTGGCCATCAAAAGTATTGAAGCTCTTGGAAGTATTGATCCTATCTTAAAAGTAACCTATCAAAAATTAATTTATTTTAATGGTGTAGAATTTTTTAATAATAATAATTTGGATAATGCCGAGAAACAATTTAAGAAATCGCTGCAACAAAATACCGATTTAAAATTAAACGCCTTGAACCAATATTGGTTAGGAGAAATTTCTTACATCCGCAAAGATTACACCACGGCTATTGAGGCCTGGAAAAAATTTCAGCTAATGGATGGCGTGGTGCAATTACACGAATATGATCTGAGTAACTACGCTTTGGGGTATTCGTACTTTCAGCGCAAAGAAAAAGATGATTTTACAAATGCCAATATTTCTTTCCGTAAATTTTTGTTGACAAAACAGACCTATGATGAAAATAAAATTACAGATGCTTACATACGCGTAGGCGATAGTTATTTTATGAACCGCGATTTTGCACAAGCATCCGATAATTACAAAATAGCAATTACAAAAAACAAACTGGATGTAGATTATTGTCTATATCAAAAAGCATTATGCGATGGTTTAAATAAAAACTATACCGAGAAAATTGCTGAGCTAAAGAAGATTGAAACGCGTTACCCCGGCTCAAATTATTTAAGCGCTGCCTTGAATGAAATTGCCGATACTTATTACAACAATATAAAAGATCAGGAAAACGCGATCATATATTATAATAAGATCTTAAAAAACTATCCTAATTCTTCTTTTATGCCTAATTGTAACGCGCAGCTAGGAAATATTTATTACGAGCGTAAGCAGGATGATAAAGCGCTTGAGTATTTTGACAAATTTGTAAAATACGATTCCAAAAGTGATGCTGCAAAAGAAGCCATGGAAGTAATAAAAAAGATCTATACAGAGAAGGGTAAGATAGATGAGATGGAAAAATATTTTGCCGCACTTGGTAATCCATTATCTGAAAATCAAATTGAAAAAGCAACTTACATTGCTGCCTATGATGCTTTCTATACACAAAAAGATTGCGATGCCGCTATGCCTAAATGGGAAGCGTACTTTAAAAAATTTCCGAACGGTAAATACATTAACGAAGCACAGTTCAGTTTTTCAGAATGTGCCTACACAAAAGGTCTGTTTGAACTGGCATTACCAGGATATTTATTTGTGATACAAAAACCGAGGGGACTTTACAGCGAAGTGTCACTTACTAAAGCTTCATACTTATACTACAAGGATAAAAAATACCAGGAGGCATTACCGCTTTATTTACAAATGCAGGAAATAGCTGAGTCGCCTGTAAATAAAAGTCTTTCCAAATTAGGAGCCATGCGCTGCGCATTTTATTTAAATCAATTTGAAACTGCTTTAACAGAGTGTACAAAAGTATTAGCTACAGAAAAATTAACACCGCAGCAAGTTACCGAAGCAAAATACATTAAAGCAAAATCGTTATACGAAACCGCCCGCTACGATGATGCCATGATCGAATTTAAAGCAATGACCAAAGCGGCCAAAAATAATACCGGAGCAGAAGCTTATTATTATATTGCAAAGATACAATTCAATAAAAAAGAATATAAAGAAGTTGAAAAAACGATCAATAAACTGGTGAGCTACGAGTACAGTAACGACGACTGGAATAATAAAGGCATGATACTGCTGGCAGACGCATATATAGCAAAAGGCGATGATGCTGATGCGCAGGTTATTTTAGAGAGTTTAATTGAGAGTAAAGCCAAGCAGGAATATTTGGATGAAGCTAATAAACGTTTGGAAATTATAAAAGCAAAACAAGCCGCAAAAGAAGCGGCAGAGAAAAAAACATCTTATGACGATATGAAAGTGCAATTTAATCAAACACATAATGATGCAACCATTATGCAGGAGATAAAATTTGAAGCTGAAGGAAAAGAAGCGCCAAAAGATTCAACAACTACAAAGCAACCAAACTAAGCGATGAGTGTATTAGACATACCTGAAAGGAAAACAGAAAAGAAAAAAGAGTTTCTCACTAAGCGTCGTAAAAAACAATTAGAGTGGGCGCTTATTCTTTTGATTATTTTTGGATATGCTGCTGCAGTAATGGCGCAACAACAAACCGGCATTAACGATCTTAATTACCAGGCACAAAGCGAATTTCAACCAACCATAAAAGATGCCATTAAATTTTCGGATGTGCCGGAGATAAAAGATACTGTAAAACGCCTTCAAAATATTAAGTATGGTATTATCAGCGTTCCGCTGTTTCCAAAATACCAAGTGCAGCCTATTGCTCAGGCAAAATTACAGAACGAACCTTTAAATAAATTGTATCATTCATTATTAAAAGTGGGTTATGGGCCAATTTACAATATGCCTTATGCCGAATTCTGGATAGGCAATACAAGGTCGCGTGAAACCAATTATGGTGCACACCTCAAACATTTGTCCGGCACACCACATTTAGAAGGTGTTGGTTATGGCGGCTATAGCGACAATGAAGTAAATCTTTTTGCAAAACAATTCTACAAGAAACATACTTTATCAGGCGACTTTAATTACGAAAGAAACGTCATACATTATTATGGATATGATACTAGTTTAAATAAACTGGAAAATGATTTTACGCGTCAGCGCTATCAATTATTTGAGCCTAAATTAAGATTGGTAAGTCACTACACCGATAGTACACACATTAATCACGACCTGGGTTTAAGTTATTACAATTTGCAAAATCTTTATCGCGAAACAGAGAATAATATTAAGTTCAATGGCAACGGCAGTATGTTCATTAACAAAGAAAAATTAAACGTTAATTTCCTTGCCGATTATTATAATCACAAACAAGCCAATGATACATTAAATGACCTTATACTCAGTCTTAACCCGTCTTTTGAAGCCGGCGGTAGCAAATGGCATGCAGATATTGGTTTAACAGGAACCTTAGATAATTTTAAAAACAAAACACGTTTTTACTTTTACCCAAAACTAAATGTTTTTTATAATGTGTATGAAAATATGGTAATTCCATACGCCGGTGTAAGCGGTGGCTTACAAAAAAATAGTTTTAGAAGCTTGAGCAAGGAAAATATGTTTGTTGATACAACATTAAATTATACCAACACCAATAATAAATACAATGCATTTATTGGTTTAAGAGGTAATTTAAGCAGCAAAACTTCTTATGATGCAAAAGTAAGTTACGCGCAATACGACAGTCTGCAATTTTTTGTAATCAACTACAGTGGAATAAACCAAGTTTATAACCGGTTTAATATTGTGTATGATAATACCACTTTACTAACCGTTAGTGGACAATTAAAATATCAACTCAAAGAAAAATTTAATGTTATTGCCAAAGGGAATTATTATTTATATAAAACAAAAAATTTAACCCGTGCATATCAAAAACCCGATTATGACCTAACAGTTTCGGGGATCTATAACCTGCAAAGTAAGATCATTATAAAAACAGATCTTTTCTTTGTTGGGCAACAATGGGCACTTTCGCCAATTACAGACGCAAGTACGGGTGTAAATACTTTTGGCCCTAAACAAATAAAGGGCTGGGCCGATATTAATTTAGGGGCCGAATACCGTTATAGCAAAATGTTAAGCTTCTTTGTTCAGTTAAATAACATTGCCAACCAGCGCTATTACCGTTGGGACAGGTATCCGAGCCAACGTTTTAACTTTATGTTTGGCGTAACTTTTGTGCCATTTTAATAGCCCCTTTTTTTATTAAAAATCCTTACCTTTACTTTTCATTTAGTAAAAAGGTATGGCGCGTTTAAACGTTTTAAAAACTTACAAAATATATATTGGTGGTCAGTTTCCCCGTACCGAAAGCGGACGTTACTACGAACTGCTAAATAAAAAAAGCGAAACAATTGCCAACGTTTGTCTTTCATCACGAAAAGATTTTAGGAACACTGTAGTTGCCGCGCGCTCTGCATTTTCAGTTTGGAGCGGAAAAACAGCTTTCAACCGCAGCCAGATCTTATACCGCATTGCCGAAATGCTGGAAGGTAGAAAAGCACAATTCATTGAAGAGTTGGTGTTGCAAGGCCTGTCAACAAAAGAGGCAGAAACAGAAGTTTTACAAAGTATAGACAGGCTGGTGTATTATGCCGGCTGGTGTGATAAATACCCTGCTTTATTTAGTTCGGTAAATCCTGTTGCTTCCTCGCATTTTAATTTTTCTGTGCCGGAGCCAACCGGTGTTGTTTCGGTAATAGCGCCTGAAGATTCAGGTTTATTGGGATTAGTAAGTGTTATCGCACCAATTATCTGTGGCGGAAATACCTGTGTTGTACTTGCATCAAACAGCTTGCCGTTAAGCGCTGTTACATTTGCTGAAGTTCTTGCCACATCTGATCTTCCGGGTGGTGTAGTAAATATTTTAACCGGTACTTCAAAAGAATTGCATAGTCACTTTTCATCTCACATGGATGTAAATGCAGTTATTTATTGCAGAAATAATAAAGAAGAAGCAAAAATTATTTCAGAGAATGCTTCTTTAAATGTAAAACGCTCTTTTAACTGGAATAAAGATTGGGTAAAAGATGAAAATCAAAATCCTTATTTGATCTTAGACCTGCAGGAAATTAAAACAACCTGGCACCCTATCGAGAATATTGGTATTGGTGGCGCTAAATATTAATTTCATTTTCCTGTGACTTTTATGTTACTTTTTATGTCTTAATTTTAAACTAATTTTATGAGATCTGTTTGTACACTTTTTTTAAGTTTGTGTTGTGCCAATTTATTTTCTCAGAAAATATGCAAAGGCATTTTGCTGGATAGCACTAGCGGTAAACCTATTGAGTTTGCGAATATTGGCATTGTGGGTAAAGGTTTTGGAACTGTAACAAACGAACAAGGCGAATTCAATTTTGCCGTGCCTGATAGTGTCGCCAATGCGCCGGTAAAAGTTTCGATGATCGGGTACAGATCAAAAACTTTTTCGTTAGCGACATTAACTTCGCTTACTAAAATTACTTTGGCGCAAACTGCAACTAATTTAAATGAAGTAGCGGTTTCGGCAAAAAAAACCAAAATAAAAGTCTTGGGAAATGATACAAAGACCGATCATGTTACGGCGGGCTTCGTTAAAAACACTTTAGGTGCCGAACTGGCAATAAAACTAAATATAAAACATCCTCAAACACATTTAAAAAAGTTTTACCTCAACATTGCAAGAAACTCGATCGAAAAACCAATTTTTAGATTTAATGTTTATAATAAAGATGCCAAAGGAAATCCTAAGGACAATATTTTAACGCAAAATATTATTATTGAAACTAAAGAAAAGACCGGTTTGATAGAGTTAGATCTAACACCATACAATTTGTTTGTAGATGATGATGTGTTTATTTCTTTAGAATGGATAAAGGATCTAGGCGATGTAAAGGGATTATTCTTTTCGGCAAAATTAGTTGGCAGTCCAACTTATTACCGCCAGGCAAGTCAGGATAAATGGCAAAAAATTCCTGTGGGTATTGGCCTTCACGCCGAAGTGGCGTATTAATTTCAGATCGAACCTTTGCTGGATTTTCTTACTCTTTTATTTTTAACCATTCCCGGGCATCCGTCGCATTTGTTTTTATGAAAGAGACAACTTTCCATTGTAGATGCTACAAGAGCTAAAATTGAAAAAATAATAAGGCTTCGCTTAAACATAATTGGTATTACAAATATACGGGAAATTTTTAGTATTTTTAGACTTCAAAAATGAACCTGTTTTTTCATATCGGCCGTTATTTTATGCTTTTGTACAGGGTTTTTGCGAGGCCTCAAAAACATAGCGTATATATGCGGCAGATCATTTTCGAGATCAACAACATTGGTATTTCTTCTTTGCCTATCATTGCTATTATTTCGGTTTTTATGGGGGGTATTATTACCATACAGGCTGCTTTTGGTTTTAATAGTCCCTGGGTGCCTTTGTACGCTGTTGGTTTTACAACCCGTGAGAGTATTATGCTCGAGTTTAGTCCAACCATCGTGTGTCTTATCCTTGCCGGAAAAGTTGGTTCTAATATTGCTTCTGAAATAGGTGCTATGCGCATTACAGAACAGATCGATGCTTTAGAGATCATGGGAATTAATTCTGCCGGCTATTTAATATTTCCAAAAATTGCAGCGGCAGTATTTATTTTTCCTTTTTTAATAGCTTTAAGTATGTTTCTTGGTATTGCGGGTGGTTACGTTATGGGAATAACTTCCGGCGCCTGTACCGAATATGAATATATTTTTGGGATCCAGGCATTTTTTGAACCCTGGAAATTATATTATTCATTTACAAAAGTTTTGGTGTTTGCTTTTATCATCACCTCCGTTTCTGCTTATTTTGGTTATAATACCAGCGGTGGTGCTTTAGAAGTTGGTAAAAGCAGTACCAGCGCGGTGGTGTATAGTAGCATTTTAATTTTATTGTTCAGTTTAATTTTAACCAACTTATTCCTTAACCGTTGATCGAAATTAAGAACATAAATAAAACTTTTGGCGACAGGCAAGTAGTAAAAGATGTTTCTTTTACATTTCACAAAGGAAAAACAAATTTAATTATTGGCGAAAGTGGTTGCGGTAAAACAACTATTTTAAAATTAATGGTTGGTCTGCACAAAGCTGATAGTGGCGATATATTATACGACGGGCAAAATTTCCCAAAACTATCTGTTAATGAACAAGAGAACATCCGTAAAAAGATCGGGATGCTTTTTCAGGGTGGTGCTTTATTTGATTCGCAAACATTGGAAGAGAACGTTCAGTTTCCGTTGGATATGTTCACTGATCTTACTAAAGCAGAAAAGTTAGAACAGGTTAATTTTTGTTTGGAAAAAGTGCAATTGGTTGGCAAAAATAAATTGTACCCCGCAGAGTTAAGCGGTGGTATGAAAAAACGCGCGGCTCTTGCAAGAGCTATTGCCAATAATCCAAGCTATTTATTTTGTGATGAGCCCAACTCAGGATTGGATCCTAAAACATCTATCGTTATTGATAATCTTATTAGAAATATTACCGAAGAATTTAATATTACAACTATCATTGTAACACATGATATGAATAGTGTTATTGAAATTGGAGATAATATTATGTTCGTTCACAAAGGCGAGAACTGGTGGACAGGAGATAAATCGCAGATATTAAAAACAAAGAACCAGGAATTATTTGATTTTGTTTTTGCCAGCGAATTCATGAAACAGGTTTTGGGCTCTCAAGCTAAATAGGTAATAGAAAATAGATAAAGCTGATCTTACTTATTTTAGCTGATCAAAAAAATCCGTAGCACGCTACCTACTATACTTCTTCCTGTATCTCTAACCAGCGGGTAGATTTTTCGTCAAGCTCTTTAGAAAGTAACTTTAGTTGATCACTTATCTTTTGTAGCTCGTTATATTCTGTAATGCCACTTGCTAATTTATCTTCCAACTGTTTCTTTTTTTCTTCAAGTGATGGAATTTCTTTTTCAAGTATCTCTAATTCGCGCTGTGTTTTGTAGGATAATTTTTTTGCGGGAGTTTCAGTAACAGACTTTTCTACAACAACTTTTTTTTGTTCAACTAGTGCGTCATCGATTTTCAGTTCAGGAAATTTCTCGCCTTTTTTATTGGCCTTCCATTCGCGGTACTCCGTATAGTTACCAGGAAAATCTTTAATAGCGCCGTCGCCTTCCAGCACAAATGTGTGATCAACTAAACGATCAATAAAATAACGGTCGTGAGAAACAATTAAAACACAACCTTTAAACTCTTCTAAAAAATCTTCTAGTGTTTGAAGTGTAATAATGTCAAGATCATTAGTTGGCTCATCTAAAATTAAGAAGTTTGGGTTTTTCATTAACACCGTTAACAGATACAGTCTTCTTTTTTCGCCGCCACTTAAAGTATGCGCATAACTAAATTGTACGGCTGGTATAAAATTAAATCGCGTTAATAATTGCGATGCAGAAAGACTAGTACCATTAGCTAAAGGAATATAATCGGCAATATCCTGTACAATTTCAATAATACGTTTATCGTTATTAATGATCATACCGCCTTGCGAATAATAACCAAACACAATAGTATCTCCTAAAGACACTTTGCCTTTATCAACCGCTTCTTTACCTTGAATAATATTTAATAAAGTAGTTTTACCAACACCGTTCTTTCCAACTACACCAATTTTTTCGCCGGGAATAAACGTATAAGTAAATGGGTCTGATAAAATAGTTTTGTTAGGATAATTTTTTGTGATGTTATGCAGCTCTACAATTTTAGAACCCATGCGTTCCATTTTTACCGTCAATTCAATTTTTTTCTCAACGCGTTTTTGTTTTGCTTTTTTCTCGATCTCATAAAAAGCATCTACCCGTGATTTTGATTTTGTGCCGCGCGCCTTTGGCATCTTGCGAACCCACACCACTTCTTTGCGATATAAATTACGTGCTTTATCAATTTCCGCATCGGAGATCTGCTCACGTTCAGCTTTCTTTTCTAAATAATAATCAAAGTTACCGTTGTATTCGTATAATTTGTAATTATCTATTTCAATAATTTTATCGCATACTTCATCTAAAAAATAACGGTCGTGCGTAACTAACAAAATACTTAATGATGCGTCTTGTAAATAATTCTCTAACCATTCTATCATGTCAATGTCCAAATGGTTAGTTGGCTCATCCATAATAATTAAATTCGGGCGATTAATTAAAGTTAGCGCTAATGCAACACGTTTTTTTTGTCCCCCTGAAAGCGTATTTGCAATTTGTGTAGTATCTTTTATTTCTAAACGCGAAAGGATCTCTACAATATTTTTTTCATAATCCCAGGCATCAATTAAGTTCATGTGGTTGAGCGATTCTTCCAAGCGGTCAGCAACTTTTGGATCTGTAGAGGTTTCGCTTAATTTAATTACCGCGTCATATTCCTTTATTGCCTTTACAAATTTATTATCGGCAGTATCAATTAATTGTTGAATGCTTAATGTTTCGTCAAACGTAAAATTCTGATCTAAAAAACCAATAGTAATATCTTTTCTAAAAACAACTTCGCCTTCATCGGCAATTTCAATACCTTTTAAAATTTTAAAAAGTGTTGTTTTACCAGAACCATTTTTTGCAACCAGCGCTACTTTTTCGCCATAGTTAATACCAAAGCTTATTTTATTAAATAATTTTTTTGCCCCGTAGGCTTTAGAAAGGTTGTTTATAGAGAGTAAATTCATCGGCGGCAAAGGTACTGCGTTTTTAGCGAATAGCCCGATTTTTTTATTTTAAGGTTTTTTTGTAACCTTATTCGGAAAATGAGCCAAAAATCAGCCATATTTCTTACCGAGGAGGAAAAATTAAAGATTTACCTCCAGACATGCCATACGGAACGTTTTCGTATGTTAATGAGTATGATAAGACTTTGCCAAAAGATGAAAAAAGCTAAAATAATAGAAGTAAAATCTTAATTGTGGATATATCTGACGATGAGATCTTGGATTTGTGGCGACTTCTGAAAAAACACAAAACAATTTATTTAATGGTTGGTGACTTTGCATCAACGCTGCATGGCTTTAATCGGTTTACTCAGGAAATAGATATTTGGATAAAAGATACTGCAAAAAATCGAAAATCTTCGCGAAACGTTTAAAGGAATTAAATATTGGAGATTTTGAAAACATAGAAACTACACCATTTATTCACGGTTTTACTTCTATAAAACTAAATTCCGGCTTTGAATTAGATATTATGACCTTTTTAAAAGGCTTTGCTCAGGAAAAATTTGATGAATGTTATAAGATTGCTCCCACGGCAATGATCGAAGAAATTCCGGTTAAATTTTTGCATATAACGCAATTAATAGAAGCAAAAAAAATCCTCCGGAAGACCGAAGGATTTAATTGATATTGAAGAATTAGAAAAAATTAAAAGAGGATTAATTCGGGTTATAAGTTTTGGTACTTGCCACAGCTCCGCTTTCGTCCCAATTCGTCCAAACGCCTGTTTTCTCGCCATTATTGTAATTCATTTCAAAACGTTTTTTACCTGTTTCATCATAAACTAACCAGGTACCGGTTTTTTTACCGGCATTATAAAAAGCAATGGCAGAAATAGTACCGTTTTCGTTATAACGTGTCCATTTTTGATCTTTTTGTCCGTTTTTAAAAGTGCCTGTCTCCATTTTATTTCCTGAAGCATAATAATAAGTTGCTTCACCATCAATAACCCCTTCTTTTACAGTAAAATCGGTTTTAACGCCATTTTTTACTTCAGAGATAACACCATTAAACAACTTACCACTAAATAATTGCGGATCGCTATTTGTGTCTATATATAAACCTTTTTCGTTTTGTATTTGGGCATTTGTAACGCCTGTTATTAAAACCGATAAAACTATTACTACTAACTTTTTCATAATTGTTTGTTTTAAAATAAATAGATCAATTTCTTATATCAAAGATATTAAGATAACGCTTAGGAAACAATGGCGTAATGAAAATTTAACATTAACTTTACTTATAGCGCCGTTAAAATTCGTGAAGTCCTTGCTAATAAAGGGCTTTTAACGTTAATTAGTTAAGCGGTTGTAAAGAAATATCTGAGAATAAAGAAAGGTTACTCGATTTTACCTCTAAAGGTTGATAACCAATTGTATTTATGGATAGTGAATATACCTTATCGGTTTTTAAAGAAAGCTTAAAGTTGCCATCAAAATCAGCAAAAAAGGTTTCGCCGGTTTCGTTTATGGTAATTTTGGCTCCTGCAATGGATTCACCGGTAACATCAGTAATTTTACCGGCAATTGTTTTTTGTGTAATGGCAACGGCTTTTTTTTCTTTATCGTTATTTCCTGCAAAAGAAACTGCGGTTAAACCTAAGAATAAAAATATGTAAACTAATCTTTTCACTAATGTAAAATTACAAGCCCTACTTAGTTAAATTCTTAGGCAAATGTTACCAAATGGTTAATAAGTGTTTTTGCGGGACGGGCGATAAAATAGCCACTAATTTCACTAATTATACAAACCTTTTTAATGTACTAATTACAAATTAGTGGAATTTATGTTTTCTGTAATAAATTGCAGAAAACATAAAAATTATACCAAGAAGAGCACTTATAAATAGGTTTTAATTTAGTATTTAGTGAAATTTGTGTGATTCGTGGCTCAATTTTTAACCAAATCAGAGCAATCCTTTATCTTTACGCCCATGAGAATTGATATTATCAGTGCCGTTCCCGATCTTATGGCCAGTTTTTTTGGTCATTCTATCCTAAAAAGGGCAATTAATAACAAATTGGTGGAAGTTAACCTCATTAACCTTCGTGATTATTCTACCAACAAACAAAAGCAAATAGACGATTATGCCTTTGGTGGAGGGGCGGGCATGGTTTTATCAATAGGGCCAATAGCCGCATGTATAGCCGATCTTAAGGCTAAAAGAAATTACGATGAGGTAATTTATATGAGTCCCGATGGCGAGCTCTTAGATCAAAAAATTTGCAACCAATATTCGCTTTTAAAGAACATCATTATATTGTGTGGTCATTATAAAGGGGTTGATGAAAGGGTGCGCCAGCACTTAATTACAAAAGAAATAAGCATTGGCGACTACGTTCTAAGTGGTGGCGAAATTCCGGCAGCAGCCTTTTGCGACGGGGTAATACGTTTGCTTCCGGGGGTGTTAAATGACGAAACTTCTGCCTTAAGCGATTCTTTTCAAGATAATTTACTGGCACCGCCTGTGTATACAAGGCCTGCGGAATTTAACGGCTGGACGATACCGGAGATATTATTAAGCGGACATACCGCCAACATTGATAAATGGCGCCATGAGCAAAGCGTAGAACGCACTAAGTTAAGAAGGCCGGATCTGCTTAAATAGAGGCAAGTATTGTTTAAAATCCCTTTTAATTTCCCGAAAATTTTGCGTTATTTGGGTTCCTAAAAAATCTATTTACATGAAAGTTGGAATCCCAGCGGAAATATCCCCAAATGAACTAAGGGTAGCCGCAACTCCTAAAACTGTTAAGCGTTTGCAAAAGCAAGGGTTTGAAGTTCAAATTCAAAAAGGTGCCGGCATTAAAGCAAATTTTTCTGATAAAGAATTCGAAGAAGCCGGCGCTAAAATTGTTAATTCCGCTGCCGATATATACGGCAATTCAGATATCGTTCTTAAAGTAAAAGAGCCAACTACCGAAGAAGTAGGTATGATGAAAGAAGGTTTGGTAATGTTAAGCTACTTATGGCCTGCACAAAACCAAGATCTATTAAAAAAATTAGCCGATAAAAAAGTAAATGCCATTGCAATGGATGCAATTCCGCGTATCTCACGCGCGCAAAAAATGGATGTTTTGTCTTCTATGGCAAACATTGCAGGATATAGGGCGGTAATTGAAGGCTCATATCATTTTGGAAGATTTTTAAACGGACAAATTACCGCTGCGGGTAAAGTAGAGCCCGCAAAAGTATTGGTAATTGGTGCCGGTGTTGCCGGTTTAGCTGCTATTGGCGCTGCCAATTCTTTAGGCGCAGTTGTTAGAGCTTTTGATACACGTAAAGAAGTAGCAGAGCAAATTGAATCAATGGGCGCGCAATTTTTAACTGTAGAAATAGAAGAAGACGGCGCAACATCCTCCGGTTACTCAAAAGAAATGAGTAAAGAATTTATTGAAGCGGAGATGAAATTATTTTTAGAGCAAGCGAAAGAATGTGATATTGTAATTACAACTGCACAAATTCCGGGTAGGCCCGCTCCAAAATTATGGATGGATTATCACGTAGCTGCCATGAAACCGGGTTCTGTTATTGTAGATCTAGCTGCATCAACAGGGGGTAACTGCGCTCTTACAAAAAACGGAGAAATTTATACAACCGATAATGGCGTTACCATGGTTGGTAAATTAAATCAATTACCTAGCCAAGCATCACAACTCTACGGAAATAACTTATGTCATTTATTAGATGATATGGGTAAGGCAGAAAAATGGAAAATTGATATGGAAGATGCTGTTGTATCAAGAGCAATGGTAACTTATAACGGAAAAATCAACTGGCCTCCTGCACCGCTTCCTGTTAGTCCAACCGCTGGAGGAAAAGCAAAAGTAATTCCTCCTACAGCTGAAGAAACAAAAGCGAATGATGCAGAAATTGCAAAGAAAAAAGCAACATCAACATGGATCAGTATTTCAGTTATTGGCGCTTTGTTATTATTAGTTGGCGCATTCGCCCCTTCTGCTTTTATTCAGCACTTTACTGTATTTGTGTTAGCTATTTTTGTTGGATGGCAGGTTATCAGTAATGTATCTCATGCTTTGCACACACCGTTGATGGCAGTTACAAATGCCATTAGCGGTATCATTGTTATTGGAGGTTTGTTACAAACTAAAAATGATATAGGCAATGTTATGACCATTCTTGCTGCTGTAGCAATTTTAATAGCAAGTATTAATATTGTTGGTGGATTTGTAGTAACACACCGTATGTTGAAAATGTTTAAAAAATAAGAATTGAATTATGTTTATAGTTAAAGAAATACAAACAGCCGCATACTTATTTGCCAGTATCCTGTTTATTTTAAGTTTAAGTGGATTAGCTTCTCAGGAATCTGCAAAACGTGGCGTTCTATTCGGGATCGTCGGAATGATCATAGCGATCATTGCTACTGTAATGGGACAAGGTGTAGAAGGCCATGTATACATTATAAGCGCAATTGCAGTTGCCTCTTTTATTGGAATTATGCTGGCAAGAAAAGTGGAGATGACCGCCATGCCGCAATTAGTTGCTATCCTTCATAGTTTTGTAGGATTAGCAGCTGTTTTAGTTGGTATTGGTTCTTATCTCGATCCTGCTACGCAAGCTTTGTCAGGTGCCGAACATACGATTCATTTAGTAGAAGTTTTTGTTGGAATTTTTATTGGCGCCATTACATTTACAGGTTCTATTATTGCATGGGGAAAACTGGATGGTAAAATTCCTTCTAAGCCTTGGAGCTTTGCAGGACTTCAAATGATGAATTTAATATTGCTTACAGCTTGTATTGTTTGTGGTGTTTTCTTCTGTAAGGCCGAAGGCACAGGTGGTATGCTTTATCTTGGTATCATGACGGCAATTGCTTCTTTTATTGGTATTGTTCTGGTTATGGCTATTGGTGGTGGCGATATGCCGGTGGTAGTTTCTATGTTAAATTCTTATTCAGGTTGGGCTGCATCTGCTGCAGGTTTTATGTTAGGCAACGACCTTTTAATTGTTACCGGCGCTTTGGTAGGAAGTTCAGGAGCTATACTTTCTATGCATATGTGTGAGGCAATGAATCGTTCTTTCTTCTCGGTAATATTTGCAAGCTCAAGTTTAGGAGCCAGAACCGGTGAGAAAAAAGCAATGGAAGGAGAAGTAACTGCATTAAATCACGAAGAGGTTGCAACTTTATTGAAGGAAGCAAAATCGGTTGTAATTGTTCCGGGTTACGGAATGGCGGTTGCAAAAGCACAGTATCCTATTCACGAAATGGTTCAGGTATTACAAAAAGCTGGTAAAAAAGTTAGATTCGCAATTCATCCTGTAGCGGGCCGTTTACCGGGACACATGAACGTGTTATTAGCGGAAGCAAATGTTTCCTACGATATTGTTATGGAAATGGATGAAATAAATCCTGATATGCCTGACACAGATGTGGTGATGGTAATTGGTGCAAACGATGTTGTGAACCCAAGCGCACAAGACGATCCGGGATGTTCAATTTATGGTATGCCGGTAATTGAAGCTTGGAAAGCAGAGAAGGTTATCATCATGAAACGTTCAATGTCTGCCGGTTATTCCGGTGAAGACAATCCTTTGTTTTATAAACCAAATTCAGAGATGTTATATGGTGATGCAAAGGCCAGCGTTGAAAAGATCTTAGGATTTTTAAAAGCATAACTTTTTTTATAAAGACCTTAATGAAAAAAATTACCTGGCTAATATTATTTTTCTTTACCGCTAAAATAATATCGGCGCAGTGTGATACTGAATTAAAGTTGGCGGATGCAGAGACAGATGATACACTTAAATTAAAAAGCTACCGTAAAATACTTGATTGTTATTATGCCGTTGATGATTTTGATGGCGCCAATAAACTATTAGTAAAAGAGAAAAGTGCAACAGACAAGGTTATTCAAAAAACGAAAGATTCTGTTTATTTCAGAAATTACCTGGCAGATATTACTACTTTTTACTTTTACAAAGGGGATATAAAAAAATGCTCTGAGGTTTCGGAAGAGTTAATGCGGTTTGATTATCGCAAATCAGATTCTGCAAAACTATCCGCATCAGTAGGTAATCTTGCCATTACTTACCGCAGGATGGGCAATTACCCAAAAGCCATCTATTATTTACAGGAAGCTATAAAGATCAATCTAAAAGTAAAAAGGAAAGATCTGTCGGGCAATTACACAAATTTAGCTAATGTGTATCTTGATCTTAAAAATTATCCGAAAGCAAAATTCTATCTTGAAAGCGCCATAAAAAGCCGTACCGAATCAAACGATAGTTTAGGCTTATACCATGCCTATATGAACATGGGAAATTATTATCAGAAATTAGATAAGTTCGACTCATCGCTTATTTTTTATAATAAATCGCTTTGGCTAATACCAAAAATAAAATTGCCAAAAAGTAAAACAGGCACCATTTTTAATAATCTTACAGCCTTATATCTCGAAAAAAGAAATATAGATTCTGCCAATCATTATTCACAAATTGCAAAAGAAATGGTTTCAGACAAGGCAAATCCTTATTTCCTGAGCATGTATTATCTTAATAAGGGCCATATTGCAGAATGTCTGAATAATAACGCTGTGGCATTAGAGAACTATAACATCGCCTTGGGATATGCGTCCAAAAATAATGATCTTGAAAATATTGTAGATCTTACATATGGCAAAACCGCTTGCTTTAAAAAAATGAATCAAATGGATTCTGCCTATAAAACATTAGTGCTGGCAAGCCGTTTAAGAGATTCCTTATTTAATTCTGCAAAAACATCCGAAATAACCCGCTATGAAATGCAATACCAGTTTGATAAAGAGCAGGAGACCGAAAAAAACGAACAGCTTAAAAAAGAAATTGAATCAAAGCATGCATTAGAAAGAAAACAATTGTTGATATACGCTGCAATGATCGGCATGATATTATTGCTGGGCTTGGTATTAATTGTGCTAAAGAACAACCATCAAAAAAAGAAAGATAATTTATTATTGCAACAAAAAAACGATCTTATTGAAGCGCAAAAAAAAGATATTATTGATAGCATCAATTACGCGAAAAATTTACAGCAGGCAATTTTACCGCCACTTACTAAAATACACCAGGACTTTAAAGACAGTTTTATTTACTACAAACCAAAAGATATTATTGCAGGCGATTTTTATTGGTTGCATAAAGCAAAAAGTAAAACAGATGAAGATATCTTTTTATTTGCCGTTGCAGATTGCACCGGGCATGGTGTGCCGGGTGCTCTGGTAAGTGTTGTTTGCAGCAATGCGTTAGATAGCGCTGTAAAAGAATTTGGGTTAACAGATCCCGGTAAGATCTTAGATAAAACAAAAGAAATTGTTTTAGCAACATTTTCTAAAACCGGCAAAAATGTAAAAGACGGTATGGATATTTCTTTATGCGCAATTCAAAATAATAAAGTTGCCGGTCAAAATAAGGTAAGTATAAACTGGGCGGGGGCAAATAATTCGCTATGGTACATACATAATGGCGAAATAAAAGAACTAACCGCTAATAAACAGCCAATAGGTCTTTCGGAACATAGCCACCCATTTACAACACACCATGTTGAATTAGATAGAGGCGATCAGCTTTATTTTTCTACCGACGGTTATTATGATCAGTTTGGCGGCGATAAAAGCAATCCAAGTGGTAAAAAATTTATGCGTAAAAAATTATCTGCTTTATTTTTTAACATAAAAGACAAGTCCTTTGATGCGCAGTTAAAAATAATTGACGAAACCTTTACTAATTGGAAAGGCGCTCTAGAGCAAATAGACGATGTTTGTGTAGCAGGAATAAAATTGTAAGTTCTTTTAAATATTTGCGCCCTCTAAAATGGATTTGTATATTTGGTAAAACAAATTTTTCGGGGTTTAATTTTGAAATCATTAAAAACATATAATTCAGAGATCAATTTTGACGAAAGAGGCTTTCTTAGAATTGCCTTTAATGATACCGACGATGAGATTGATTTTGATGAAATAAAACAACAGGTTGATGCTTGTTATATTATTACCGAAGGCAAAGCGATCCCTGTTTTAATTGATGTAAGAAATGGTCGTAAGAACCTTTCGCCTGAAGCCAGAAATTATGCCGGCAAAAATAATCCCTACAAACACTTAAAATTAGCGGAAGCACTTTTAATAAAAAGTTTAGCTCAACGTATCATGGCAAATTTTTTTATCAAGATAGGAAAACATCATCACCCTTCAAAAGTTTTTACACGCGAAGAAGCAGCTATAAAATGGTTGTTAGAATTCGTTCAAAAAAAATAGTATTTTAGTTTTAACTAATCGTTATTAACTTTTCATTAAACTATTCGTGCGCCGGCGGTTTGTGAGATTCAAGGATACAAGGTAAGTTCCACGGACAAACTTCTATTATTTCATTCTTTTCAGAAACTTTAATATCTGTTTTTGTAACAATTATTTCTTTTATTTCTTTTTTCCATTCCGTTTTAATACACTCCTTATCAAAATCATTAACTACAAGACCTCCAGTAGCTTTTTTATAATAGCGCCAGGCTTCAAATAATTTATAAGTTCCAGTTTTTAAGCTTATTTTAAGCAGTCCTTCTGCATTTGTTTTCGAAGAGTCTACTTTCCCCTTGTTTGAAACTATTATAATTGTTTTATTGGCATAAGGTTTTGCTTTCCCTGCATCGGCTGTTATTTCAGGCGTTGGCCGGGCACCACCACAATATGGCTGCATAAAATTAATTTGCGTGCTAACTAATTTTTTTTGCGAACACGAGTAAAAAGTGAGTAAAAAAGAAAAGCCAAAAAGAAAAATAAACTTTGATCTCATACTTCAAATATAGGATATTTTAAAATATATATACTTTGTTTCTCCTTATATTTACAGCAGAATTTGCATTATTAGACTAGATTGTTTAATTTAGTGTATCCAGACATTGGAATGTGTAAAACAAATAATAACCATTAACATTATAGATAAAATAAAATGAAAAGATCATTACTAATCCTAAGCTTACTATTAGCTTCAAAGAATTTTTTTGCCCAGGACTGGATCGAAAAAGCAAACAAACCGGGTGCTAACCTTTACGAGATACAAAAAGAGTTTTATCAATTTTTTGAAGGAAAAGATGTGACCATAAAAAGTACAGGCTATAAAGCCTTTAAACGTTGGGAGTATTTTGTAAAGCCCCGCGTGTATCCTTCCGGAGATCTTTCGGTACTTAGCCAGGCTGCAAAAAATTATTCAGATTTTTTGATCGACTATAAAAATTCGCCTACCGGCAAATTAGCAAGTACTAGTTCTGTACTTTCTGCAACCTGGGTGCCCGTTGGGCCAATGGGTGCGCCAACAGGGCTTGTTGGTGGTTTACCGAGAAAAGCCGGTAGAGATAATTTTTTAACTTTTCATCCAACTAACCCTTCAACCATTTATGCAGGTGCTGCCGGCGGTGGATTATGGGAAACAAATAACGGCGGTACATCATGGACAACCAACACTGACAACCTTCCGGTTACTGCGATCTCAGATCTTGTAATAGATCCAACAAACCCTAATAATATGTTCTTAGCAACAGGTGGTGGCGATGATCTTTTATCCGCTTTCCCGGTTGGTTCTGATGGCGTTTATAAATCAACAAATGCAGGCGTTACCTGGACACCTTGCGGATTAACTTTTTCAGTGTCACAAGGCAGGGTTATTCATAAATTAGTTATGGATCCAACCAACCCTCAAATAATATTTGCAGCTACTAATATTGGTATTTACAGAAGTACAAATGGTGGAACAACCTGGACATCTGTAAGCGGTGCAAACACATGGGACATCAAGTTCAATCCCGGAAATCCAACAATTGTTTATTCTGCTGGTACAGGCTTTTATCGCTCAACCAACAGTGGGGCAAGTTTTGTGAATGTTTCAGTTCCAACATCCGGAGCCTCCAACAGGATGGCGATTGCGGTAACACCAACAAATCCGGCCAATGTATATCTTCTTGCAAGCCGTGGTTCTGATAGCCAGTTTATGGGCGTGTATGTTTCTACAAATGATGGCGCTACTTTTACAACAGCATCTACAACACCAAATATTATTGGTAACTCCTGTGCTGGTACATCTACCGGTGCCGGCCAGGGCTGGTATGATCTTGCTATTGCCGCCTCGCCAACAAATCCAAACGAAATTGTTGTAGGTGGTGTTAATGTTTGGAAATCAACAAATGGTGGTGTTAGCTGGACGGTAATTGGTTGCTGGAATACACCAAGTCAATACATCCATGCAGATATCCATGAATTAGAATATGCTTCGAACGGAACTTTATATTCAACTAACGATGGCGGAATTTATTCTTACAACGGCACTAATGTGTGGACCGATCTTACCGCTCAAAGAAACATTGCGCAGATCTATAAACTAGGTTTATCAGGAACTACACCAAACGTTTGGATAACCGGTCACCAGGATAATGGAACAAACATTAAGAATGGCGCTAGTTATGTTGCCAGTTTAGCAGGTGACGGTATGGATTGTTTTGTTGACAGAACAAATGATAATTATATGTTTGCCGAACAATTTAACGGCTCGGGTTATAGATCAACAAACTTTGGGGTTAGTTGGACAAGTATTACGGGTTCTTTACCTGCCGGTGATTGGGTAACACCATGGAAACAAGATCCTATAAATGCCGGTACGATCTATTCAGGAAGAAGTCAACTTCATAAGTCTTCTAATTATGGTACTTCATGGTCGCAATTAGGAACAACCGGTGGAGGTGGCTTAATTGTTGAGTTTGCAATTGCTCCATCCAACAATCAGGTAATTTATGTTCTGTACTCGGGCTCCATTCGTAAAACAACAGATGGAGGAACAACATGGACAAACGTTACAGGAACCGCAGCTTCAGGTGGTGCTTTAACATTTATAACTATTGATCCAACCGACCCTAACACAGCATGGGTTACAGTAAGCGGTTATAATGCAAGCAGTAAAGTTTTTCAAACAGTAGATGGCGGTGCAACCTGGATGAACATTTCTTCTAACCTACCAAACCTTCCTGCCAACTGTTCGGTTTACGAACCGGGTTCTAACGATCGTATCTATATTGGAATGGATGTTGGAATTTATTACAAAGATAATTCATCTACCAATTGGACCTTATACAATGCCGGTTTACCAAACGTTGCCATAATGGATATGGAAATGACCCCTGCTGCTCCGGGCAAAATTTTTGCTGCAACATATGGTCGCGGTGTTTATCAGGCAGTTGTTATTCAAACAACAGCGGCGCCGGTTCCAAATTTTTCTTATTACGGCGGTTTATGTGTAGGTACTAACAAAACATTTAATGATAACTCAAGTAATACACCAACAAGTTGGACATGGAATATTACACCAACAACAGGTGTAACATTTAACTCAACCAGTATTCAAAACCCAACCGTTAATTTTGCTAATCCGGGCATTTATACCGTGTCGTTAATTTCTGCAAATAGTTTTGGACCGGGCCCTATTAATACAAAAACAATTTCTGTTCTAACAACACCAACATTGGTACTTACAAGTAACAGTGTTACTTCTTGCGACCAGGATCCGGTAACAGTTACAGCTTCGGGCGCCACAACTTATACCTGGAGTAATACCGGTGGAAATAGTGCGACGGCTACTTATACATTTGGTGTTGATTTTACTTATACCGTAACAGGTGCCAACGGTGCTTGTATTTCAACAGAAACAGTTGCTGTAACAATTATTAATTGTGTTGGCATTGTAGAGATCGGTGCAAACAACGCCAGCTTTAAAGTATTTCCTAATCCGGCATCAGATAATATTACTTTAAAAATGAACGAAGCTAAGAACATTGATGTAACCATTGAGTTGTTTGATGCTGCCGGAAAATTAGCTTTAAAACAACCTGCAAATTTTACAAAAGATAAAGGAGAATATAAATTAAATATTACTTCTTTAGCACGTGGGGTTTATGCTTTAAAAGTTTCTTCAAAAGAAGGAAGCTCTCAGACTTTAAAGATCCTAAAAGAATAATTGCCGAAGAGGCGATTATAAAAAAAAGTATCTGTTTTAAAAACAAAAAAACCACCCTTTAAACAGTGTGGTTTTTTTGTTTTTAGAAATAAAATTCAAAATAAAATGAAGATCAAATACTACATATCTTTATTTGTATTATTAAGTTTCTTATCAACCTGTAAGAAATTTCCTGAAGACCCTTTTATTAGTATCAATACTGTAAAAGAAAGATTAAAAGGAAATTGGAGAATTGATAAAATTATTTATTTTGGTGATGATATTAAATCTTTATACAAGGATAGTCTCCAGCCTTATTCAATAGATAATGTTGTAGTAAAATTTGCGTTTGACTATGAGACAACTATTAAAAAATCAAGTAGTTATTATGACAAGTACAATCCTGTTAATATTTATAGCACAGAAGGGTATACTTCTTTTACAACAACTCTCAAGTTCTACCTAGTATCTAAAAAAATACAATTTACTGAAATTAGCTCTGCTTCACCGCGCGGAAAATTTAATAAACTTTTTTTGGAGAATCCCGATTTTGAAATCAAAAAATTATACAATAAAGTTTTAAAAATTACAAATGATCGATATCAAATTTTACTTTCAAAAGTAAAATAGCTTTTAAAACAATAACCTATACTGCGGTATCACAAAAAACCGCAACTGGTAATCTGTTTTTATAGTTTGATTTTTTATGTCATAAGATTGCTGAAACACATTGGCATTATGTGTTATATTTTGAATATCGATCGTAAACTCGTGTGTTACTTTTTTTGAATTAAAATGGTAACCCGGCTTCACATCCAATCTAAAATAATCGGGGTATTTAAATTCGTAAGCACGTGTGCCATCTCTCACTTCATCGCCATAGGCCTTACTGGCGTCAAGATCAATAGGGGTGTAGCGTTTGCCGCCGGCATAAGTGCCACGCACATCAATACTTAATACATGTTTTTGATTGATCTTAAATTCTTTTCCGCCTAATAAATTAAAAACATAATTACCATTAAAAGCAGTGTTGCGCAAAATATTATCGCTGCCACGGTATTTGCTTTCAAATAAACTACTTGTACATAAAATATAATAACCTTTGCTGTAAAATTTTTCAAGCGTTAACTCAATACCATAATTCTCGCCGGTACCTTTGCTCACTAGATTATTTACGTTAGGACTGTTAAAGTCGGCACCTAAATTTAAAGCAGAAAAATAACTCGTATAATTTTGTACCGGTGCATTATAAATATATTGATAGTAGGCTTCTACTTTTAAACGGAAGTTGGTAGCAAAACTATTATCGTAAGCAATTACACCGTGTGCTGCCCTTGTAAAATCCAAATTGCGGTTCGTCTCCACGCGTTTGCCGTTAATAGAATCAGTTGCAAAATAAATATAAATGGGCTGTAGCTGGCTGTGCAAGCCACCGCCAATACTGATGGATTGTTTGCCGGTAAGCGAATATTTTAAACCTACACGTGGTTCAATGGCATTTGAACCGTTCAATAAAAAGAACTGGTTGCTAACCCCGGCATTGATGAGTAGATTATCGGTGAACTTATGTTGCCATTGAAAAAAACCGCGAACCAATGCTGTAGTGCCTTTATAATTACGCAACGTTACAAAGGTATGAGCGCCAAATAAATTATCATTACTGTCTACAAATAAAGTGTTGTATAGTTCAGAATAGATGCCTGTATTAATAAAATCGCGCGAATTAAATTTCTTATTATAAGTGGTGTTAAAGGAGTAACGAATGTTTTGCGTCGTTTGCCTGTATTCGGGCTTTGTATTGTTTGGTGTTTTAAATGCAGTATCAATTCTATTGGCAATTACATTGTTGTATTGACCACTTACGCCTACATTGGTTTTAATATAGGCGTTGTTCTTAAAAAGAAAAGTATGCGAAACGCCAGTTGCCCCTACATTCGAGCGAAAATAGGTATCGCGTGCGCTATACCCAACAAGATCCTGCCCCGCTTTTTTATCTTTATCCAATAAGGCGATGTAACTTAAACCGCCTACTCCCCAAAAAGAAAATTTGCCAAATTTATTGGTATTAAAATCTGTTTTAAAAGTAACGTCCTGGTATTGCGGCACTGCCGAACCTGTACCAAAGTCAATGTTCAAGGCTTTAAATACTGCAAGTGTAGAGTAACGGTAGTTGAACAAGAAAGAAGAATTTTTCTTTTTATTAAAAGGCCCTTCTGCGCCAAGCTCGAAACCGTTAAAGCCCATTTGCACTAAAAATTCATGTTTCTCATTATTACCTTGTCGCATTTTAAGATCAAAAACACCGGATGTGGCGTTGCCATAATCTGCCGCAAAAGCGCCGCTCATAAAATCTGAATTATCTAAGGTATTATTATTTAAAATACTTACAGGGCCACCTGTAGATCCGGCATTACCAAAGTGATTCGGGTTTGGTATATCTAAACCATTTAAGCGCCATAAAATACCAATAGGCGAATTTCCTCGTATAATAATATCATTTCTTGAATCGTTGGCACCACTTACGCCTGCAAAATTCGCAGCCATACGCGCCGGATCATTCCTGCTGCCGGCATAACGGGCTGCTTCTTCTGCACTAAAAAGACGCGAGCTAACGGTGCTCATTTTATTATTTGTTTTTGTTTTGTCCTGCTCGGCAGTTACAACAACTTCCTGGCCCTGGATAACACTTTCTTCCAACTCTACATTCGAAACAGATTCTTTACCGGCATTTAAAATAATGGTAATGTATTTTTCTTTATAACCAATTAGCTGGAATTTTATTTGCCATCTTCCAATGGGTACGTTCACTATTTTAAACTCACCTTTTTCATTTGTGCTTGCACCTAGCAGCGGTTCTGAATTTAATAATTGTACAATAGCACCCGGAATTGGCGCCTGGCTTTGTTTATCAACTACAATACCTTTAATGGTTTGTGTAATTGTTTGAGAATAAAAAGTTGAGAATAGGAATAAAAAAAATAGTAAAAAACACTTTTTCATTAATGTTTAATTAACGTTGGCAAATGACGCACTTTTAAACAAGGATACTGAAACGAACAACGGCTGGCGCTTATTTCCATATAGTCCATCTTATAGGTTCCATCCAACTCTATAGTCAGATAATAATTTGGCTTCACCCATTCTTTTGCTAAACAATCCGGAAAAAAATCTGAAGCAGGTGAACCATCGGGTGTTTTTTTGTGGTGTTTCCAAGGCTCGTATAAATAAAATCTTCCGGGAGGATATTTAATAACTACCAGTCCACTATCGTTCGTCTTAATACTATCTACACACCTGCCGCTTTGGTAAACATAAAAAAGTTGGTTTGCCAATGGCTTATCTACTTTTGAGTTTTGGATCTGCGCATCTGTTTTGCATTTTCCACTACAGTCAGGCTGGCCATATCTAAATTCTATTTCCAGTTTAATTCTTTGCGCCTGGCAAAGAATAGATAAACAAAAACAAATAATAAAAAATAATTTATTCATGGTTATGGGGTTGTTGATGATACAGGAATAATTTTTCCATTAAAATATTTATGACCTGTTAATGCAAAATTGCAAATAAATTCTGCCATTTCATTAGCTTTTAACGAGGCTTTATAGCCAGGGAATGCCTTAGCCAGCATTTCTGTTTGCACCGCACCAATTGCCAAACAATTAACCGAAATATTTTTAGGTTTTAACTCCTCGGCCAAGCACTCTGTTAACCCACTTAATGCTGCCTTACTGCTTGAGTAGGCGCTTAAACCTGGAAATTTAGAACTGCCTTGAAAACCACCCATGCTGCTGATATTGACAATGTGCGATTTTTTATTCTTAGTAAAAAAAGGCAATAAAGTTTGAACAAGCATAAAAGGGCCAAAAACATTGGTGTTGTAAACCGAATGCAACTCCTTAGCGGTAATTTTTTCGAAGGGTTTGTTAATTATTTCCCCCGCATTATTTATTAGAACATCTATTTTAAGGCCCAATGCCTTTAGTGTTTTAACTATTTTTTTATGGTCCTGCGGGCTGGTAATGTCGGCTTTTAGAGGCAAAACCGAATGTGTATTTTTTTGATTAACAAGTTTTGTGAGGGGCTCTGTATTGCGGGATACACCAATTACAAAGGTGTTTTGGCTTTGCGAAAATAGTTTTACCATTTCGAAACCAATTCCTTTTGATGCCCCTGTAATAAGTATGGTCATATTTTCGTAAATTTACATACGAAGATACTTTATTCAACGCATGAAAAAAAGGGTTTTAAATGTAGTTTTTTTGTTATTTTTTTGTTTGGCCTATAAAGCGCAAACAGATAGCGTGTATTATGGCACAACCAGTCGTGACACGAGTTACAAACCAAAAAAACAAAGAAATACCGATTGGATGAAACGCTTTACTTTTGGCAGTAATGTGCAGGCAAGCTTTGGCACCTATACCTATATTTATCTTTCGCCTACTATTGGTTATATACCTTTTAAGAATTTTAATTTTGGTGTAGGCTTCATCTATAATTACATTAGCGTGAATTATAAAAGCTATGGCCATGTTTCTCAATCTATTTATGGTGCCCACTCGTATGCACGCTATTTTGTAACGCAGAGTTTTTTTGTACAAGGTCAATATGATCATTTACTGCAACCTAATATCTATAATTATTACAATCCAAAAGAAAAAATTTGGGTTGATTATACGCTAATTGGCGGGGGTTACAGGCAATCGTTAGGAAAAAATGCCGCTCTACTAACTTCTATTATGTTTAATCTTACCCCTAACAATTTATCTTTTTATCCGAACCCAACATTCCAGGTTGGTTTTGTTGCCGGGTTCTAAAATTTAACCAAATAGACACATAGTTTTTCCAACTCACACAACGTTTAAAAAGTTGGCATAGAACTTTCTTCGTTAAAACGAAGAAAGCTATGTATCCTTTTAAGAATCTTTGATCTTCTTTCTATGTTTCTATGTGTTTAATTTGTTTCAGGTGAAACCTAATGAACTAAAATTTCTTTTTAGTATTAAAAGGCTTGGTAGCTTTTTCGCTGCTGGTAAGAATGATCTTTACTTTATTTTGATCACTCAATAATCTTAATCCTTCTTTCAGGTCATCATCATTTTTTAAAGAAAATTCTATTCTTCCTTTTTGAAAATAATAGCGCGAGGTTATTTCCTCTTCAAGATATTCTTTTATCTGTTTCTTATGTTTTATAAGATCATCTTTTTTATTGGAAACCATTTTATTTAACAGTGCTTCGTATTCAGGTTTGATATCGGCAAAATATTTTTCTTCTTCAGTGTTTTTTTTCAAGTCTTCCAACTCCAGCTCACTTCTTGTTTTATAATTATAATTTTTATCGGTTAAATAGGCTATAAAGTCCGCATACTCCGCATCACTTAGGTTAAATGAAGCCGGCGGTGCTAATTGCGGATGGGCTAAATAATATTTGGTAGCATAATTAAAAATATGATTTTTTGAAATAAGTGAAATTAAAATGTGGCTGAATTTTTCGTCAATTGTTTTCACATCGGGTGTTATGCCGGCACCATCGTATACAACTCTTCCGCCTTTTGTTTTAAAAGCAGTAATTAAACTATCGGGTACTTTTTCAACTCTGCCTTCTTCATCTTTATTAGAATAATCTAAAGCCTGCACGCAACGACCGCTTGGAATGTAATACTTAGCTACTGTAATTTTTACCTGCGCATTATAAACTAATGGTTTTGTTTGTTGCACCAAGCCTTTACCGTAAGTGCGTTTGCCAATTATCAATGCACGGTCAAGATCCTGTAAAGCACCGCTCACAATTTCTGAAGCAGAAGCAGAATTTTCGTTTACCAGAACCACTAAAGGTACTACTGTATCAATGGGATTATTAACCGCTAAATAACTTTTATCCCACTCTGATATTTTTCCTTTTGTAAAAACAACTTCCTGACCTTTTGTAACAAAAAAGTTAACAATATTTACCGCTTCGTGTAAAAGCCCGCCCAGATTTTCTCGCAGGTCTAACACAATGCTTTTACAGCCTTTTCCTTTAAGCTCCAGTAAGGCATCTTTTACTTCGCCGCTGCAATTTTCGGTAAACGAAATTAGTTTAATGTAACCTGTTTCGCCATTTGGCAACATGCCGTAATAAGGCACCGCTTTTTCTTTTATTTCTTCGCGTACTAAATTTAATTCGACAGGTGTTGTTTGCCCGGCTTTTAATAGTTTAAGTTTAATGGGTGTGCCGGCATTACCTTTTAGCAGGCTCGAGATTTCATCGCTTCGCTTGCCTTCAACATTAATACCATTAACGCCAATTATCTGGTCGCCCGACCTGATACCTGCTTTAAAAGCAGCAAAACCCTCTTTAGGATTTTCAATAATTATTTTTCCGTCAATATCATTTACCTGCGAACCAATGCCGCCGTATTGCCCGGTAGTAAGCATTCTAAAATCTTCAATATCATTTTCGCTATAATAATTTGTATAGGGATCCAACGATGCCAACATGGCCTCGATGCCTGTTTTCATAAGCTGCCCTGGCTTTGTATCATCTACATAGGCCATGTTCACTTCGCGGTAAACGGCGTTAAAAATATCCAGGTTCTTGCTTATCTCAAAATAATCGGGGGTGTAGGATACGCCAATAATAATTGCAGCGGTAAGCGAGATGGCTGCCACCCATTTTTTTATAATTTTCTTCACAATGATCATTCTAAATAACAACCTAAATTAACTAAAAAGGTTCAATTGTAGGGAGTTTTATGGTTATTTAGCTAATATTTTTATAGTTTTTTATAAAAAAGCCTTAAATATACCTTATCTTTGCCATCCCAATTAATCCCGTAAGATTATGACATTTATTTTTTAGTCAGTATGCTTGAGTCGGATACTGTATTTATACACCAAGACTCAATTTCTGAAAAAAACTAGATTTCATTTTCTTATTTAAAACAAAAAAAGAACTATGAAGTTATCCATGTTTAAATTTAATCTGCCTAAAGAACTTATCGCAGAGCACCCTGCCAAGAACCGCGAAGATTCGCGATTGATGGTTGTTGAACGCGCCACCGGAAAAATATTACACAAAAAATTTAAAGACATTATTAATTATTTTGATGATGGTGATGTTTTGATATTAAATGATACCAAGGTTTTTCCTGCGCGTATGTATGGAAACAAAGAAAAAACAGGCGCAAAGATTGAAGTATTTTTATTGCGCGAACTTAACGCCGAAAGCCGCCTGTGGGATGTATTGGTAGACCCTGCCCGTAAGATCCGTATTGGCAATAAATTATATTTTGGCGAGAACGACAATTTAGTAGCCGAGGTTATTGATAACACAACGTCTCGTGGACGTACACTTCGTTTTTTATACGATGGCAGCTACGAAGAATTTAGAAAAGTACTTTACGATCTTGGCGAAACACCACTACCTAAATATATTAAACGTGCCAACGAACCCGAAGATACCGAGCGTTACCAAACCGTGTTTGCAAAGAACGAAGGTGCTGTAGCCGCACCAACTGCTGGTTTACACTTTAGTCGCGAGCTTTTAAAACGTTTGGAAATTAAAGGCGTGCAATTTGCACCATTAACTTTACACGTTGGTTTAGGAACTTTCAGAACTGTTGAAGTGGAAGATCTTACCAAACATAAAATGGAAAGCGAAGAAGCGCTTATCTCCAGCGATACCTGCAAAATTGTAAACAATGCGAAAATAAAAAAGAAAAAAGTGTGCGCTGTTGGAACAACTGTTATGCGTGGTATTGAATCTTCGGTTTCAACCACCGGCGAATTAAACCCGTATGTAGGCTGGACAAATAAATTTATTTTTCCGCCTTACGAATTTAGTGTTGCCAATTGTATGATCACCAATTTTCATATGCCGGAAAGTACGCTGTTAATGATGGTTAGCGCTTTTGGTGGATATGACCTGATAACTAAAGCATACAAAGAAGCGATCAAAGAAAAATACCGTTTTTATTCTTATGGCGACGCCATGTTGATCATCTAAGAAAAAACTACTCACAAAAAATCCCTTTACCAAAAAAGTAAAGGGATTTTTTTATGCTAACGATCTTAATTTAATTTAAGGCTGCTGCTACCAATAACCACGCCATCGCAGGTTACCGTAATAATATAATTGCCCGGTACAAAATCTCCCTGGCCTTCGCAGTAGGTTACCCCGGTTATTTCTACATTGGCATAATTAAGGGTTTCTTTCCCCGCATAATAACCGCTGCTTTTATCAAAGGTAAATTTGTAAGTTTCGTCATAACTTTTGGCCATTTCTTTTCCGTCGGGGGTCATGATCCTTACAAAAACTGTTTTCTCACCTGCCTTGGCAATTTTATTTTCGCCTAAGCTAAAGGTTACCTTTATTTTTTCGGTTTTACGGGCCTTTGTTGTTTCTACTTCTTTTTTACCGCCACGTTTAAAGGCCACACCTTTTGCGCCAATATTAAAACAGGTTAAGATACTGCCTTTGGCAATGGTTGTTTTAAGTTCTTCTTTTTCTTTTACAAGCGTATTTTGTTTTTCCTTTTCAACATCCAATTGCTTTAAAACCGTTTTCTTTTCGGCAACCAGGTTTTGGTTCAATGTGTTTAACGAATCAATTGTTCTAACATACCCTTGCATAATAGAACGAAGTGTTTCTGCTTCTTTCCTGAGTTTTGAAAGCATATAGGCATCGCCTTTATGTTTTTCGGCCTCAACGATCAACTCTTCAATACGCGCTTTTTTCTCATCAATATCTTTCTGCATAACGGCATCTTTAGCTACTAAGCCATCATACTCTTTTTGCAGCACTAAAAGGTCAGACTTAACATTGTCTCTTTCAACAATAATAGTTTCGGTAACTATTTTTTGTTCAACGATCTTATTTTGTTCTTTTAAAAGCAACCATATGGTATAACCATTAGTACCCATTAAAAGAAGAATAATGATCCATAAAATAAGGCCCCTTTTTTTAGTTGATTTTTCTTTTTCTTCACTCATAATACAAAAATAATACACAAAAAGTGTATTTTAGTGCTAATTGTATGACACTTATTAACGATTTCATGTCATTAATTTATCCAAGGCACTGCGAGGCTTGTGTAAATGGTCTTTTTAAGCACGAGACCTACATTTGCAACCATTGTAAATTAACCCTACCTAAAAGCAATTACCATAAAAACGGTCAAAACGAACTTAATCAAACCTTTGCCGGCAGAGTGCCGCTTAATTATGGGCTTTGTTTTTATTTATTTGAAAAAAGTGGTAAGGTTCAAAAATTATTGCATGCCATAAAATATGAAGATCAAAAAGAGCTGGCCCAATTTATTGGTGAGCTTTATGCGCAGGAACTGGCAAAAGAAGGAACGTTGGCTGAAGTAGATGTTATCGTTCCAATTCCGTTACACAAAAAGAAATTGAAATTAAGGGGCTATAACCAAAGCGAATGGTTTGCTAAGGGCCTGGCAAAAGCGCTTGAAAAACCATTGGATATTGATTCTTTTGAGCGCGCCCACGAAACAAGCACACAAACAAAGAAGAAAAAATACCAGCGTTGGGAAAACGTAGAAGGCATTTTTACAATAAAAGACCATAATGCCCTTATAAATAAACATATTTTGCTGGTGGACGATGTTATTACCACCGGCGCCACCATTGAAGCAGCATGGATGGCACTTAAAAATGTTGAGGGAATTAAACTATCCGTTGCCAGCATTGCTTTTGCCGCCAGGAAATTGTGATTGATTTTTTTGTTATTACCTTAGGGTGTTGGTGAAAATTGACTTAATTTAGAATAATGAAAAAAACAATTTGTTTTATTCTTTTACAAATTGCAGTATTCTTTGCTGTTGCGCAGGATGTGGTGGTGATTAACAACAATAAGTCCCCCTTTCGTATTGGGAGTAAGTTTATTTTTTTAGAAGATACCAGCGAAAAGCTAACGTTTGATCAGGTTCAACAACGAAATGATTTTGTTTCAAAAAATGCCGACATTCCAAATTTCAACATTACCTCCTCTGCCATATGGGGCAAGGTTAAATTTACTTGTAAGGAAAATGAAGATTGGTATTTGTCGCTTGACCCCGCTTCTTTTAATTGTGTGCTAGTATATCAAAAGACACAAACCGGACAATGGAAAGAATCAATAATAGGGAATGAGTTTCCAATAGAAAGCAGGCTATTACCGGTTAACCATTTTCTATTTAAATTAAATGTTCATGCCGGCGATACGACCACCTTATTTTTAAAGGTTAAAGATTATTACCCACTTCAGTTCGATTTAAAAGTAGGTACTTTAGAATCGTTTGTTGGCCCTACTCATAACATTGATATATACAATGGTATTTGTTATGGCATTATGATCATGATGCTGATCTACAATTTTTATTTATACATCACACAAAAAAGTAAAGTGTATTTGTATTATGTATTATATATCTTTTTTAGTTTATTATTTTCAGCTTATCTGGCAGGTTATAGCTTACACTTTCCAAAACCAATTTTATTAGCGCTTAGGTTTGCGCCAATTATACCCCCGGCTTGTTTCGGAATATTTGGAATGTTATTTACTATCAATTTTTTTAAAGAAGCCCTGGCTCCAAAATTTGTAAAATTTATTTATGTGTTCATGCTTATGGCCGTCTTAAATATTATTTTAAGCGCCACAAAATATGTTCACTTATCAGAAAATATTATACAGCCGCTTGGATTACTTTTAGGCATACTAAGCATTACTTCGGCGGTAATTGCACTTAAAAAGAAACACACCAGCGCTATTTATTATCTAATCGGTTTTGGCGCTTATATGTTATCCCTGTTCTATCTTATTTTATCGGCTCAAGGCGTTTTTCCGGTAAACGATTTTACCTGGCACGCTTTGGTTATAGGCTCTGCTATTGAAAGTATCCTGTTATCATTTGCACTTGGCGATAAATTAAAGATCTCTCAGCATGAAAAAGAAAAAGCGCAACGGGATTCTTTACTCCAGGCAAAAGAAAATGCCCGCCTTATCAAAGAACAAAATATGTTGCTCGAACTAAAAGTAAGCGAAAGAACAGCAGAACTGGCAGAAAAAAATAAAGACATAACCGATAGCATTAATTATGCAAGAAGAATACAGTATGGTATTTTACCAACAGATGAAGATCTAAAAAAAGGTTTTAATAATTATTTTGTGTTATACGAGCCAAAAGATATTTTGAGTGGCGATTTTTATTGGACCATTAGTATGCTATCTGTTATTAGCGGAAATAATTTAAGTATCATTGCCGCAGCAGATTGTACCGGACATGGCGTTCCGGGCGCTTTTATGAGTATGTTGGGACACACATTGTTAAATCAAACCATCACATTGCCAAGCATTAAATCGCCTGGCGATGTGCTTGATTTTTTAAATTTAGAATTACCAAAAAATTTAAAATCCTACGAACAGGATGTTACCATACGCGACGGAATGGATATTGCCCTTTGCGCTTTTGATATTAAAAATAAAAAATTATATTTCGCGGGGGCCAATAACCCTTGTTGGATCGTGCGCGATAATGCGATCATCGAAATAAAAGGGGATAAGCAGCCAATAAGTGCGAGTAATGATATGGTAAAAAATAATTTTACCAATCATGAACTTGATCTGAAGGAAAATGATTGTATTTATTTATTTACCGATGGTTACGCCGATCAGTTTGGCGGACCAAAAGCAAAAAAATTCAAATACAAACAATTGCAGGAAAAATTAATCGCTGTTAATTCATTACCATTAAGCGAACAAAAGCAAAAACTCTTAAATGCTTTTAAAGACTGGAAAGGTAATTTAGAGCAGGTAGACGATGTATTGATCATCGGGATAAAAGTGTAGAATTAAATTTAGACCTTTTTAATGCCAAAAAAAATAAAAATAGTTTTTCTAAAATGCCTGCTCGTTAGTTTAACGATCTTACAACCGCTTTTTTTTATTTCGCAAACACACGAAACAGATTCAATTGTAAATAGTTTAAAAACGGCAAAAGACGACACCTCTAAAGTAAATTCGCTTATTGTGCTTAGTAAAAAGCTTCATAATATTGGCGAGATCGACCCTTCGCTTCAATACGCCAACACTGCACGTAATTTGTCAATTAAACTAGGCTTTAAAAAAGGAGAAGCTAAAGCATACAATCGTATTGGTAATATTTGCATGAATCTTGGCGATATTCCTGCCGCATTAAAAAATCATTTAACCGCATTAAAATTAAGAAAAGAAATAAATGACAAACCGGGCCTCTGCAATTCCTATAACGATATTGGTAATGCCTATTTTAGTGAAGGTGATTATTTACAGGCGCTTGAAAATTTTCTCGCCTCTTTAAAAATTAAAGAAGAGCTCGGTGATAAAACAGGTATGGCAAGTTCTTATAATAATATTGGCAATGTTTATTTTGATCTTGGCAATTATAAAGAAGCTTTAAAGAATCAATTGTCATCGTTACAGATCAGCAAAAAGTCGGGGAATGAAATGGGCATCGCTTCTTCCTATAATAATATTGGCTTGGTTTACTATGCTTTAAACAATTACCCGGAAGCTTTAAAAAATCACCTGGCAGCTTTACATATTCGTGAAGAGATTGGAGATATTTTGGGTAAAGCTAAATCGCTGGGTAATATTGCTATTGTATACGATAAAATGGGAAGCTATGAAGAAGCGCTTAAATATAGTTTTGAAGCCTTGCCTTTATACGAAAAAGTTGGCGATGAGCAAGGGATACAAAGTATTTATTTAAATGTTGCTGTTGCTTATTACAATCTAAAAAAATATAAAGATTGCGAAGAATATGGCATTAAAGCGATGGATCTTGCTAATAAAATTGATGATCTTAAAGGGGTAAAAGAAACCAGTCAGGCACTTAGTGCCCTTTATACTGTATTAGAAAAGCCCGAAAAAGCATTTTCGTACTATAAAATTTACATTATTGCCAGGGATAGTCTGATCAATGAAGACAATGCAAAAAAAACCGTACGGCTTGAAATGAACTACATGTTCCAGAAAAAAGAAGTTGCAGATAGTTTGCGCGTTGTAGAAGAAAAAAAAATAGTAGCCATACAATTAAAACAGGAAAAACTGCAGCGTTATGTTTTATGCGGCGGCCTTGCCTTCGTTTTAATATTTGCTATTTTCATGGTAAGCCGCTTTAGGATCTCGCAAAAACAAAAAAAGATAATTGAATTACAGAAAAAAGAAGTTGAACATCAAAAAGAATTGGTAGATGAAAAACAGAAAGAAGTTATGGATTCTATTCATTATGCGCAAAGAATTCAAAAGGCATTATTAGCAAGCGATAATTTATTAAAACAAAATTTGCCCGAATGTTTTGTAATATATAAACCTAAAGATATTGTAAGCGGCGATTTTTATTGGGCAACAAAAAATCACGGTAAATTTTATATGGTTACTGCCGATAGCACAGGCCATGGCGTGCCCGGCGCTTTTATGAGCCTACTTAATATTAGTTTTTTGAATGAGGCCATTACAGAAAAAGGTTTACGCGGACCAAATGAAATTCTTGACCATACCCGTTTGCGCTTAATTGACGCGCTTAAAGAAGATGGAAGTGAAGAGGGGGGAAAGGATGGAATGGATTGTGTGTTGATCGCTTACGATCTTTATAATCAAAAACTAGATTACGCTTCGGCAAACAGTTCGTTTTTTATCATTAGAGATGGGGCTTTGATGATTTTATCCGGCAACAAAATGCCGGTAGGCAAATCGCCAAAAGATTTAGAACCGTTTAATTTACAAAGTGTAGAACTGCAAAAAGGTGATATTGTTTATACCATGACGGATGGTTTGCCTGACCAGTTTGGTGGGCCAAAAGGTAAAAAATTTAAAAGTAAACAACTACAGGAATTAATCCTGTCTAATTGTGATTTGCCGTTAGCCGAGCAGAAAAAAGCCATTGAAAATGCCTTTAATAATTGGAAGGGAAAACTGGAACAACTAGACGATGTTTGCTTGATTGGAGTAAAAATATGAAAAGGCAAACAAAAATACCTGACAAAATACAATTGATGATGGAACAGAAGATACAGACTTGGCTCATTAGCACAGATAAAATCGGTCAGCGTTTATCTGTTTTTTATAGCCTGTTAGAGCAATAATAATTATACATCTAAAAAGCGCTCACGATCTTCTTTCGGAAGATTAGCACAATTATCAACACGTCCAAAAAATTTCATTCTGCGTTTTGCTATTAAGTCATAAACCCAATTACGTATAAATGGGGGAACCACTACAAAAACAATCATTAACGGCCAAAGCCCTTTCATATAAGGCATTAACCTTAATGCGGCGCAAGATTTAATATAGGCAGAGTGATCGCGAATTAAAATTACGCTATCTGTTTTTTCTTCGATCTCAAAATATGCTTTTAATTCTTTGCCCACATTTGATCCTAACGGTGCAAAGTGCATGCTTTTATTTTTTTCGTGGCGTAAAAAATATTGAAGGCTTTTATTACAAAAACCGCATTCGCCATCAAAAAGTAAAATGGGTTGTTTTTTTAATATCTCGTTAATTTCCATTAGGGTCGTGCAAAGATAAAATAAGGATCAACACTTAACTCATAATGTTTTGGTAAAACTGTGAACGAGGCCATATCAATAAAATTTACAAAACCATTGCGGCCCTGGCATTGGCTGGTGTGGTGCGGGGCAGGTCCATTTGATGGAATATTGCGGGAAGTAACATATAAATAACCTTTGTTCTCATCTGTAGCAATACCATGCGGCTGGTACCCTACTTTTAAATTTGTAACAGCATAGCCAAAAGCATTGATCCTGGAGATCAAACCCATTGAACCAGGAAAAGTTGTACTATCATAAGTACAACTTACAAAATAGCTAGAGAAGGTGGGTGAATAAATAATTTCCTGAGGATATTTGCCGGTTGTAATAGTATTGGTTACAAGCCCACTGGCAATATCAAACACCCTTACTTCATTTGATTTTTGACAGGTAATTAAAAGCTGGTTATTTGCCGATAAATATATATCATGCGGATCTAGAGATGAATTTAAATTGATTGGTCCGTTTTCTAATGAGAGTTGATTTGCTGATGAGAAAGCCGTATCAATTTCAACAATAAAATTACCGGTTTGTGCGCCAACATATATTTTATCATCTAAATTATTTAAAGCTATTGCATGCGGATAATATTGTCCACCTATAAAGTGAATGAGCTTCATATTATCAAGATCAACGGCCGCCACTTTGCCGCTTTGTGTCCACGATGCACAATAAGCACGTTTGCTATCTTTAGAGATCACAAAAGTATTCCAGTCCAATGCGTTGGTGGTACCGGTTCCTGCCGCAGCCGGGCAAAGTGGAATATCGCCAACATAACTATCATCACTGCAACGGTATTTTTGCATGATATTATTATTGATAAAAACAACGTACCAATATTTACCATCCGGCGAAACCCTTACCTGGTGAGGTATTTCAATAGTGCCCGGTTTATTGCCAACTTCAATAAAACGCATAGGCAATTGTGTTTCGGCATCAAAAACGGTTACTACATCACAACCCTGGTTAGTGGCGTATAATTTTTTTCGTAAAGGGTTGTCGGCCCATTTTACATTTCCTTTCATATCCGGTGCGCCGGCATCGATCCAGTCTTCGATCTTTTTTACATCGTCGCGCGATAAGGTTTTTTTATTGATGGGCATGGTAGGTAAATTTTGCAAGCCCAGATCGGAATAGGTATTAATAAAATAGCACATCGAAGAAAACTTGCTGCTATAGGGAATAACCGGTGAGCCGGTGTTACTACCAGAAAACATACTTTGCCAGCTTTCTAAATTATAGCCATTTGCTGCGGCTGCACTTGTACCATTATGGCAACCGGAAACAGAACAATTGGCGGAAATGATTTTTCCAATTTCGATTGGATAATCGCCATGGTTTACATTGCCCACATCTTTTTTACAGGAAATTAGAAAAGGAAAAATTAAAACAAATAGATATTTAAAGTAGGCGGACAATTAATTAATAATAATTTTTTTGGTAACACTAACGGTTTGCGACTTGGTGTAAATATTTATTTTAGCAAAATAAATGCCGCTGTTTATTTTATTCAATAAAAAAGCTTGAGAATTTTCGCTGATTATTTCGGTTTGTATCTCTTTCCCTAAAAGATCATATAATACCAATGCACCGTGTTCAAAATCAATTCCGTTAATTGTTAACTGTAAATGATCTGTCGCCGGATTTGGGAATAAATTCACCTGGTTGTGCAATTCTAAAGGAGTTAGTTCTTCAACGCCCACAAAGGGTGAAGCGGAAGAGAAAAAACTTAAACCGCCGGAACCATTTCCAACAAAAAGATCGCGTTTATTATCGTTATTTACATCTTCAAAACAAATAGTGGCCTGGCCGCCTTCGTTAAGATTATTAGTTGTGGCGCTAATTAAATTACAACTTGTAGTTAGGATCGCGGATGGAACAGGTACGTCATAATAATATATCTGGCCATTTACATTTCCCAATAACAATTTGGTAGCGCTTCCTACTTTATAAAAATAGGGTATTGCATAACCATCAATGCCATAATAATTAATATCGCCTTTTACATCAATGCTTCCAAAATAATTTGTAATTAGTGAGAAGGATGGTACGGTGGCACTACCAATATTTTTATAATAAGCCACTCTGCCATTTTTTGTGCCGATCATCAGATCCAGTTTTCCGTCGCCATCAATATCAAATAATTGCGGCGCTGCGCCGGCAGATTGCGTGGTAATTGAAAATGAATTATTGTGAAATAAATAATTATTTACTCCACCAAGATTTTCTAACCAGTGTATTTTACCATTTGAGGTGCCAATACAAATATCTATGTCGCCATCAGTATCAATATCACCAACTGTTGGCGCAATATTTATTAAACCCTGAGTGCTAATACCTGCAAAATCTCTGGTAATTAAAGAGTAAACAGGTTGCGCTAAGGTAGTGCCAACATTCTTATATAAAGTTAACTCTGAGGTTAAAGCACCGTTATTGTAATAACCCCAGTTACCAATTAAAAGATCTTTTTTTCCATCATTATTATAATCAAAAACAACCGGGTAAGAGTTTTGTCCAACCTCTATCATTTCTTCCTGCAACAAATTGTTTTTTACAAATTGAAAATTTACAGTATTTGTTAAGCTGGTGTTTTTATAATACCACATGCTTTTTGTATTTTCGCTGCTATACGTATTTGGCGAAGCTACCAGATCTTTTTTACCATCGCCATCACAATCTGCATAATAGGCACATGGAAAATTATCGATCTTTATTCTCTGCGTGTTATTTTTGTTTGGATAATTAGGATACTGCATAGTTGTATCAGAAATAACGGCATTTGTTATGGAACCAGTATTAGATGCAAATTGAACTGTATTGCAAAAAATATCGCCCATCACAAGGTCCATAAGGCTATCCTTATTAGCATCAATACACATTAAACAAGAGCCCGCATGACGGTTTTTTTCTATTGGCGGAAAAAATTGTTCGCCGATCTTATTTATGGGGCATTGATACAAATTTATCCCGCAGCTTTGCTCTGTTATTTTACCCCAGCAGGCATCGGCTTCTTTATAGATAAGGCTATCACAATTGCCATAAAGTTCTTTGCTCATGTTCTTATGGTATTCAATATAATAACCGCCCGCGCTAAAAGTTAGTATATCTATATCACCATCAAAATCAATATCTGCCAGCCCGGGTACGCCAATACTGCTGGCATACAAAGGATATATTGCCGGCGGGCCGGCGGGGTTATAATCTGAATTAAGAATGGATTTTACCAAAACAAAATTTATGCCTGTAGTTGATGTGCTTATATTTTTATACACCGAAACACCGCCATTAACCGAACAAAAAAGATCTTCTTTTCCATCGCAATTATAATCTAAACAAACAGCCCAACCGGAAGCAAAAGGAAAGTGATAGCTTAGCTCAGGATCAGACACATACTTGGCCTGCCCTACTGTGCCCACATTAATAAAACAACGGAAACGGCCTACGGAGTATTGGGAAACCCTATCAAAAACAACCAGGTCTTTTTTACCGTCAAAATTCAGGTCTATATTTCCAATGTTGGCATGATTTATACCATTTGCCCAGGGCATTTTTAACAAGTAGCCATTTTCAATCACAGGTATTGTATCCCGCGCCACCAATAATTGGGCAATAGTTATTTTTGAAAGAAAGGCAAAAAGCAATATGAATAATAACCGTAACATCTATACAAAAATATGCAAAAAAAGGCCCGAAAACGAAAACGATTTTGCCAATTAAAAGGTAATTAGCCCCAGATATAAAAGGATAGTAGACTATGCTTTATTTTTTGTAATTTAACGCTTGTAATTATTTAAGTTGAAAAAGTTATTTTTCATATTTGCGTGCTTTTTATCCATCCAATCTTTCGCTTTTCATATTGTTGGTGGCGAAATGATCTATGATGACCTTGGCGGAGGAAATTACAGGATCACCTTAAAGGTTTACAGAGATTGTTTTAGTACCGGTTCTGATTTTGATGGGCTGGGCGGGGCGGGGCCAGCGTATTTAACGGTATATGACGCTTCTAATACCGTATTTAATACTTATGAAATGGGCCTGCCAGTTGTAACACATGTGCCCCCTGCCATAAATAGTCCCTGCATTATTACACCAAATACGATTTGTGTTGATCAGGGTGTTTACACCTATACTATTAACCTGCCACCATTGGCAGGAGGGTATTATCTTGTTTACCAAAGGTGCTGCCGTAACCAATCCATCTTAAATATTGTAAATCCCGCTTCGGTCGGTTCAACCTATTACACCCATATCCCGGGTCCGGAACAGGTTGCTGTTAATAGCTCGCCGAGGTTTACCAACTTACCTCCTATTTTTGTGTGCAACGGTTTAAAATTCAACTTTAATCATTCGGCAACAGATCCTGACGGAGATCAGCTTGTATACTCGATCTGCGCGCCATATCAGGGCTTAGACGGCTGTTGTCCTTCCTTAAATACAAGCCCCCCCACCGGGGCTACCAACTCTTGTCCCTCACCACCATCTAATTGCCCATGGGTGGCACCACCCCCGCCCTATTTACCGGTAATATTTACCACACCTTACACCTCCTCTTATCCCATAGCCAGTAACCCCGCTTTTTCTATTAATCCAACAACCGGTGCTTTAAGCGGCACCCCTAATAAGAACGGCCAATGGGTGTTTGGTATATGTATACAGGAGTTTAGGAATAATCAATTGATCGGTACACATTATAGAGATTTCCAGATCAATGTTGTCACCTGCAGCGTAACAGTTTTGAGTTTGATCAAAGATCCGCCTTCAAAATGCCAGGGCAATAATATCCAATTTCAAAACCAAAGTGTTAATGCCAATACTTTTTTTTGGGACTTTGGGGTTACAAGCTTATCGAATGATACATCAAATGTTACTAACCCATTTTATACCTATGCGGATACCGGAACTTACAATGTTACCCTAATTGCCAACCCAGGCAAACCATGTGCCGATACATCACAAAGAACAATTTATGTATACCCGCCACTGGATATTGATTTTCCAAAAAGTTCTTATCAATGTCTAAAGGGAAATGCATTTAACTTTAGTGTAACGGGTGTCTACTTGCCGCAATCTACCTTTCAATGGAATTTTACTTCATCGGCAACCCCAAGTACTTCCTCATTAAGCAATCCAACAAACATTGTTTTTAGCAACCCCGGAAAGTATACCGTAAAATTAAAAGCAAAACAATTTGCTTGCCGCGATTCTGCTGTAGATACCATTCGGGTAATTGGACGACCTACAGCAAAAATAAATAACCTACCTACCAGTTTATGCGATCCTGCCAGAGTTGCATTTAGTAATGGCAGCAGCAGCGAATTGCCTATAAAATATTATTGGCATTTTAGCAATGGAAATAATTCTACCGCTTATGAACCCGTGCAAGTTTTTACGCCACCGGGCGTGTTTGGAGTTACCTTAACTGTTGTAACTGATAGCATTTGCAAAGATACGGCCATCGTTTCGGTCAGTAATGTTACTGTCAACCCATCGCCATTTGCCGGCTTTACTTTTTCGCCGCAGGTAACTACAATTTTTGATCCTGAAATAACAATTACCAATGCTGCCTCCTCGGATGTTAGTCTTTGGTATTATACTTTTGGCGACGGAGGAAAAACAAATTTTCCGAGCGAACTGCATGTTTACAAGGCTTACGGCAATTACCCTATAAAACAATACGTAACCAATACGTTTGGCTGCACCGATACACTCACACAAATTGTAAAGATATTACCGGAGTTTAGATTTTGGGTACCAAACGCTTTTACGCCGGACGACAATACCTTGAACGACACTTTTTTGCCCATAGTAATTGGTGCAGAAAAATATGACTTTGAGATCTTTGACCGATGGGGCGAAAGAATATTTAAAACCGATAATACCATGCAAGGCTGGAATGGCACATTTAAAGGACAACCCTGCAAACAGGATATTTATGTTTGGCGCATCTCATTTACAAATGTTGTTTCCGAAAAAGATGAGATACATTACGGTCATGTAACGCTCATCACAAACCTGTAAAAGGTTTGGTCTTATTTGAAACCCATATCAATAAAGGAATTAATAACAATACTCCATAAGTTAAGATCTTGTAGTGATCGTAATAGTTGTTATAGGCTCCTAGCAACAATTTTAAATTAACGCATAAAAAAATTAGCGCCAACAATATATAAACGCTTAGTTTGGTGTGTTTTGGCGTTGCATTTATATACATCATAAGGTACAACAAAACAATCGCAAAGGCAGGCACCGCAAATAAAAAAGCATAATGTTGCTGGTGCGGAAAAATTAAAGGGATCAATAAAAGCAAATAACTTATTTCAGTAAATTGTTGCCAGACAGATCTTGCTTTTAGGAATGGTTTCCATTTTAAAAAATACAAAGTAAAAGATGCCAGTGCTAAACGAACTAATAAGAGAATGGTTCCTAAAGTTGAAATACTAACATCGGCAATGTTTCTTTTTAAAGACAACGCATACACATCGGGCACTTCTTTTACCAACAAAGTTGATAATAAAGTAGATAAACCATGAAAGCTTCTTTCCTCCACATCTAATACATGTGCCTGATTGCTTGGATTGATCAATGCCAGCCATGTTTTTAATAAAGACATATTATAACCGTGCCCAATAAAAATGGAGGGTGCCAATAAATACGCGAGGTAAAATAAAACTGTAAAAGCGCTGGCTTTAAAATAACCCCTGTAAATTAAATAAGGCAAAAAAACTATGGGTAATAATTTGATGTTTATGCCCAATGCCAATATGGCCGAACCGCTTAAAGGTTTATTATTTGTTATAAGGTAAAGGCCGTAAATACAACACCACAAAATAACAAGAGTTATTTGTGAAGCGTGCATGTTGTCTAAAAAAAGCCGAAAAGAAAAAAGAAAAACTAAAAAAAGAAAAAGTGTTTGCTGCTTTTCTTTTAGCGATGCTACCAATTTGCTTTTGGCAAGCATATTAAAGAGTTTAAAGTAAATAAGTGCATTTAATAAAAGCCAGGTAAATTTTAACCAGAAAAAAGGTAAGCCATAAAAGGGTTTTAAGATCAGGGCAAAAAGAACAGAGTAAAAATAATGATAACCGTCAACATATTTATTTTCGTAAAAATTCTCGCCTTTTATAAGATCGCCCGTGGCAGATAAAAAAATATAAAAATCGCCTTTATCTTTCGCTTCAATAAAACAAAAAACAATAGCAACCAGGAATAATACAAAAAGCCAAATTTTATTTTTAAAAACTGCCATTAAGGGGTAAAAGGTAAAAATAAACATCTAAATTTAACTATTTAATATCAATACTATTTGAAAAAGCTTGCCGCTTATTTTTTTACAGAATATAATCTAAGCATCCAAACACTTAGGTTCAAACAGCTTTTATATCTATTTATTGTTCTTAAAGTAATATACTGGCTGGCCTATTATGATCTTTATTTTGGCGAACATGCTATTGCTTATGCCAGACCTTATTCATTGGGGGCTATAAAAGACCTTGCTTTTTTACTTTATAACCATGCTGAACCGAATTTTGGTTATGCGTTTATTTTTGGTACGCTTCTTTTTTTAAGTCTTAGTTATTTTTTAAAAAAGATCCCTTTTATTTTCGAATTTACTGTTTGGTTGTTGGTCATTAATATCCACAACAAAATTTATCCAACGCTTACCGGTGGCGACTTGCTTTTGAACCAGTTCTTATTTTTTAATTGTTTTCTTTCAAAAACATTTAATACTAATTTAAGCCTGCCAAACGAAGTTTTAAAATGCCTGCACAACTTTGCTGTTGTAGCTATTCTCATTCAAATTCAATTGGTATATCTAATTGCAGGTATTGCCAAATTAAACAGTAGCGATTGGTTGGCAGGTACTGCCATTAATGAATTAAGTAGGATAGAACATTTTAATTTATTTTCGGGCCCGCTTTTTAAAAATACAATTATAAACTGTTGTATCAACTTTATTGTTTTGTTCTACCAATTATTGTTCCCGGTTTTGATTCGGATCCAAAAAATAAAAAAGCCATTACTAATTTTAGGCATAGCTATGCACTTATATATTTCTTTTGTAACAGGCCTGGTTAGCTTTGGGCTGATAATGATAATTGCCTATGTTTATTTTTGGCCAATTAAAAAACAAGCAATTTAAATTTTTTAGTATCTTTGTGCATGTTTACAAATGAGCAATTAAAAGACTTGAATGATCGCAGTGCCGCGTTGAGGGGGTTTCTTTGACTACGATCGCAAAAAACACGACCTCGAACTATTAGAGGAAAAAACTCTTGATCCAAATTTCTGGAACGATTCAAAACAAGCAGAAAAAATACTGAATGAAGTAAAACAAATTAAATCGTGGACTTCTTCCTATGATAAACTTCATCAACAGGTGGAAGACCTTAATACATTATATGAATTCTATAAAAGCGGAGATGCTTCTGAAGAAGAAACAGAAACAGAGTTTAAAAGCTCCTTAAAGAATTTAGAAGATATAGAATTCAAAAATATGCTTCGCGGGGAAGAAGATCACTTGGATTGTATTCTCCAGATAAATGCAGGTGCCGGCGGTACCGAAAGTTGTGATTGGGCAAGCATGTTATTTCGTATGTATTTAATGTGGGCTGAAAAACAAGGCTATAAAGTTAAAGAACTAGATTATAATGCCGGAGATATGGCAGGTATAAAATCCGTATCCATTCAAATTGAAGGAGAGTTTGCTTATGGTTATTTAAAAGGAGAAAATGGCGTGCATCGTTTAGTGCGTATAAGTCCTTTTGATTCGAATGCAAAACGCCATACAAGTTTTGCCTCTGTTTATGTTTATCCGGTGGTAGATGACACGATTGAAATTGATATTAAACCTGCCGACATTGAAATTTCAACATCACGAAGCGGTGGTGCCGGCGGACAAAATGTAAATAAGGTAGAAAGTAAAGTGCAGTTAACGCATAAACCTAGCGGCATTGTAGTTGTTTGCCAGGTAGAGCGTTCGCAATTGGGAAATCGCGAGCTGGCAATGAAAATGTTGCGTTCACAATTATACGAATTAGAATTACGTAAACGCAACGAAGCAAAAAGTGCTGTTGAGGACGGGAAAATGAAAATAGAATGGGGCTCGCAAATTCGCAGTTATGTATTACACCCCTACAAAATGGTAAACGATCACAGAACAGAATTTAAGCTTACAGATGCCGAAGGAGTTTTAAATGGCAACTTGGATGAATTAATAAAAGTTTATTTAATGGCGCTGGGAGGCAAACAATACCAAAAAAATTAAAATGACACAACCCGTAAGAGCAAAAAAACATTTAGGCCAGCATTTTTTAAACGATGAAAATATCGCCAGAAATACCGTTAACGCATTGTTGGAAAAAGACAGAACATCTTTTATTGTAGAAGTTGGTCCGGGAACAGGTGTGCTTACACAATTTCTGATCAACGATGTGGATAATTTTTTAGCCATGGATGTGGATGCAGAATCGGTTGAGTATTTAAAAACAAAGTATCCTGAAAAAAAAGAGAAAATAGTTTTAGCCGATTTTTTAGAAACTGATCTTCAGAGATTAGCCGGGCAAAAATTTAATGTTGTTGGTAATTTTCCTTACAATATCTCGAGTCAAATAATGTTTAAGGTGTTAGAAAATAAGAACAGTGTTGACTATGTAGTTGGCATGTTCCAAAAAGAAGTGGCCATGCGCCTGGCAGAAAAACCGGGCTCAAAAGTATATGGCATCTTAAGCGTATTGTTACAAGCATTTTATGACATTGAATATTTATTTACTGTACACGAAAATGTTTTTTCGCCACCACCAAAAGTAAAAAGTGCCGTTATACGTTTAACAAGAAATTCAGTACAAAAATTAGATTGTGATGAAGATCTTTTTAAGAAAGTAGTAAAAACAACGTTTAATCAACGTAGGAAAACCATCCGTAATTCGGTTCGCACTTTATTTAATAATAATGAGTTGCGTCATCCTTTGTTGGATAAAAGGCCGGAACAGCTCTCTGTAGAGCAGTTTGTAGCGCTAACAAAATTTGTTCAGGAACAATCTGAGTTATAGGACTCGGCTAATTTTTTGCCGACAATTTCTTGTGAAGCATTTTGAGAAATAAAGGCTATCATTTTTTCAGGATCAAATTTTATTTTTCCGTCTAAGAATTCTTTCAAATTATTTTCCAGTTCAGTTTCATTGCCAACCGAAACCAATTTTCCCAGCTCGTTGGTTATCATGTTTGGAAGCTGGCCAACTTTGCTTGCAAAAACAGGTAAGCCGGTGGCAAGGGCCTCTAATACCACAACAGGCATGCCTTCATAGTTGCTGAACAAAATAAGGGCCGCTGCTTTTTGCATATAAGCAGCTACTTCTGTTTGCGTTTTTTCGCCAACAAATATAGTATTTGTTAAACCTATTTGTTTTGCTTTTTCTGTATAATAAGAAACTAATGTTTCACTGCCGCCAACAACTATAAGGTCGAACTGGTAATTTTTATTTTGCAATTTTTGAATAACACTTAAAGTGCCACTGATATTCTTCTCTTTTTCTATCAACGATGAAACGTGCAGCAATAAAGGCTTTTGACTTTTTAAATTTTTATTTTCTTTAAAAATGTTTGTGTCTACTACGTTATATATTAATTCGTAATTTCCATTTAAGCCATGCGCCAACATGGCTTGTTTTTGTTTTTCGGAAACATAATAAATTTTAGAAGCAGAGGCTATTGCCTGTTGTGTGATTTTTTTTTGAACAGCACTATTATAATTACCATCCTCCGGCAAATAGCCGCTCCAGTGTTCTAGAATGGTATATGGCACCTTAAAGTGATTTTTAAATATTGGAAGCGCAATAGCTGCAGGAAAAATCACATTTAATTGAATTGCCTTAACCGAAACATTATTTTTTATTAGTTCCTGCAATAATAATTTATAGGCTTTCTTAAACCTCAAAAATTTAAATAAAGCAGAAACGATTGGGAGATCCGGAATCTTTTTATATTCCAACACCCACTCTTCAAAATTGCCTGCTTTATTTTTTGTAATGGTAAAATTATTTTTTGCTTCGGCCGATGAATAAGCATACACAACAATAACAGGTAAATGTTTGCTTAATGCAATAGCGTGATTCTTAATGAAAATACCGTGATTTTTGTTTTGCGGTGTTGGGTACCAGGAAGCTAAAAAAAGAATTACCGGTTTATTTTGCGACATTTTTTCGCTTACTCAAGATTTATTTTTACCTCTAATAAAAATAAAGCGTATTTTTCGTTGATCACTTCAAAGGCCGGCGCGATCTTGTTTCCGCTTTTCATGGCAATAGTAATAAAACCTAAGCCTGCACCGCCTTTATCGCTTAGTTCGTTATTCTCAAGATGTTCTAAATAAAATGCTTTTAACGCAGCAGGATCATCAAATGAATTTATTTTTTCGATCTGACTTTTTACTTTATCAACAGAAACGTTATTGATAAGGTTGGCAGAAATAATTGTAACTGCTTTATCAGAATGGCCTAATAAGAAAAAATTGTGTTGCGAGCCTTTATCGTCTTTATGTCCGTGGATCAATTGATTTTGAAGGGACTCCACACAAATAAAGAAAACTTTTTTTATTACCTGCTTTGGGAAATTCTTGTCAAGGATCTTACTTTCAATTTCGGTCTCAAGCTTTGAAATGGTTTCGTTATTCAAAACGCCATCATAGGCTAATATCAATTGGCCAGACTGATTTACATTTTTCACCTGTTTTGCAAAATGCAGGTCAAAAAACTCTGATTCCTTATTTAAAGTTAAGCTCACCTATTTAAATAAACCGTTTAGTTCAGCATCTATCATTCTAATTACCTTACCAAAATCCTCTTTGCTCTCGCTGAAATTAATATCATCCACATCTACAACCAAGATCTTTCCTGACTCGTAAGATCCACTCCATGCTTCGTAACGCTCGTTCAGTCTTTTTAAATAATCCAAACGAATGCTGTTCTCATAATCTCTTCCGCGCTTCTGTATCTGCTTTACAAGGGTAGGAACACTTGCTCTTAAGTAAATAATAAGATCCGGCGCTTTTATTAAACTTTCCATTAATTTAAATAATGAAAAATAATTGTCGTAATCGCGGGAAGTCATTAAACCCATCGCGTGCAAATTAGGGGCAAAAATATAAGCATCCTCGTAAATAGTCCTGTCCTGAACCACAGAGTGTTTTCCTTTTCTAATATCAAGGATTTGGTTAAACCTATTATTTAAAAAGTAAATCTGCAAATTGAATGACCAACGCTGCATATCTTCATAAAAATCGTTCAAATAAGGATTGTCGTCTGCATCTTCATAATGTGCGTGCCATTTATAATGTTTCGCTAATAACGATGTTAATGTAGTTTTCCCTGACCCTATATTCCCGGCAATTGCAATGTGCATACTTAGTTCTTAAAATTTGGTAAAATAATAGACTAAATTAGATATTTAATCTACAAAAACAAAAATTTAATTGATAAAATTTAATTTTTAGGTCAAAATAGCGCTTTTTTCAAGAATGCACATTTTTATCGGCTAAATAATCCTTGCAAACCTTCTCAATTACCTGATTTACAGGTAGTAGAGGCGATTGAAACACGCTTTTAATTTTCTCATTCGAGAACAATTGCTTATTTAGCGACGCATCTATTACCGGTTGGGTTATTTGCTGTTGTTTTTTTGAAAAAGTGCTAATAAAAGCATCTATTACTCGTGCAAAGCCAAGTATATTTTTCCCTGCATTGATGGTAGGTTTGGGCTTTTTTAATTGCGACTGAATTTTATCAAGGATCTCTTTAAAGGAATAATTGTTCTCAATTAAAATATAACGGTTAGCGAATAAGCGCTTATTTACCAACTGCAGCATACAGGCCGCCACGTCTTCGGCAGCAATGTAACCGGCATTTCCGTTAGTATAAAATCTATTTCCTTTATAGCAAACATCAACTAATTTAGAGCTGCTTTGTTGCCAAAAACCAGAAGATAAAATTACACCGGGATTTACAATAACCGCGTTTAACCCTTCTTCTATGCCGCGCCAGACTTCGCGCTCGCCATTGTATTTACTAATAGCGTAATCGCTTTCTTTACCGGAAGATTTCCAAAAAACATTTTCGCTCAATGGTACAATATAATCGGAATTGTTTATGGTAGCAACGGAGCTAACGTGACAAAGGGCATCTATTTTTTTTTGCAGGCAGGCATTTACAACATTAGCGGCGCCAGTTTCGTTAATGAGAAATAATTTTTTTCGATCACTGTTAATGAAAGATACAAAGCCCGAACAGTTATAAACGTTGGTGATTCCTTCTAATGCTTCTTCAATAGAATAAATATCTGTCACATCTATTTCTACCCATTTAATTTTTTCGAAAAGCTGTTTTGAATTATCGCAATAATATGAAAAAAGTTTTTCTACGTTTTTAAGGTTACTGTTTTTTTGCCTTGAAGCAATAACAGGCTGATCGTTTTGCAAAAGCTTCAAAACAACATGACTTCCTAAAATACCTGTAGCACCAATTACTAAATTCAAGTTCTATTTTATATTATACAAAGGTTACTTTTTGTAAGCCAAAAAACAAGCCGCTTTGAACTATTAAACCTAAAAAAAAGCCTAAATATAACTGCGCAGGCTTATGTTCATCCAACAACAAGCGCGCAAAACCAACAAGTCCCGCCAAAATAATTGTGGTAATATAATACGGCGTCATATCAAATTTTATTAAATACGAAATAGAGATCAAAATACCCAAAACCCCTCCAAGGCCAACCATGTGCGCACTGATCTTATATTTTAAATTAATGAGTGTGGTTATTAAAATAGAAACAGCACCGCCAATAATAAAAAGCTTCACGCTGTTCCATATATTGATGTCCATTAGCAAATAAAATAAACCAAAATAAAATAAGGCTGTAATAAATAATGGAAAGGTTCTATCTTTTTGATTTGAAAGTGTAAGATTAGGTATACGCTTTAACTTTACTAAAATATAAATATTAAGCACCGGAAAAACAAAAGAGAACATAAAAACGATAATAGAAATGCGCCACTTGGTATCAAAGGGAGTCAGATAATCGTAAACCGTATTATGCACACCAAAAAAAAGCAGTAAACACATGTACGTAGCCATTAATAATGGGTGCAAGATCACAGAGATAATTAGAGCAAAGTTTTTCAAAATGGCTTACGACAATAAATTAGATAATTCAATAATTTCCTTCTTTGCATCCTGGTTCTTATAAATAATATTGTATACCGCGTTAGTGATTGGCATATGAATATTATAATTCTTATTTATTTCGTAAACACATTTTACGGCGTAATACCCTTCGGCCACCATATTCATTTCTAACTGCGCACGTTTTACGCCATAGCCTTTTCCAAGCATAGTGCCAAACATACGGTTACGACTAAATTGCGAATACGCCGTTACCAAAAGATCTCCTAAATAAGCAGAAGCATTGATATCTCTATCTATAGGATGTACGGCATCTACAAAACGTTTTATTTCCTGGATAGCATTACTGATTAATACGGCTAAAAAATTATCGCCATAACCTAAACCATGACAAATGCCACCCGCAACAGCTATTACATTTTTAAGCACAGCAGAATATTCGGTCCCATAAATATCGTCGCTTACAGATGACCGTAAATACCGGCAATTTAATAATTCGCTTAGCGTTGTAGCGTTGGCCGTATTTTGAGAGGCAATGGTAAGGTAACTTAGTTTTTCCATAGCCACTTCTTCTGCATGGCAGGGGCCGGTAATAACGCCAATGTTTTGCAGCGGAACATTATAAACAGAGTTTAAATATTCGCCAACAATTAAATTATGTTCAGGCACAATTCCTTTAATAGCCGAGAAAATAATTTTGTCTTTCAGATCATTTTCTTTCAGGCCTGAAAATGAAGTGTGTAAAAACGCGGATGGAATGGCAAGAATAAGGTAATCTGAATTTTGAATACAAGCTGAAACAGAATCAAAAAAAGAAATTTTGCTGATGTCAAAATCTACCGAACTTAAGTATTTTGGATTGTTCTTAAACTCTTTAAATAAAGCAATGTCTTCCGGCTTACGAATGAACCAATTTATTTTTGCGGTATTATTTAAAAGCAATTTTGCAAGCGCTGTTGCCCAACTTCCACTACCAATAACTGCTATACGAGGCGAGGCCATATATAAATTTTTGGTATGAATTTACACAAAAATAATGTCATCGTCACTTAAATTTCCCGAGCCGGCAAAGCGGTTATACACGCGGGCTAAAGTGATCACATCTTTTTTACAATAGTTGGCTATTTTATCAAGGTTATTTTCTTCGTAAAAGGTTTTGGCAACCATACTGCCATCCATTTCATCTTTTGGCGATGGAATTCCTAAGACATGCGCTAACAGGTTAAGCGAGCTAAAATTTTTAACGTCACCAAATTTCCAAAGGTCCATGGTATCAATATGTTTTACTTCCCAGGGCCTTAAACCTTGTATCTGTAAGATTTTTGGGAGTGGTAAATTATTTATCAAAAAACGCCGGCATAAAAAGGGGAAATCAAATTCTTTACCATTATGCGCACATAATAAATGGCTGTAAGTATTAAAATGCGTCTTTAAAAGTTCTGCAAACTGGTTCAAGATCTCCACTTCGTTATCCGACGTAATTGTTTTTACCCTAAATTTTTTTTGATTATAAAATCCCAGGCCAATGCAAACTACCTTCGCAAATTCAGCATATATACCTGCTTTATTATATTGCTGTTCGGGCGTAAAATCTTTGTTGTATTGCCACTTTTTATTCCATAACTCTTTGGTATTTTCGTCCAGCTCGCTGTATTTATAAATTACAGGAACGGTTTCAATATCTATAAATAATATTTTTTCTATTTCTGTTGCCATTTTTATTGGGTTTGATCGTTATAGTCTTCAGGTGTGATTAAAAATGAATAGATAAATTTATCTTCTCTATCCTTATAATAGTATTCAAAACTCGACTTAATGCGTTTTAGTTCGTCTAACCCTGCATTTGTTTTAATGGTGTTGATAATTCCGGGCCTTAAGGCCAAATTAAACTTGGCGGTGTCTACTTTCGAAGCAAATAAATTTATAAGGGTGTATCTATAAACGATGGTATTGCCATTCTTAATTTCAATTCCGTCCATTCTAGTTTCCCTGTCTATCATCATCGGGCATTTGCTGTTATATTGAGATACCACTTTAAGCGCCTTGCTATCTACAACTTCGGGACTGGTGCATTGGCTAAAGGCAAGAACCAAAAAAGTAACTATGCTATTTATTTTTTTCAAGAGTTTAAAAATATTAAATAATGTTGTATAAACAAAAAAGCCCTGCAAATTATTTGCAGGGCTTTTAATTATTATCAGATCGCTATTTAATTTCATTATACTTTTTTTGAATGATCTCTTTTGTTTCGGTAGTTGTTTTTAGTTCTTTTTCGATGGCGGTAACATCTTTATTTTCTTTTTTAGCGGCGTCTAGTTGTGTTTTTTGTGTTTTTTCTTTTGCTTCCCAAACACTTAAAATATCTCTTATACCTTTTGACGCGCTGAACTTGGTGAACCGACTAGCCCCTTTGCCAATTGTATTAAGGTCTTCCGCTGCATTAATTGCAGAAGATGAGGTGGAACAGCGCTTGGCCGTTTTAGCATACAAACTAATAAAACCCATTACTTCAAATCCGTTAAACTGTCTTAAGTTTTTACGGAAAAAAAGTAATTGATCATCGCTGCCATTAGCGGCATATAATTCTGCAATAGGGTACAGAACATCTTTACCACCTTCGTCCTCAAATAATTTTGCTTTTTCCATCGCTAATTTCGGGTTGTTTTTTGATAGTGCTTCTATTGCTTCGCCGCAAATAGCATACGACAATTCGTTTAGCGCTTTTGAATTTAGAGCTGCAATATCGGCGTCTGCTGCAAACTTTTTGTTTAATAACCGTAATGCGTTTGCCCTTGTTCTGGTTTTTTTATCATTAGCATAAACAGATAAAAGGGTTGTTTTAACTTCAGCTAATTTATCAGCCGGTGCATCTATCAGTTTATTGCTTGCGTAATTTCTTAAAACATGAAACTTATCGTTTTCGGCAGCCCATTTAAACATGTCATAAACATCTGCCTCCGCTAATCTTTCATCCAATTGCTTTAAAGCTTCATATCTATCAACATACAATGGCGCATTTTTATATTGAAAAATGTATTCTTCTTTGGTTTTAATATATTCAAGGTCGCATAGTAATTGTCTTTCAGCGTCAAAGTTTACTAACTGTGGCGTGCCGCTTACTTTAATATTAAAGGTTTGTTTTGCGTCCGTCACAATAATTTTTGTACGCTCTGCTTTTCCATTAACATAAGTATCGATTTCAATAGGCAACTTATACAATGGATACTTTTTAAAATTTTGTGTTTGCTCTACGGTTAATTCTAAATTATTTGTAATAGCATCATATTTTTTTGTAAAAATTAATTTCGGACGCCCCCTGTTTAAAAACCATTGGTTAAAAAACCAGTTCATGTCTTGCCCGGTTACCTCTTCAAAAGATAAACGCAGGTTGTGAATTTCGCCGGTCTTAAATTTATTTGTTTCTAAATAATTCTTTAAAGAAGCAAAAAATGCATCATCCCCCACTACCTTGCGTAACATGTGCAATACCTGGCCACCTTTGTTATAGCTAAAGCCATCAAACATATCTTCGCGCTCATTATAATTAAAACGAATAAGGTTTACTTCTTTATCAGAACCCATATAACCTTCTCGGCTATTGTAGTGATGATAATCTGCGGCATCTCGTCCAAACTTATGTTCTTCCCATAAATACTCTCCGTAAGTTGCAAAACTTTCGTTTAAAGGTAAATTGCTCCAGCTTTCGCAGGTCACAAGATCGCCAAACCATTGATGAAATAATTCGTGCGCAATAATATCTTCTCCTTTTTTACCGTCCACCATTTCGCGGGTTGTTTGGTAAACCGCAAAATCGCCGTGTAAGGTTGCGCTTGTATTTTCCATTGCACCGCTTACATAATCGCGTACTGCAATTTGCGCGTATTTTGGCCATGCATAGGGTACGCCTAACCTGGTAGAATAAAACTCTATCATTTCTTTGGTGTCGCCAAAAATACCTTTTGCATGCGCTTCGTATTCTTTTTCTACATAATAACTTACTTCCTTACCATTCCAGGGTTCATCGGTTACTTTTTTAAATTCTCCAACTGCCATCATCGCTAAATATGGCGCGTGTGGCTCATCTAATTTCCAATGATCGGTGCGCGTGCCATCTGCGTTCTTTTTTGAGTCAACCAACAAGCCGTTAGATAGCGTGGTAAATTTTTCATGAACGGTCATATATATCTCCTGGGTCATTTTTTCATTCGGGCTATCAATCGTTGGAAACCAAGCGGAGTTAGATTGTGTTTCGCCCTGCGTCCATATCTGCGGCATTTTGAAGGCATTCTCGCCGGTTGGATTAATAAAGTATAAACCTTTATCACTGCTAATGGCAGAGCTTCCACCAACCTTTAATTCGTTTGGTTTTGCAACGTATTCAATAGTTACATAATAATTTTCTTTGTTTGTGAAAACTCTTCCTAAATTAATTTTTAAAGAATCGTTCTCGTATTTGTAGCCGGAGGCTTTTAGAGGCGTTAATGTTTCAACGGCGGTCTCGGTTGTTTTGTTGCTTTCTTTTTTCTTTACCGTATTAAACGCCACTTCCGATACCACAATACTTTTAATATCCATGCCTCGTGCATTTAAATAAAGCATGTTGGTTGGATAAAAATGAGGTTTTAACCGGATCTCTGCTTTCCCATTCATTCGTGATTGATCCCAATTAAAATTCACTTCTAATTTAGTGTGGATGATATCATTGATGCGCGGATTGGATGCCTGGTAAACTTCTTTTTTTGGTGTTTCATTTGCAACAACACTCACGGTGTCTAATTGAAAAGCCGGCTCATTATCAACAACTACTGTAGTTGCCTTTTTTGTATGATGACATGCTGAAATAAAAAAAGAAACAGCAAGTGTACCCGTTAAAATTTTTTTGATCATTTTTGACTAATTAAGGTTGTAAAAATGTAATTAATTTATTGAATACCAAAATATTAAATCCATTTTGTTGCTAATGGAAAAATTTGAGGATAAACGCTGAAATTTATGGTTAAGAAAATAGCCTGTAAGCGCTAAAGGCCGATAAATAGGCAAGAGTTGACATAAATACGAACTGAACCAAAACCCATTTCCAGCTTTTGGTTTCGCGTTTTACAACGGCAATGGTACTCATACATTGCAAAGCAAAGGCATAAAACACCAATAACGACCAGCATACGGCAGGCGTATATTTTAAATGACCCAGATCATCTTTCTCTACCAATAATTTTTGTTTTATCCCAACTTCTTTTTCGGTAGCGTTAGCCTGGTATATGGTTGCCATGGTGCCAACAAAAACTTCGCGCGCAGCAAAAGATGTAATAAGCGCAATGCCAATTTTCCAATCGTAACCCAAAGGTTTTATAGTAGGTTCAATAAATTGTCCGAACTGTCCGATAAAAGAATTCTCTAATTTTTTGGTCTCTATTTTTTTTAACTCGATAGAATTTTCAGTTGTTGGGTCATTCTCTAAAGCAATTTGTGTTGTTTCTAATGCTTTAAATTCGTTACTCATACCATGCGTGCTTAAAAACCAAAGTATTATCGAAATGGCAAGAATTATTTTACCTGCTTCTTTAATAAATACTTTTACTTTCGAAAACACCATTAGCCCTATATTTTTTGCCTGCGGCCAGCGATAGACCGGCAACTCCATCACGTAAAAAGAGTTTTCTTTTGTTTTTAATATTTTTTTTAAAACATACGCTGTTAAAAGTGTTACGGTAAAACCCATTAAATAAAGCAAGAACAATACGGCTCCTTTTGAATTGAAGATCCCTAAAAATTTACTGTCAGGAAACATCACAGATATTAATAAAGTGTAAACCGGTAAACGAGCCGAACAACTAATTAATGGTAAAATAAAAATAGTTATTAAGCGCTCTTTGGTATTGCTAATGGTTCGCGTGCCCATAATAGCAGGCACTGCGCAGGCAGTACCACTAATTAATGGAATAACTGATTTACCATTTAAACCAAAACGCCGCATAATTTTATCCATTATAAAACTGGCGCGAGCCATGTAACCGCTATCTTCTAAAAAACCAATGAACATAAATAAAAATGCAATTTGAGGAATGAACATCACAACACCACTTATCCCGGCAATTAATCCATTAACAATAAGATCGTTGAGTTGCCCCGCTGGTAATTGGGTATGAACATAATCACCTAAATTTAAAAAGGCCGTCTCTATCCAATTCATGGGTGTTTCGGAGATAAAGAAAATGAATTGGAACACTAAAAACAATACCATTAATAAAACTAAATAACCATAAATCTTGTGGGTAGTAATGGCATCAATTTTTGAACTTATTTTTTTTGAAGATAACTGTTCGGGGCTTTGTATACTTTTTGCAACAATATAATTAATGGTATTGAACCGATAGATCTTATCGGCATTTTCTAATTTTGTAGTACCGGTACTTTTTTTATCACTAAGTGTTGCGGTAATGTACTCCCTATAATTTTTATAATCTTTTATGTACGCAGCATTCAAGTCATAAAAAAAACTTTCGCTTGTTTTTGCATTTACGATGGCTTCTTTTAAAACTGAAAAACCTTTTTGCCTTCTTGAGTCTAATGGAATTACTTCTGCTCCAAGCGTCTCCTGCAATTCGGTAATGTTTATTTTTATCTCCTGGTTGTTGGCCTCATCTATCATGTTTAAAGCAATAACCGTTTTAAACTTAAGATCGATGAGCTGTGTGGCCAATAATAAATTGCGTTTAATGTTGGAAGCGTCAATTACAATAACTATAACATCAACGTTCTCTTTTTCATCCAACAAAGTTTTGCAAGCAATTTCTTCATCATTCGATTTTGGAAAAAGGCTATAAACCCCGGGCAGATCAAGAATAGAAAGTGTGATCTTGTTTTCGTTATGTAAAAATGTGGATTTGCCTTCCTGCCTATCAACCGTTACGCCGGCATAATTACCGGTTTTTTGCGAAAGACCCGTTAAACCATTAAAAACACTGGTTTTACCGGAATTTGGGTTTCCCAGCAAAGCAACTTTTAAATAATTATTTTGCTTATTGTCCGACAAAAATTTATGCCACCAATTCTATAATGATCGAAGCGGCTTCATCTTTTCTAAGGCTTAGCTCATAACCGGCAATGTTAATAGCCATAGGGCAACCAAGGGGGGCTGTTTTTGATAAACTAACCGTTTCGCCCGGCAAACAACCCATCTCAATTAATTTTGAACTAAGCGCTTCGTTTACAAACGACTTAATTACAGCGGTTTGACCTAATTTAAGATGATCTAAAGATTTCATAAATGAAGCATAAAATTACCGTTTTTTGCGCGCACCGCCTATACCCTAAAAATGGTAGATAAAGCCAATTTATGCTTTTTTAATGCTTATTTTGCGAGTAAATTTGTGTTTAAGCCCTATGCTAAAAAGCACCAAATATAAAAATGAAAAAGTAACTTTTTTTGACAAAGGAAAAGGTAAAGTAATTGTTTTGTTACATGGTTTTTTAGGCTCGCATAAGATCTGGGAGCAAACCATTCATGATCTTTCAAGGTCTTACCGCGTAATTGCGATCGACCTGCCGGGCCACGGAGGCACAGATTGCGTAGGTTACGCCCATAGTATGGACCTTATGGCAAAGTGTGTGAAATCGGTTCTGGATTCTTTACGCTTAAAAAAATATGTTATTATTGGTCACAGCATGGGCGGCTATGTGGCTCTTGCTTTTGCAGATCTGTATCCCGATTATTTAAACGGTTTATGTTTGTATCACAGCACAGCGTATGCCGACAGTAAAGAAAAGAAAAAAGACAGGTTGCGCGCGGTTGCCGCTGTTAAAGCTAACCGGGCAATTTATACTAAAACAACCATCAAAAATTTATTTGCTACTAAAAATTTAAACTATTTAAAAGACGAGATTGCCTTTGCAACTGCTATTGCAAAAGATACCGGTAAAAAAGGCATGATAGCTGCATTGCTTGGTATGAAAGACAGGCCAAGGCGCGACATTATTTTAAGTCTGGTAAAATATCCCATTATGATGGTGATAGGTGAGCAGGATAATATTTTACCTTATGAACAATTGCTGGAACAATCTGAACTTATAAAAAATAAAAGTGTTTTGTATTTAGAACACGATGGACACATGGGATTTTTAGAATCGCCCAGAGAAAGCAATAAAGCTTTACGAAAATTTTTAGCGAAGTGTTTTTAATTTAATACTCTTTATTCTGTATGAATTTGCCCTCGCGTGAATATACTTTTACCTTGCCCTTTGGTTTACCATCCACAAAAGTTCCTTCGTTATATTTATTGCCATTATCAAAGTAACTGGTGTATTTGCCTTGCTTAACACCGTTGGCATACATTTGTTCTTTTCTTTTTTTACCGTTTGGATAATACTCTACATACAATCCATCATATTCTCCTTTGGCATATTTTGTCTCTAATGATAAAATGCCGTTTTCGTACCAGCGTTTTTCAGATAATAATGTATCCTGATCATAAAATTCAATAGCCTTTTTAGCGCCATTATCATAATAATATTCATAACTGCCTTGTTTTTTTTGATCAAGATAATTACCGCGTGATAGTAAGAGTTTTTTTGAACCGTAAAAGCTCTTTACACTTTTTATCTGGCCATTAACCAACCAGCTCTCTTCGGTTATATTTCCATCTTCATCAAATGATTTAGATCCATTTAATTTATTATTTTCCCAAACCTCAAGTTTTTCGGGTTTGCCATTTATGTAAAAATTACTGTAAGTTATTTTTCCTTTTCCCTCACGCCTTTGCGATTGAACAGCTCCGGATTTATATTTAACGGTATAATTGCCAACAAGACTATCATTTACAAAATAAAAATCCTCATGCTCAGCGCCATTCGCGTACCAGGTTAAGAACTTACCATTACGGTGACCATTTTTAAGTTCGCCTGAAATATATAATTTATAGGTAACAGGATGATAGACCTTTAAATTACCGTTACCATTCGTTAATTTGCTGTCATTCCGCGCTGTTCCGTCCGGCAAGTAGGATTCAACCAGGCCGGTTAACACACCGTCATGATAAGCAAAAGAATGGCTTGGTTTACCGTTATTATAATAAAATTTTGAGATGCTGTCGCGCACATCATTTTTATACCAGGAGTCCGAATATTTTTTTCCATTCAGAAAAAAAGTCCGCACTAAAAAAAGACTATCGTTGCCTAATTTTTTTCTTTCTAAAAACTCGAAACGCTCTTTTGAGATAGGAAATTCATCATGCTGTTCTTTTAATGAATCTCTTTTGTTCCCTTCTTTTATTGTTTCTTCAACAAATCTTTGCGTAATGTCTGTACAAGCGCTAAGAAGAAAAGAGATCGCAATTATTGTACGACAGGCAAACATTACAAACGTTGCTTAACAGCTTCAAACAATACAATACCCGAAGCTACAGAAACATTTAACGAAGCAATTTTACCAACCATTGGTATTTTTACCTGCACATCGCTGCGCTTTAAATATTCATTACTAATGCCGTTTTCTTCGCTGCCCATAATAATGGCAGTTGGTTTTGTAAAATCAGCATCATAAATTAAATTCTCTGTTTTTTCGTGGCAGGAAACTATTTGCAAGCCACTTTCTTTTAAATATTCGATGGTGGTCTTTAAATTATCTTCGCGGCAAACCTTTAGTCTGTGCAAAGCACCGGCACTGGTCTTTATGGCATCGCCATTAATTTGCGCGGCGCCGCGGCTTGGTATGATCATAAAATCAACACCCGCACATTCTGCTCCACGCGCAATAGCGCCAAAGTTGCGTACATCTGTTACACGATCTAAAATTAAAACCAACGGAATTTTTCCTTTTTCAAACACCTCAGCCAACATTTCTTCGGCATTGTAATAATTAATTTCGGTTAAATAAGCTACAACGCCCTGGTGGTTCTTTTCGGTAATACGCTTTAGTTTTTCCGGTGGCACTATCTGAATAGGCACTGCCTGGCCCTTTAACGCATTGCGCAATTGATGATACAACTCATTTGATAAGCCTTTTTGTAAAAATATTTTTTCAATGTCTTTACCGGCCTCCAGCGCCTCAATAACTGCGCGGGTACCAAAAATTAAATTGTCTTCTTCCATGGGTGGCAAAGTACTTAAAATTTAATGCATTTAGCAAGTTAAAACAGCATTAAACCTTTACGCATTAGTTTTTGGTAAGTCGCCCTATACTCGTATCTTTGTGTTAAATTTAAAGGATGGACGCATTATTGCATAAAAAAGTGGAAGACGCATTAGATTCTATTCGCCCCTATTTAGAGGCAGATGGTGGAAATGTAGAGGTTATTGATATTACAGAAGGCAACATTCTTAAATTAGAATTAAAAGGCGCTTGCAAAACGTGTAATATGAGTCAAATGACCATGAAAGCAGGTATTGAAGAAACCATTAAACGCGCTGTTCCCGAAATAAAAGAAATTATCTCTGTTAATTAATATATGAAATTAATACAAAAGCTTTCTCAAAGTAAGAAGCCACTATTTTCTATCGAGATCCTACCACCTTTAAAAGGAAAAAGCATTCAAAGCATTTATGATGGCATTGATCCTTTAATGGAGTTTAAACCGGCATTTGTTGATGTTACTTATCACCGCGAGGAATATATCTATAAAAAACGCGATGGTGGTTATCTGGAAAAAGTAAGCATTCGTAAACGCCCCGGAACCGTTGGTATTTGTGCGGCTATTATGAACAAGTATAATGTGGAAGCTGTACCGCACATTATTTGCGGCGGTTTTACCAAAGAAGAAACAGAGAACGCTTTAATTGATCTTCAATTTTTAGGTATTGATAATGTATTAGCATTGCGTGGCGATAGCATTAAAACAGAGCCTGCTTTTGTGCCTGAGCCTGGCGGACATCCATACGCCATCGATCTTGTAAAACAAATTACAGAAATGAACCGTGCGCAATACCTGGATGAGGAAATGAAAGATGCTGCGCCAACTAATTTTTGTATTGGCATTGCAGGTTATCCTGAAAAACATTTTGAAGCGCCGAACATGATCAGTGACCTAAAATATTTAAAAGCAAAAGTAGATGCAGGTGCAGAGTACGTGGTGACACAAATGTTCTTCGATAACTCTAAATATTTTGCTTTTGTAAAATTGTGCCGCGAAAATGGAATTACAGTTCCAATTATTCCGGGTTTAAAAATACTAAGCACTAAAAAACAAATTACCACGCTTCCTAAAATTTTTCATATTGATATTCCTCAACCTTTTTACGAAGAGCTTGAAAAATGTAAAGACGACAAAGAAGTGAAAGAAGCAGGCATTAAATGGTGCATCCAACAAAGCAAAGAGTTGGTAAAAGCCAATGTGCCTTGTTTACATTTTTATACCATGGGAACTTCTGAAGCTACCAAGCGCGTAGCAAAAGAAGTGTTCTAAACCTTATCTCTCGCCGTATCCTCCGGAGAAGGCGCCAAATAATTGAAAAAGCTCCAAAGAAGGGGAAAACTAAAATCGGAAAATGGATTACAATTTTTATACCGGCGAAGTTCTACTCATTGATAAACCTTATACCTGGAGCAGTTTTCAGGCAGTAAATAAATTAAAGCACGCTATAAAAAATCATCCTTCGTTACTTGTTGACGGCGTAAAAGTAAAACCAAAAATTGGTCACGCCGGCACACTTGATCCTTTAGCAACCGGTTTACTTATTGTTTGCACCGGGAAAAAAACAAAAACCATTAACGACTTAATGGGAATGGAAAAAGAGTACACTGGTACTTTTTTATTAGGAGCAACAACACCTTGCTTTGATCTTGAAAAAGAAGTTGACAAAACTTTCCCGACCGAACATATTACGTTAGAAGCCATACAACAAGCTGCAAAAGATTTTACAGGCATACAACAACAGGTGCCGCCAATTTTTAGTGCCGTGATGATAAGCGGAAAACGCGCTTATGAAATGGCAAGAGCCGGTGAGGAAGTTGAAATGAAATCGCGTGAAATTGAAATAAAAGAATTTGAAATAACAAACGTCAATATGCCAAGCGTTAGTTTTAGAATTGTTTGCAGTAAAGGAACGTATATTCGTAGCCTAGCACGTGATTTTGGTTTAGCCTTAAATAGCGGTGCGCACCTTACAGCACTCTGTCGCACACGTATTGGCGATTTTAAATTGGGGGATGCAGTTACTCCGCAAGAGTTTGCGGAGAAATTAAATCCATAGTTATTTATTTTTTTGTTAATTTTCCGTAGAGAAAATATGCTGTATATGTTTTACTTAAATTATTTGATTGCAGCACAATTTCTTTTGTCACTTTTGGCGCGCAAAAGTAACCAAAACGCATTTGATCTTTTGAAAGGAGATTTTTCTATTCGCAACTTAGAGGCAGCGAATAGAAAACCGCTGCCTCGCCAAGCACTTTTCTGGATGCTTAATCAACAAATTGCCTAGCTTGGCTCGCATCTATCTCTGCAAAAGATCAAGATGGAAAACTCAAACACCTAAACGCAAAGCTATATCAGGATATTTGTCCGCGTAAGCAAACAAAGAATTGGCCTCAAAGAAATTCTGTAAAATTTGTGTTTTGATTTTTCAACCCCAGGCAAATTTTAATACATAAATAGGATTTTGGAATTAGGCGTTATTGCTGTATTAAATTATCTTGAGCCCACGCTGTTTGAGCCACCCGCAAAGGATTTCGAGATAGTGGCGAGTTTGTGGGCGACACAAGAAAAATCTGAAACTACAAATCAAGGAATTTCTTTGTGAGCCTTGATTTTTTGGTTACTTTTTGATCAAGCAAAAAGTGACGGCAAGAATTAATTATAAAATTTATTTTTTGGTTGTTTCATGGTTGAGAAGAGGCGAACCATGCTTGGTGAAGAAGATCTTGGAGATTTAAATATTAAGGAAATGCAAGAACTCGTTTAAACGATCTTTCATACCGGTTTCATAATCGCTGTGAGAATAAGTAGCTTTTATAGTATAATTGTAACGGTTAAATGTTTGAATGATGCTTGAAAGATCTTCGCGGTTTACTTTTAACGTCACTTCCAGTTTCATACTATCCGGTTGCGATGAAACGTGCAGACTTAAAATTTTCGCATCGTTGCCTTCAATAATATTTCCAATTTGAGTAACCGAATAATCGTTTTGATTTAATTCAAGTACAATTACACCTCCCGGATTTTGAACCGAGATCATGGTACTTAAATTTTGCACAATACCTTTTAAGGTGATGCAGCCTTTGTATTTTTCGTTCTCATCTAACACCGGGATTAATGTCAGGTTTAAGCTGGTCATTAATTTTACTAATTCGTATGTGTGTTGGTGAATGTGAATTGCAGGACGCATTAAATGTAATTTGCTCGCGTCAATTTGTTCTTCGGGATGGTTGTAATCTAACAGATCGGTCTCTGAAACAAGACCAACTAACTCACGATCTTTTACCACCGGTAAATGAGAAACTTTGAACTGTTCCATCCAATCCAAAGCCAACTCAACCGTGTCGGTGGTTTTAAGTGGTGGAATTTCGTCTGTTATAAGATCAACAACTAACATATTTCTTTTTCAAATTTATGTAAATTAATTAGCTTTACTGAGCTTTTAGCAAAAAGTAACAAAAGATTAAATACCTCAAAATGACTAAATTAAGCGTAAACATTAATAAAATAGCCACTTTGCGCAATGCCAGGGGTGGTAATATGCCCAGCGTTTTAAAGGCAGCGCAGGATATTGAACGCTTTGGTGCGCAGGGCATTACAGTGCATCCAAGGCCTGACGAGCGTCATATTACTTATAAAGATGTGCGTGACCTGAAACCGGTTTTAAGCACAGAATTTAATATTGAAGGCAATCCTAAAGAACAAAAATTTGTTGATCTTGTTTTAGAAATTAAACCTCATCAAGTAACATTAGTGCCGGATGTGCAGGGGCAATTGACCAGCGATCATGGTTGGGATACAAGAAAGAATAAAGATTATTTAATAGAGATGATAACGCTATTTAAAAAAAATAATATTCGTACTTCTATTTTTGTGGATGCAAATTTAGAAATGGTAAAAGGTGCCAAAGAAACCGGTGCCGACAGAATAGAATTATATACCGAAGAATACGCACGTTTGTTTTTTACAGAAAAAGAAAAAGTAATTCAACCTTTTATTGCAGCAGCCGCATTAGCCGGTGAGCTTGGCTTAGGAGTAAACGCAGGGCACGACCTGAGTTTGGATAATTTAAAATTCTTTAAACAACATGTTCCAAATTTATTGGAAGTGTCTATTGGCCATGCTTTAATTAGCGATGCGCTATATTTTGGTTTGGAGAACACCGTGCAATTATATTTACGCCAACTGAAATGAAATTAGCCTACAGGGAATTTGGACAAGGGCAACCTTTAATTATTTTACATGGCTTATTTGGCCAAAGTGATAATTGGAACACACTCGCAAAACAATTTGCAATAAACGGTTTTCATGTTTTTACTTTAGATCTTCGTAACCATGGTCTTTCGCCGCACAGCGATGTTTGGAGTTATGACGTGATGGCCGATGACCTGAAAGAATTTATTGATGTACAACAATTAAAAGACCCCATTTTAGTAGGCCATAGCATGGGTGGAAAAGTGGTGATGTTTTTTGAATTAAAATACGCCGGTATTTCAGCAAAAATAATTATTGCTGATATTTCGCCGCGGGCTTATGAACCGCATCATGATGCAGTTTTAGCTGCGCTGAACGCTGTAGATTTTTCAAAAATAAAAACACGTAAAGAAGCAGAAGCGATTTTAAACACCTACTTAGATGATTTTGGCACTAAACAATTTTTATTAAAGAATATTTATTGGCGCGATACAGAAAACAACAAAATGGACTGGCGTTTTAATTTAAAGACCATTGCACAAAATTATAATAACATTGGCGTTGCTTTGCCTGCCGGCTCAAGCGATGTTCCAGCTTTAGTTGTTCGTGGTGAGAGGTCCAATTATATTGCAGAAAGCGATCTGATTGATTTTAAAGAATATTTCCCAAATTATAAATTAGAAACCATTCTAGATGCCGGGCATTGGATACATGCAGAAAAACCGAAAGAATTTTTTGATGTTGTGCTGGAGTTTATAAGATAAAAGCAAAAAATATAATGCCTTAATGCTTTTTTGTAGTGATCGTTTTTTCGGATAATACAAAATCCTTTTTATCAGGCTTCTTAAAAAGTTGTTTCCACTTAAATGTAAAAATGCTTTTAAGGATCATGATTATTGATGAAAAAGAATAAGGTTTTGGCACATATAAATTGGCACCGGTGTGATAAGCTTCATTAATGTCCTGTTCGCTTGTTGAAGTGGTATACATCACAGTTGGAATATCTTTAAGATCTTCATCGGCTTTAATTTCTTTAAGACATTCTTTGCCGTTCTTACCCGGCATATTAATATCCAAAAAATAATATCAGGATTAGGAATTTCGGGATCATGAAGATTGTCCATCAGATCTTGCCCATTACTTTCTGTAGTTAATTCAGTTGGTACATCTGTGTGTTCTAGAGCTTCTTTAAATAAGTGCTGATCATCTTTATCATCATCAGCAAGCAAGATCTTTATGGGATCTTTTTTATCCTTTTCAACATGCTCTTGATCTTCTTTGTCTTTCATCTAGAAAACAAAGATACGGATAAAACAAAAAAAACAGATTAATACCTCAACAATTTAACAAAAACCGCATTTTTAATGATTTTTATTCTTTCTTAAATGCTAAAATAGGGTTTATAGTAGATTTAGGCCTTTTAAAAAATCGCCTATCTCTTCATTTTTAGGAAGTAAAAAAGCGCTAATACCGCATTCTCCGGCACCACGAACGTGTTGGATAGAGTCATCGATAAAAACAGTTTCTTCAGGTTTTAGATCGTTCGCTTTTAAAACAAATTCAAAGATCTCTTTATTGGGCTTACGCATTCCCACGCGACATGAGTAATACACCTCGTCAAAATAATCCTTAAAATTTTTTACGCCGTGCTTAAGGTAAAGATCGTGTTCAAAAGCAGAAACATGTGGCTCATTGGTATTGCTTAATAAAAAGGTGTTGTAGTTTTGTTTCATCGTTACCAAAATATCCAGCCTTTTTTCAGGAACATCCAGCAGCATGGCATTCCAGGCCTCAAACAATTTATGATCCGGTCCTTCGTAACGAATTTGTTGGCGCAACTCATAAAAAAACTCTTCATCAGAAATAAGGCCTTTATCAAGATTGTCAAACAGGCTGCTTTGCTCTGCTTGCGTGTAGATGGCTTCAAAAGGCATGTAGCTGAGTTTATTAAATTCGGAAATAGTTTTATTTACATCCAAATTAATGATCACGCCGCCCAGATCGAATATGATATTTTTTATATGTTGCACTTTTTAAATTTAGTAAAAAAGATTATTCCACGCATTTTTGCGGAGATTAATTCATTTATTCTTCGCATAAAAATTAAAACATAGAGAGAATCTCCTCTGAAAGCGCCTACCGACTAGGAATTATCGCAAATAAGGCAGAGAAAAAAAACTAGGCCTAAAAACACCCAGTTTTACTATATTATTTTGCAAATATGGGGCTTTTGGCTATTTTTGCAATCCCTTCTTAAGGGAATTTGGTCCTATAGCTCATTCGGTTAGAGCAACTGACTCATAATCAGTAGGTGCTTGGTTCGATTCCAAGTGGGACCACCAAGTGGGGGATGTCAAAAATTAATTTTGACTCCCCCATTTTTATTTTTGCTACATCCCGCATCAGTTGGGCGATATAGAGGAACACAGAATTTATTTTTGTGGTTCGACTTTGATCAGTTTTCTTATTATATGTAAATCCTTCAGGAAAGATAAGGTTTTGAAAAATTTGTTTATCCTTATATGGCAGCAAATGCCACACTGTCGGGAGTTTGCCGCAAAAGTCCATTGCTTTTTTTACCCATTCTTCAAGGTTCGACACTCGTTTATTGCTTTTGAGCATATTGCGCTCCAACTCCACGATTTCTAACTTAAATTTTGGAATGTATTTGTTGTAAAGATCAAGGTTTATTTCCTCTAAAATTAGGCGCTCTTCTAAACGCTCCATCTTCTTATTTATTTCGATAATTTGGCGCTGTAAAGCTTCTTTGTCGCCTTCTTTTTCCTTATGACCCTTATTGTAGCCAACGACAACTTGCTTCGTTACAAGCGATCTTACGCTTGGGTTTTCCGCCAAGGTTAAAAAGTATAACCCCGATTCAAAAACATCATGAAGGTCTTTTGCTCTTTTATTATTACAGCAACCTTTAGTGTTGCATTTATAATAAGGTAGATTTTTACTTTTTACAATATACCCACGCATGGGAACTCCACAATGGCCGCATTTTAAAAACCGCTTTAACGGGATTGGCTCATTTTCTTCATGGCACGAATAACCTTGTGCATTTTCGCTCAATAAATCATTCACTTTTAGAAATACTTCTTTCGGTATCATTATCTCATGTTTACCTTCAATCAATTTTCCACCCAAAGAATTGTGCGCCATCAAGCCGCAATAAAATGGATTTCTAAAATACCCGGATAACCTCTTTTCATCAAGGATTAATCCTTTTTCAGCAAGACGTTCAGAAATTTCCGTGTGCGTAATGCGTTCATTCAGCTTCCAATAAAATGCTTTTTGTAATAGTTTCCCTTTTTCATTTATAACAATTTGTCTTTTTCCATTTACTTTTATTTCATCATAGCCATAAGGTGCTTTATGACACCATTCTCCACGGTTCAAGGCTTCCTTTACTCCTGCCATACATTTTTCACGTCTGAGTTGATTGTCATATTGCGAAAATATAATCTGGATATTTTGCTGAAAGTCACCACTTGACGTTGAAGCATCTCCCGGCTGAGTTACCGCAACCAAATAAATCCCTTCTTGTCTGAGTTGATCTTTAATGTAAATTGCATTAGCTCCTGAGCGTGAGAATCTATCTACACTATAAACAATAATGTAAGTAATCTTTTCTCTGCACTTCTTTACAAAGGAGAGCATCTTGTTGAATTCTTTACGCTCATCAGTCTTTGCACTTTCATAAGTACCTCCGAACTGTCCCATAATGGAATAGTTACTTTTGGTCGCATATTCCTCGCAAGCCTTTCGCTGAGTTTCTAAACTGTATCCCTGCTCTTGTTCCTTACTGGATACCCGTGTATAAATAACACAATTGTTAGTGCGCTTTAAAGCTGTTGTATTGCCTTTGGCAAACTGGTCAAATAATAAAGAATTTTTCATGCCGCTTTTTTAATATGTTCTTTTTCGTATAAATCAATGATTTTTGTGTCACTATTATTCTCTTCTTTAATTTGTTTATCTATCAAAGTATTTAACAGCATTGCAAATGTTTTAATAAATTGAGCTACCTCTTCTGCCTGTTCTTCAGTTAAATATTCCATTCCTTTCGTCGTCTTAACTTCTTGGGCAGTTATATCCTTTGTTCTTTCCCAATCTACTGATTCAACTATTCCAAATTCTTTAAATTCTATAATTTTTGTTTCATCTTTTTCCATCATTCATTTTCTTTCTTTTAAAATTTATTCTTTTTATGAAAGGCAACATTTCAGATGGTCTAAAATCTAAAATAGTCAATTTTCCTAACATAAACAAGTTTTTTTATTCACTCCTCATGTGCCGCCAACATTGGCGAATCCTTTACTTTTCATTCCCTCTTTTCACTTTCAAACAGTAATTCATTAAATTGTTTTTTGGGGATAAATTGGGATAATTCAAAACGAACTGCCATCAATTCTATCTTATCCTCTTGTGTCAATCTGAATTTAATTTTTTCAATCTTATGCGCCTTTATACAAACTTTTTTTAATTTCTCTTTTAAATTTATCATAATACTTATGTATGGAAATTCTTCCGGTAAAAGAGTGTAATAAGATGATCGAGTTACAGTTGTAAAAGCATTGCATACTTCCATAAGGTCAGCAACAGAAGTATATTTCATCTCAGAAAATAACAACAGGCATTCGACAAGACATCGTAATCGTAAACCAATCCAATAAGTGGGTATGTCTTGTTCATTGGTAATGCAATTATTTAAGATTGTTGTATTGCTACCATAGTTTATAATTTCCGTTATTCTCTCAAGAAATTGACTGTAAACATAATCGTACTTTTGTTCAACTTGTTTTTCCTCAACAATTTTATCTGAAGAAAAGCCGTCAATTGACGGTTTTTTATTTCCGAGAGATCCGTCAACAGAAGAATCTTTTATCCCTGATCCGTCAATTGTTGTTTCATAAATCGCGCTCTTATCATCATTATTATTATCCCTTGTCTCTATATGTGTATTTACTAATGGAAATGATGTTGTCATTTGGTTCAGCTTCATCTTTCGATCCATATAGGCCATTTGCCTGCATGAGCGTGAACAATAAACCGAATCAATTCGCTTAGCAGCAAAAGTTTCTTTGCAATATTGACATACCTTTTCCATTAGTGTTCTCTCCAGTTTAGTTGTTCATTTTCTGACCAGCGGTATTCTTTGTATTCATCCAACAAATTCTTAATGTTATCCAAAGCTCTTTGATGTCTTAATGAATCCTTTTGGTGAAAGAGAGTGATTACTATCGTGCTTCGGTTTTCAACAACCTGAATAACTTCATGTTTGAAGCCTTCTTTAATTATGATGTTTAAAACATCCATTATAATATCTACCGCTACTTGAATGGTTTCTTCTGTAAAATTTTTGTTTTTCATGCGTTTTATTTTAAAGTTTTACCTGTGCATAGTTGGAATACTTTGGCGTTGGTGCGGCTTTCCGTTTAACCTGAAAAAGTTCCCGATCAATTGAATCTTCATCATCACTGTGATCTACTTGTTGTTTTGATTTACGGTTACGCGTTACCAAACTAATTTCTAATTCCTCTATTCGCGCCCCCTGTTGTTTGATCATTTCAAGTTGCATTTCCATTTTTTCCTGCATGGGTTTTATGAAAAGCATATACTCAGCTCCCATTGTACCCAATCCGGTTAACAAGTGCATTACCCATTCAGGGATATTCATTCCTGTGGAATTTGGTGTAGCTTGTTTTTTTTCTTGATTATTTTCTTTCGTTTCTTCCATTGTTTATTAATTAATTATTTCGGTTTGCTTTGATTTTTTTATTTTGTCTCGTCTTTTCTTAAATTCAAGTTGCTTTTCTTTGAACTCCTTGAATGACTTTTCTTGTTCTTTCTTTGCCTGTTCCATAAGTGGTGCAGTGATTGTATTAAATTCGTTTATGAAAATTTCCATTTCTCTTATATAGCTATGAATGCCTTCAATAATCTTTTTGTTTTCTTCATTATAGCTTAGTTGCATAAGTAACTGATTGTTTTGATCGATGCCGAGGTAGGTATGATGAATGTTGTTTTCCCTGATCTCCTTTAATACTCCAGTTGTTGAACCTGTGATGATGCTGATGATTGTTGTTTCCATGTTTTCTTTTTTTTGATTTTTAATTGTTGTTTGACGCTTTGTCGTTTTTGTTTCTTGGTTTAATAGCGTAAAGGTGGGGCTGTTTTTAGGCTTAGGGGCAGCCTATGGGTATTCCCAAAATTTCTTAGGATGCATAGAAAAATCAAAAAAAGCCTGATTTACAGGCTATTAATTTTTAAAAGAAATATTTAGAATTTGCAGAATCCAATATTGAAACGACAATTCTCGGATTAGGATGGATTTAATTAATGACGGCTAAAAGAAATTGCTGACGGCTTTTTTAAATTTTCACATCAGACTTGACGGATAAAACCAGGAAAGTTTACAGGTATTTTTTCTTTTTGTCTAGTGTAAGCTCTTTTATTGTCGTTTCCAAATCTTTATTGATTAGTTCAACTGCCTTTTGGATGTCTAATTTCTCGAAATAGGGCTTGATGTATTTTAAATCCTTGACCAACTGCTCATCTTTGTTATAATTCGGAATGAGTTTGTATTTTTTATAGATACTGGAAGTTTGCAGCGAGGTGTATTTCTTTCCTAAAAGTAAATGTGCGAACAAGGTAACCTCACTTACAGAATTACTTGAACGATGTTCAATGCCGAAACCGGATTTAAGTAAATAATAAACAGCCAGCAGTTGTCTTGCCTCGGTCATTTCTTTGTCATCGGTTTCATCAGAAGGCTTTTCTTTCGCCTTAGTTTCAAATTGTGGTTCTCTTTCCAAATATAAAAAATGCAGCTCTCCATGAAGCAAGTTATTCATTGCCTGTGTAAGCTGTTTTATATCCAATTCAGTAAGATCGTTTTCCTGATCTTCTAAGTTATTGAATTCTTCAGTTGTATAATATTCTTTTTGACTAAGGATAATGCTAAAATTAAAAAGGTAGTGAAATTGTTTGCTTGCTAACGGCTTAAACGCCTTGCCATACTTTTTTAATAGTTCATTTTCACGTTCTGCATAATTTGAATAGATGGATTCATCTTTTGTTTTAAAATACTTCAGGATTTCCTGAAACATTAGTATCAAATGTTCTGCAATTTCAATTTTTTGCTCTTCTTCGTAATGTGAAAGCACTTCTTGAACTTCATTGCCTATCACTTGAGATAAATAAATTCCTTTTGCAAGTTTACGCTTGGCAGGTTCCGGTTTATTATTTTCTTTTTTTGGCATTAGAGTCGCTGATTTATTTTGATAACCTCACCAGTAGTTTATGCTTTAAATATAGTAATAATGATTAATGTAAAATCTAGCCCTTTTGTAATAATTAACAGATTGATGTTTAATTAATTACATAATTAGTTAAAGAATCGTACATTTGTGTAATTGAAAAAGCTTGTAGCCATATTCCTTTTGCTTCAATTCTTAACGAATAACGCTTTCGCCGAAGAGCTAATTAAATTACCTAAACTATTCACGCATTTTTATCATCATTCCAACGAACATCATGATAGTGATGACTTTGTTGATTTTTTAGTTGATCATTATTCAGATAACCATAAAGAAAATAAACATGATGAGGACGATAATGATTGCGATCTCCCCTTTAAGCATTGTGAGGGTTGTTGTTTAACCTCACATATCCCTCTTATTGCATTTATTCCATCCTTTAATGGGAGCGAATTTGTTTTTTCTGTTATTTCAAAGGAAAAGTACTCAAACGAGAACGAAAAAATAAAGAGTATGTGTTCTCCTCCTATCTGGCAACCGCCAAAACTTGCTTAATCTTTTCTGTACTTAATTAAATCACGGGCAAATTCTGTTCGTGCGTTTCGTTTCATTTATTTACCGCTTCATTGTTGCCGTTTGGTAATTGTAAAGCATTAAGCAAAATTATTATGTTAGATAAAGTCATACACTTTTCTATAAAAAACAAAATCATTATCGGGTTACTAACCTTGGTGTTGATTATTTGGGGCAGTTACTCAGTAACACAATTACCAATTGATGCGGTACCCGACATCACAAACAATCAGGTGCAAATAATAACGGTTTCACCCTCGTTAGCCGCCGAAGAAATCGAAAGGCTTGTAACCTTTCCTGTCGAACAAACAATGGCAACAATTCCGGACATTGAGGAGGTTCGGTCTTTTTCTCGTTTTGGTCTCTCTGTTGTTACTATTGTTTTTAAGGATAAAGTTGATGTATATTGGGCAAGGCAACAAGTTAGCGAACGTTTAAACCAAGCTAAAACAGTTATTCCGGTTGGTTCCGGTATTCCCGAATTAGCCCCACTTACAACAGGTTTGAGCGAAATTTACCAATACGTTATTCATACCAAAAAAGGCTACGAAAAAAAATACAACGCAATGGATCTTCGTACAATTCAAGATTGGATTGTTCGTCGTCAGTTGTTAGGTACAGAAGGTGTTGCCGATGTTAGCAGTTTTGGCGGTTATTTAAAGCAGTACGAAATTTCACTTAATCCCGATAAGCTTCGTAGTATGAACATAAGTATTAACGATGTTTTTACTGCACTACAAAAAAATAATCAAAATACTGGCGGTGCTTACATTGATAAAAAACCGAGTGCATACTTTATTAGAAGCGAAGGTTTAGTTGGGAGTAAAGAAGACATTGAAAAAATTGTTGTGAAACTAAATCCAAACGGCATTCCCGTTTTAATTCGCAACGTAGCAACTGTAAATTATGGTAACGCTACGCGGTATGGCGCAATGACACGTAATGGCGAAGGCGAAGTTGTAGGTGCAATTGTAATGATGTTAAAAGGCGCAAACTCTTCAAAAGTAATTGGCAATGTAAAAGAGCGAATGAAACAAATTGAAAAATCCTTGCCCGAAGGCGTTGTGGTTGAACCTTTCTTGGACCGTTCTAAATTAGTAAACAACGCAATAAGTACCGTTACAAAAAACTTAGCCGAAGGCGCGCTAATTGTAATTTTTGTTTTGGTTCTTTTACTTGGTAACCTAAGAGCAGGTTTAGTTGTTGCTTCTGTAATTCCGTTGGCAATGCTATTTGCAATTTCACTAATGAATTTTTTCGGAGTATCGGGCAATTTAATGAGTTTAGGCGCAATTGATTTTGGTTTGATAGTAGATGGTGCAGTAATTATTGTAGAGGCAACATTGCATCACATTACCAATCGCAAAAAGATTAACGGTACAAGCGGTCAGTTATTATCGCAAGATGAAATGGATAACGAAGTTTATGTTTCCGCATCCAAAATAAGAAACTCGGCGGCCTTTGGCGAAATCATTATCCTAATTGTGTATTTACCAATACTTGCTTTAGTTGGTGTTGAAGGCAAAATGTTTAGCCCAATGGCACAAACTGTAGCCTTTGCCATATTAGGTGCATTTCTTTTATCAATTACATACGTGCCAATGATGTCGGCTTTATTCCTTAGTAAAAAAGCAGTTCATACAAAAAACATTTCCGACCGCATCATGTCATTCTTTCAAAAAATATACGATCCTTTAATTTTGTTCTCACTAAAACGAAAAGCGCTTGTATTAAGTACCGCCGTTGTTCTTTTCATAATTAGCCTTGGTGTATTTATGAATATGGGCGGCGAATTTATTCCAACATTAGATGAAGGTGATTTTGCAGTTGAAACAAGAGTTTTAACGGGCAGTTCTATTTCTGAAACTATTGAAGCCTCTTTGCGCGCATCAAAAATTCTTAAAGCAAGTTTTCCCGAAGTAAATCAAGTAGTAGCTAAAATTGGTTCGGGCGAAATTCCAACCGATCCTATGCCTGTTGAAGCTTGTGATTTAATGATAATCTTAAAAGATAAATCAGAGTGGACAAGCGCATCTTCACGCGACGAACTTGCCGAAAAAATGTCAAAAGCTTTAGAAGATATTCCTGGCGTTACATTTAGTTTTCAGCAACCAATTCAAATGCGCTTTAACGAATTAATGACGGGCGCAAAACAAGATGTGGTAATAAAGGTGTATGGCGAAGATTTAGATGTACTAACCCGTTATGCAAACCAAATCGGCAAACTTGCAACAAGTGTTGATGGTGCGCAGGATATTTATATTGAGCAAGCCACAGGGCAATCGCAAATAGTTGTAAAATTTAATCGCGACAAAATTGCTCAATTCGGCTTAACAATCGAAGATGTAAACCGCGTAATAAAAATGGGCTTTGCAGGCGAAAGTGCAGGCATGGTTTACGAAGGTGAAAAACGATTTGATATGGTAGTCCGTTTAGAAAAAGATAATCGCAAAAGTATTGAAGATATAAATAATCTTTTCATTACAACCCCAACGGGCAATCAGGTTCCCGTTTCGCAGTTAGCCGATGTTGAATTTAAAATTAGTCCAAACCAAATTCAACGCGACGATGCCAAACGAAGAATTACAATTGGTTTTAATGTTCGTGGAAAAGATATAGAGAGCGTTGTAAAAGAAATGCAATCAAAGATTGACAATAATGTTAAGTTCGAGGCAGGTTACTTCCCCACTTATGGTGGCACTTTTAAAAATCTATTGGAAGCAAAAAAACGTTTATCAATTGCGGTTCCTGCTGCATTGTTTTTGATTTTTATTCTTTTGTTCTTCACCTTCCGTTCATTTAAACAAAGTCTTTTAATTTTTACTGCTATTCCACTTTCAGCCATCGGCGGTGTGTTTGCTTTGTGGTTACGCGATATGCCATTCAGTATTTCAGCAGGCGTTGGCTTTATTGCTTTGTTTGGTGTAGCAGTTTTAAATGGTATTGTTTTAATTGCCGAATTTAATCACCTTAAAAAAGAAGGCTTAACCGATCTTAAAGAAATTATTTTAAAAGGTACGGCTGTTAGATTGCGCCCTGTAATTATGACAGCCCTTGTAGCTTCTTTGGGTTTCCTACCAATGGCTCTATCACACGGTTCCGGCGCCGAAGTTCAAAAACCCTTAGCTACAGTTGTAATCGGTGGTTTAATAACAGCAACCTTACTTACACTTTTAATATTGCCAATACTGTTCATCTATTCCGAAAAAATTAAATCAACCAAAATGAAAACAAACATCGTTTCTCTTCTGTTGCCGTTTATGTTTTTTGTTCCAACCATAAACAAAGCGCAAATTAATGGTTTAACATTGCAACAAGCAATAGCCGAAGCATTAAAAAACAATGCAGGCATTAAAGCAGGTCAGTTTGAAATAGATTATAGTCGAACATTAAAACGAACAGCTACCGACATTGGTAAAACAAATGTTGCGTTAATCTACGGGCAGTATAACTCCATTAAAACCGATAATAATATTTCAATTACCCAAAGCATTCCTTTTCCTACTTTGTTTTCAAGTCAAGCTAAACTTGGGACAGCATTAATTAAAGGAAGCGAACTTAAATTGCAGGTTTCCCAAAACGAATTAACCAGTCAGGTAAAATCGGTTTATAATTACCTTAAGTTTTTACAAGCCGAAAATAAATTACTTGTAAGTAAGGATAGTATTTACAGCCGGTTTTTAAAAGCCTCTGAACTCCGCTTAAAAACAGGCGAAAGTAATTTGCTCGAAAAAACAACTGCCGAAACACAGTTAATGGAAGTTCGCAATCTTCTTTCTCAAAATCAATACAACACTCAAATGTATCAAGCGCACTTAAAGGCTTTACTCAATTCAAAATCTCAAGTTCAAATTAATGAACAAGAAATAAAAAAACTTGAATTGACCGTTCAAACCGATAGTAGTTCTGTCAATCAAAATCCAATGCTCTCATATTTTAAACAACAAGTTGAGATAAGTAATAGGCAGAAGAAAGTAGAAACGGCAAAAGTGCTCCCCGATTTTACGATTGGTTATTTCAATCAAAGTTTAATTGGTAATCAAAACATAAATGGTGCCGACCAATATTTTGATGGCTCAAAACGTTTTACCGGCATACAAGTTGGTATTTCTATTCCCATATGGTTTGTACCTCAAACGGCTCGTGCAAAAGCGGCAGGTATAAATCAACAAGTAACTCAAAGCAATTTTGAACAGGAGCAAGCAAACCTTCAAGGTCAATATGGTCAAGCGGTGCAAGAGTATTTAAAAAATAAAAACACTTTAGAGTATTACGAAAGTAGCGCTCTGCCAAGTGCCGATTTAATTATTAAACAAGCCGACAAAGGTTTTAAAAGCGGTGAGATCGGTTATGTTGAATATTTACAAGCGTTAAAAAATGCGCTCACAATTAAATCGGGTTACTTGCAAACATTAAATCAATATAATCAAAGCATTATTGTGTTAGAATTTTTATCAGGTAAAAAATAATATTTAAAATAAAGGATTATGAAAACAAATAAAATAATAAAACAAATTAGCATGTTACTAATAATTGCTGTTTTACTTTCTTCTTGCGGAAACAAAAAGGAAGAAACAAAAGAGGAAATTCCTCACGAAACAAAATTTAATATCGTTGAGTTAAACCAACATCAATTTAAAATTGCAGCAGTCACATTGGGCAAAATTGAAATGAAAGCACTTAGCGGTGCCATTAAAGTAAATGGTATGTTAGATGTTCCGCCACAAAATTTGGTTAGTATTTCTGCACCAATGGGTGGCGTATTAAAAAGCACTGAGTTATTGCAGGGTATTAAAGTTACCAAAGGTCAGGTAATTGCGGTAATGCAAAACGCTGAGTACATTCAGTTACAACAAGACTATATTGATTTTAAAAGTCAGTTAGAGTATTTGGAAGCCGAATACAACCGTCAGCAAGAATTAGCAAAAGAAAATGTAAATTCTCAAAAAACTCTTTTGCAATCAAAAACCCAGTATCAAAGTATGATGGCAAAAGTTGGTGGTTTAAAATCAAAACTCGCTATGCTTGGTATTAATGCAAATCAAATTGAAACAGGCAATTTTCAAAATACAATTACGCTTACTGCTCCCATTAGCGGTTATGTAACACAAGTAAATGTAAACATTGGTTCTTTTGTAAACGCTACCGACATAATGTTTAAAATAGTTGATACAGAACATTTGCATGCCGAGTTAATTGTATTTGAAAAAGATGTTCCTAAATTAAAGATCGGACAAAAAGTACGTTTTACATTGGCGAATGAAAACGAAGAGCGCATCGCAACAGTTTATTTAATTGGCAGGGAAATTCGTGAAGACCGTACAGTTTTAATCCATTGCCATTTAGATAAGGAAGATACCGAACTATTACCCGGTATGTATTTAAAAGCCTATGTTGAAGCAGGCACACAAACTGTAACTGCCCTACCCGAAAAAAGCATAGTTAGTTTTGAAGGTAAAAATTATATCTTTATTAGTGAAGGCTTGCATAAAGCAGATGCAAATTATGCTTTTAAAATGATTGAAGTTAAAAAAGGTATTGAAGAATTGGGCTATATCGAAATAATTTTACCTGAAGATATAACTCCCGAAACACTAATTGTAACTAACGGTGCTTACGATATACTTGCCAAATTAAAAAACAGTGAAGAGGAATAATAAATTTAATCTAAACAAAATGATACACAATCACGATCATCATCATTCTCATGCAGCACCCACGAATAATACAACCGCTTTTGTAGTTGGAATAATTCTAAACTCAGCTTTTGTTTTTATAGAAGCTATTGCCGGGTTATATACACACTCCATGTCCTTGCTTGCAGATGCAGGACATAATTTGAGTGATGTTGCAGGATTGGCACTTGCTTTATTTGCGACTAAACTTGTATCTAAAAAAACGAGCAATCAATTTTCTTTTGGATATCGTCAATCAACAGTACTTGCAGCTTTTTTGAACGCTTGTATTTTACTTGTGTCATTAGGGGCAGTCGCTTATGAAGCCATTATGAGAATAACTGAGCCGCATCCGATTGAAGGAGGAATCGTAGCAGTTGTAGCAGGAATAGGAATTATTGTTAATTCAGTGACTGCACTGATGTTTATGAAGGACAGCGAAAGAGATATAAATACAAAAGGAGCGTATTTACATATGGCTTCGGATGCTTTAATTTCTTTAGGAGTTGTTATAGCAGGAATGGTAATTATTTATACTAAATGGTATTGGCTTGATTCTGTTGTGAGTTTAGTTCTGGTCGCTGTTGTTATTTTCGGAACATGGAGTCTTATGAAAGAGTCTTTAAGATTAACATTAAACGGTGTTCCTAAAGACATTGATATAAACGAAGTAAAAAAATATTTTTTAGGATTAAATGGAGTTACTGATGTTCACGATTTACATATATGGGCAATCAGCACAACCGAAACTGCATTAACGGTTCATTTAATTATTCCTGAATTATCAGAAAATGATTTAATTTACGAAAGTATTAAAGAAGAATTGCATCATAAATTCAATATTTCACATTCTACAATACAGATTGAACGCAATAAGGGACAATTTCATTGCGAACAGAAGTGTTAATTTTCTCCCTAAATTCTAATTAATAGCATCTACAATCGCTAACAAAAAAATAAATTTGGTTGCTCAAAACATTAATCGTTACTTTGCGATAGAATGACTACCAGTAGTAAAGTAATTATAGGCAAAAAGGAAGAAGACTTAGCTCGTTTCTGTGCTTCTTTAGCAAATACCACACGCATAGCTATATTGCAAACTTTAGCTTGCCGTAATAACTGCGAAGGCAATATTTACGAAGTGGCAGGCTTAAGTAAGTTTACCGTAGGTATGAATTTAAAGTATCTAAAAAGGTACGGCCTTATTAAAGGATCGCTTTCATCAAAAAACATTTCTTATTGCATAGATTTTGAAAAGCTCGATGAGTTTAAAAATGCTTTTGATGAGTTTTACAATAAGGTAACGGTAAATAAACAAATAATAAACTCCGAAAATGTACCTTGCACATCGGTTAAAATTATTTAAAAATGGGAACAACAAAAACAGAAGAATTTACAATTAAGCAAAACAAAATTGCAAAATACACTAAGGCATTGGCTCACCCTGCTCGTATTGCAATATTAGAACTGCTTATTAAAAAAGAAGCTTGCATTTGTGGCGATATAGTTGATGAGCTTCCACTCTCACAAAGCACCGTATCGCAACATTTAAAAGAACTAAAAGATGCTGGTCTTATTAAAGGAGATATTGACGGTGTAAAAGTGTGCTATTGCGTTGATGAAAAAGAATGGGAAACCGCTAAAACATACTTAACTACTTTCTTTACCACGTTCACCAATAAAAAGAAGTGCTGTTAAAAAAATTTACCTTTTATTATCGCCAATTAACGATTAAACAAACATTAAAACTAAATAACCATGAAACTATCAGAAATCAAAAATCATCTTAGCACAGCTACGGGCGTAAACTTTCAACTTCCTAATGGTACATTCGTACCCGAACACTTTCATGTTACCGAAGTTGGTATCATTCAAAAAAACTTTATTGATTGTGGCGGTACAGTTCGCAACGAAAAAGTAGCAAACTTTCAATTGTGGAACGCTAACGACACCGACCATCGTTTAAAACCACAAAAACTAATCAACATCATTCTTCTATCCGAAAAAGTATTGGGTATGGAAGATCTTGAAGTTGAAGTTGAATATCAATCCGACACCATTGGTAAATACGGTATTGATTATAACGGAAAGGATTTTGTATTACTTTCAAAACAAACCGATTGTTTGGCAAAAGAAAATTGCGGAGTTCCCAGCGATAAGAAAAAAGTCTCTTTGTCAGACTTAACAACCGAAAAAGAAGCTTGTTGTACCCCCGGAAACGGAAAATGCTGTTAAACAAATTTAGTATGTATTCATCTATTAAATCCTATTGCGATAGTCTTATTGCCGATTTCAATTCAATTCCGCACCGCCGAAAAGAATTATTAGAAAAAATAGCGCAATATATTTCCTATAAGCAAAAAGAAAACAAACCCATTAATTTGGTTTATATCTGCACGCACAATTCGCGACGCAGTCATTTCGGGCAAGTGTGGGCAAAAGTGGCGAGTGATTATTTTAAAATAAAAAATGTAAACACTTTTTCGGGAGGCACTGAAGCAACTGCATTTAACATCAACGCAATTAATTCTTTAAAAAGGGTTGGCTTTGAAATCAAACCCATTAACGTTGAGAAAAACTCAACTTATCACATTCTCTTTGACGACAACGAGAAACCCATTGTGTGTTATTCAAAAGTTTACGACGACCCGAAAAATCCGCAGAAAGAGTTTACAGCAATAATGACTTGTAGCGATGCCGAAGAAAATTGCCCTTTTATTCCTGCGGTTGAATTACGCATCGGTACAACTTACGACGACCCAAAGGCTTTTGATAACACCCCTTTACAAGATGCAAAGTACGATGAGCGTTGCAAGCAAATTGCTTTAGAAACATTTTACGTTTTTTCAAAAGTAAAATAGTATGCAGCAATACAAACAACTTTTATTTAGTATATTGCTTTTAGCAAGTCAATTCTCCAACAAGTATTGTAAATAAGCTAGTTGAGGAGGGAAAAATCATCTATGAGGGGCGTAAAAAGGTTATTATTCCTGATATCAATAAATTGTAAGACTTAATTGTCGTTTAACTGACAATTCACACCCCATTTGTTCTCTATTTTTATTAAAAAAAGGAATGAGAACAGTACTTCTTTGTTTAATATTAATCGCAAGCCTATTTTCAAATGCACAGACCAGCGAATCAGACAAGAGAAAGAAACAATTCAACTTATCAAGCGCAAGTATAGCCGTTGAAGGTTATGACGTTTTAAGCTACTACACAGCAAGTCCAAAAAAAGGTAGCAAGAGCTTTTCCACCACTCACAATGGCATAACCTATTACTTTACATCACAAGCTAACCTAGATTTATTTAAAAAATCGCCTCAAAAATTTGAGCCAGGCTATGGTGGATGGTGCGCTTATGCGATGGGAAACACAGGCGAAAAAGTTGAAGTTGATCTTGAAACTTATAAAATAGTTGATGGTAAACTATATCTTTTTTATAATGCTTATTTCAACAATACCCTACCGAAATGGAACAAAGACGAAAGTAATTTGAAACTCAAAGCCGATAAAAACTGGATAACAATATACAAATGAAAAAAATAAGTTTACTAATACTTTTTCTTGCCATAATTTCTTGTAAAAAGAAAGACGACAAAGCTAAACCCTTAAATGAACCGTTTGATGTATCTCAGGCTACGCTTTTAAAGCGAGGAAATTTTAGTTCAAATGCTCATACAGTTTCCGGGTGTGTAAGTTTGTACCAGAGCGGAAATTCAAAGGTGGTTTATCTCGAAAATTTTAACGCTGATAAAGGCCCGGATCTCAAAGTTTATCTTTCCACTTCAACTGGAAATACAGATATTAAAGACTTAGGGGCTTTAAAAGCTAATTCAGGAAATTTTTACTATTCGCTTGATACTACAAATTCAAATAAATATACTTATATTTTAATATGGTGCAGAGAATATTCTGTATTGTTTGGTAATTCACAACTTAATTAATATGGAAAATTCTAAAACGGAAAAAATTATTTCTTGGATTACAGCAATACTTTCTGCAATTATTATGCTTCAAACACTATATTTTAAATTTAGTGCTGCACCTGAAAGTGTTTTTATATTTTCAACACTTCATATGGAGCCTTGGGGACGAATAGGTAGCGGCATTGGAGAATTGATTGCTTCTATTCTTATTCTTATTCCTGCCACCCGATGGATTGGAGCTATATTGGGATTAGCAATAATATCAGGAGCTATTATTGCGCACTTAACAAAGCTTGGACTTGAAGTCCAGGGTGATGGAGGATATTTATTCATATTGGCATTAGTTGTTTTTATATCCTGCGGAATATGTTTATATCTTGAAAAAAATAAATTAAAATCCATGTATGTTCGCTTCTTTCCTGCGGGTTAAAAACACAATTAAATTTTTCCGCACTCCATTTTCATTATTTTTAATGCCTTTATTTCTATTGTTAATAAGTTAATCACCAGAATTAAATTTACATTTTAACCTTAAATTATTCCTTAAATCTCCAAAACTTTTGCAAAAACTAATATCTTTAACGCACAGACAATCATTTTAAATTATTGATTATGGAAGCTAAATTTATATCTTACAGAAAGGAATCTTACTCCGAAATAGAAACTATTATACGTAGCATTGAACATTTAGATTATATGAATAAGAGGAGAACTGTTAGAGATTTCTCCTCTAAGCCAATTCCTAAACAGATAATAGAAAATATAATTATGGCTGCATCAACGGCTCCTTCGGGTGCGCATAAGCAACCTTGGACTTTCTGTGTAGTCACAAATCCCGAATTGAAATCAAAAATAAAGGCCGCGGCTGAAGAGGAAGAATATGAAAGTTATAATGGACGAATGCCAAAAGATTGGCTTGAAGATTTAAGTTATTTAGGCACCGATTGGCATAAACCTTTTTTGGAAAACGCTCCTGCTTTAATTATTGTTTTCAAAAAGTCTTACGATTTAATCAACGGGCAAAAAAGAAACAATTACTATGTTACAGAATCGGTGGGTTTGGCTTGTGGATTTTTATTAGAAGCAATACATTACTGTGGTTTAGTAGCCCTTACACATACTCCAAGTCCAATGAATTTTCTAATTAAATTACTTGAACGACCTGAAAACGAAAAGCCATTTTTATTAATACCTATTGGTTATCCGGCAGAAAACACAATGGTCCCGGATTTAAAACGAAAAGTGGAAAATGAAGTGATCAAATTTTTTAAATAAATAATCAATTCTAAACAAAATATAATGATCACAATCGGACAAGAATTGCTACAAGAGTTAATATTAGAGGCGGCAGTTACAAGACGCTTTTTAGAGAGGATTCCCTTTGATAAATTGGATTATAAACCTACAGAAAAATCAGAAACGTTAGGACGACTTGCAGTTCATGTAGCAGAAATTATTGCCTGGTGGAGTTCGGTTGCGGAAACTGATAGGTTGGATTTTATAGACTATAAACCAAAAGAAGTTATTTGTACCGAAGAGCTATTAGAATATTTTGATGAATTATTATTAGCAGCGAAAATATCATTATCAAAAGTTGAAGACAAGGAGTTTGAAAGAGAATGGTCGATGGCGCATGGCGAAGATGTTTTATTTACTCTTCCTAAAAAACAAGTAGTAAGATTATTTTGTATGAACCATCTAGTGCACCATCGTGCTCAACTTGGCGTTTATTTTCGGCTTTTAGATATTAAGGTTCCTTCTACTTATGGGCCATCAATTGATGATGAAAATGTTATTTTGATTAATCGATTCACTTAAATACTTGACTCTTGTAATAGATAACCAGTAAAATTAATTTTTAATATACCCTAAAATATAAACTAAAAACAAAAAATATGACGCAAAAAACAAGAAACATCATCGGCTGGGTATTAACAGGAATGTTAGGTTTAGCATTTATTGGAAGCGGCTTAATGAAAGTAATGGGAAGTGAAGAAGCTATGAAAGGCGCAGCAACTTTTGGCATTTCTGAAATTGCTATAAAATTATTAGGAGTTGTGGAAATTTTAGCATTTGTACTTTTCATTATTCCACGTACAGGAATTGTTGGGACTTTACTTATGGTTGCATACATGGGAGGTGCTATTGCCACACATCTTCAACACCAAATGCCAATTTTTGCACCAATAATTATTGAGTGTTTAATTTGGATAACTGCAGCAATACGCTTTCAGGAATTAACAAAAATGTTGATGAGTAGAAAATAATAAATTATCGAATTGAAAGTATGGAAAAAGAAAATTATCAACTACACTTTGAAAAAGGGATTAGCTATCAAAACTATTTCTTAAATATGGAAAGTGAGTTAAACTCAGGAGTTGAAACCAAGTATACTAAGTATATCCATTTAAATATTCAGCGTTCAAAACGACTTGATAAAACTTTCCATCTTGATCGGCTTCCAATTGTTTTAAAATCAGAAATAAAATGGTTGGTAATTACTGAACATTGGTGTGGGGACTCTTCACAGATATTACCTGTTATCAATAAGATTGTATTAGCCTCAGCTGGAAAAATTGATTTGAGAATTGTTTATCGAGATGAAAATATCGATTTAATGTCTGCTCACCTCACCGATGGTTCTAAGTCCATCCCGAAATTAATTCAGCTTAACAAAGATTTTAAATTGATTAACGATTGGGGCCCTAGGCCTGAAGAAGCTCAAAAACTAGTGAAAGAACTCAAGAGCAATGTGGAAACTGCAAAAACTTATAGTGATCTTGTGCAGAAATGGTATAATGATGATAAACAAAAGGCAATTGTAAATGAATTATTGAGATTATTAGTTGAAATTCCAATATAACCCGAAAGTTTTATTGCTTAACTATTAGCGATTATACACCTGTACCATTTTTTAAACTTTACTTGCTGATTTTAGCCTGAGTCGCCCCAACAATTTTAAAAGAGTTATTCTGTTGAATATATGCTATAATTTCATTATCCGGCATTATTAACCCTTTTAAGAATACTTCGCCTTTTTCGTCCGCTTCGACAGTAAAGAACTGTTTTACAACATTCTCACTTATTAAAGTTAATCCAGCATTTTCTCCTTTCCTAATAATCGTTGTTTCTTTAAGCGATATTAATGCGAAGTGAATTTCGCAGTTCTTAAAGTTTCCAATCAATTCATATGATACCTTTAATTCCTTTTTATCGTTAAACATAGCATTAAGATTCTTAAAAGAAACATCCGACTTAACAGTAATGGACTTTTGTATAGCATTATTTAAACGGTCTTCATTAGACCCTACAAATTCACTTTGGCCATTAACAATTATTTGGGGGGTATAACTAGAGCGCAAATTTAATTTGCGAACATATTTACTCTGCCTTTCAGAAAATTGTTTATTACTGAAAGGATCTTTCCATCCTAAATAGTCCCAATAATCAACATGGAATGAAAGCGCAAATATTTTGTTTTTGCTTTTATCAACTTTTGCAAGAGTTTTGGAAAGTAACTTATCGGCCGGGGGACAACTTGAACAGCCTTGTGAAGAGAATAATTCTATAACTGCCACTGGGCTGTACTGTTCCTGCTTTTTGAAGCTAAAACTTTCGAAAGATAGTATCAGTACGAAAACAAGAAAAATGAATAGGAGTAATTTAAGTTTCATAATATTAGTTTAAAAAAAAGTATTTGAAGATATCATTGAATTAAGTTATAAATAACAAACACTTTGGAAGTATTCCTCAGTCAAGAAAGATTGGTTATGAAGAGCCAAAAACTTGGGAAGCCCTTGTCTGTATAAAAACTATTCTGTTTTAATAATTTGCTTTAGTATATGTTTTCTGCTATTTTCTATAATAAAATAATAGACCCCCTCATTTAATTCGGAGATATCTATCCTGTTATTTTGTTCGGATAATGAAAGATTAAGAATTTTCCGTCCCAGCGCATCAATGACATAAGCGTAAGTACCTTCCTGTTCTCCTGATTTAAAATTGACATTTAACACATCTCTTGCGGGAATTGGATAAATTGATATACCATTACTTAAAGAAATCTCATCTATACCAACCGAAGATGAATTTATATTCCAAGTAATTGTATCGCCATTGCTATAATATCCGTCTTGATAAACATAAGCTTTTACAATCCCTGACCCAGCAATTGTTCCGGGATCGACATTAAGTCCAAGAAATCCCTGCCCACCGACCGGAATTGTATCCATTGTTGACATGGATGGAATACTGCCATAACAAGCCCCAAAATCGCACATTGAAACAGTCCAACCTAAAGGAAGGTTAACCAAAACCATTTCCCACTTTAAAACGATTTTTGAACTACCAGTATTAACCTGATAAACATCGGTGAGAGTTGTTTGACTATAAGGCGCAGTAATACTAACGGTCTTAGAAGGACTAATTGAATAGGAAATCTGCGCTTGCGTAACAGAGGCTGTAGCAAATAACAAACTTAATTTAATATATAATCTCATCACTAAAAATTTATTAAATACACTTATTTTCTCAGTTAATAAACAGCTTTCCTGTTTTCACAAAACCATTAATTGATTTTATTCCATATAAATAAATTCCTGGATAAAAACTTGAAACATCTAAATTTTCTGAATTGGTTTCAACAAATTTATTTATCAATACCCTACCTGAAACATCATAAAGTATAAAATTTAGACTTTCTGCATTTTTGTTTTGACTGATTTTTATTTCGTTTTCCGAAAAGTAAATATTTATATTTGAATTATTAGCGAACTCATTTTTTATTCCTGTAACAAGATTATTAATTGTAGCTGATATATTTTCAGATTGAATAACCGCTTTAGTTGTTGCGTTCTGTAAAATAGCAATGGTAAATATTCTAGAAAAATTCCAAGCAACATTTGCGGGCGAAGACTTTATATAAACAACCGAATCCCCAACAATAGCAGGTAAAGTAACAGATACCCCGGAAGTTCCGGTTAATGATTTACGAAACACATCATAATGTACCGGCTCGCCATTTGAGCCTGTGTAATTAATTGTATCCTCAGCTAAAGCTACAAACAAATTTAAATTACTTAAGGTGTGAGTTGCTTGAGTTTTAATTACAATTCTTGAACGAATAGAATCATTGCCAAACTTGTACTGATATATCTTAATACTTGCGGGAGAGGTTTGACTTAAATAAGGAGTAAAAATAGAAGCAGAACTATAATTTGCTCCGCTTGAAATCACCACTCCTTGAATTACTAAACGAGGAGTACTACCATAAACGCCATAATAGTTTGTACGCCCGTCGTTCTCAACCGGGTTATGCATACTTAAAACACAAGCAGCATATGGTGAACTTGGGTGAACAGCCAAATGAATTACTCCTGTTTGACTATTTAAATTACTATAGAAGCCGGGGTTTTTTGACGCACAAACACTACATTTTGTATTTGTAAAATGCTCTACCACCACTTTCTTTGGAACCTGGGCGTTAACAAATTGTATTGAAAGGACAACAACCAGCAATTGAGTATACAGTTTTTTCATAATTGATATATTTAAGGGTTAATATAGATTTATGTAATAATAGGCAATTCCAAACATTACATACATTAATTTCCACTTGTTCATTTTTTAATGGATTAAAATTATATCAAATTTACAAAGACCAATTTCTTTAATTGTCGTTTACCCGACCTTTTAGGTGTTTTTTCAGTACTATATTTGTTAAAATACTTAAATATGAAAAAAACAATTCTTTATATCTTGTTACTTGTAACAATACTATCATTTACTACTTCAACAACCCCCGAAGGGTTAAACTTAAATGAGATGGCTCCAAATTTTACTTCAACAGATCAAAATGGCAAAACTATAATACTTAAAGAACTACTTAAAAAAGGTTCGGTTGTTATGGTATTTTATCGTGGTGAATGGTGTCCTTATTGCAATAAGCAGTTAATGCTATTACAAGATTCATTGGCATTAATAACAAAAAAAGGTGCAAGTTTAATAGCTGTTTCACCTGAAAAGGCAGAAAACATTGCAAAAACAATTCAAAAAACAAGAGCCACCTATTCTGTATTATCGGATGATAGTTTAAAAATTATGTCTGCCTACAAAGTAGCTTTTGCTTTAGACGAAAAAACAACAGAAAAATATAAAGGTTACGGAATTAATTTGATGGAAACGAATGGAAGCAATGGAAATAATCTTCCAGTGCCTGCTGTTTATATTATAAATAAAGAAGGAAAAATAATATATCGTTATTTTGATGTTAATTATAAAAACCGTGTTAGCGTAAGTGAAATTTTAAAACATTTATAAAACAAAATGAACGGACGGGCAGAAAGATCTTTGTTAGTTTTAAAATTCATACAATTTTTCATAGTTTTTTTTTCTTTTAGTAAAGTTTTTTCTTCCCCGGCTGATTCGTTAAAAAAACCAAAGATTGGAGCATTACCGTCTGCTTTCTATTCGCCCGAAACTCGTTTAGGTTTTGGTGGTTTTATTTACGCATACTTTAATACTACTAAATCAAGCCCGATTAATAAAAAATCAAATGTACAAAGCTATTTATCTTATACTATTAATAAACAGTTTTCTTTTGAAAATGATTATCAAATTTGGTTTAAAAACAACAAGTTCTATCTAACCGGTGGAGCGGATTACAGTCGCTTTCCTGAATTCTTTTATGGCGTATCAAATAATTCAAAAGAAAGTGACAAACTAATGATTTCATTTGATATCGTTAAATTAAGAAGCAAAAATTTAGTGCAGTTGGAAAAAAATCTTTATGGTGGTTTTTATTATCAATATGAGAAGTTGTACAATCTTGATGTGAAATTAAAAGATCCGATGGCCTCTATGTGTGAGCTTATCCCTGGTGGTGCAGGATATACGACATCAGGTATCGGGCCAATTTTAATTTACGATAAAAGGGATAATCCTTTAAATCCGGCTAATGGGGCTTACGTTGAAACATCGTTACAGTATTTTGATAAACCGATAGGAAGCCCTTATAAATTTACTTCATTTATTTTTGATGCTCGCAAGTATAATACTTTTTTAAAAAAACTAATTTGGAATGGTAATGCATATTTCTTTATCAACAAGGGAGAAGTACCTTATAGGATGTTAGCAACAATTGGTGGAGCAAGATTTTTAAGAGGCTATTACAGAGGCCGCTTTAGAGACAACAATATGATTGTATTACAACAAGAATTTAGGATGCCTGTTTACAAATGGTTTGGCATTGCTGTTTTTGGAGGCGTTGGATCGGTTGCGAAAGAGATAAAAGATTTTTCAAAAAATCAAATTCACTATGATTATGGTGTTGGTTTAAGAATAAATATAAATAAAAAAGAAAATACAAATTTACGACTCGATTATGGCGTTACAAAAGATTCTCAAGGTATATACCTCATATTTGCAGAAGCATTTTAGGTGTTTTCTTTGGGGGCTTTCTATCTTAATTGTTGGAAATACCTATTCTCAAACAATAGTAAAAGAATTTAAAATGGATTCAGCTAAGGTCTACCTTTTTAATTGTGCAGTAACAAAAAATAAAACAATACCATTGCAATACGATACGATAGTAAAGATAGCTTTACTTTATTTTCCCGAACTAGATAATATTAAAGTTAGAATTCGGGTAAAAAAACAAGCATCTCCCTTAACTGCACGACCAAGTATATCTGCCTTTTTTCGTAAAGCATCTAAACGAAAATACATAATAACTATAAGTAATAAAACGGATTCCAAGTTTTCTGCAATTCTGCTAAGTAACTTATCATTTAACGCTCAGATAGGAGTTATCGGTCACGAATTAAGTCATATAAATGATTACAATAAACGATATGGTACGTATTTTTTAAAACTATTGTTTATGCATTTAAGTAAAAATAAAATAGATCAATTTGAGTATAATACCGATTTGCGCTGCATCGAACATGGATTAGGGTATCAATTACTATCATGGAGTAAAGAAGTGCGTTTAAAACTCAATTTAATTCAATGGAAAGGCATTAAACATTTAAACGAACAGGGAAGAGAAAGATATATGAATCCTGAGAGCATTATGAAGGCTATAGATCAAAATCAGATTTATAAATAATTAGCATAATAATGTCGTTAAGGCGACAAATAAATAGCTCACATTAAAATATCTTTGTATAAACAGCAAACTAGCTATGAGAAAATCGTCTTTATTGACAATCCTAATTTCAATGATTATTAACTTGGGATTTGCACAAGAATCCACTGAAGTAAAAAATGGATATAAATACAATAATAATTTTGATTTAGCCCTGGCGTCAAATGGCAATCAATCTTTGGGGGCCTTATCATGGGTTCATTTTCATTCTATTACTAAGAAAAAAAAATTCAAGATTGGTTATGGCATTCGTTTTAACTCGCAGGTAGGTAAAAATCTATATTATGTTACAGCTCCAGCAAGTTTAACCTCTAAGCGAAATGATCCAGGGGTACTATTTTCAAAAATATACTATGAAAATATTGATACTTTTTATGTTTCTAAAGCACAAAGTAATTCTTTAAACATCAGCATCAACTTACAATATACCATAAAAGAAAAATTTGATATTGGATTTAATATTGACGCAGTTGGATTTTCTTTTGGAGGAAAAACAACCGGTAAATATATTGCATACCAATCTCCCGATAACGGAACAACACAAACAGCAGCACCTACATCACTCAATCTTTTACTTGTAAGTGATAATGATATTGGTGCTTTAAACTCCGAACTTTATTTCAGGTATTGGTTTAAACCAAAGTGGGCAATAAAAGCAGGAGCATCCTTTGCATTTACAGAATATACAACAGAAAAAAAATTGCGATTAGAAAATGATCGTTGGAGAAATAAATCACTAATGGGAATGATAGGAATTACTTTTTCACCTTTTAGATAAAATTAAGATTCACATTTATGAATAAATTAGTTAGCATCCTAGCAGTAACAATTCTCTTTACCCTAACAGGATCTAAGTACAGTGCCCAAAATACAGAGTGGACAATTGAGTCATCTTCAGTCTCGTTTAAAATAAAAAATGCAGGCTTTACTATTGATGGAAAATTTGGTGTTTTAACCGGAACAATCATTTTCGATGCGGTTAAGAGTTATAGTAATTCTATTGATGTTTTTATAGACTCCAAATCAATAAATACTGGAAACGGCACCAGAGATGGTCATTTAAAAAAGAAGGAATATTTTGATGTTGATGCTTATCCAAAAATTAATATCAAAGGCTCTTGCTTCGCAAAAGAGAAAGATGGAACCTTTAAAGGTTATTTTAAACTTACTTTAAAGGGTAAAAGCAAAGACGTTGTTGTGCCATTCAGTTTTACCGAAAAAGATGGTAAAGGAATATTTAAAGGAGCTTTTACAATTAATAGATTGGATTATGGTGTTGGAGAGAACAGCATGGTTTTATCTGATAATGCAACTATTACAATAGAAGTTAATGTAATAAAAAAACAATAAAATGCTAAAGGAAATTTCTAAGAAACAATTGACTGAGCTTAAAAAAATTCTTGATCAGGTTAAGGATTCAGACTACTCTAAAACTATAGATGTTCTTGAAAACGGAACATTGGGGAGGCACGTGAGACATATCTTAGAGTTTTATGAATGTCTTTTTATTTCAAATGAAGGCGATACTATTTGTTATGATGATAGAAAAAGGAATTTGCTATTGGAGGGAAATGTAAGATTTGCTTGTGATTATATTGATGAAATTTCTGATCAAATTGATAAAATAGAAATAAATAAGCGACTACTTCTAAAATCAAAATATGAAGGTTCGGAGGTTATTATGGAGACATCATTGTTTCGTGAAATAACATATAATATCGAGCATACAGTTCATCATTTAGCTATTATTCGTATAGCTATTTCTTCTGAACTAAAATATATTGATCTATCCCAAACATTTGGTTTTGCCGATTCTACAGTTCAATTTTTAAAATCTCAAACGGTAAGCGTTTAACTTAGATGTGCACGGTTACTTATCTTCCGCAAAATGGTAATTGCTTTATATTAACATCAAACAGAGATGAAGATGTACTAAGGCAGGTTGCATTGCCGATTAACAAGTACAAGATAAACCATCTTGATGTCTATTATCCCAAAGACCCAAAAGCGGGAGGCACCTGGATTGCTAGCGGGTCAAATGGATTTACGGTTTGCTTATTTAACGGAGCGTTTAAGGTCCACAAACCAACGTACAACTATCGAAAAAGCAGAGGTTTAGTTCTTCTTGATTTTTTTAATTACAAAAATCAATACGATTTTATAACTCAATATGATTTTAGTAATATCGAACCGTTTTCGTTAGTATTTGTTAAACATCAAGATAACAAATTAGGCTTGTGCGAATTAAAATGGGATGGAGAAAAAACGCATCATCTCAATCACGACTCTTCCTTACCGCACATTTGGTCGTCAGTTACACTATATTCTGATCAAGTTATTAAACAGCGAGAGGATTGGTTTAACGAGTGGGTTAAGAAAAACGAAGTTTTCACAAAAGATAATATTTTAATGTTTCATCATTTTGGAGGGTCTGGTGACAAAGAGAATGATTTAGTGATGAATCGCTCTCACAAAAAAACAGTAAGTATTTGTTGCATAAATAAAAGAAATGAAAAAGAAACTGAAATTACCTACGAAGATGTAGTAAATAAGAAAGTATATACAAATAAAATCCTCTCTTACTAATTTATGCGAATACCATTATTTCTCTACAAGATATTTAAGTATGAATATTGGCCTTGGTGGATGTTTTATCTTCCTGTATTACCTTATTGGGTTTACTTATCTTTAAAAAACAGATCCTTTGCCTACTTTAGTGTTGCAAATCCGGGAATTGATTTAGGTGGTTTTTTTGGTGAAAGTAAGTCAGAGATACTATCATTGATTGATAAGGAATATTTACCCAAGAGCATTTCAGTGCGTGAAAATTCCGATGCCACATTCGTTAAAAAAGAATTGTTACATGAAGGGATTAATTACCCAATTATTGCAAAACCTGATATTGGAGAGAGAGGAAACGACGTATCCAAAGTTAACAGTGAAAAAGAGCTTATACATTATCACTCAAAATCACATTTCAATTATATTATTCAAGAGTTTATTGAATATGATTTAGAATTTGGTGTGCTATATAGTCGACTGCCCAATTCTGAACGAGGAGAAGTAAGTTCCGTTACTTTAAAAGAATTTTTAACAGTTACTGGTGATGGGAAATCAAGCATTATTGAACTGATGCAAAAAAGCACAAGAGCGAGATTTCAAATAGAAAGATTAAAAAAAGAAATGGGCAATGCCATTCAACGAATTCCTTCAAATAATGAAAAAGTATTATTAGAACCAATTGGTAACCATTGCAGAGGCACACGCTTTATTAATTTTAATCACATCATAAATGACGATCTAAATAGGGTTTTTGATGAAATAAGTTTACCAATAAAAGGTTTTTATTACGGTCGATTTGATTTAAAAGCAAAAACGATTGGTGACTTTCAAAAGGGAAATTTTATTAAAATAATGGAGCTTAATGGTGCGAGTTCTGAACCTGGGCATATTTATGACAATTCTTATACCTTATTGAAAGCGTACAAAGATTTGCTTTATCATTGGAAACGACTTGCGGAAATTTCAGCAATAAATATGAGAGCAGGGTTAAAGCCTGTCTCCTTCATTTTGATAGTTAAAATATATTGGAAGTTTGTTGTTTTGAAAAACAAATAAAGCAGACATATTAATAATTGGAATACACCAAGTTAATTGTTTGTGTATTTTTCTTCTCTTTCTTGCTAAAGCAAATCCCTTCGGTTGTATTACTGTTGTAACCACCTTAACCCAGATTGCGAATTTACTGTACATTTTAGCGTAATTGACTGTACTTGAACTTAAATTCTAGAGCTTAAAATTTGACAATTTCTTTAAGGATTTCGTTCGAATCCAGCAATATATCGCCCGCTTTTCTCCAGATTTCTATGTTCGGTTGATTTTCATTAATTGCTATTTAAATGAATAGCCATTTTTATTTTTTTATCGCTGTAATTATTTACTATTTATCGTGATAATAAAAATGTTGTTATGGATACTCAAATCAGAAAAGTAATTGCCGCTTTACCTAGTTGCGAAGAGTGTGTCTTGATAAAAATAAAATGTATTTACACATCTAGCGGAAAAATAAATATTACACTTGTAAAAGAAGTGGATCCTTAAAAAGGACTTAAAATAAAATCTAATTGTTTTGTGATTTTTAATATTGAGCTTTTAAAATAGCTCAAGGATTTTTGTCATTATAATTATTATGAAGGCATTTTTAGAAACAAAAAAACTTGCACTCGACATGAATTTATTTACCAATTCAATATCTAATTAGTTAAACAAGATTATCCTTATTACCTATTATAACAATATACCATAATATTGCCGCCCATAAGTAAAGCATCAAACCATAAACAAAGTAAATTATAATTTTTGATGAAGTTACTTTTGCCAAAAAATGGACAGCCAATCCCGCAAAAATAAATCCAAACGACCAAAATATGCCCACGCTTATAGTAGCAGGCCATACCCAATCGCCACGCCACGAATTAATTGACGGATAATTTTTAAATAGAAAACAAACAGGGTAATATAATGCAAAACCTAAAATGCCCATACTCAGTAAACCTAAAACTGCTACTATAACACAGACTATAACTGAATACCGTGTATTTGCCGAAAGTGATTGCCAAAAATCTATCATGTCTCTTTTAGAATAGTAGGATAATTATTTAGCAAGTTACATTTAAATTAGAGACTATGTCACCAAATAATTTCTTTAAATTCAGGCGACTTGTAAAAAATTTTATGCTTTTATAATTCCTAAAATAATTCTAAAAAATTATTATTATGCGAAAGCTAGATTTTAACAAGTACATCAATGAAATTAATAAACGAATGGGCGAAACTATTGAAACTAAAAGATCTTCCGAACTGAAAAAAATAATAATCATTTAGAAAAATTATATCAAGGAGAATACAAAAATTCCCAATTTAAAATCAGGCGGATGGTTTACACTAGAAACTCTATTGTGCCAATTATTACCGGTATTATTTCAATCAAAGATGGTAAGATATATGCCAATTAAAATACGACTAATGAACTTTATCCTAAGTAATTTTTTGTTTTGGTTAAGTATTATTGCAATTGTATGTATTAGTTTTTATCATTTTTAGTCTGTCTTACATAACTAAAATTTCACACTTTAGCTTAGTCCCAATTATTTTAACCTGTTTAGGTTGTTTGTGTTTGGATATTTAATTTTGCTTATTCCTTTTAAACTTGAAGTTGCAAAGGCAAATGAGTTTTTTAAGAAAATTAGGCAAAGTATAAATAATGCATATATAGACGCCTCAGTTTACTTAAAAAAGAATAGAAAGACTAATACGAAATTTTAAAGAAAAAACGAAAGCATAGTATCTATTGGATATTCTCATCTAATATAGGCCACCCATTCTCATTTATATTAGGCCAGTCATTCTCATCCAAAATAGGCCAGTCGTTCTCATTTTAATTAGGCCACTTTTTTGGGTTGTTTTGTAAAGC
>JACCXH010000046.1 GCA_013697245.1 Bacteroidota bacterium
TTGTATTGCCTCGTCTTTCCTTGTTATACAAACTGACTTCAAAACTTACTACTCGTTTGGGCGGTGGATTAGGATATAAAGCGCCGACAATTTTTTCAGAGGAAGCTGAAACAGAGGGTTTTCAAAAGGTGCAACCTGTGAACATACAAAACAGTAAACCCGAAACTTCTATCGGTGGTAATTTGGATTTTAATTACCGAACTGCATTATCTGAAAACCTTACCTTCAGTATGAACGAGATGCTTTTTTATACTCAGCTTAACAGCCCATTTGTTTTGAATTACAACGCTACGAATAACACAAGTGAGTTTATTAATGCTGAAGGATACCTGAGTTCACAAGGTAGCGAAACTAATGTGAAACTAAAGTATAAGGATGTTGCTTTTTATGCAGGTTACACATACATAGATGCCCAAAGGCATTATGGCGGATTAGATGTGGTAAATCCATTAACCGCCAAGCACAGGATAAATTTAATTTTGATGTATGAAGTTGAAAAGAAAATACGAATTGCTTACGAAGCGTTTTATGTGTCTTCTCAAAAATTGAGTAATGGAGGCGCAACAAAGGATTATTGGGTAATGGGCGTGTCGGCAGAAAAAAAATTTAAACATTTCAGCATTTTTATAAATGCCGAAAACTACTTGGATACACGGCAATCGAGATACCAACCGATGTATTCAGGCACAATGCAAAATCCACAATTTGTTGAAATATGGTCGCCAACGGATGGTTTTATTTTTAACGGTGGATTTAAAATAAGTTTATAAATATGAAGGCAATTACAAGAACGGTTTGGATATTATCATTGGTAAGTCTGTTTACTGATACAGCAAGTGAAATGCTGTATCCAATAATGCCCATCTATTTAAAGAGTATTGGTTTTTCAATTATATTGATTGGAGTTTTAGAGGGCTTTGCTGAAGCAACGGCAGGTTTGAGCAAAGGTTATTTTGGCAAACTTTCCGACCATTCAGGAAAGCGAGTTCCATTTGTTCAGTTAGGATATGCCCTAAGTTCCCTTTCAAAACCATTAATGGCAATTTTTGTTGCACCACTTTGGGTTTTCTTTGCAAGAACGATTGATAGATTAGGTAAAGGAATACGCACAGGAGCAAGAGATGCAATTTTGTCGGATGAAGCAACTCCTGAAACCAAAGGAAAAGTTTTTGGCTTCCATCGTTCAATGGATACATTGGGTGCAGTTATTGGCCCAGCTTTAGCATTACTGTATTTACAATTTCATCCGGAAGATTATAAAACACTTTTTGTGATTGCTCTCGCACCGGGATTATTAGCGGTGTTGAGTTCCTTTTTATTAAAAGATAAAAATGTACCTGCGAAAGAAAGCGTTAAAAAAATATCTTTTTTCTCTTTCCTTTCTTATTGGAAGACAAGCCCAACAACCTACCGTAAATTAGTAATAGGATTACTTCTGTTTACATTGTTTAATAGTTCAGATATATTTCTATTACTTAAAGCTAAACAATCAGGATTAGATGACGCATCGGTTATTGGCGTTTATATTTTTTACAATTTAGTATATGCCATTTTTGCTTTCCCTTTAGGAATTTTAGCGGATAAAATTGGGCTTAAACGAATGTTTATTTTTGGTCTTGTGATATTTGCAGTTGTTTATTTCGGAATGGCTCACTGTGAAAATAAAACAATATTCTATGGTATATTTTTGCTTTATGGGATTTATGCAGCAGCCACCGAAGGGATCTCTAAAGCATGGATTAGTAATATTTCGGATAAAAAAGACACAGCGACAGCCATTGGTGCTTTTTCAGCCTTGCAAAGTATTTGTACAATGTTTGCGAGCGCATTGGCAGGGGTTATTTGGTTTCAGTTTGGAGCAATGGTTACTTTTACTCTTAGTGCATTTATGACATTATTAGTTGTTTCGTATCTACTTTTGATTAAAATAAAAGATATAAAGTAGTCAACGAACATCTTATTTTTTACCTAAATTTAGATAAATCAATACGTTTTTAAATGTTATTAAAATTGCATATCCCATATTAAACCGATATTCTTCAAATAAACTTCTACTTCATCTGCGCTTTTTTCACCGCAATTTCTGAATTTGACAAATGCACTTCTTCTCATAGTAACTAATTCGCCAATCGTTCTAATATCTTCGTGTTCACACACTGAAAGAACCCTTTTGGTAAATCCTGCATCATAAACAGAAACATCAAATTTTGGCTTTAATTCAGCAGGAATACTCGCACGAGCATTTAATACCTTTTCTAAATCGTCAATTTTCTGTAATGCTTTTTTATGTTCAGCCAGTAATAAAGTTACTGCTTCAAATTTAGGTTCTACTTGTGATAAATCTTTTTTTAGCTGTTTTACAGCATCTTCAAAAACTTTGGTAAATCTTTTCGTAGTTAGTTGTAAATTAACGGATGCCTCGTTTATCGTACTACCTTTTATTAAAATCTCAACCAATGCCTTATTGTAAACTTCAAATTGTTTTCCAAAGCGGACATTTAATAAAGCAGATAGCAAATCAAAAGTGCCTGTTTCTTTTAGGATTTGAGAATTATTCTTTTTTGTCGTCATCGGAAATAAAAGTAAATAAAATCTAGTGTAAAATTGAATTATTTTCCACCAATTTTTGGGTTACTTTACGTTAAAATTCATAATATTTAAAAGGATAATGGCCGATTTTACGTAAAATTTTATAGCTCTAACAAGGCTGTTTTTATAGTGTAAAAATCATCCATAAATTGGTTCGACCCATTTCTCGCTAGTTCCACTGATAAATGCAAAAGTCCCTCCTCGGTTTAACCGAGGAGGGACTTTTTGTTTTTATATAAATGAGCAAAAACTTGCTTTCAGCGAAATGAATTGAAAAACAAAAAGCATTTTGAATAGCAAAATGACCATTGCATTTTGACTCACGGAAAGGAGCGATCAACGAGCAGCGATAATCCTTTCCTTCTGCCCCAATTGATCATTAACTAGTCCTTTACAATCTTTTTAATGATCGTTTGCTCATTATTATGGATATGGACAAAATACATTCCTTTTTCCAGAGTTTTTAAATCTATGTAATTTTCATGTTCGCTAGTTTCAAATATTTTCTCTATAACTGTTCTTCCCGATTCATCTAAAAGTGTAATAAAAAACGGGTTTTTAAAAAGACTCTGATCAAATACAAATTTTAATTTATCGTTTGTCGGATTTGGAAATAACTCAATATTTAAATAAACATTCTCTTTTTGTATGTTGGTACTAACACATGCAATTGTACCCTGAATTTTTCTTCCAACCCTAATCGTTGAATTAGCGTTAATGCTATCCATAAATCGTTGACCTTCGGCGCAGTTACTTTTTAGCTGATTATTTAAAAATGGAACAAGGTAATTCATATAACGTGCAAATGCCGTTGAATTGCTTAAAGTATTTCCACAGCCTGAAGAGTTTTGACCGAAAGTACAATTAAAACTTGTTCCGTTTCCAAAATCGCAGTGTGTTATATTTTTTATGATAACATGGAATTTTTTTGAGGCCGCCAAAGATCCAAAATGACTATTTTGCACAGACGAATCTGCAACGCAATCTTTTTCGCCTGAAAACATTAGCGTTGGAATTGTAACCAAACTCGCTCCGGCAATAGAAGATACTCCTGCCGTATTTGATGTAGCTGCTGCCATATTAAACAAACACGTAATGGTAGTGTTGTTTTGTGCACCAATAAAGGAACAGCCTCCACCCATTGAATGACCGCCAACTGCAGATTTTTGCAACACTTTTGAATTAAAATATGTTACAATTGTTGGAGAAGCAGCAGTATTTAAATTTAAAACTGCGCTTGCTAAAAAAGATAAGTCTTTTCCGAAGTCGAGATGGTTCGGAGAAAAACTTCCTTCAGTTCTAGGCAGGGCTACAATATATCCTTTACTCGCAAGATCATTGAAGATGTTATCATAATTATCATAAGTCATAACAAATCCGTGTCCGAAAATTACTACCGGAAATTGGCCACTTGCCAAAGCCACATTGGTTCCTGCAACGGCTGCAGGGTAATAAACCTCTGTTCCAACATCTCTTCCTGTTCCGGGCATTTGTATTCCACCGGAAATAAGATAACCGCCGGTTCTTGAAGCATCTTTAAAATTAATGCTCATACGACCAATTGGAAATGTTTGCGAAAATGAATTGCATACTAATGCAACAAAAAGAATAATTAGATTTTTTTTCATAATCTAATATAATCGGAAATTTTCAAATTTGAATTTATATTTGATGAACGGCAATTTTCCACTTATATAAATTTAAGCAGTGCTCAATTTACGCAGTTTCAGGCAAGGTAAAAGGCTTGCGGTTGGCGAAAACGACTATAAATAAAGCCATAAACTAACACGGCTTTATTAGATCATTTCACATTTTCAGAAACAAGATATTCTTTTATCTTAGTCCATTTCATCAAATAACGGTCATTATCATGGTTTGTTATAACTGCTCTTCCTTCCATCATATCCCGCATGTATTGCATGCCTTGCCAGGCGGGATATAATTCTGTTTTACTTCTGTCAAAAAATTTTGCAACGCCGATTATTGAATTTAGTAAACCAATTCCTCCGGGCCTAAAAAGTTTATATTTTGTTCCGGAGAGCTCTGACATTAAATTTTTTATATCATTTGCGCTCATAGTATCTCCCGCAATTTTTAAATATCTCGGCGATGAATTATCTAAAGCAACATTTGCAGTATATTCGGCAACATTGTAAGTACTTGTGAAATCCATTTTTATATCTGGATTTCCCCAGCATAATATTTTCTTCTTTTTAAATAATATCAAAGGCATATCTGTAGTTAGTAAATCCATAAATGGACCATTAAATATGGTAGTAGCTTTGATAGGCTTTGTATCTAAATAAGTATGAAATTCGCGCCTAAGATCAAGATTTCTATTTTTTCCGGGCACCAAATTGGTGAAATCCGACGAGTAATCACTTGGTATAAAACGGGAAACACCCGCTTTCACTACCGCATCTAAAAGCAATTTTTGAGAATCCACTATTGTTTCCCTCAATCCCGAAAATGCTGAAATAACGCAATTAACGTCTCGGCAAGCTTTAGCAATCTCATCGCTATTTGTCATGTCAATTTGTAAAACCTTTATTCCTTTCTTCGTAAGATTTTCAATTTTTGTATGATTGGTTTCTTTTCTCACAATGGCAATTACATTTGCTTTTTTTGAAATAAGCATATCCGCAATTTTACCACCTAAATTTCCTGTTGCTCCCGCAAGTAATATATTATCTTTCATGCTTTAATTCAATTTTTTCATTATTTCAATTTGTATAAAGTGTTTTATATTGTTTTAAATATTTCTTCTAGTTTCTCGCTAATTATCTTCTCGGGATTATCATTTAAGCAGATACCATATCCAAGTTGACTTAACCTTTCTGCATTCCATTCCTGTTCAAAGTGGTTGGTTAAAAAAAGCATTTGTTTTTTATGCCTTAAGCCTTCGTATATAGTACCGTTGCCACCGTGGCATATTAAAAGCGAACAATGAGGGAGTATTTTATCAAGATTAACAAAATCTCTGTGAAAAAAATGTGAACCTTTTAACTCTCTTTTAAGGTCTCCGGCAACTATAAAGTTTACCTTTTTGTATTTCTCGTCAGATAAAAAATTTAAAGAAGTCCAGTTGCCACTGCTCCCAAGACAAATACAGATGTTTATTTTATTCGGAGGCAAGGAGCTCATCAAATCTAACTCTTCGCTAGTTTGTTGATATAATAATGGCCCAATAACCTTATAGTTGAAAGGAGGTTTTTTAAGAGAGAATAATTCTTCAGAATCACAAACAAGATTTTCATCACCTTCTAGTTCGTCAAGGTAAAACAGCTTTTTACTTAAACCGTATTTTTTTCTAAGCTGTTTAAATGGTTTGTGCACTTGCGTGAAAGCTGCTTTTTCGGCAAATCTTGTAATTATTTTTGCGAGTGAAGAAGGGAGTTTTTTTAAGTATTCGTAACTATAATGTGTTCTTGATACACCACGTACACCATCATAATATTTTGACATATATGCATTCATTAATGAAATGCAATTTACATTTGTTTTTTCTGCTGCCATTTTTAATGTTGGAGATGTGTCTGAAATAACAAAATCCGGGTTCAGCGCATTAATCGCTTTTACCTGTGACAAGTAAACTCTTTCAAGATCCTTATAATTTAACCACGAAAAATTAAACTCCGCCGCCTGTCTCATCACTTCTAATGCATCAAATTTTTCCACAACGAAAGAAGAATAGCCCGCTTTTTTTACGAATACATCATATTTTTCAGAGTATGCGAAATGAATTTCATGATCACTATAAATTTCTGCAAGTTTAATACAACGCAAATAGTGCGACATCAGGTCGAAGGGAAATATGAGGATCCTCTTTTTAGGCATTTTTTGTTCTGAACCTTTCAAAAAAAGCTGTGTTAAGCAAAAGCAGTAACATTCCGTAAAAAATATCTTCAATAGGAATTGTCAAAATGCGAATACCTATATTTTCATCATCGTTATACCAAACTATAGGTTGATCAATCCCTGTTCCTGTTAAAGTTCCATTTACAATAAAAAAAGGCAATAATATAACCAGATACATTAGGTAAAATGTATTGAGCCAATGTTGTTTTTTAAAAAAGGAAAAGGTAAAAATCAAAGATGCTAATGCTATAAAAGTTACGCCAGTATAAAGTCGAGTAATATTTAAAACGCCCAAAATAGCTAAAAATATAATAAGCGTAACCGAAATAGGCTTTTGAAGTTTTTTTAATGACGAAGGAAAGAATTGTGTAAAGCAGTAATAGGTAAAAATACTTGAATAGGGGATGCATGTAAAAAACAATATCTCTTCTAAAGGCAAACCTAATAATCGGTAACCAATGATGTATCTATCATTAAATCCCCAAACACCTAATTTAGTATATACAGCATCCCATATAAGAAAAATAAGTGTGGTTAAAAGATTAGCCGGCCAGAAGGCATGCCATTGTTTATGAAAATTTATTTTTGGATGAAAGCTAAATAAAAAGGGAACTATTATTGCCCCAATATCTATAACTAGATAAATATATTTATCTGGCATTTTTCCTCGCTTCCTTAAAATACTTTAGTGACGGCAATAACATGCCAAAGCACTCTCCATCTTCTTTTCCGAGGTGCTTGTGATGTGTTTTGTGCGCCCGTCTTACAGCTCTAAAATATAAAGAATTTGCGTTCCGTAAAATTTTAATACGCTGGTGAATAAAAAGATCATGTATAAAAAAATAGGCGATTCCATACATGGTTATACCAACGGCAATCCAGAAAGGAAGCGAAAAATCATCAAATCCTATGTAAAAACAAACTATAGCGGGAGTTGCAAAAATTAAAAAGAAAGAATCATTGTGCTCAATGGCCTTGTTAGTATTTGGCTCATGATGATCTTTATGAAGACGCCACAACCAGCCGTGCATAATATACTTATGCGCGAGCCATGCTACTGCTTCCATAAAAATAAAAGCTAAAATAACAAGCAATGTATTTAAGATCCAATTAGGCATTTAATTGTAAATGTAAAAATTAAATTGTCCATATTATTCTATTGCAAAATTTTCTTCTCGGAGGCAGTACAATATTTAGAACTTAATAAATAGTCCTTTATCCTTTTTTTTAGATCAAGATCTAAAATAGTTGAATAATTAATCAATATAACACTTTTATCGGATGAAATATTACCACTATAAGCTAAAAAACTCGGCGCATTTGTTTGCACACAATATCGCAGAAACCTAAGTTCAACATTTTTCTCATCGGATTTGATCGCACCGTCTAAAAGCCCTTTTCCTTTAAAAAAATAGGATAATTTATTGTACGGATTAAACGCATGATTTGCCTTTATCATCCACGACATGCCGGAATAGCCCGTAAGGGTTATTTTATCGATACCTGTGGCGACAGCAGTTGCTTGCGCAAATTTTTCTGAAGCTTCTTTGCTAATTGAGGCTTGATAGTATAAATTTCTTAATTTAACAATATCCATATCTGAGGCCCATTGTAAAAATGGTGTAACAAATAGAATTAATAAAAGAAGCTTTTTCATTTTGTAATTATTTTATTTATAAAATATTTAACTGGTGCCTTATAACACATTGAAACATTAATCCAAATTTTTGCGCATTTGGAATTCGGATACGCCTGTTTAATATCTCATTAGGGGGAACCGACTTTATCTTTTTAAATAAACGTCTATAATAATAGTATGCCAGATAAACACCCAACCTCGAATCAGCAGGAAGTTGTTTGATCCCTAAGAGTGCGTGCTTAAAATCCTTCTCTATATCTGATTCTATATCTTTTTTATTATAATTATCGAAGTGGTTTAAATCAACTCCCGGAAAATAAACCCTTCCAAGAATCTCGAAATCGGATTTCGCATCACGAAGGAAATTTACTTTTTGAAACGCGGCACCAAGGCTCATGGCAAATGGTTTTAGCTGTTCAAATAATTTTTCGTCGCCATTAACAAATACTTTAAGGCACATAAGACCTACAACCTCTGCAGAACCCAAGATATAAGATTCGTAATTTATTGTATCATAATTTTTTTTATCGAGATCCATTTCCATACTCTTTAGAAATGTATCAATGTGGCTCCATGAGATATTGTATTCGTGAACAACCTTTTGGAATGAATTTAATATTGGATTTAGACTGATCTTATTATTCAAGGCTTCAACAGTATCTTCCCTAAATTTCCCTAAAAGCATATTTTTGTCGTATCCATGAAATGAATCCACAATTTCATCAGCAAAACGTACAAAACCATAAATGCTATAAATGGGGTTATGGATATTTTTACTAAGAAATTTTATACCCAACGAAAAACTTGTGCTGTATTGTTTAGTGACCAATTTACTGCATTCTGTTGAAACGTTATCAAATAAATCCTTCATAGTTGTGCGCGAAATTTTTTTATTAATTCATTAGCGGCTACCTGACCAGAAATAATTGCCGGAGGTACACCGGGCCCCGGAACGGTTAATTGCCCCGTGTAATAAAAATTATTAATGTGTTTGTTTTTTATTTTTGGCTTTAAATTAGCGGTTTGTGCCAGTATATTTGCAAGGCCGTATGCATTTCCTTTATATGAGTTATAATCCTTTTCAAAATCACTCACACAATAACTTTTTTGAAATTCAATATTATTTCTGATATCAGTTTGAGTAAATTTTTCAAGCCTTTGCATTAATTTTTCAAAGTATTCAAAGCGTGCCTCGCCACTATCTTCTAAACCTGCAGCAATTGGCATCAGGATAAAAAGATTTTCCTTTCCTTCGGGTGCAACCGATGAGTCGGTTTTAGAAGGACAGCAAACATAGAACAAAGGCTTTGAAGGCCATTTTGGATCTGTATAAATTTCGTTTGAGTGCATGTCGAAATCTTCATCAAAAAAAAGATTATGATGTTCGAGATTATTAATTTTTTTATTTACACCAAGGTAAAACAAAAGGCAGGAAGGAGCAAACGTTCTACTTTCCCAATATTCATTTTTATAATTGCGAAATTGAGTTGGCAATAATTTCGTCTCTACATGATTGTAATCGGCCCCGGCGATTAAACCATCTACTTTTAGATGGCGTTTTTCTGTTTGGATTTTAATTAAATTATCATCATAATTAATGGATGTAACAGGTTCAGAAGGGAAGAATTCAACGCCATTTTCAGTGGCAATTTTTACAACGCCATCAATCACCTTTTTGAAACCACCCATGGGGTAAAATGTACCTTGCTTAAGCCCCGAATAATTCATTAAGCTATAAAGCGCCGGAGTATCTTTTGGCATAGCGCCCAAAAAAAGAATGGGAAATTCCATTAAAGAGATAAGCCGTTCATCTTTAAAGTATTTTCTTACGTGATGACTAAACGATGAAAACAGTTGGAGTTTAAAGAAGCCTTTGATAGTTTCGGGTGTAATGAGTTCTCTTAATGAAAGGCCGGGTTTGTACACAAGATTATTTATGCCAACCATGTACTTATACTCGGCTCCGCTCATAAATTTTTTAAGATTATCAGCAGCACCGGTTTCTATACTTTCAAATAGATCCAATAATTTATCCCAACTATAAGGGATTTTAATTGACTCGGAGTTTTTATAAATCACCTGAAAGCCGGGATCGAGTGTAACCAAATGATAAAGATCAGAAGTTGTATAATTAAAATTATTAAAAAATTTTTCGAATACATCAGGCATCCAATACCAACTTGGCCCCATGTCAAATGTAAAACCTGACTCTGTGAATTGCCGCATTCTGCCACCAAGCTGTTCGTTCTTTTCAAAAACGTTAACCTTATAGCCTGCTTTTGCTACAATAGCCGCAGCGCTTAAGCTACTAATGCCAGATCCTATAACGCCAACTGTTTTCAATAATTAAGTTTATTTATGGTAATTTATTGTACAAATATGCAAAATATTTTGTTTAACAAATAATAATTATTGTTAAACAAAACAAAAATACCAAAAAATGACCTTTGCTGTAAATTATGTGTTAAAATGAGCGGTTTTAAGGTTGATGATTAAAAAACAGAAACAAGCCTGGCATAAGAACTGCACTTAAATAAATAAAATTAAAAAGGTGGTAAAAATGAGTCAGTATATAATCCTAAAAAATGGAGTTATTTATAAAAAGGTCAAGAGGTCCTTAGGATGGCTAATTATGTGCGCGCCTAATTTGTCTTTTAAATACTGTGTAGTAACCGAGCTGCCGCTAACAAGTAATTTTATACTTTCGCCCAGATGCAAATTTTTCTTGATATCGCTATAAATAGCTTTTTCATCTTTTGGGGTTGTAAAGAATGTAAGTATGAAATTTGGCTTTATTTGCTTTAACACAACCGATATGTTTTCATAAGGTACATCTTGACCTAAATAAATTGTTTCGCAGCCCTTAGACCGAATAATATAATTGGCGAAAAGAAGACTAATTTCGTGGAGTTCTCCCGGAACTAATAATAAAAGAAATTTCTTTTTTTTGTTTTTTGCTAAAGGTAAACCATCTGTAGCCGACATTATTTTTCGTTTAAGTAAGCAAGAGGCAAAATGTTCCTGAGCCGGGCTAACATTATTGATAGACCATAAGAGTCCAATATTATTTAAAAGCGGATAAAATACATTTAACATGGCATCAAATAATCCAAACCTGTTTATTACTGCAGAATATGTTTTTTCAAAAGCAGGTTCGTCAAAAGATATCATGGCTTTAACAAGATCATTAATGAAGTTTTTGCATATTATATCTTCATTGTTACTTGAATTTAGTTCAAAAACCTTTCCATGAATGTCTTTTTCGGTTAAGGCAGCAATTTTAGAGATTTTGTAGCCATTAGATAAGAGAGTAGATACATTTAAAAGTTTTTTTACCTGTTCATCATTATAACGCCTGTAATTGGTAGATGTTCTATCCGGCTCAATAAGATTATATCTTTTCTCCCAAATTCTTATAGTATGGGCTTTAATGCCGGTTAATTGTTCTAATTCTGTTATTTGATATAGCCTCATTTTAATGATAAATTTAATATAAATTATACAGCTAAACTACTTCCCAAGTATGATCGCTTAATAAACGTACGGTGCTAACAAATTCTAATGAGTTGGGAGCAGAACGTCCCCATTCTTCCGGCCCAATCATCATTAGTTTATATTCGCCATTTTTTTTATATAAATGATAACTATTGCCAATAAAAGGTTCAAAAGATATTGTAGCCATATATATATATTCGCTCACATCTACTCTTTTTTTTATTTCATTTGCTTGATCTATAAGTAATTCAACTTGCTTTTGAATTTGAAATAATTGCATTTGGGTTTGCTCGTGCATTGCTGAAAGAGCCCTTGACTTTAATTTGCCAACATCTTCGGGTTTTACAACTATACTTCCAATAGTATGAGGATAGGGTATTAAACCAGGGTTTTCAGCAACTTTATCTTTGTCAATCGGGTTAACCATTAATTGCCAGTTTTAATATTTAAATAACTCAAAAACTCTTTTTTGGTATGTTCATCTGCAAATTTACCACCATAAAAAGAAGTTATTGTGGATGAACTATCATCTTTTATCCCTCTTGAAGAAACACATAAATGTTTTGCGTTAATTATTACTGCAATGTCTTCGGTTTTAAGTATTTCTTTTAACTCTCTTGCAATTTGCATGGTAAGTCGTTCTTGAACCTGTGGTCGCTTTGCATAATAGTTTACAATACGATTAAGTTTTGACAAACCAATAACGCTGCCATTTGAAATATATGCTACATGGGCTTTTCCAAAAAAAGGAACAAAATGATGCTCGCAATTACTATAAAACGTTATGTCTTTTTCAACTAACATTTGATTGTAATGATATTTATTCTCAAACAACTTTATTGATGGCTTATTTGAGGGATCTAATCCATTAAATATCTCCTTTACGTACATTTTTGCAACGCGGTTGGGTGTTCCCTTAAGACTGTCATCATTAAGATCTAAACCCAAAGTTTCCATTATCTCCTTAAAACAAAGTTCTATTTTTGCTATTTTTTCTTCTTCTGTGATGCTAAAAGCATTCGCTGTCATAGGCGTATCAATTCCTGAAGAGATGTGATCATTTCCAATTTCCTCGCTTGTTAATTCACCAATAAATGAATTTTCTTTAAGAAGGGTATTCAACATAATTTCTTTCTGTTTCATATAAAATAATTTTTAATTCATACTTAATTTCAATCTTTGGCCTTAAAATCGTGTATATCACCCATGCAATATTTTCCGCAGTAGGATTTATGTGCTTAAATTCCTCAATATCAAGATTTAGGTTTTTATGATCAAATCGTTCAATAATTTCTGTTTTTATTAAATCACTTAAAATTTTCATGTCAATAACATAACCTGTAACTGCATCAATTTCTCCAGCTACTTTAATGATCAATTCATAATTATGACCATGGTAGTTAATGTTATTGCACTTGCCAAAGATGGCTTTGTTTTCTTCTATGCTTAACAGATCGTTATGAAGCCTATGCGCAGCGTTAAAATGCTCTTTCCTATATACCGAAACTTTAAAACTTTCCATTTACGGTACAAATTTAAGATTATTTTGTTTAATAATTAAATAAATTTGTTAAACAAAATAAAATAGATGAAATTTGTATCAAAACTAATCTATTATGTTACATGTAATTAAAACTAAACAATTCATTAATAGCGATATAAATACTGTATGGGATTTTATGAGTTCGCCATCTAATCTTAAAGTAATAACACCCGAATACATGAATTTTACAATTATTGATGAAAATGCGAAAAGCGAGAAAATGTTTCAAGGTCAAATTATTGAATATACTGTTTCACCTGTTTTAGGAATCGCTCTAAATTGGGTAACGGAAATAACGCACGTTGAAGATAAAAATTACTTTGTAGATGAGCAACGCTTTGGTCCTTATTCATTTTGGCATCACAAACATTTTATTAAACAGGTAACTGGCGGAGTTGAAATGATTGATATAGTGCATTACAAATTGCCATTTGGTTTTATAGGTAAATTATTAAACGGATTATTTGTAAAAAAACAGTTAAAAAAAATATTTGATTATCGCCATAAAAAAATCGAAGAATTATTTAATAAATAGATAATGAAGCAAAACGATAATACATACTGCTACTATAGTGATCTGCCATCACCTATGGCTTACGTGGAAATAGAAGATTTAAAACTGACAAGTAAATTATCAGAAATAGATATCAACCGTATTATAGAAATGGCTTGGGAAGATCGCACCACGTTCGACGCAATAAAATTTCAATTTGGATTAAAAGAGAGTGACGTTAAAACTCTAATGAAAAACAAATTAAAATTTAGCAGCTATAAATTGTGGCGAAAACGTGTAGAAACCTCCAAAACCAAACATGCAAAAACACGCGTAAATGGCATCCATCGTTTTAAGAGCAATTTGCAGCGTAGTATTACATTTAATAAGATATCAAAACAACGAACGAAATGAATAAAACCTATTTATTTGCAGGCGCATCAAGCTTAATGGCCATTAAAACTGCAGAACTGATGCAAACTCAAGGCCATCATATTATTGGGCTTTCAACTAAAGAAAAAAGTTATGATTATGACACTTTTTTTAAAGTAGAGAATTATGAAACTATTAATTTGCCTGCAATAACAGACAATATAGATGGTTTGGTTTATTTTCCGGGTACTATCAATTTAAAACCTTTTCATCGGTTAACTACTCCGGAATTTAGAATTGACTACGAGACAAATTCCTTAGGCGCTGTTAATTGTATTCAAACATATTTACCTAATCTTAAAAAGAGCACTAAGGCATCTATCGTTTTAATTAGTTCTGTTGCCGTACAAATGGGCATGCCTTTCCATGCTTCTATAGCGATGTCAAAAGGCGCCTTAGAAGGATTAACAAAGGCATTGGCAGCAGAATTAGCGCCAATTATTCGCGTAAACGCTGTAGCACCTTCCTTAACATCTACACCTCTTGCTGAAAGGTTTACAAACACACCTGATAAGTTAGAAGCTTCCGAAAAAAGAAATCCACTAAAAAAAGTAGGCAAAGCTGAAGAGATAGCACAATCAATTTCATTTTTATTAACCGATCAGTCGGCTTGGATAACAGGACAAATTTTAGCTGTTGACGGTGGAATGGGAACTTTAAAACTATGATCATGCAACAAGAATTTAAATTAAGTGACATCCTTGCTTTTGAACAACGCTATCGCGCAACGCTGATCAACTCATTGGGAGGTTTTAAAAGTTTAGTCTTAATTGGTACTGTAAATCCAACTGGAAAAACTAATTTAGCTGTTTTCAATTCTTTGTTTCATTTAGGGGCTAATCCTCCGCTATTCGGTTTTATTGTACGTCCCGATTCATCAGATAGACACACATTAAGCAATATTTTATCTACCCTTGAATTTACGGTAAACCATGTGCATGAAAATTTTTATAAACAAGCACATCAAACATCAGCTCGATACAACGCTTCAACCAGCGAGTTTGACTCTACTGGTTTAACGCCTGAGTATAGAGGTGGACATACAGCACCTTTTGTTAAAGAAAGTAAAATACAAATTGCTGCCGATTTTGTAAGGAAAGTAGATCTGATTGAGAATGGAACCTCGCTAATAATTGCACAAATAAAAAGTATTTCGGTGCCGCAGGATTGTTTGTTGACCGATGGATTTGTTGATCTGGAAAAAGCCGGATCGCTTACTTGTAGTGGCTTAGATAGCTATCACAGCACAAAAAAAATCGCCCGTTTAACCTACGCAAAACCGAATACGCCTTTAAGTGAAATTCATAAACCAAAATAAAGCATGAATAAATATTTAAAATTGGCACTTTGTATCTTAACACCGTTACTAATAGGTGCAGTTGCCGATATTGCAACAGCCACAAGTATTGACGGCTGGTTTGTTGAATTAAACAAGCCGATTTTTAATCCTCCAAATTATTTATTTGGGCCTGTTTGGACGTTTCTATATATTTTAATGGGAATATCACTATTCTTAATCATGCAAACACCAAAAGTTTATGCCAGAAGGAGAGCAATCGTAATTTTTGTCATCCAATTATTTTTAAATTTTTGCTGGAGTTTTCTGTTTTTTAAATTTCACTTATTATGCTTAGCATTTATAGAAATTATTGTAATTTGGTTAAGTATAATAACGATGATCTATGCTTTTAAAAAAATAAATAAAACTGCTGCCTACTTACAAATACCCTATTTGCTATGGGTTAGTTTTGCAAGTGTTTTAAACGGTACAATTTGTTATTTAAATTAAATTCTTATCGCGCATAAAAAGTAGAACTAAAAATAGTATATATCTAACTTAATAAAAAAGGCGTATGAAATTATTTAAAACTTCGTTGATCTTACTCCTAAGTATTTTAGGTTTAAGTTTTTCATTCCAAAAAAATAATTTAAAAATTACTACGAAAGATTTTAAGCAATTAATCGGAAATTGGGAAGGATCTTTAACATATCTCGACTATTCAACGGCTAAACCATATACTATGCCGGCGAACATTGAGGTGATCCGAATTAAAAAAACAAATAGCTATATATTTGCCAGTAAATACCCCAACGAGGCAAACGCTAATTCCTCCGACACGATTACGATTTCAAAAGCAGGGAATTTTTTTGGCAAAGAAGCAGTAAAGGCAAAGAAAAAGCTTGCAAACGGAGATACTGAAATAATAACAGAAGAATTAGGGAAAGATGGAAACGACGATATGCCGGCGATAATTAGACATACATATACATTTGGAGAATTATCTTTTTGCAATAAAAAAGAAGTTCAGTTTATTGGAAAAGCGGAATGGATTAAAAGGCATGAATATTCATATAAAAGAAAAAAAGCATAACTCTATAATCTAAGGCAACAAAATATTTTACTTGTAATATATAAAAAAAGTGCCCGTTAATCTATAAAATTATGTTAGAAATTCTTGAAACAATTAAGCAGCGAAACGAAATTTTATTTTATTTCGGCTTGTTGGCATTTATTGGAACAATAATTACAGCAATATTAACCCAAACAACATCTATTCAGATTATGGGTATAAACGCTTATTACAAGCCTATGAAATTCTTTCTTTCCACAGCCATATTTGCCTGGACATTGGCATTTTACATGCAGTACCTCCAAAATCAGCAACATGTGAGTATTGTAAGTTGGATAACGGCCATTGGATTGGCTTATGAATTAGTTGCTATTACCATGCAAGCTGCCAGAAATAAAATATCGCATTACAATAACCAAACCCCTTTTGATACGTTGATCTACGCCCTGATGGGACTTGTTATTACCATTGTTATTTTAAGTGTTTTATATATTGGGATTTTATTTTTTACTCAAAAAATTTTTAGTACCACCTCTATTGTTATTTGGAGTATACGATTAAGTATTATAGTTACAGTTATATTCTCGTTTGAAGGATTTTTAATGGGCTCGTATTTAAAACATACGATTGGTGCTGAAGATGGAACAAAAGGCTTGCCGGTTTTAAACTGGAGCAGAACAAACGGAGATTTAAGAGTTGCCCATTTTTTAGGCCTTCACGCAATACAAGTTATTCCTATAATTTCTTATTACATTGCAAAAAATACAACCCATGTATTTATTATTGCCACACTTTATTTGGTAATAGTTACAGCGACTTTAATACAGGCTTTACTTGGTAAACCTTTGTTTTAACCTATTATTCTCTTAAACAAACCGATTTTAACGGGCCGAAGAAAAATCTTAATTTAGTTTTCGTAAGTTGTAATCACGCTTAATTTAAGGAAACAGGACCGTTTAATTTTTAAAGCCAAATTTACTTAAAGAAGAATGTTTTGGTAGAAAATGTTTTACCTTTACCTTAGGAAAATATAATGAAAAAAACAATCACCATAGCTATAAGTTTAAGTGTTGTTTTATTCTTTATAATCGCTTCCTGCCAAAAGAAAAATAAAACCCCCGCTTTGTATACACCAACTTGCAATGGCATAAAATCTTTTAAGACGGATGTCTTGCCTTTAATTCAAAGTAAATGCGTTAGTTGTCATAATGAGTATAGCAATTATTCTCAAATCAGTTCTGCCGCTTCATCCATAAGAAGTGCTATTGTTAATAGAAGCATGCCGAAAGGCGGTTCGCTTACCGATGGACAAAAAGATGTGATAGTTTGTTGGATCGACGCCGGTGTTACAAATAATTAAAACTGGTGCCACGGTTTTGTATGTTAGTTATAAAACAATAACCCAAATATTTAAACAGCGGTAATCAATCACAAAATTGCTTTTTTAGACAAAATAACTATTGGAAGCTGCATTTGAATGAGTGAGTGATTTAACTTTATTTATTTTATATTACGATGTTTGTTGAACATCATAAATTAAAAAACATGAAAAAAAATTACAAAAGAATTCGGTCTTTCGCAAAAGCATTTGTTTTACTTGGATTTATCCTAACAGGTTTCAGTACTAGTGCACAAGTTGCTTCCTTTACAAGCCCTACAGGAACAACTGTGTCAGGTCCGCTAAGCAACCCGGTATCAACCGGTACTATGTGCGCTGGTGTTTATACTTTTACAAATGCAAGTACTGCGGCAACCAACTACACCTGGTTCACCACCCCTTCTACAAGCGTTACAATTAGTAATGCTTTTGCAGCTAGTCCAACCTTTACATTCAGTAATACAACTTTAGTTACTTATACAATTTCATTAATAGCAAGCGGATCCGGACCCAATGCATTTACCGGGCAGGTAATTAAAGTGGTTGCTAAACCAAACCCTGTTCTAACATCAAGTTCAAATACCATATGCTCCGGAGCATCGGTTACGCTTGCTGCTGGCCCGGCATTACCAAATTACTTATGGAGTAACAGTGCAACAACTGCAACAACTGCAGTTTCACCGATAGTTTCAACGATGTATTCGTTCACAACAACTTTAGGAGGCATAGCAAATTTTCCTTTATGTACTTCAACAAGCACCATAAATATTGGTGTAACTACAACACCTACGGTTTTAGTTTCCGGTCAAACCACTATTTGCGCAGGTCAATCTACTACATTAATTGCGCAGGGCGCGTCAAATTATATTTGGAGCAATGGCCCGGTAGTTGCTCAAAATATTATTACACCAACTACCACTACAAACTATACAGTTAATGGTTCTAATGGTTCTTGTTCAGGCACTAAAACCTTGGCAGTAGTGGTTAATCCGCTTCCTTTTATTTTTGCTTTCAGTACTTCTACTCTAAGTTGTGCCGGCCAACCGGTTGTGTTAACTAGCAGCAGTTCTGCAACCAGCTATACTTGGAGCAATGGTTCAAACAGCTTTTCAACTACTGTTAACCCAACTGTTACAACAACCTATACCCTAAGCGGAACAAGCTCGCAAGGTTGTGTAGGAACAACAACAATTAGTCAAAGTGTATCGCCTTGCACGGGTATTGCACAAGCAGAATTAAAGAACAATGCTGTTAACGTTTATCCAAACCCATTCAGCAATAAACTAACTATTGTTTCTGAAGAAAAAGAATCTACTGAAATTTATAACTCTTTAGGCTCTCTTATTTATAAGAGTGATACTAAGGAAAATAAAATTGAGGTTGATCTAAGCACTCAACCAAATGGTATTTACTTTGTAAGAATTGGTTCAATTACCAAAAAGATCATTAAAAAATAACCTTTTTTCGATTAGTTTTAATTGTTAGAAAGTCCCCGTTTTTACGGGGATTTTTTTATTGGAACCAATTTGCCAAGGCACAACTTTTGCGTTAAAATAAATATGTTTTATAAATATCTACTTGTTTTTTTGGGTGCGCTGGTTTTTGATGTTACTCCTTTTCCTTTACCACCGGCTTTTACAATTATGATCTTTTTACAAATAAAATTCGATCTTGCTATTTGGCCGGTAATAATAATCGGAGTTATGGGTTCAATTCTAGGGCGACTTATCCTTACACTTTATATTCCTAAACTTTCTGACAAAATTTTTAGTAAACAAAAAAATGAAGATATTCAATTACTCGGAAAAAAATTAAAGGAAGATGGCTGGAAAGGCCAACTTTTTGTATTGCTGTATTCTTTAATGCCTTTGCCAACTACACCGCTGTTTGTGGCGGCAGGCATAGCTAAAACAAAACCTATTTATATTATTCCGGCTTTCTTTGTAGGAAAATTTACAAGCGATACGATTGCTGTACTTACAGGCAAATATGCGTCTGAAAACGCTGATCATATCCTGAGTGGTGCCGCATCCTGGCAATCAATTACTGGCCTTGTTTTGGCAGTGATCTTGATCTTAGGGTTATTTTTTATCGATTGGCGAAAACTGTTAGAAGAACACAAGCTTAGGCTAAAACTCAAAACAAGAAAATAATTCCCCCGCTAAGAAATCTAGTTTTTGCGAAAAAGACATTATAAAAGTGCATTCTTAATGTTTTAACTTATTTCCGACAGTAATATCAAAACATTTTATTTGATCGGCTCAATTAAAATAAATGTTCTTTAGCTAAGCAAAATATTCACCACATTTTCGGCCTTGTGTTTTAGTACACATAATTTTTTCTATATTTATATAACATGGAAAGGTCCGTTATTTTATTTATTTTATTCTTTTCTTTTTTAAATACCAGATCGCAAGATGGCGAGGATGTTTTATTAACACTGAGTCTTGATTCTGTTTTTTCTAAAATAAAAGAGAATGAGCCCGGCGCAAACATCTATATTCAAAAGGGTCATCGATTGATGTATTCAAAGTCGTTTGGCCTTACAAATTTAAAAACAAAAGCAAAATTCGACGAGAATACATTAATAAACATCTCTTCAATTACCAAAACCTTTATTGCTTATAGTATCCTAATTCTTCAAAAGCAAGGACAGCTTTCTATTGAAGATTCAATTTCAAAGTTTTTTCCGGGTATTAACAACAAAGAAGAGTTGAACAAACTTAAAATTAAACATTTATTATCCCACACCTCTGGCCTTCCTGTAGTGAGAACGAGTAAACTTTCTTTTACAGATTTTATTGATAAACCTGAATTTGAACCCGGAAGTAATTACAGAGATTCAGAACAGGATTATAATATCCTGGCTGTAATTATTGAATATGTTGGCAAAGGCGATTGGCAAACATTTATACAACAAAATATTTTTAGTCCTACCGGAATGTTGAACGCCAAATTTGTGAACGAAAATAATACAGATGATGAAATAACCGGGGCATACAGAAAAGAAAAAAATATTTATAAAATAGTAAAACATCATATTTGTAACGAGAAACTTCCCGCTTGTAATAGCATTTGGACATCGATAGGTAATTTACGAAAGTATGCCTACGCTATAAAAGAATGTGTGTTTTTAGATTGTGAAACGCTAAAACCTGCTATGAAAATATACAAACCCGAAAATTGGCGAGCGCTAAGAATTCCAACACAAGGATTTGCATGGACGATACATGAAGAAAAAAATAAAGATACTTTTATGGAATGTGAAGGCCTTAGCCCTGGCTACAAATGCCAAATAGTCATGTACCCAAAGCAGGATATATTGGTTATTTGGTTGAGTAATAATGATGTTTCTTACTCTAATGTAATACTGCAAAAACTTATTCAACGTAAATATATAAAATAACAAAAGCCGCTCCTAAAAGCGGCTTTTGTTTTTGAATTTAAGCTTAAACTAAAATTAAAACATAAGCTTAAGATCAAATTAATTAGTAATAACCAAATATTTTGATGCGCTCCAGAATTTTTCAGGATCAGTGATCATTAAACTGTTGATCATTTTACCGGTCTTATCCCAGGTGTATGAATCAGATGGATGGGTAGTGATTAATTTAGCATCTTTGCTATTAACAGGAATGCTTGTAGTTTCTGTATAATCAATTTTCGTAAATTGACTGTTATCAACATTTGGACTTAACTCTGCAGTTCTTCCAATCCCCAACAAGCCACCTTTTTTATCAATTAAATTTGATTTTTGAAGATCTTTTGAATGACCAACAACATAATAGGCGGTATGCAATTGCGTTGTTTTTTCATTAATGGTTTGCGATTGCGCCATGTTTTGGTTTGAAAGCGTATCAACAGATGTTTGTAACTGTGCTACCTGAGCATTAAGCTCATTTAGTCTTTGGTTTAACTCATTTAGCTCAGCATATTTTTGATTTAACTGATCGTTTAATAATTGAATTGTCTTTTCAAGGCCTGCATTTTTTTTATCTGCACGGTTTAGTTTGCGATTCAACATTTTTAATTTTTTGTTGTTTGCATCCATAAGCTCATTAATAGCCCTGATCTCTGAGTTGATACGGGCTTTTTGATCTGCTTTCATATCACCCTTACTTGAATTCATTAAGATAATATGTTGTTTTCTGCTAACAGAATCAAGGTTTCGTTCTACTTCATTAAACGAACCAATAAAGTCATTTACAGAAGATTCTCTTTCGTCTATTACCGCCATAAGTGAATCTCTTTGACGAACTACTGTTTCATCCTTTTGGGGATCTTTACATGCTGTCATCATAATTAACGAAGCGGCTGCAATAAAAATTGAATTTTTCATAATCGTTATTTTTTTGTTTTAAGTTTATTTAATGGCAAATGATACCATATGTATACTTATACTGAAAACTTAATGCCAATTGCTCATTCTGTGTAAGTATAGGCAATCAGGGAGAATCAGCTAAATCAAAAAGGGGAAACAATTCTACAAAGCAATAAGATAGATATACATTATCTCCACACTTTTTAATTTGATAGCTCCTAAAATTAAGGTATAAAAAATGGCACGAAATTTTCACTTTTAATTACATAAAAGAAAAAACCATGACCGTTTTGGAGATTAAAACCATGAAAGGACCAAACTACTGGTCAAACTATCGACATAATCTTATTGTATTAAAATTAGATCTTGGCGATCTTGAAAATTATCCAACCAATAAGATCGAAGGATTTTCTGATCGTATTGAAAAAATGATGCCTTCACTATTTAGCCACCGCTGTTCACAAAATTACGAAGGCGGTTTTTTTGAGCGTGTAAAAGAAGGCACCTGGATGGGTCATGTGATAGAACACATTGCTTTAGAGATCCAATCCCTTGCCGGAATGGATTGCGGATTTGGTAGGACTCGTTCTACCGGTGAAGAAGGCGTTTATCATGTGGTGTTCTCATATGAGATAGAATCTGCGGGAACATATGCAGCGGAAGCGGCGGTAAAGATCGCGGAAAAATTGGTGGCAGGTGAAGAATATGATATTAATGAAGATATCGTAGCATTACGTAAAATTAAATTGAGAAAGGGTTTTGGCCCAAGCACCATGTCTATTATTAATGAAGCGACAAAAAGAAATATCCCTTTCCGAAGCATGGAAAATGGATCGCTTATATTACTTGGTCAGGGAAGTAACCAAAAAATGATTAGAGCATCGATGACATCTAATACGAGCAGTTGGGGCGTGGATACAGCAGGCGATAAAGAAGAGACCAAAAAGATCCTTGGTAAAGCCTATATCCCTGTTCCATCCGGCGATGTTACTACCACAGAGGAAGGTTTAAAAGAAATTATTGAGAAAATGGGTTTTCCTATTGTTATAAAACCAATTAATGGCAATCATGGCCGGGGTATTACCACAAACATACAAACACTGGAACATGCTTTAAAAGCATTTCAAATAGCAAAAACTATTTCGGATGAAATAATCATCGAAAAATATATTGAAGGAGACGATTACCGCTTTTTATTGATCAATTATAAATTAGTAGCTGTAGCAAAACGAACACCGGCAAGTATTATGGGCGATGGAATTTCTACCATACAACAATTGATCGATCAGACCAATGCCGATCCAAAACGCGGTGACGGACATGAAAAAACATTAACTGCCATTAAAATAGATAAGGTAACAACCGAGATATTAAGTAAGAAAAAATTAACGCTTGAACATATTTTACCAATTGGCGAGATATTGTTTTTAAAAGACACGGCTAATTTAAGTACCGGCGGAACTTCTACGGACTATACAGATAAAGTTCATCCCGCTAACATATTTATTGCAGAAAGGGTTGCGAAAATAATGAATCTTGATATTTGCGGTATTGATATAGTTGCAAAAAACGTGAGCGAACCAATAAACGTAAATAATAACGGAAGTGTGATAGAAGTAAATGCTTGCCCGGGTTTTAGAATGCATTTAAGTCCTTCAAAAGGTCTTGCAAGAAATGTTGCAGAGCCGGTAATTGATATGCTCTTTCCAAACAATAAGCTGTCGCGCATTCCAATAATTGCTATAACAGGCACAAATGGAAAAACAACTACAACGCGTTTAACAGCGCATATTGCAAAAGTGGCAGGACATAAAGTGGGTTATACAACTACTGATGGAATTTATATTCAAGATCAAGTAATTCATTTTGGAGATTGCACTGGTTACCAGAGTGCAAACACTATTTTAACCGATCCAACTATTGATTTTGCAGTTTTAGAATGCGCACGTGGAGGTCTTTTAAGATCCGGTTTAGGATTTGATCATTGTGATATTAGTATTATTACAAATATTTCTGAAGACCATTTAGGTTTAAAAGGTATTAAAACACTTTCTGAAATGGCCAAGGTAAAGGCTATTGTTGCTAAAAGCACATTTGATAGCGGTTATTCGATCTTAAATGCCGATGATGATCTTGTATATGAAATGGCCGAAGAGTTAGATTGTAACATTGCATTATTTAGCATGGATATTAATAACGCACGTATAAAAAAGCATTGTGAAGATGGAGGATTAGCGGCAGTTATTGAAAAAGGCTATTTAACTGTTTGCAAAGGCGAGTGGAAAATAAGAATAAGTAAAATTGAAAGTATTCCTTTAGCGTTTGGAGGAAAAGCAGAATGTATGATAAAAAATATTTTAGCTTCTGTGCTTGCAGCAATAATTCAGAATTTTAAAATTGAAGACATTCGCAATGCACTGCAAACATTTATACCTTCGCCGGAAATCACTCCCGGTCGCATGAACGTTTTTAAATTCAGGAACTTTGATTTTATGATCGACTATGCGCACAATACTGGTGGCTTTATGGAGCTAAAAATATTTCTGGATAAAACAGAAGCTACCTCAAAGATCGGTATAATAACAGGAGTGGGGGATAGAAGGGATGAGGACATTAAAAATCTTGGTATTTTCTCTGGTAAAATGTTTGATGAAATTATAATTCGTCATGATAAAGATATGCGGGGCAGACCAAAAAGCGAGGTCACCGATCTTTTGGCAGAAGGTATAAAACAAGAAAATAAAAATGCTTCCATCATAGTTATTTCAGACGAATTAGAAGCTATACAATATGCTATTGATCATGCAAAAAAAGGAGCATTTATTGTTCTTTGTACCGACTTGATCATGGACAGCATAGAATACGTAAAGAAAAGGATGCGGGAAGAAAAAGAAGAGCATACAACCATGGACCTTATTTTAAATAAAGATCGCGGCACCCATTAATAACTTACAAAGGCTGGTTGAGAAACCGAAAAAGCTCTTACTCTTAATGTAAAACTGGTTACAGGGTTGTATTTTAAAACATAATTTCCGCCCTCCGGTAAAAAAGGATAGAGTCCTACGGATATTTGAAACGTGCTGCTTAATAGATTTTCGTTCCGAACCATAACGCCTAACGAATAAGATTGATACAATCTGCTTTGTATTAAAGGATTTTTAGGGTCGCCGATCATTCCAAAACCTGCCATTACTATTGGTGCAAATCTGAAGCCGATCAGGTTGTAAGGCATGTATGCAACGGTCTCTGAGTTAAGGATCATTTTAGTGTTGCCTGAAAGACTTGTGCCTGTGAAGCCATACATTTCTTCTGGTAAAATAGTAAGGGTTTCTTTAGAGATCTTATTTTCGCCGTGCACTAAATTATAATTAAAAAATTGTCTGAAGAACCATTTACCGCTTCGTACAAGATCGCTAAAATAATAAAGCTTAAGATTTGTTGTAATATCATTGGATACATATTTATTGAAGAAAATACCATGAGCCAAAGTGGCTGACAAATAACCAAAATTAAAATGTTTTGCCCTTGCTATTTCTATCCCCGTATAATAGCGCAATTTTTCAAATTCTTTTTTATAGCCACCGTAAATAAACTGAACAATTAATCCTTCCGGCACATCTTCAGTTGCGCCAAACCTATACACAAATTTTTCTTTATAATATTGTTGCACAGCAAAGCCAACATTACCAACAATGGCATGTGAATTTTGATTACCCATTTCTTTATCTATTGTAAAAGGCGGTCGCTCAATAAATTTTGTAGTATAAAATCTTAAGCCGGTAATAATATTTGTGCTTTGATTGAATAGATTTTTTTCGTTACTTAGCTTAAAGCTTCTACCGGCCCAAACATCGTAGTTAATGATATTAAGCTCAAGTCGTTTTGGTAGTGAATCCAAACTATCTGTGTATGTAAAATACCTCCAGTCTCTTGTTACATTTACTCCGCCTGCCCAGGTTGACAACGGTGAAAAAAAACCTCTGTCAAAACTGATGGATGCTTTTGTTCCGCTGGCATCCCAATGATAAGCAAATAATGAAGAAATATAAGTGTTGTCAATATTTGCAATATTATAAAAACCATTAAACTCAAACACATTGGGTTTTTTGTAGCCCACATATTGTTCAAATTGCTGTCCCACACCAAAAAGGTTTTGATTCCTGAATCTGGTATTACCCGATACATCTGTTATCAGTATAGGAATGGTTATCGGCCATTTATCTTGTACAATAACATTAACATCTACGCTATCTTTATTTTTTCCTTCGCTGATGGTTATTCTTGCGTCGTTAATAAAAACCGATTGCCGCAAGATCCTTTCCGTTTCACTAAGGGACAAAGCGTTAAGAGAATCATTCTTTTCAAATAATAAACGGTTAATAATTATCCAATGACGTGTAGTGACATGCAAACGGTTACCTGCTTTTTGCATGCTATTTATGTTCCGTGGCATAGTATCCATTACTGAATGCCCAAACGGATCATAAACAGTTATCTTAATTTCACGGATTATGCGGCCTTGGTATTTTAAATACGGATTAACATTTTTCTTTTCTTTGGAAGCGGGTTGGGTTGGATATTCGTTTGGCTCGGGGTCAATAAAAACAGCATCATACATCCAAGTGGTTAATTTATTTTTGTACGCAAAATGCTTTATCTTTTTATAAAATCTTAAGGAATCTTTTTGTGTACTGTCTTTTTGCGCAAAACTACCGGCAGAAAGCATAAATAATAAAACGCAGTATATAATACTGCGTTTTAAAATAATATCTGGATTAATCTTAGACATAATGTGTAAATGTTTATTTACACGTAAAGCAATTAGATAATCAACAAACTCTTTATTGTAATTAGAGTTTTATTTTCTCATCGAAAAAATAATGTAATCTTTTGGTTAGAAGTGAAATCCTAAACCTAAAGTGGATAAACCGGTTGAAAGATCAAGAAATAAACCAACTTTTTGTGTTAAATGGCATTCAGTTCCGATATGCAGATCGCCATACAATGGAGTAGCATATTGCCTTACAACTCTATCGCCATAATATCCGTCTTCCCAAGTGGTTGTTCTAAACGCAACACCTAATGAAGCCGCTGCGTAAAAATCCCAACGATCGCTGGCATCTAATAAATCATCAAAATAATAAGTGCCTTTTACACCAATAGGTACAATTGTTTCGCGGTAATAATAATCTCTGTAAGGATAATGCTTATTATCATCTCCCCAATACCGATAGCTTTTGTAAGTTAAAACTGACACAAAAGGAGCAAGAGTAAAATTTTTAAACACATCAAATTCGTAATTTAATGTAATTGCAGGCGCATAACCATAATAGCCAATACCGGCCCCAATGTTTAATGTTTTACCGTATTTTTCCTGAGACCTGTATGCTCCGGAAAATAGTGTTACTAAAATCAACGATAGGATAATTTTTTTCATCTTTTTATTTTTTTAAATTGTTTAAATACTTAAGCATATATTTGTTAAATACTTTACAATAATATATAACAATATTATGCCAAAAGGTTTGGATGATATTTTTGGGGAAAGTGTGTAAAATATTTAAAAGTGGGGTGTAAGGGTGTATTAATTTCCCCACTTTCTCAAGATCATTGCTTTAAAAGCATGTTATTTATTGGAACAAAAATTTCATAGTATTAATATTAATTTATAGCGATGAACACCTTTCTAGTTAAGCATACCGGATATATACTTATTTTAATTACTTTATTTTTTTGTGTTTCATTCTCTTTTGGTCAAAAGAAAATGACTAGAAAAACATTTATTAATGATTCTACTTACATTGTGCGCGTAAAACTTGTAAGGCCTCAGGTAAAAATTGATAATAGAACCATATTTTTTAAGGGTCAACGAGTATCATTAAGTGGTATTGATGCCGGAGTACTGCTAAAAGAGAAATTAAGAATAACACTTGGATATTACTGGTTGAATAATAATTTGAGTGCTTATCAAAAAACAATTGAGGGTGTGGATTATGATCGGCAATTAAAAATGAATTACGGAAGTATAAATACTGAATTCATTTATAAAAATACACGATATTTTTCGCTCGGAATGCCACTCGATTTTGGTTTCGGTAACAATGAGCTTCGTTATAAAAATTCAATAACCGGAGAGGTTCAGTCAAAAGAATCGGGATTTGTTTTTTTAACGGACTTTGGATTATCCTTAGCCTTTAAACCTATCAGGTGGATTGGTATAAAAGGTATTGTGGGCTATAGAAAAACAATTTTTAATCAGGTTAAAGATTTTCACTTCGATGGGCCTTTTACTTCAATAGGTATTTATATTGACGTTAGGGAAATAATAAAAGATGTAAAAATGTTTAAGCTTAAAAAGAGATATAGAAAAAACACGAATCAACTTGGCACCGCAGTAGATCTGATTACCGATTGATAGTTAATTATCATTTTTAAAGATCAATCGCAACGATGAGTCTTTTGCGATAAAATTCCAGGTCCAGTTCATAAAGGTTAAAAATTTATTTCTAACACTTAATATCAACATTAAATGCAAGAACATCCAAACAAACCAAGCCAGGAGACCTTGAAATTTAAAATTTGGAAGATCAACAACGGCTTTAAATTTACCAATAGTTGCCATCGATCCAAGATCTTTGTATTCGTATTCTTTTAAGGGCTTATCTTTTATTTTCGATATAAAATTATCAGCCAGGTTTTTGCCTTGATTAATGGCAACATTTGCTAACTGTGGGTGGGCATTGGTATATTTTGGTGTTACCATATAAGCAATGTCGCCAATGGCATAAATATTTGAATAATTTTTCTATTTATTATACCTGTCAACAACAAACCTGTTCTTTATTACCGAGTCTTCCGTTAAACCTTTAATAATATTTCCTGTAACACCCGCGGCCCATATCACGTTTTTACTTTTTATAGTTTCAGTGTTATTTAAGGTTACTTGCTTTCCATCATAATCTGTTACAAAAACCTCTGTTTTCAGTTTAACGCCCATGCCTTCCAAATATTTTTTGGAGGCTTTTTGTGATTCGTGGCTCATACTATTTAAAGTATTTTTGCTGCCCTCTAAAATTGTTATAGTTAAACCTGAAAAATCGATAGTTGGGTAGTCTTTTGGTAAAATGTATTTTTTCATTTCCGCAAACGATCCGGCTAATTCAACTCCGGTAGGCCCTGCTCCAACTATAATAATATTTAAAAGCGCTTCCTTTTCTTCTTCAGTGGCACAAATAAATTTTTCAAAACTCAGCAGGATCTCATTTCTAATGGTAATAGCTTCCTGTGTGGTTTTCATTGAATAAGCGTATCTGCTTATTTGTTCATTGCCAAAAAAATTTGTTTTACAACCTGTAGCAATTACCAAATGATCATAATTAAAATATCCTTCGGTAGTTTTTATTTGGTTGGATTCAGGAAGTATCTCTATGGCTTCTGCCAAACGTACTTGAACGTTTTTTGATCGTTGAAATATTTTGCGAAATGGAAAAGAAATATTTGCCGGCTCTAAACGGGCGGTTGCTACCTGATAAAATAAAGGTTGAAACTGATGATAATTTAATTTATCAATTAATATAACATCAAAGAATTTATTGTGTAATTTTTGCGCAACGTTTAAGCCGGCAAACCCGCCTCCTAATATGATGATCTTTTGTTTTTTCATACGTTGATCCAATGTGAATAGACCCGACTATAAATATCTTAAAAAAAACAATATAAGAAGTGATTTATTCTTAAACAAGCTTTATTCTCTATGCTGCAGCGGCTTTCCTGAAGTTTTTGCTTGGAATGTTTAGTTCTTCCCTGTATTTTGCAACTGTTCTTCTAGCAATAGAATAAGTTTTTTGCATTAAAAGATTCGCTATTTGTTCATCGCTTAATGGATTATTTTTATCTTCAGTATTTACACACTCTAATAAAACTTTCTTCACTTCTTTTGTACTTACAATTTCACCATTGGTTGTACTTAAACCTTCAGTAAATAAATGCTTCATCAATAAAGTACCATAAGCTGTTTGAATATATTTGCTTATAACAATTCGTGAAACGGTAGAAATATCTGAATCGATCTCTTCTGCAATTGTTTTTAGGATCAAAGGTTTTAGATCGGCTTCGTCGCCGGTAATAAAGAATTTTTTTTGATGTTTAACAATCGCTTTTGCAACGGTGATCATCACTTTTTCGCGTTGTTGCAGCGCTTCAATAAACCATTTGGCACCTTCTACTTTGCTTTTTATAAAATTAGAGGCTTCGCGTAAACTTTTATCTTTCGATTTTGAATAGGAGTTTAGCATTTCAGTATAATCATCGCTTATTTTTAGCGGAGGATGTTTTGAAGAGTTTAAAAATAACTCAACTTTATCTCCTTCTACCATTACAGTAAAATCAGGCTCAATAGTAATTGCTTTTCCACCACTTTCTTTTGAACTGCCACCCGGAGCCGGGTTCAATTTTTTGATCTCAGATAATGCATCTTGTAATTCCTCATTATCAATCTTTAATGTTTTTTTTATGATGTCAAAATTCTTAACCGATAATTCATCCATGTGTTTTTCGAGGATGTAAATAGCATTATAAGTATCTTTTGTTTTTTCTTTTTTTGCATTTAACTGCAGCAATAAACATTCTTTTAAATTTTTTGCACCAATACCAATTGGATCAAGTGTTTTAATTTTATTTAAAACTGATTCTACTTCTTCCTCCGTTACAAAATCCGTTACAAACGAAAACTCGTCAGCAATATCACCTATTGATCTTCTTAAATAACCATCATTATCTAAGGTATTTATTATATAAGCACCTATTTCTTTTTCTTTATCAGTAATTGGTAGTAAACCTAATTGGGATATCAAAGGCGCAGTAAAATCATGGCTTTCTAAAAAAACCTGTTCTCTTTTTTCATCATCTTTCACATGATTATTGGCTTCGTATTTATAATCGTCTAAAGAATCTCTGTCCATATAATCTTTGTAATCATAATCCTCACCCAATTTTCCTTCTGAAATAAAATCTTCATTTGTAATTTCGGGCTCGTTGTTTTCCTGAGGATCTTCTTCCGAATTTTCCTTTTCAACAGTGTCAAATTCCAAGGCCGGGTTAATGGCCATTTCGTTCGCAATGTGCTGTTCAAGTGCTATTGTAGGTAAACCTAAAATATTAATTAATTGGATCTGCTGATGCGTTAACTTTTGTGTAAGTTTCTGCGTTTGTGATTGGATAATAGCCATAATTTTTTATTTTTTTAGGTTAAACAACCTGCATTCGTACCTAGGTTTTGTTTGTTTACTATACTACAATAGAAATAATAGTGCCGAATTTTTTAGGGCTGGCAAATAAATGAGAACCAGTACCTTATAAAATATGTTAATAAGCATATTTATGGGATATTGAGCAACATCTTCCCCAATATGAATAAATATGGGAAAAAAAAGCGGGAATTCACGATAATACGGCGCTAAACGATCTTGAAATTGTTTACAGGGATTAATGTACTCTTATCGTAACTTTTTATTACATCTAAAAGGTTTTGTCTTAAGGGCAATTTAGCAATCTCTACATAAGTAAACCATTTAACCTCTAATGAATGTTTATCGGCTATTTGTTTTAATATCTCTTCACCAACAATTGTGGCAGCAAAAAAGATTGATAAATAGTTATCAAGAAAACTGTGATCATACCTGAAGTAAAATATCCCATTAATAGTTATATCACAACCTGCTTCCTCCTTGGTTTCTCGATGTGCGGCATTTTCGGGTGTTTCGTTCAATTCAACTTTACCGCCCGGTAAAAACCATTTCCCGCCCCATTTTTTGGCAGCCTCTTTAATAAGCAAAAACCGACCCTCTTTTTCAATTAGAACAAAACTTTTTAAAATCATTAATATATACAATCAAATATGCGTGCCAGCAATAAATTATAGTGATTGCTGCGTTAACTATCACAAAACGGGATAACAGGGAGCGATCTGCGAAATAAATTTTCTTAAATGTAAAATTATAAATAGATTTTTTTAAAATAATGGGCAGGAACTGTTTTTGTATGTTTTTACAAATCGAGGACAAATATTAAAAAATTAAAAAGATGATCTTATTTTCAAAACGCTCAGTTATTCATCCCGAGGATAAAACCGACTTAATTTATTGGACAAAAAAATGGCGTGTAAATGTGCGCCAGATCAATGATGCTATTCTTGAAACAGGAAGTGTTAAACTTAAAGACATTAAAAATGTCCTAAGAAGAAAGGGCGAACTAGGAAGTTTTTCTTTGTGGTTATACAAGATCTTTAAAGTGTCAAAATAGCAAGGATATGTGAAAAAAATCCCCATAAATTTGATGATTGTAGATTTAATACCACTCTATTAAAACGTAGAACCCTTTAATGATGAGGGTTTCGGGTTGGTACAATTTTAGCTGTAGCTTACATAGGAATTGGGGTAATTTGTCACTGCCTATATAAAACACAACTTATACATATATACATATTCCAAACTAACCTCCTTAAACGGACCAATTACCCAAATAAAAAAATCCTTCTCACAGAAGGATTTTTTTTGCCTCAAATCTAAGTTCTAAGAATTAAAAAAGGCAAACATTATGTTTGCCTTTTTTAATTTCTTTCTTTTAGAGTTCTTTAAATGACCCTTAATAACCATAAGATCAATAGTACAAGGAATATTACCGCAAGTAAGTGAAATGCTCCACCTAAACCATAACCATCAAATAAAAAGCCGATCAGGTAAAGTATTAACACTACTAAAATAATAATCCATATTAAACTTAAAGCTTCACTGTCAGAGCTAGCACTTAATCTCTTTTTTACTTCCTGAGTAAATAATTTGGAAGGAGTTACCTGTTCTAATTTTTTTAACATGAACTTTTTTGCTAAAACATTTGAGCTGGTTTTTTCTTTACGCACATCTGTACTATTTATACCAGAAGCTACAGGTTTTGAAGCTTCTGCCGTAACAACAGATGCATCCTGTTTTTTTAAGTTTATATTTTCACCTTCTGTTTTTTTAGCCGCGGCTTGTAATTGTTCAGTACTGTTATTTTTAACTGACGCTGTGGCCGGTTGACTTTTTACATCTCCTCTTTTATGGGAATGACTTACATAGTACCCTTTATTGTATTTACGTTTGGTGATTGACATTTGTTTTCCGCATGAGGAAAAGATAAAAGAAGTGATAATGGTAAGAATAATAATTCGTAATAGATTTTTCATATTTTTTGTTTTTTTATTGTTTATATTTTTTATTGTTTATTTTTTTTCGAAAAGCAACTGACAATTTGCGCAAAACACACAGGCGTCTTTTGTTTTGCTTGTGTGATTAAGAAAGATTAAAGTTCTGCATCGGGGACATTTTACTTTTTTGCTTAATAAAATGTGTTGTTTGATGGTGAAGATCTGTTGTTCTTGTTTTTTAATGAGTATGGATAATGCAGTTGACATAAACTATTTTGTAAATTTTTAATTAGGGTATTTAATGGGGTCTAACATAAATGCTCAAATACTGTGCCAGTAATTTTTTCGTCTATGGTTGCATCATATCCATTGTTTTTAAAAGGAAGGAGGAGATGGATCTATTAAAATTGTTGCATTATCCCGAGCAAGTCCTTTTTATAAATTCCGTCCCCTCCCTATATGATGAGTGAAAGATACTTTAATATAGGAAACGTTGTGCCAACCAAATAACCGCATTTTTTTATTTAATTCTAATAAAATTGAGAAATAAGCTTCCCCGTTTTGTGGTTATAAATGCCCAGTAGATAATTATAGCACGCTTTTTTTTTAATGGCAGTCGCTTTGCGGTTATACGATTAAAAAATTGAAATATGAAAAAAATAATCCATCTATCAATAGCACTTTCGGCTCTTGTATTATTTTCCTGCTCTGAAGAAAAAAAACTGATCCGGAAAGCAAGCAGTGCGGTAGAAGTTTATGATTACGATAAAGCAATATCCTATTACGATCAGATACTTGCCAAAGACAGTAATAATTTTTATGCGAACGCCGGCAAAGGTGTTGTGCTTTCAGAATACGTTGGAAAATACGACAAAGCTATTCCTTATCTTGAAAAAGCAATAAAGAAAAGCCCGGATAAAACTTCGATTAAAATAAATAACGATTTGGGGAAAAGTTATCACTATATCGGGAATTATCCTCGCGCATTATATTTTTATGCGAAAGCAACTAAAAATAATAATGAAGATAATCCTGATTACGATATTTTTCTGGCTAAACGTATTTCAGACTGTAAATATGCTTTAGATCATCCGGAAGTGGCTTCGGCAGAATACCAATCTGTAAAAAATGTTGGTTCGGTAATCAATACAGATATGCCTGAATACGGACCTGTTTATACTCACGGTGATCTGATATTTACTTCAAAAAGAAAAGATACACCAAAAGAGAAAAAAAATGGATTAGACAGAAGGTATTTTGAAAGCATGTATATGTCTGCCTATAATAATGGTACTTTTTCAACACCAAGAAGATTTACTATTCCTGATCTTGGCGAAAAATCAAAATTCCGGAAAGGTGGAGAATCAGTTGTTTCTGCTTCGGCTGATGGCAACACCTTATATATATTCAGAGGTGGAAAATTATATGAAGCCAACATGAAGGATTCAACTAATGGTGAACATATTTTACCTAAAACAATTAACTTTTCATATTTACAAGGACACGCTTTTGTTTCGAACGATGGAAGTATACTTTTATTTACCAGCGAATCGGAAAAAGGTAGGGGTGGAACAGATATTTATAAATCCGTTAAAGATAATAATGGAAAATGGTCGGATCCACAATTATTGCCGTATTTTATTAATACAGACTATAATGAAGATGCACCCTTTTTAACAGAAGATGGTACCTTGTTCTTTGCATCAAATGGACTTCCGGGATATGGTGGCTATGATGTTTATAAAACTCATTTTGTAAATGGTCAGTGGACAGAACCTGAAAATTTAGGACAACCTATTAATACACCTGGCGATGATATTTATTTCGCACTTAATCCTAACAGTTCAAAAGGATTTTATTCTTCCAGTAGAAAAGGTGGTTATGGCGATATGGATATTTACCATGTGCATTATGTTTCAAACGAAAGTCCAAATTGTAAATCAATAGATCCTTTACTGGTAATTAGCGCTACACAAAACCCTGCAAGTGAACTTGCTTATACTTTTTCAGTAAATATACCTGAACAATATAAAAATAATGTTAGATCAATTAGTTGGAAAGTGAATGATGAGTTAATACCTCAAACTTCGCAAGAAGTTGAATATGCTTTTAATTCTACAAATACCTATAAAGTATTTTCTAAAGTAATAGTTTACTGCGATACTTGTCCTGCATTAGTGGCTATGTGCGCTGAAAAAGAAATTATAGTTGGCCAACCTTTATTGGTAAATAATATTGAACCTGTAATAGAAGATAAGGAAGTTAAAAAGAATAAAATTGAAAACAATACACCTGCCGGTGAATTAAATAACGCACAGTTAAACGCAATTGGATGGAATACAACGCCTGATTACTTTGATTTTGGTAAATCTGAAATAAGAGGAGAGGGCAAGTCCATATTGGATCAAAACATTAATGTTTTAAAAAATAACAGAGAACTTACAGTAATAATAAACGGATATGCTGATTCTAGAGGCCCTGAATCGCTTAATATGACATTATCAGAAAAACGGGCCAATTCTGTAAGGCAATACCTGATCAAAAATGGTATTTCAAAACGTAGAATAACAGGCGTAAATGCCTACGGCGAAAGTAAAATCGAGAACGGATGCACAGATAATGTTACATGCAGCGAAGAACAGCATCAGGAAAACAGGAAAGTAACAGTTAAAGTCACCAATAACAGTAAATTAATAACAAGCGTTTCAATAGAATAACGACTGGTATCAAATTTGATGTATTAATACGAATAAAATAATTAAACAAAAAAAAAGAAATTATGAAAATTAAAGTTGATAAGAATAAAATAATTTATACCCTTGCTTTTTTTGTATGTGGTTTAGGCTCTACGTTCTCGCAAAACCTGGTGTCTAATACAACAATGGATGCTAAGTGTATTCCAACCGGATATGGCGAGATCATTAAAACCGAATCATGGACAAATGCCAATGGTGGTACAGTTGATTTGTTTGATAAGAAAAAATCAAACAAATGTCATAAAGTAAACGCCATCCCTTCTAATTATATGGGATACCAACCGGCTACAGCAAGCGGAGAGAATTATGCAGGTATTATTGCATATTATGATGATGGGAGTAATAATAGCACTGATAGCGCAAACAATGCAGTTTTACATTTAAAAGATGGGTATAAAAAATATTCAGAATATCTTCAAGGTGAATTAGCTGAACCATTAATTGCAGGTAAAACTTACCAGGTGTCTTTTAAAGTAAACTTAGCCGATAAAAGCGGAAGAGCAGTTTCTTGTTTAGGTGCTTTATTAACATCAACGAAAGTTGAGCAACAATCTAATTCATTTATATCACAAAAGCCACAGTTTATCTCTCACAGGATCATTTCAGATTCATTGAATTGGGTAACTATGTATGGCGCATATATTGCAGCGGGTGGTGAAAAATTTATAACCATTGGTTGCTTTAAAGATGAGAATTTTCAAGCCATAAAAACAGTAAAGCCATTGCAAAACGATTCAAGAAAAGCATATTATTATATTGCTGATGTTTCTGTTGGGCCGTATGTAGCTAAACCTGATATGGACGCTGTTGTATTTGGAGTGGATTACGTTGAGTTAATGGATCTCCATTTTGATAACGCAAGCGCTACAATTGATCCAAAATTTTATAATGAATTAGATGAAGTTGCTTCGTGGATGGTTAAAAATCCGGGTTTAAGCTTTTTTATTGCCGGATATACTGATAAAACAGGATCAGACGTTATCAACGATCCGCTTTCAGTAGATCGCGCCAAAGCAGTAAAAAAATATTTAATAAGTAAAGGTGTGAAAGAAAGTAATCTTGTTACTGAAGGTTTTGGAAGTAGTAATCCATTGGTATACAAAACAAAAAGTCGTCGTAACAGACGGGTTGAAATATATTTATATACTTTAGATACTGTATCGAAACTATAATAACAAATTATTAATGTATCAGGCACATAAGTTTTACTTATGTGCCTTTTTTGTTGATTAATTAATTTGTATCGGCTTATTAACTATTGGTAACGAAACAATAAATGTAGATCCTTCGTCTAGCTTGCTGCGGGCTGAAATAAAACCATTATGCTGTTCTATTATTTTTTTGCAGATGGCAAGGCCAATGCCGGTACCTTCAAATTCGTTGTTAAAGTGTAAACGTTTAAAAATACTAAATATCTTTTCAGAATCTTTTTGATCGAACCCGATACCATTATCGGTAACATGGATCCGGCAATATTTTTCCTTTATATTGTTTTCGTTCTTATTTCTTTCAAAACTAATTTCCGAACTGATCCTGATAATTGGCTTTGCATTCTTTTTAGAATATTTTAAAGAGTTGCTAATGAGATTATGAAAGAGCGAACGCATTAAACCGGGATTAATGATTAAAGAAGGTAATTTTTCTACTAATATTTTTGCTTCTTTCTCTTTTATGCTGATGTCCATCTCAGCAATAACTTCGTTTACAAGCGTATTTAAATTCGTTTCAACAAAAGAATCTTTATCAGCCACAATTTTAGATAAAGCAAGGATATCTTTTATAAGCATCCTCATGCGCTCGGCTGCGCTTTGTATACGGTTAATATACATATCCGCTTCTTCATCTAATTTGCTGGTGTATTTTGATGAAAGGCGATCGCTAAAAGTAATGATCTTGCGCAAAGGTTCTTGCAGATCATGCGAAGCCATAAAAGCAAAACGGTCTAATTCTTTATTGGCCGATTCGAGCCGCTCTATGTTTTGTAAAAGCTGGTGATTAAGTTCTTGTATCTTTTCTTCAGAAGCTTTTCTTTCACTTATCTCGGACTCAAGACTTTTATTAATTGATTTTAAAGTTTGTTCTTGCATTAATAATTTATGGTTCTTTTTATAGAGATCAATGAACACGCCAACTTTCGCTCTTAAAAGATCTGAATTAATAGGCTTATAAATATAATCCACCGCGCCACTTCTATAGCCTTTAAAGATATTCTCATCGCCAAAATTATTGGCTGTGATAAAGATGATAGGAATATGTTTTAGTTTTTCGCGTTCATAGATCAGGCCAGCAGTCTCAAAACCATTCAGGTTGGGCATTTTAACATCCATTAATATTAAAGCAAAATCAAATTCTGTCAATAATATTTTAAGCGCCTGCCTTCCGGAATTTGCTTTTACGAAATGGTAACCGTCGGTACCCAGAATCGCTTCTATTGACATTAAATTGTCTTCGCGATCGTCGACAAGTAATATTTTAGGAGGCATAATTTTTATTTAACGTTTTTACAAATACTATTTATAGAACCAAATACGCATTAATGATAACAACTGATCAATTTTTAAAGGCTTTGTAATATAGTCAGATGCGCCTGCTTCAATACATTTTTGTCTATCACCTTTCATCGCTTTTGCTGTTACAGCTATAATAGGTAAGGTGCTGTTTTTATGTTCACGACGGATCTTCTGTGTAGTTTCATATCCATCCATCTCTGGCATCATAATATCCATTAACACCATATCGATCTTTGGATTTTCGTTGAGAATGTTAATTGCTTCTTTACCGGATTCAGCAGTAATGGCGTTAATATTCAAACGTTCAAATACAGTTGTTAAGGCAAATAGATTTCTAACATCATCATCCACTACCAAAATATTTTTACCGGTAAGAATATCTTCTTTCATTCGGATATTCTCAATTATTTTCTTTTTCTCCGGGGCTAATTCTTTGTGGTTGACATGCAAATGCAGAACGGTTTCTTCTAATAAGTATTCGATAGAATTTACACCTTTTGCAACAACCGTATTTGAATTATTGTTTATCTGTTGCATTTCCGGCTGTGTAAAATCTTTAGCAGAATAAACAATTAGTGGAGTTATTTTTTTCTTTATCTCCGTTACCTTCGAAAGTAATTCTTTACCGGATATATCCGGTAAAGTATAGTCAAGGATGATACAATCATAATCTGTGCTGCCAATTAATTTTAGAGCTTTTTTACCGGTAGAAGCAATTGTGACTTCCAGCTTATCTCCTTGTAAAACTTTTACTATCTGGGATGAATCTATTTCATTATCCTCTACTACTAAAACATGTTTTGTTTCTTTTTCATTAAACGTAATAATGTCTTTGAACAAATCGTTAAGAGCTTCATTCTCTAAGGGTTTTAATAAGAAACTTCTTGCGCCTCGTTTTAAAGCAAGATTTTTATTTTCTTCACCGGAGATCAGATGAATTGGAATGTGTCGGTAACTCAGATCATTCCTTAAAAGATCTAAAACTTTCCAACCGCTTGTATCAGGCAGTTTAACATCAAGCGTAATAGCAATAGGCATAAAGCGGTTAATAAAATCAAAAACTTCAATGTAACTTACAGCTACGATCGCTTTCATGCCATTAGCATGCGCTTTTTCGATCAATATTTTTCCAAAGCGAAGATCATCTTCTACAACCAAAATAACTTTATCGCTTGGTTGAATATTTGATCGGTCATCACCGGTTTCATTGATCATCTCATTAATGTTCAATTTTTTTGATTCCTCTGTTGTGATATTTAATGAGTTTAATAATTTATCAAGGTTTTGATTCTCATCTGCCATCTGCAATTGCTTGTAAGCCGGGTTGCCCGCAGTTTCAATGGTTACAAGGCCATGAACATTTTCAATTGGAAGGAATAATGTAAATGTACTTCCTCTGCCCGGTAAACTTTCCAGTTCAATTGTTCCGCCTAATAGTTCTGCCAAACCACGGCTAATGGAAAGACCTAAACCTGTTCCACCATATTTACGACTGGTTGATCCCTCTGCCTGCTGAAAGGCTTCAAAAATAATATTTTGTTTTTCTTGTGGAATTCCTATACCGGTATCAATGATCGAAAATGCAACCACTCTTTTAGCATTGTCCAAACTGGCCATCATGCCTTGCTTCCAGCTTTTTCCTTCAGAGATCCTAAGTTTAACTTCTCCTTTTTCGGTAAATTTAAACGAGTTAGATAATAAGTTTTTTAAGATCTGGTTCAAACGCTGAAGATCGGTTTCCATCATATCAGGAAGCGCATTTTCTGTTTCGATAGAGAACTTAAGTTGTTTTGCTTCTGAAATTGGTTTGAAAGTAGTTTCTACAAACGAAGCGATCTCGGTAAAGCGCACTGTTGAAAAGTTCGCGGAAATAAATCCTGATTCGATCTTCGATAAATCAAGAATATCATTGATCAATTGAATTAAGTCATCACCGCAAGAGTGAATTGTTTTTGCATAACGCACTTGTTTATCATTCAGGTTTCCTTCTGCATTTTCATATAATTGCTGCGCCAGAATTAATAATGAGTTTAATGGTGTACGTAACTCATGCGACATATTTGCAAGGAACTCTGATTTGTATTTTGAAGTAAGTGTTAATTGTTCTGCTTTTTCTTCTAACGAACGACGGGCTTCTTCCACCTCTTTATTTTTTGCTTCCACTTCGTCTTTTTGTTTTACAAGTAATAACGCTTTATCCTGTAATTCGTCATTGGTCCTTCTTAACTCTTCTTGTTGAATTTTTAATTCACCTGCTAACGATTGTGATTGTGCCAATAATTCTTCTGTTCTTGAGTTGGTCTCGATCGTATTTAACACGATACCGATACTTTCTGTTAACTGACTTAAAAAATCCAAATGAGTAATACTAAATGTATCCAACGATGCTAATTCAATAACGGCTTTCACATCGTTCTCAAATAACACAGGTAAAATAATAAGGTTTAATGGTTGTGTTTTTCCAAGCGATGAATTAATTTTAATATAATCGCCCGGTACGTTATTTAATAAGATCCTTTCTTTCTCAAATGCACATTGTCCTACTAATCCTTCACCAATGGCAAATTCTGTTGGAATTCCTTTTGTAGTTTTATAGGCATAAGAAGCAAATAATTTTAGTTTAGTGCTTTGAGTTTCATCATCTTGTTTTAAAATATAGAATGAACCGTAGTGAGCCGTTACCACTTGTGCTAACTCAGAAAGTATACGTTGTGTTACTGTATTAAGATCTTTTTGACCTTGTAACATTTGCGTGAACTTGGCAAGATTTGATTTTAACCAATCTTGTTCTTGGTTACGTAAAGTTGTTTCGCGTAAGTTAGCGATCATTTGATTGATCGTATCTTTTAAGGCTTCCACTTCACCTTTTGCATCAACACGAATGTTACGGGTTAAGTCACCTTTAGTTACCGCAGATGCCACTTCAGAAATAGAACGTACTTGTGTAGTTAAGTTCTCTGCTAATTGATTTACATTCTCTGTTAAGTTCTTCCAGATACCGGAAGCGCCCGGTACAGATGCTTGCCCGCCCAAGCGGCCTTCAACGCCCACCTCACGTGCAACGTTAGTTACCTGGTCAGCAAACACAGCTAATGTATCGATCATTTCGTTGATCGTTTCTGTTAATTGTGCCACTTCACCTTTTGCATCGATCGATAATTTTTGACGTAAGTTTCCGGTTGCAACAGATGTTACCACTTTTGCAATACCACGTACTTGTGATGTTAAGTTAGAACCCATCATGTTCACAGAATCGGTAAGATCTTTCCATGTTCCGGCAACACCTTTTACTTCAGCTTGCCCGCCCAGTTTTCCTTCTGTTCCTACTTCTCTTGCTACACGCGTTACTTCGAATGCAAAAGAATTTAATTGTTCTACCATGGTGTTGATGGTATTTTTAAGATCAAGAATTTCTCCCTTCACATCAATTGCAACTGTTTTAGATAAGTTACCCGATGCTACTGCTTTTGTTACCTCTGCAATGTTACGCACTTGTGCAGTTAAATTACTTGTCATTTGATTTACAGAATCGGTCAAATCTTTCCATGTTCCTGCAACGCCCGGTACAAAGGCTTGTCCGCCAAGTTTACCATCTGTTCCAACTTCACGGGCCACGCGCGTTACTTCAGAAGCAAAGGCACGTAACTGATCCACCATGGTATTTAATGTTTCTTTTAATTGTAAGATCTCTCCGCGAACGTCAACCGTAATTTTTTTAGACATGTCGCCATTTGCCACGGCAATTGCCACTTCGGCAATGTTACGTACTTGCGATGTTAAGTTACCTGCCATTTGATTTACCGAATCGGTTAGATCTTTCCAAGTTCCGGCAACCCCTGGTACGTTTGCTTGTCCGCCTAATTTTCCTTCAGTACCAACTTCACGGGCCACACGCGTTACTTCTGATGCGAAGCCACGTAACTGATCCACCATGGTGTTGATCGTATTCTTTAATTCAAGGATCTCACCTTTAACGTCAACGCCGATCTTACGACTTAAGTCACCGTTTGCCACTGCAGTTGTTACCTCTGCAATATTACGCACTTGTGATGTTAAGTTAGAGGCCATTTTATTTACAGAGTCTGTTAAGTCTTTCCATGTTCCACCAACACCCGGTACATCGGCTTGCCCGCCTAATTTTCCTTCGCTACCAACTTCACGGGCTACACGTGTTACTTCTGAACCGAATGAGTTCAACTGATCCACCATGGTATTAATTGTATTTTTTAATTCTAATATTTCTCCTTTCACATCCACCGTAATTTTACGAGACAAATCACCTTTGGCAACAGCCGTTGTTACCTCTGCAATGTTACGCACCTGGCCGGTTAAGTTAGAGGCCATTTGATTTACAGAATCTGTTAAGTCTTTCCACACACCTCCCACACCTTCAACCGTAGCTTGTCCGCCTAATTTTCCTTCACTACCAACTTCCCTTGCAACACGAGTTACTTCTGAACCAAAAGAGTTCAGCTGATCCACCATGGTATTAATTGTATTTTTTAATTCTAAAATTTCTCCTTTAACGTCCACCGTAATTTTACGACTTAAGTCACCATTAGCAACCGCAGTTGTTACCTCTGCAATGTTACGTACCTGCGATGTTAAGTTAGAACCCATTTGATTTACCGAATCAGTCAAATCTTTCCATGTTCCGCCAACACCGGTTACTTTCGCTTGTCCACCTAATTTTCCTTCTGTTCCTACTTCGAGTGCCACACGTGTTACTTCAGATGCGAATGAATTTAATTGATCCACCATGGTATTAATGGTTTTTTTTAATTCTAAAATTTCACCTTTCACATCCACTGTAATTTTACGTGATAAGTCGCCACGGGCAACCGCAGTTGTTACCTCTGCAATGTTACGCACCTGTGCAGTTAAGTTAGAACCCATTTGATTTACCGAATCAGTCAAATCTTTCCATACTCCACCAACACCTTTTACAGTTGCTTGTCCTCCTAATTTTCCTTCGCTACCAACTTCGCGGGCCACGCGTGTTACTTCAGATGCAAATGAATTTAATTGATCCACCATGGTATTGATGGTATTTTTTAATTCTAAGATCTCTCCTTTAACGTCCACCGTAATTTTACGAGATAAGTCACCTTTAGCAACCGCAGTTGTTACTTCTGCAATATTTCTTACTTGTCCGGTTAAGTTAGATCCCATTTGATTTACTGAATCTGTAAGATCTTTCCAAACACCACCAACACCTTCAACGGTTGCCTGTCCTCCTAATTTTCCTTCGCTACCAACTTCACGTGCCACACGCGTTACTTCTGAACCAAATGAGTTCAGCTGATCCACCATCGTATTAATTGTATTTTTTAATTCTAAGATCTCTCCTTTAACGTCCACCGTAATTTTACGACTTAAGTCACCTTTCGCCACTGCCGTTGTTACTTCTGCAATATTACGTACCTGTGCGGTTAAGTTAGAACCCATTTGATTTACAGAGTCAGTCAAATCTTTCCATGTTCCTGCAACGCCTTTTACTTGTGCTTGTCCGCCCAATTTACCCTCTGTTCCTACCTCCAAAGCAACACGGGTTACTTCAGATGAGAAAGAGTTCAATTGATCCACCATGGTATTGATGGTGTTTTTTAATTCAAGAATTTCACCTTTAACGTCAACTGTAATTTTTTTAGATAAATCTCCTTTTGCCACCGCGGTTGTTACCTCTGCAATGTTACGCACCTGTGCTGTTAAGTTAGAACCCATTTGATTTACAGAGTCGGTCAAATCTTTCCATACACCGGCAACACCTTTTACTTTTGCCTGTCCTCCTAATTTACCTTCAGAACCTACCTCACGGGCCACACGCGTAACCTCCATTGAGAAGAGGTTTAGCTGTTTCACCATGTCGTTTACTTCTTTGGCAATACGCGCGAACTCGCCTTGTAAAGCATGATCACCTATTTTTTCTGACATCTGTTGCGACAAATTCCCTTTTGCCACAGAGCTAATTACGTGAGCGATCTCAATTGTTGGATGCACCAAATCGGAGATCAAAGTATTTAATGAATCAATGCCTGTATGCCACGATCCACGAGCTACAGGCACTTCGATACGTTGTGTTAATTTACCTTGTTTGCCAATGGTGTTTCCGGCCTTGGTAAATTCAAGCATCATTTTTTCGTTTAATGAAATAATATCGTTGAGCGTGTCGCAAATTTTTCCACTTAAACCCACATGGTCTATTGGCATGCGAGCAGTAAAATTTCCGTTCTTTACTTCGGTTAAAACTCTTAGGAATTCTTTTTTATCAAGAGTTCCTGCTAATTGATCAATAGGATCAATTTTAATATTAACAACTTTAGTCTTGGTTTTTGACCTAATTGGTTTTTCAACTTCCTGTAGATTTTTTTCGTGGTATCCAATACCGTTTGCCGAACCATTTTGAGCAGTAGATTTTCCGTTAGAGGACTTTACCACCTTTTCTTTTTTGTTACCCATAATTATAAAAAATTAAAAGTTCTGAATAATATATTTTGAATTAAATTTTGTTGAATTTGTTGCCCGAAATAAAGAACTATAATTATTTTTTATTTCACAAATAAAAACATCGGAAAATTACATCATACTCGAAAATTGTGGAACATATTACTCATAAAAACGTGGCTTAATTTTTGTGTAATACATATTTTCTAAAAAAGGGCAGCACTTGCGAGCGCTTACTTAATAGGCGATTTTGGGGAATTTTTCCCTTCATCAGGGGCATTAAATTAAAATAAAACAATAAAATCAGGTCTTAAATAGGTGGCATGATTCTTTCATTTAATAACCAGAAACAAACTTAAATAAAAAATCATGGAACCATTTAAAAAATCTGAAATGACCACAATGACAGGGTGCATGAATAAATAATATCAACTTGATTTATTAAATAGTCCAAATTTCTTCTACAAAAGCGTATTGATAGTTACAAGTATTAATAATTTGTATCTCAGTAATTGCCTTTATAGTTTTTTCAATATAGTCACTGATT
>JACCXH010000032.1 GCA_013697245.1 Bacteroidota bacterium
AACCTAATAAGGTTGGTGCAACAGCACGTCTTTACTTTTATTAAAAATGCTTTATATAAATTTAAAATAACCCTGCTAAATATATTTTATCCGAAAATATTTGTTGGACTTATTGAGTGAACCCTAAGTAAGGTCGCACTTTATTAGTTAATCAATAACTAATGCCACAAGTTGAAACTTGGGTTTTAAAGATTTTAAATTTCTTAAGGAGGTAATTTTAGAGTAAAGTAACATATTCAATATGAGAATGCCTAATTATATTAGACTACTTTCTTTTTAAAGCTATCTTTGAATAGCTTATTAAGTGGCTTTGTTTCAGTTGTTTCTACTCTTTTTCTCATAATGATTTGTTAAAAGTAGTAAACGAAAATAAGGATGTTACAAGCAGATACAAATATCTATATCGTATGTAATGATGTATGTAGTAAATATATGTAATTGTAATAAATTAATTATCAAATAGTTGCAAAATATAAATTCCTCCTACGGAGGAGGATACTATGTGCCTAAAATTGGTTTCAACAAAAAACCCGATGATTTTATTCACCGGGTTCTTAATTTAAAATTTATAATCTAACATTTCTGTTACGCTTCTTCTTCAACTTCTTCTTTAGTTGCCATTAAGCGTTCGTACTCTTCTTTGCTTCCAACAACTAATTTTTCGTATTGGCGTAAGCCTGTTCCCGCAGGAATTAAATGTCCAACAATTACGTTCTCTTTTAATCCTAATAAAGTATCTACTTTACCGTTAACAGCAGCTTCGTTCAATACCTTAGTAGTTTCCTGGAATGAAGCAGCGCTTATCCAACTATTAGTTTGTAATGAAGCACGTGTAATACCTTGTAAAATTGGATTTGCAGTTGCAGGAACAGCATCTCTGGATTCTACAGTTTTTTTATCTCTGCGTTTCAATAGCGAATTCTCATCGCGTAATTTACGTGCAGTAATAATTTGGCCACGTTTTAATTCAGCACTATCGCCTGGTTCTAAAATAACTTTTTTACCAAAGATCTCATCATTTTGAGTCATGAAATCGCCTTTGTTGATCAATTGTTGTTCCAGGAACATTGTATCACCCGGATCAACGATCTCAACTTTACGCATCATTTGACGAACGATAGTTTCGAAGTGTTTATCATTTAATTTTTGACCTTGTAAACGGTATACCTCTTGAATTTCATTCACTAAGTATTCCTGAACAGCAGTTGGTCCTTTAATAGATAAGATATCACCGGGGCTAATAGCACCGTCAGATAACGGGTTACCGGCTTTAATAAAATCATTTTCCTGAACCAGGATATGTTTACTTAAGTTAACAAGGTAACGACGTTGTTCGCCGGTTTTAGCTTCCACTAAAACTTCGCGGTTACCGCGTTTAATTTTACCGAAAGTAACAATACCGTCAATTTCAGAAACAACTGCAGGGTTACTAGGATTACGAGCTTCAAATAACTCAGTTACACGCGGTAAACCACCGGTGATATCACCTGTTTTACCGGTAACACGAGGAATCTTAACTAGAATTTGTCCCGGCTCAATTTTAGTTCCTTCGTTAACGATGATGTGTGCGCTAACCGGAATGTTATAAGTTTTAAGAGGCTCACCTTTTTTATCAACGATCCGCATTAAAGGACTCATTGTTTTGTCTTTACTCTCAATAATTACTTTTTCACGGAAACCGGTTTGCTCATCAGATTCTTCACGGTAAGTTACGTTCTCTTTAATTTGTTCGTACTCTACAGTACCACCAAATTCAGAAACGATAACCGCGTTATACGGATCCCAATCACAAATTAATTCTCCTTTTTTAACTTTGGTGCTTGGCTTAATGTAAAGCTGCGAACCGTAAGGAATATTTCCAGTAGTTAAGGTAATACCTGTATTTGTATCAATGATGCGCATCTCTGTAGAACGACCAATAACCACATTGGCTTTTTTGCCATCCGGGTTTAAACGCTCAACAGTGCGTAACTCATCAATTTCGATGATACCATCGTATTTTGCAACTAGGTTAGAAGATGCAGCAGTGTTAGATGCCGTACCACCCACGTGGAAAGTACGTAACGTTAACTGTGTACCCGGCTCACCAATTGATTGTGCGGCAATAACACCTACAGCTTCACCTAACTGAACAATACGTCCATTGGCTAAGTTACGTCCATAACATTTTGCACAAACACCAACACGGCTTTCGCAAGTTAATACTGAACGAATATCAACAGTCTCGATAGGAGACTGATCAATTAACGCAGCAATATCTTCTGTAATGATCTCACCGCCTTCGATAATTAAATTACCGGTAGTTGGATGATAAACATCGCTAACAGTAGTACGGCCTAATAAACGGTCGTATAAAGTTTCAACAACATCATCATTATTTTTCAATGCTGTCATGCTTAATCCACGAAGGGTTCCGCAATCAGATTGAGTAATGATAACATCTTGTGCAACGTCAACCAAACGACGTGTTAAGTAACCTGCATCGGCAGTTTTTAACGCTGTATCGGCAAGACCTTTACGAGCACCGTGAGTTGAAATAAAATATTCTAAGATAGAAAGACCTTCACGGAAATTTGATAATACAGGATTTTCAATGATGGATGCAGTTGTATCACCAGCCTTTTGAGGCTTGGCCATTAAACCACGCATACCACTTAATTGTTTAATTTGTTCCTTACTACCACGAGCTCCCGAATCAAGCATCATAAACACAGGATTAAATCCTTGTCTGTCTGAGCTTAATTTATCCAACACTTTTTTAGTTACTTTAGAGTTGGTATGTGTCCAGATATCGATAATTTGATTGTAACGTTCGTTGTTGGTAATAAAACCCATGTTATAGTTACCAATAACTTCATCAACTTGCGTTTGTGATTCAGCAATGATCTTCATTTTCTCTTCAGGAATTTGAATATCTCCTAAGTTAAATGATAAACCACCTTTGAATGCCGTTTTGAAACCTAATTCTTTGATATCATCTAAGAACCTGGCTGTTTTAGCCATACCGGTTTTCTTAACGATCATACCAATGATATCACGTAACGATTTTTTAGTCAATAATTCATTGATGTATCCAACTTCGTGTGGCACTACTGCGTTAAAAATAACGCGACCAACAGTTGTATCAATAATTTTAGTAACTAATTTATCTCCGTCTAATGCATTGGTAATTCTTATTTTAATTTGAGCGTGCATATCTACACTCTTCTCATTTAAAGCAATAATTACTTCTTCTGCACTATAGAAAATTTTACCTTCGCCTTTAACAACATCGTTAGGTAAGTTCTTTTTAGATTTAGTTAAGTAATATAAACCAAGCACCATATCCTGCGATGGAACCGAAACCGGTGCACCGTTAGATGGATTTAAAATGTTGTGAGAGGCTAACATCAAAATTTGAGCTTCTAAAATAGCTGCATGACCTAACGGTACGTGCACTGCCATTTGATCACCATCAAAATCGGCGTTAAACGCTGTACAAACCAATGGATGTAATTGAATAGCTTTACCTTCAATTAATTTTGGTTGGAAAGCCTGGATACCTAACCTGTGCAATGTTGGGGCACGGTTTAACATTACAGGATGTCCTTTTAATGCGTTCTCTAAAATATCCCAAACAATGGGTTCTTTTTTATCTACAATTTTTTTAGCAGATTTTACTGTCTTAACAATACCACGTTCTATCATTTTACGAATGATAAATGGTTTGAATAATTCAGCTGCCATATCTTTTGGCAATCCGCACTCGTGTAATTTTAATTCTGGCCCAACAACAATTACCGAACGTGCTGAATAATCCACACGTTTTCCTAATAAATTCTGACGAAAACGGCCTTGTTTACCTTTTAATGAATCGGATAATGATTTTAAAGGACGGTTGCTATCAGTTTTAACTGCGTTAGATTTACGTGAGTTATCAAATAACGAATCTACCGACTCTTGTAACATACGTTTTTCGTTACGTAAAATGACATCTGGAGCTTTAATTTCAATTAAACGCTTTAAACGGTTATTACGAATAATAACACGACGATATAGATCGTTCAAATCTGAAGTTGCGAAACGGCCGCCATCTAGTGGCACCAATGGACGTAACTCAGGTGGAATTACCGGAACAACTTTAACGATCATCCACTCAGGACGGTTAACCACATTTTGGTTTGCCTGGCGGAATGCTTCGATCACCTGTAAGCGTTTTAAAGCTTCGTTCTTACGTTGTTGAGATGTTTCTGTATTTGCTTTGTGACGCAAGTCGTAAGACATTTCATCTAAGTTCAAACGTGCTAATAGATCCTGAACTGCTTCAGCACCCATTTTAGCGATAAATTTATTTGGATCTGCGTCATCCAGCAAAGCGTTATCTTTTGGCATTGTATCCAAAACGTTCAAGTATTCTTCTTCTGTTAAGAAATCCAAATAGCTTGTGCCGGTTTCACCTGCAAGACCTGCATTAATTACTACATAACGTTCGTAGTAAATGATCATGTCTAATTTTTTTGTTGGTAAACCTAATAAGTAACCAATTTTATTTGGTAACGAACGGAAATACCAGATGTGAGCAACA
>JACCXH010000052.1 GCA_013697245.1 Bacteroidota bacterium
TTATTTGTGAAAGAAGTAATGGTAGACAGCGCCTTAATGGCAAAACGTTTACGTACTGCCCCACAAGGCCGTGGATACCGTATCCGCAAACGTTCAAATCATGTTACTTTAATTTTAGACACCAAAAACGCAAAATAGAAATGGGACAAAAAGTAAATCCAATTGGCTTCAGATTAGGAATCATCAAAGGATGGGATTCAAACTGGTTTGGTGGTAAAGACTATGCAGATAAATTAGTTGAAGATAATACTATCAGAAACTATTTAAAAGCTCGTTTAGCAAAAGGTAGCATTTCTAAAATTGTTATCGAAAGAACTTTAAAATTGATCACTGTAACTATCAATACTGCACGTCCGGGTATCATTATCGGAAAAGGCGGTAAAGAAGTTGATAAATTAAAAGAAGAGTTAAAGAAAATCACTACAAAAGAAATTCAAATAAATATCTTCGAAATTAAACGTCCGGAATTAGATGCACGCTTGGTTGCAGATTCTATCGCTCGTCAGATCGAAGGCCGTATCTCTTTCCGTAGAGCAGCAAAAATGTCAATGGCTAGTACCATGCGTTTAGGTGCAGAAGGAATTAAAATTAAAGTATCTGGCCGTTTAGGTGGTGCCGAAATGGCGCGTACTGAAGGTTACAAAGAGGGAAGAACTCCTTTACATACTTTACGCGCGGATATTGATTACGCTGTAGCAGAAGCTCATACTTCATATGGCCGTATCGGAATTAAAGTTTGGATCTGCCGTGGCGAGATCTTCGGAAAACGCGATCTTTCTCCAAATGCAGGTTTAATGTCTAAAGACAAAAAATCGGGTGGAAGCGGTGATCGTCCAAACAACGACCGTCCTAAGTTTAACGGTAAAAAAAGAACTAAAAGAGAAGAAAAATAATATTGAAGTAGATTAAATTCACTTCAACATTAATTAAAAACTAGGTTAAAAGAAGAAATCATGTTACAACCAAAAAGATCAAAATATAGAAAATCTCAAAAGATGAAGATCAAGGGCGACGCAAAGCGTGGTCATGAATTGGCCTTCGGTTCTTTTGGAATTAAAGCAATGGACGAGTGCCGTATGACTGGTCGCCAGTTAGAAGCAGCCCGTATCGCAATTACCCGTTTCATGAAACGTGAAGGCCAGGTTTGGATCCGCGTGTTTCCTGATCGCCCGGTTACATCAAAACCTGCAGAGGTTCGTATGGGTAAAGGTAAAGGTGCTCCGGAGTATTGGATGGTACCTGTTAAACGTGGCCGTATCTTATTTGAAGCAGAAGGCGTGCCTTTAGCAGTAGCAAAAGAAGCATTACGTTTAGCTGCACAAAAATTACCTATCGTTACAAAATTTATTGTACGTAGGGATTATGTTGAAGCAGAAGTTGCTAAATAATTGAATAATAACAAATTAAGCAAGTTTTAGTTGAACCGTTACTTTAATTAAAAAATGTTTAAAAACCGGAATAAAAACCCGGAAATAAAACAAAAAACAAAAAATGAAAAATAAGGACAACATATCAGCTCTATCCGATCAGGAATTAATTGAGAAGATAAAAGAAGAAAAAGCAGGATTAAATAAAATGACATTAAACCATGCTATTTCACCTGTAGAAAACCCTGCTGTGATCCGCGTTAATCGCAGAAATATAGCACGTATGTTAACTGTATTAAATAAACGTAACAAAGCATCTAAATAAATTGCTTCATGGAAGATAGAAATTTAAGAAAAGAAAAAATCGGTGTCGTAAAAAGTAACAAGATGGAAAAAAGCATCGTTGTTTCTGTAATACGTAAAGTAAAACACCCTAAATACGGAAAGTTCCTAAAGAAAACCAGCACATTCGTTGCTCATGATGAGAAGAACGAATGCAGCATTGGGGATACCGTTAAAATTGCAGAAACCCGCCCAATGAGCAAGACTAAGAACTGGCGTTTGGTTGAAGTTTTAGAAAAAGTTAAATAATAGACGTTAATCGTATAAAGAAATTTTAAGATGATACAAACAGAATCGAGATTAACAGTAGCAGATAACAGCGGTGCCAAAGAGGTACTTGTTATTCGCGTATTAGGAGGTACTAAAAAACGTTACGCTTCAATTGGCGATAAAGTGGTAGTAACTGTAAAGCATGCATTACCCAGCGGTAATGTAAAAAAAGGTACAGTTAGTAAAGCGGTAATTGTTAGAACACGTAAAGAGATCAGCCGTGCTGATGGATCATATATCCGTTTTGACGATAACGCAGTAGTGTTATTGAATACAACTGATGAGATCCGTGGTACACGTATTTTCGGGCCAGTTGCCCGCGAATTACGCGACAAACAATTTATGAAAATCATTTCATTAGCACCGGAAGTGCTTTAATTAAAAGAAATTTAAGTCATGTCAAAAATAAAATTAAAAAAAGGCGATACTGTTAAGGTAATTTCTGGCGAAAGCAGAGGTACTACAGGTAAGATCGTTTCTATAGATGTTAAAAAAGAACGTGCCATTGTAGAAGGTGTTAATATGGTTAGCAAAAGCGAAAAGCCAAGCGCTAAGAACACTAACGGTGGTATCGTTAAAAAAGAAGGTTCTATCCATATCTCAAACTTAATGTTTTTAGAAGGTGGTAAAACCGTTCGTTTAGGTCGTAAATTAAATGAGAAAACTCAAAAAATTGAGCGTATCTCTTCAAAAACTAAGGAGGCAGTTAAATAATGGCAACAAAAACCTATCAACCTCGTTTAAAAGGTAAGTATGCAGAAGAAATAGTTCCTGCATTACAAAAACAATTTCAATACACATCATCGATGCAAGTTCCTAAATTGGAAAAAATTTGCCTTAACCAGGGTATTGGTGATGCCGTATCTGATAAAAAAATGATCGAAGCAGCAGTAAAAGAAATGACCACTATTACCGGTCAAAAAGCTGTTCCGACCTATTCTACAAAAGATATCTCGAACTTTAAATTACGTAAGGGCGTTGCCATTGGTGTGCGTGTTACATTACGTGGCGATAAAATGTACGAATTTTTAGATCGTTTAGTAGCAGCTTCATTACCACGTATTCGTGATTTTAAAGGTGTTAACGATAAAGGGTTTGATGGACGCGGAAATTATACTTTAGGTGTATCTGAGCAGATCATTTTCCCTGAAATAGATATTGATAAAGTAAGCAAGATCTCTGGTATGGACATTACATTTGTAACCAGTGCAGATACAGATAAAGAAGCACATGCTTTGTTAACAGAATTTGGTATTCCATTTAAAAAGAAAGAAAAATAATGGCAAAAGAGTCAATGAAGGCCCGTGAGGTCAAACGTCAAAAATTAGTTGATAAATACGCTGCTAAACGTGCAGAGTTAAAAAAAGCTGGTGATTCAGTTGGATTACAAAAGTTACCACGTAACTCATCAAAAGTGCGTTTACGTAACCGTTGTAAATTAACCGGTCGTCCGCGTGGTTACATGCGCACCTTTGGTGTTAGTCGTGTTACCTTTCGCGAAATGGTGCTTTTCGGGTTAATTCCGGGACTTACCAAATCAAGCTGGTAGAAAATACTTCCAGATTTTAACCGACGGGGTTAAACCGGTAAAAATAAAATTGTGAGGTTACGGTAAATTGTTGTATATTTGCCCCCTCAAAAAAATAAAATAAATTGTTTCATATAATTATTCCACTTTGGAATAACATATAAACTTAAAAAAATGACAGATACAGTATCAGATTACTTAACGCGTGTTAGAAACGCGATCAAAGCAAACCACCGCATCGTAGAAGTTCCGGCTTCTAATCTAAAAAAAGAGATCACCAAGATCCTTTTCGAAAAGGGGTACATTTTAAATTATAAATTTGAAAGTACAGAAAACAACCAGGGCGTAATTAAAATTGCGTTAAAATACCATCCTGTAACCAAGCTTCCTGCTATCCGCACATTGGATCGCGTGTCTAGCCCGGGTTTACGTAAGTATTCAGGCGTTGATAAAATGCCGCGTGTATTAAATGGTTTAGGTATTGCCATCATTTCTACTTCAAAAGGTGTTATTACCGACAAAGAAGCTAAGAAGATGAATGTTGGCGGTGAAGTTCTATGTTATATTTCATAATCATAAAGGAGGAAAATTAACATGTCACGTATAGGAAAAGCCCCCATAGAAATACCAAAAGGAGTAGAGGTAATTGTAGCTAGCGGTTTAGTAACCGTTAAAGGCACAAAAGGAACATTAACTCAAAAAGTAGATATAGATATTACTGTAGCAATTGAAGATGGTAAAGTGTTAGTTACACGTCCAACTGATCAAAAGCGCCACAGGGCATTACACGGTTTATACCGTTCTTTGATCGCTAATATGATCAAAGGTGTAAGCGAAGGATATAAAACTGAACAAGAATTAGTAGGCGTAGGTTACCGTGCTTCTAATAAAGGAAATATGTTAGAGTTATCATTAGGATATTCTCACAACATTAACTTCCAATTGCCTGTTGAAATAAAAGTTACTACTACAGCAGAAAAAGGTCAAAACCCTAAAATACTTTTAGAAAGTGCCGATAAACAATTAATAGGATTAGTTGCTGCTAAGATCAGAAGCTTACGTAAACCAGAGCCTTACAAAGGTAAAGGTATTAAGTTCGTAGGAGAACAACTGAGAAGAAAAGCTGGTAAATCGGCTTCTAAAAAATAATTAAATAAATTTTTAATCATCCTAAAAATTGTAGAGATGGCAGTAAATAAACAAGATAGAAGAACTAAAATAAAATTTAAACTTCGCAAAAGAATAAAAGGTACTACAGAAGCACCGCGTTTAAGCGTGTACCGTAGTAACTCTGAAATATATGCTCAATTAATTGAAGACAAAGGCGGAAAAACTTTATTAGCTGTTGGTTCAGTTGATAAATCAATTTCTTCTGCAAAAGTCAGCAAAATTGAAAAGGCAAAATTAGTAGGTAAGTTAATTGCCGAAAAAGCGGTTGCAAACGGGATCACAGCAGTGGTTTTTGATCGTAACGGGTTTTTGTACCATGGTAGAGTAAAATCGTTAGCCGAAGGTGCTCGCGAAGGAGGTTTAAAATTCTAATAAATAAGCAAGATGTCTAAAGAAGTAGTAAAACGCGTTAAATCAAGCGATATAGAATTAAAAGATAAGTTAGTTGCCATCCAACGTGTAACTAAAGTTACAAAAGGTGGTCGTCACTTTAGCTTTTCTGCCATTGTTGTGGTTGGAAATGAAAAAGGAATTATCGGACAAGGTTTAGGTAAAGCTAACGAGGTAACTGATGCCATTACAAAAGGTATTGAAGATGCTAAGAAAAGTTTAGTTAAAGTGGCAGTATTAAATGGTACCGTGCCTCACGCACAAGAAGGTAAATTTGGTGGTGCACGTGTGTTCTTAAAGCCTGCAGCTCATGGTACTGGTGTAATTGCCGGTGGTGCGATGCGTGCAGTATTAGAGAGCGTTGGTGTTACAGATGTATTAGCTAAGTCTAAAGGATCAAGTAACCCGCACAACGTGGTTAAAGCAACATTGGATGCTTTAATGAAAATGCGTGATGCTATCAGCATCTCTCAACAAAGAGGTATTAAATTAGATAGAGTGTTTAACGGTTAATAATTTAACAATGGGAAAAGTAAAATTAACATTAATAAAAAGCATCGCTAAACGTAGCCCTTCACAAAAAGCAACTGTTGTAGCTTTAGGTTTAGGTAAAACTCATAGTTCAGTGATAAAAGAGTCTAGTCCTGCTATTGATGGCATGATCAGCAAATTAAAACATATTTTAAAAATTGAAAATATTTAATTACCATGAAATTAAGTGATTTAAAACCAGCAAAAGGTTCTGTAAAAACTAACTACCGTCGTGGCCGTGGCCAGGGATCGGGTGGTGGTGGAACTGCAACACGTGGACATAAAGGTGCTCAATCACGTTCAGGACACTCTAAAAAAGTAGGTTTTGAAGGTGGTCAAATGCCATTACAACGTCGTTTACCTAAATTCGGCTTTAAGAACGTTAATCGTATTAACCATAACGGTATTAATTTAGATGCTATTCAAAAATTAGTGGATAATACTAAAATAACTGAAATTAACTTTGATGTTTTAGTGGCGAATGGTTTAGCTCACAAGAACGATCTAATTAAAATAATGGGTCGTGGTAAATTAACAGCCGCAATAAAAATAACAGCACATGCCTTTACAGCAACAGCTAAAAAAGCTATTGAAGAAAAAGGTGGTACTATAAATGATACAAAATAATATATGAAGCGTTTTATAGATACACTTCGGAACATTTGGACGATAGACGAACTTAAACAACGTATTTTATTAACGTTGGGTATGGTTCTTATTTATCGTTTAGGTTCTTATGTAGTGCTTCCGGGGATAAATGTAGATGCATTGAATGATGCTAAATCTGCAGATGCCGGTGGAATCGTAGGTTTAATCAATATGTTTGCAGGTGGTGCATTCTTACGTGCCTCAATTTTTGGCTTAGGAATTATGCCTTACATTACTGCTTCCATTATTATTCAATTATTGGGTATGGCAGTGCCGTATTTCCAAAAAATGCAACGCGAAGGAGAAAGTGGACGTAAGAAAATTAACCAGTACACACGTTTCTTAACTATTGGTGTTACTGCGGTTCAGGCTCCGGGTTATATTGCTTCTATTAAACAATCTGCTCCAAATGCATTTACAGATCTTTCTACTTTCTGGTGGATCCAATCTATCTTTATTTTAATTACCGGTACCATGTTTGTAATGTGGTTAGGCGAAAGAATTACAGATAAAGGTTTAGGTAACGGTATCTCTTTAATTATCATGATCGGTATCATCTCACGTTTGCCTTTTGCTTTCTTATCAGAAGTAAAATCTAGAACGGCAGGTAACGGTGGTTTGATTATCTTCTTAATTGAAATTGTTATTTTATTGTTGGTAATTGTTGGTTCTATCCTACTCGTACAGGGCACACGGCGAATACCGGTACAGTTTGCGAAAAAAATTGTTGGTAACAAGCAATACGGCGGCGTTCGTCAGTATATCCCTTTAAAAGTAAATGCAGCAGGTGTAATGCCTATTATCTTTGCTCAGGCTATTATGTTCATTCCTTTAGCGATCACTAATTTCTCATCAAGCGGTGGTAGCATATTTAACGAGCGTTATGGCTTTTGGTACAATTTAATATTTGCAATTTTAATTATCCTGTTCACGTATTTTTATACCGCTATTATGGTTAATCCTAACCAACTGGCAGATGATATGAAACGTAATGGTGGTTTTATTCCGGGTGTTAAGCCGGGTAAAAAAACTGCTGAGTTCATTGACCAGGTAATGAGCCGTATTACTTTACCGGGATCTATTTTTTTAGCGGGTGTGGCCGTAATGCCGGCATTTGCTCAAAAATTAGGAATAAACAGTGCTTTCGCCGATTTTTATGGTGGAACCTCTTTATTGATCCTTGTAGGTGTGGTTTTAGATACTTTACAACAGATAGAAACATATTTATTGAATCGTCATTATGACGGCTTAATGAAGTCGGGGAGGATAAAAGGACGTGGCGCTAATGCTATGATGGTGCAACAAGGTTAATTAATATATGGCGAAACAGGCAAACATTGAAATTGACGGTACTATTGTAGAAGCATTAAGCAATGCGATGTTTAGGGTGGAGTTGGAGAATGGACATGTGGTAACAGCGCACATCTCAGGAAAAATGAGAATGCACTACATTAAAATTCTGCCGGGAGATAAAGTGAAGTTGGAAATGAGCCCTTATGACTTATCAAAAGCGAGAATAACTTTTAGATACAAATAAAATATTTATAATAGAAAAAATGAAAGTAAGAGCATCCATAAAAAAACGTAGCAACGAATGCAAGATCGTTCGTCGCAAAGGAAGATTATACGTAATTAACAAAAAAAATCCAAAATTTAAACAAAGACAGAAGTAATTCTTATCTTTGCAAACCTTTATAAAATAGTAGTTTAGAGAAATGGCACGTATAGCAGGTATAGATTTACCAAAAAACAAAAGAGGCGTAATAGGTTTAACCTATATTTACGGTATTGGTCGCAGCAGAGCTGCAAAAATATTAAGCGACGCTGGAATTGCTCCGGATAAAAAAGTGAGTGATTGGGATGACGATGAGCAAAACGCTATTCGTAATTTAATTAACAACGCTTTTAAAGTTGAAGGTGCTCTTAGATCTGAGACTCAGTTAAACATTAAACGTTTAACTGATATCAACTGTCTTCGTGGTATGCGCCACCGTAACGGTTTACCTGTTCGTGGGCAACGTACTAAAACAAATGCACGTACCCGTAAAGGTAAACGTAAGACAATTGCTAACAAGAAAATGGCAGTTAAATAATAATTAATAAAGTATAAGTATTAAATAAAATGGCAAAACAACCAACAGCAGCAGGAAATGTAAAAGCTACAACCCGTAAGCGTACTGTAAAAGTAGAAGCTACAGGCGAAGCTCATATCAATGCTACATTTAACAATATCATCATTTCATTAACTAACATCAACGGTCAGGTAATTAGCTGGAGTAGTGCTGGTAAAATGGGATTTAGAGGTTCTAAGAAAAATACACCGTATGCTGCGCAAATGGCAGCTGCAGACTGCAGTAAAGTTGCATTTGATGCAGGTTTACGTAAGGTAAAAGTGTATGTAAAAGGACCAGGTGCAGGAAGAGAAAGCGCTATCAGAACTATTGCAGCTACAGGAATTGAAGTTGCAGAGATCATGGATATCACACCTATCCCTCACAACGGTTGCCGTCCCCCTAAACGTCGTCGCGTATAAAATAAAACATAAACAAATAGCCGGTCTCATCAAGGTGATGAGATTTGGAGTTACAAGTCTATAGGACTTATAACTTAAATAATAAAAAACCGATGAAGCAGAATAAGTACGCTTCATCACAACAAAAAAACAATTATTTAAAATGGCAAGGTACACAGGTCCCAAATCAAAGATCGCGCGAAAATTCAGAGAACCAATATTTGGTCCTGATAAAGCGCTCGAAAAAAAGAACTACCCTCCGGGGCAGCATGGTAACACAAAAAAACGTGCAAAACAATCTGAATATGCTATTCAGTTAATGGAAAAGCAAAAAGCTAAGTATACTTATGGTATCTTAGAAAAACAATTTGCCCGTACATTCGAAAAAGCAGCCCGTTCACACGGTATCACCGGTGAAGTATTGTTGCAATTAATTGAAAGTCGTTTAGACAATGTTGTTTACCGTTTAGGAATTGCTCCTACGCGTCGCGCAGCACGTCAATTAGTTTCTCATGCTCATATTACTGTAAATGGTGGCGTTGTAAACATCGCTTCGTTTACTTTAAAACCAGGTGATGTTATTGGTGTTCGTGAAAAGTCTCAATCTATGGAAGCAATTACGATCGCTCTTTCCGGCGCTGTAAATAAATTCCCTTGGTTAGAATTTGATAAGAATTCAATGACCGGCAAATTCATTAATCGTCCTGAACGTTCTCAGATCCCTGAGAATATTAAAGAACAGTTAATTGTCGAGTTGTACTCTAAATAATAAAATAAATTAAATTAACCTATATAAGTATATAATATGGCAATATTAAATTTCGTAAAACCTGACAAGGTTATTATGATTAATTCAACCGAAACTTCAGGACAATTTGAGTTCAGACCATTAGAACCTGGTTTTGGTATTACAATAGGTAACTCTTTACGTCGTATTTTATTATCGTCGTTAGAAGGATATGCTGTAACCAGCTTACGCATCGAAGGTGTAGATCACGAATTCTCAACCATTAAAGGTGTTGTTGAAGACGTAACTGAAATAGTTTTAAATCTTAAACAAGTTAGATTTAAAAAGCAATTAGATAATCACGATAACGAAAAGATCACTGTTCATTTTGCCGGAAGCGAAAAATTTACTGCCGGTGATATTGGTAAATACGTTAATGGATTTCAAATTTTAAACCCTGATCTTGTAATTTTTAATTGCGATTCGTCTGTTCGTTTAAAAATGGAATTAACTGTTGAGCGTGGCCGTGGTTATGTTCCTGCAGAAGAGAACAAAACTAACAGCGCACCAAACGGAACAATTTTTATTGATTCTATTTACACGCCAATTAAAAATGTAAAATACAATATCGAAAACTATCGTGTTGAACAAAAGACCGATTACGAACGTTTGATATTAGATATTATTACAGATGGTTCTATTCATCCAAAAGATGCATTAAAAGAAGCTGCTAAAATTTTAATATTCCATTTCATGTTGTTTTCTGATGAGAAAATTACATTAGATGCTGAAGAAAAACGTAATGAAGAAGAATTTGATGAAACAAGCCTTCACATGCGTCAATTATTAAAAACCAAGTTAGTAGACATGGATCTTTCAGTTCGCGCCCTAAACTGCTTAAAAGCGGCTGACGTTGAAACTTTAGGAGAACTTGTTTCATTTAACAAGAACGATCTATTAAAATTCAGAAATTTTGGTAAAAAATCATTAACTGAATTAGAAGACCTTGTTCAAACTAAAGGTTTACAATTTGGAATGAATGTGATAAAATATAAATTAGATAAAGATTAATAACAATTTTAAAGTTCAAAGTTCAAAGTTTAAAATTTTGGATCTTGAATTTTGAATCTTGAATCATAAAAGAAATGAGACACGGAGATAAAATAAATAATTTAGGTAGAAAAACCGCTCACCGCCACGCTTTGTTAATGAACTTAGCTTGCGCTTTGATCGATAACAAACGTATTTTTACTACCCTTGCTAAAGCAAAAGCTTTACGCGTATATATTGAGCCGCTTATTACAAAAAGTAAAGACGATACTACCCATAGCCGTCGTGTTGCTTTTTCTTACTTAAAAAGAAAAGAAACAGTAAGCGAACTTTTCAAAGAAGTTGCAACTAAAGTAGCAAACCGTAATGGTGGTTATACTCGCATTATTAAAACTGGTAATCGCCAGGGTGATGCTGCTGAAATGGCCATGATCGAGTTAGTAGACTTTAACGATATTTACAACAACAGTAAATCATCTGCAGAAGGTACGGCTAAGAAAACTACACGTCGTAGCAAAGGTGCTAAAAAAGACACTACTAAAGCTAAAAAAGACGATACAGAAAAAACTGCTGAAGCTTAATACCATAATCAATTTTAACCCCCGTTCCTCAGTAGGAGCGGGGGTTTTGTTTTATTGGAATTTGATAAAAAAAAATAGCTTTGCGATAACCTCGTCCGCCAGCTGAAGCAATTGCCCCGTGTTAGTGCTAGTGGATTTTATTATAATTACTAATATGGAGTCAGGTCAGAGTAAAATTTAATTTGCTGTTTTTGATTATTTAAGACTCTAATAACTGCTTTTTTAAGTTTTGCTTTTGCAGTATACAAACGAATAATTTCCCCACCTGATATTCCACAGGTCATACAACTATTATAAGTTACACGATTTGATGCTTTCTCAGAAATTGTTGCTAATTGACCGTTAGAGTTAAAGCTTCCTGATGGACCATTAAATGAAACTTTTACAAGTCCGGCTATTGTTGAACGTGCGATAACTTGTCCGTTTTCAGAATCAATAATTAAAAAATTTGGCATTCCCGCGTATAGGTCAACTTTTACATAAAGAGTTTTTGGGTCTTTACTGTTTTTGGATTCTAAAAGTTCTTGTCTTGATACTAATTTAAAGGGAAAGTCGTAATTTGATTTCATATCTTCTTCAGATAATTCGCACGATTCTTTGTCGATTAATAATGTTTTCGAAGCTAATTTAGTATTAAGTTGCGTTTGATCAAATTGTTTATCATAATCAAATAATGTTTTCATTTTTTTTGTTAAAAGCAAAAGGTCGGCATACGAAACAACATCGTCCTCCAATGAAACTTTAAAGAACTTGTCATATTTGTCATAACTTTTATTTCCTTTTTTATTTGTAAGGACTTGAATAATTGCAATATTGTAATACATAAATTCTACACCCTCGTTTGAAGCTGCCTCGTGCATCATTATAGCAGATTTAGATAATTCGTCTTCAGTTAACGAGGTTATTTTTGATTCAAGTATAAATTCTATTGGGGTATCTTTCCAATATTCTGTAAATACTTTTTTAGTGATTTCGTTGTCTCTTTTAACATTCGCTTTGTATGATTCTATAAGATTTTGTTTGCCTTTCTTATTCAATTCCTCAATTGTCTTTGGATTTTCTTCTTGAAGAGCGATAAGTAGTTTTCTTTTTTTGAATTCATTAGTAAACGAAAAATCGTCACCAGAATAGCAATTAATAGTTGCGGCTAAACTAATTAAAATTGTCAGAATGGATTTTTTCATAATTGTCTGTTTTAAGTTTTAAAGTTATTAATTTTATTATTGTGTCTAATCATTGGCACTAACGTTTTCCGACTACAAGTAGTTGGTGTTTTGGAACACTCAACTGTCTATACCCACAAATGTTTATATGAAGATACAAATGTTTGTTAGCAAAGCTAAAGAAAATTTATTGTCTGCGAAGCAGGCAATAAATTGGTTTTGCGACGACCTCGTTCGCGCCAATTACTTTTATTTGCTGTTAACGGTTCGGGCTTCTTTATTCATATTGGTAAGGTTCTTTATCAATTGTCATTTGTCTGATGTTTTCTATTACCCTTTTCATATAAGCTTTCCAGAAGATCTTGGTGAAAAGCCAATTCATAGGATAAAATAATGGAAAGTTTGCATGTAAAGTATAGGTATATTCAATTAAAATTTTGTTCTTTTCAAGTTCAGTTGTTTGCCACTCTCCAACAAACTTATAAAAACCTAACATCCAAGATTGAAAATCGCTAACTTCAATTTTCCAATATTTGTTTTCTATTCGCTCAATAACTTTGTCAACAGAACTAAATCCACCTTTTTGAGTCATTGATTTGTCTACGAAAATTCTTTTACTTGAGCCAGGTTGTCCCCAACCTGTGTCCTCTGTACAATATTTAACTTTTGGTGTAAATCCATATCCAGTATGGACTTTAGTTACATCACAAAGTATTGGCGACTTAAATGCTCTCTCTAGTGAGCAATTAAAAATTGTAGTTACCTTTACTTTAATTTCCATAAACGTTTTTGTTATGTATTTTTAAATTTATCGTCCTAAGCCTTATCGCTAACTAATGGCTAAGTGCAACAAATAAACCGTTTATATTCGTTTGTAAATATTTGTAAAAGTTTGTTGTCATTTTCAGAGTTCGCTCAACAAAAAACTATCTTTTTTTCTTACGCCTTTTTCGTTTTTTTCGAGGCTTACGCACTCAATGCTATTATCGTGTTCAAAAAATAATTTCCAGTTATTCTCTACTGCTTTGGTTAAGATTAGTTCTTTTTCCTGCATGGTGGCTAGTGGCCTCATGTCATAACCCATTACGTAGGGCAGGGGTATGTGTGCTGCACTTGGTATAAGGTCGGCCATATAAGCAATGGTAGTATCGTTATAATTAATAATTGGCAACATCATGGCTTCGGTATGCCCATATACTTCTAAAAAAGTTAAGCCGGGTATTAGTTCTGTATTGCTATCAATAAAATTTAATTGCCCGCTTTCTTGTATGGGTAAAATATTCTCTTTTAAAAAACTTGCTTTTTCGCGCGGGTTAGGGTTCATGGCCCAATCCCAATGTTTTTTATTACTGTAATATTTTGCATTCTTAAACGCTGGCTCCAGCTTCGTGCGATCACTGTTATATTTGATGCTTCCGCCGCAATGGTCAAAGTGCAAATGCGTCAAAACCATATCCGTTATGTCATCACTCGTAAAACCGTATTTGTTCAACGATCCTTCAAGGCTATCGTTTCCATGCAAATAATAGTAGCCAAAAAATTTCGCATCTTGTTTATTGCCCATGCCGTTATCTATTAAAATAAGGCGGCCATTGTCTTCTATTAACAGGCAACGCATCGCCCAGCTGCACATATTATTTTCGTCAGCTGGGTTTAATTTGTTCCAGATAGTTTTTGGTACCACGCCAAACATGGCGCCCCCATCTAATTTAAAATGCCCGGTATTTATTGAGTAAAGTTTCATTCAAAATGTTTAGGTTATGAAGGTAAGCTTTTGTTCTAAAACAAAAAACCCACCACTGTTTTAAGCGATGGGTTTTAAAAGGTGAAATTTTATTTTTTTTAACGTGTTATAACAACTTTCTTTATTACTCTTTCAGTTCCGTTAGAAACTTCAATAAAATAAATTCCATCAGGCCTACTGCTTAGATCTATGTTTATTAAATTATTGGTAACGTTCTCTAACTTATCATTTGAGATCTGTTGCCCTAATGGATTGTAGATCCTTACATTCACATCTTCTTCTTTAGGCAAGGTAAATATTAAACTTAAATGACCCGTGCTTGGGTTTGGCATTACGGTAATGTTTGAGTTAAACACAGTTGTATTTTCATGTATACCAACAATTGGCCTGCAGGTAATTTGTGGTAATATGGCCAATTGAACTTTAGCATTTTTGTTGTAACGCAAGGTCCTCCAGTTATTACTGTATTGAAGCAACCAACTGCTTGAATCGTTACTTAAATTGGTTTTGGTATTACTAAAGATCTTAATTGAATCTACTGCCGAACCCCAAGGTGTTTGCACAGCAGCAAAGAAACCACTGTTAGGGATCTGCACCGGAGGATTAAATGTGTACTTCCACGGAATTATTTTTGTTGTAGTAAAGGTATAAGTTGGGCTTCCACAATATTTAACGGTAACTGTTTTATTGGTAGCTGCTGCAATTTTACCTAAGCTATCGCCTTTTTGCACGATCAATGAGTTCGGGCCAAAGCCAACTGTTCCGCCATAAATTTTACAAAAGATCTGCGTTGCTAAAGTAGCCGGAGTTGCTTTTGTTCCTAAACTATCAAATAATACAATGACGCTGTTTACCTGTGGTACAGGCGTATCGCTATAGGTTGAAGAAGGATAGTATTGCGCAAACTCTTTGTCTTTATAACAATTCGTTCCGGTTAAAAATCCTGCATAACCCGTTTGACAACCAATAAATAAAGGATTATTTCCGGATGCATAAGTAGTTAATGTATCTACTTTTTTGATCATACGTAAAGTGTCAATACAAACGGCTGGTTTAGGACACGTTTGAAGTGGGCCAAAAACATAAGAATAATTAGAAACGTTTACAGTATTAGTAGCGGTTAAAAACAAAGTGTAGGTTGTTAAACTACCAAACGTAATGGATGGTGCAGCAACTGTATTATTAGGTGTAAAGGTAACTGTGTTTGGTGATGCGCTCCAAACATATGTTGGTGCAGGGCCACCGGTTGAAGTATTATTAGGTGTGATGGGTTGGCCAACACATGGATTTTGAATATCAAAACTTGCAACGGCAGGTCCGGGAGCTGTTGTTACACTGCTAACGCATAAACCATGCGTACCTAATAAAGTACGGTAGGTACCCTGGCTCATTGTTGTTTGAATACGCGTTCTTTGATCTGGCGTAAACATAAACATACACCTGTCATCAGAATAATCCATAATATTTTGTGTCATTTCGCCTTGTGGGCTTTGCCCTGCGCCACAAAGATTTACATGAAAAGGATAAGAACTTGGGCAACCAAAGTTGGCAGCAGCTGCAGGAGGAGTATCTGTGCAATAATCGGTTAAACAATTACCGTCTCCCCATACGTGGCGCAAACCTAACCAGTGTCCGGCTTCGTGAGATAATGTTCTTCCAAGATCATAATTAGGCGCATAGTTAGGGCCGGGGGCATAACCCGGTGCGTTTGAACCAACCGAATTGGTAACACACCAAACACCATCGTTTGTAGCACCGCCACCACCCGCAATTCCGGGTAATGTTGTACCTGCGGGAAAAGTAGCATAACCTAATAACCCGCTGCTTGGGCTTTGATCACTGATCCAAACATTAAAATATTTTGTAGGGGCCCAAATCGTTGCAGGTTTAACGGTATTATTTATAAAAGTTTGAATAGCACTAACAGTAGATGGATTTGTTGCAAATTGTGTTAGCGCATTTATCCTGTCAATACCTCTTTCAGGTAAAACACCACCGGTTGGATCTTTTACAGCCAAACAGAATTGAACATTTGTATTTGAAATTAAATTTGAGAAAGTATTTATACCCGCAGGTTGTCCTGGTGCTATATAACCAATTCCACCATAATCTTCATTTAAAACTTTTATCTGTGCTTTGATCCTGTTCGAATCAATATTTGGATAAGTACCAACAGCTTGTCCTGAATGTAGTACGTGAAATATTACAGGAATGGTGTAGTTAGTCATTTGTGCCTTTCCGGTTTGTAAATTAGCTTTAAATTTTTCAACTTCTTTATTGAACCAGTCGTTCCACTCTTGCGATGGAGGAGTTGTTCCGCAAGTACGATTTAAAATTTGCGCGTTTGAAAATGTAAAGCTTAAAAATGCAAAACCGGAAATAAGTAATTTTTTGATCATGTGGTTGTTTTTTTTTGATGGTTAAATTTATGAAAAAGCAACGGCATCACAAATTTTTTCACTCACTCAAAAACACTTTTAACTCAATACCCTGCTAAATTTTTAGATTTTGAGGAAAATATCAAATTAAAACATATTGGTGATTGGTATTACTTTTCAATAAGGCTTTATCCCAAAAACTAAACATTAAAAAAAAGCCCCTTTTGTGGAGGAGCTTTTAGTTTTAATTATTTAAAATTATTTTTTTGACGACCTTTTCGTTACCATTGGCGATCTCAATAAAATAAATTCCCGCAGGCCTGTTCCGCAGGTCAATATTAAGAACATTATTAGATACATTTTGTACTTTATCTGACGAGATCTGCTGACCTAAAGGATTTATGATCCTTACCGTTACATCTTCCTGTTTTGATAATGTAAATATTAAACTGAATTGCCCATTACTTGGGTTTGGCATAACCGTAATATTTGAATTAAAATCCGTTGTATGAACTTCTATACCTGCAATTGGCCTGCAAGAAATAATTGGTAAAATTCCTAACTGAATTTTGGTGTTCTTATTATAACGAAAAGTTCTCCAGTTATTCGTGTATTGTAATAACCAGGCGCTTGAATCGTTGGTTGTATTGTATTTTGTATTACTGAAGATCCTGATAGAATCGAGTGGGGAATTATAAGGTGTTTCTACAGCGGCAAAAAAACCGGAAGTAGGTATTATGGCTCCTCCAAAATTAAATTTGAAAGGAATTATTTTTGTTGTGGTAAATGTGTAGGTTTTTGTTCCGCAATATTGGATAGTTACAGTTTTGTTTGTACTGCCGGCAATGTTCCCTAAAAGATCAGATACCTGGGTAATTAAAGAGTTTGGGCCTGCACCAATAGTACCGCCGTATAGTTTACAATAAATTGGTACACCTGCGGCCGAAGATCCGGCTTTTGTTCCTAAGCTATCAAACAATACAATGACGCTATTTACCTGCGGTATTGGGGTATTACTATAACTTGATGGCGCATAGTATTGGGCAAATTCTTTTTCCTTATAACAATTTGTTCCGGTTAAAAAACCCGCAAATCCTGTTTGGCAGCCCAATATCAAACTGTTATTTGCGGCGGCATAGGTTTTTAATGTATCAATATTTTTAATTATTCTTATTGTATCTAAACAAACAGGGCAGGTGGTAACACCATTAATGGCCTGAGAATAACTCGATGTTCCAAGTGAATTTGTTGCAACCAAAGTAATGGTATAATTACCCGGACCAAGCGTAATTGTTGGGCTTGTTGCACTTGCTGTTGGAAGTATCGTAGATGTTGAAGGGAATATTGACCAACCAAAAGTTAAGGTGGCACTACCTGCAGAAGTATTTGTTGGTACAAAGCTTCCATTAATGCAGGGTTGGCCCGCTAAACTAAAACCGGCAGCAGGAGCCTGTGCTTTAATAAGCAGCGAACCCAGTAATGCCAAACAAAATAATTGTAATTTTTTACTCATCATAAAATTTTAATTTTATTAAAGATATAAAAAAAAACAATAAAAATTACAAAGATCTGATCAGAGTTTATTTAACCGCGCAAATTTTAAAAGTAAGTTTTTTGTACCTTCTTTTTCAAATTGAATTGTCGCCTTAGTTTCCGGCCAATTCCCTTCTAAAAGAACAATCTGGCCTTTACCAAATTTTTCATGAGAAACGAGGTCACCTTGTTGTAAGGATTTATTTAAAACCAAGTCGATAGGAGTAGAGGAGCTAGTGGCAAACTTTGAGTTTAAACTGATGAGTTTTTTTTGTGGTGGGTTAAAATTTAAAGTAGAGTTTGATTTAGCTGATGTATTTAAATTTTTATTTTTTCCGAAACCAATTTCTTTTTTTGAACCGTCATTAAAATCATTCCTGAATTTATCAAAGGTATCGTCACCAAAAGGATGGATGCTTTGTTCTTCAGGATAATCTAAATATTTACTGTCTATCTCATCAATAAACCTGCTTGGTTCGCAATAAAGAACGTTGCCGTAACGGTAACGCATAGTTGCAAAGCTAAGTGTAGCTTGCTTTTCGGCACGGGTAATAGCTACATAAAACAAACGTCTTTCTTCTTCCAGGTCACTTCTGCTATTCAATGATAATTGTGAAGGAAATAAATTTTCTTCTAAGCCAACAACAAAAACATATTTAAATTCTAAACCTTTTGCGGCATGAATCGTCATTAAGCTTACTTCATCCGCATTTTTATCACTGTCCTTATCCTTATCGGTAAGCAAAGTAATTTCCTGCATAAATTCATCCAGTGTTTTTACTTTGTTATCACTTTCTTCTGCAAATAAATTTGTGTCGTCTTTTGTAAGAGATGCTTTTAGTACCTCGTTCAATTCTTCTTCTTGCGGCGTTCTTGGCTGCTCAACAAAATCTTTTACGCCATTCAATAATTCCTGTACGTTCTCGTATCTTGCCTGTCCTTCAGGGGTTTTATCAGCATATAGTTCTTTAACTATGCCCGAGTTTACTGCAATTTGATTTCCTAATTCAAAAGCATCTTTATACGGTAATAATAAATTATATGATTTTATTTGTGCTACAAAATCAATAATTTTAGAAGCAATACCGGCATTTATGCCAAGACCTGAATTAAAATCTTTTAAATTGCTGATCACTGTCCACATACTGATATCATGCTCTGCAGCGGCCACACTTATTTTATCGAGTGTACTTTGACCAATTCCCCTTGCCGGATAATTAATAATGCGTTTTAAACTCTCATCATCATTGTTATTTATAGTAAGTCGGTAATAAGCAAGCACATCTTTAATTTCTTTGCGTTGATAAAAACTCAAGCCGCCATATATTCTGTATGGGATATTTAATCTTAACAAAGATTCTTCAAATGCGCGTGATTGAGCATTGGTGCGATAAAGAATGGCAAAGTCGCTGTTTAACGCGTTTTCCTGCATGCGGATCTCTGATAAACTGGCTACTATTTTTTGTCCTTCTTCGTTATCGGTGCTTGCTTTAATTATTTTTATTTTTTGTCCTTCTTCGTTATCTGTAAAAACTACTTTCTTGAATTGTTCTTTGTTGTTGGCTATAATATGATTAGCTGCGCCAACAATTATTTTGGTGCTACGGTAATTTTGTTCCAGCTTAAATGTTTTAAGATCAGGATAATCTTTTTCGAAATTTAAAATATTTTGAATGTTGGCACCTCTAAATGCATAGATGCTTTGTGCATCATCGCCCACAACGCTTATGTTCTCGAACTTGGCAGCCAGTTGCTTGATGATCACGTACTGAGAAAAGTTGGTATCCTGGTACTCATCTACCAATATATATTTAAATTTATCCTGATACTTTAATAACACATTTGGAAAATCCCTGAACAATACATTTGTTTGATACAAGAGATCGTCAAAATCCATGGCGCCGGTCTTAAAATTTCTTTTTTGATAATTTAAGTACACCTGGCCAAGCATTGGCTTTCTGCTAGCCTGATCTTCTGCCTGTGTAATAGGATTATTCAGATAAGCACCCGCCGAGATCAATTTATTTTTTGCATCACTTATCCTGTTAAGCACCATAGATGGCTTATAGATCTTATCATCTAAATTAAGCTGTTTTAAAATTTCTTTTATAACACCCTTACTGTCGTCAGTATCGTAAATAGTGAAGTTGTTTGGGTAACCTAATTTTTCAGCTTCGATGCGTAATATTTTTGCAAAAATGCTGTGAAAGGTACCCATCCAAAGGTTTTTTGCTTCTTTTTCGCCCACAATTCTTGCAATACGTGCTTTCATTTCGCGGGCGGCTTTATTGGTAAAAGTAAGTGCTAAAATGTTAAAAGCATCCGTCCCTTTTTCCATTATATGGGCAATTCGGTAGGTTAAAACCCTTGTTTTTCCGGAGCCTGCTCCGGCAATGATCATAACCGGACCTTCAGTAGCCACTGTTGCAGCTCGCTGCGCAGGGTTAAGTTCATCTAAATAGTGGTCCATTGTGTAAAATTAGATAAACTTTTGCTGTTGTTTTAGCTTTCATTTTTAGAAGATTTAAACAAATTAGTTTACTCACTAAACCCTTGCTTTCAGTAAATATATATAGCGCTTTAAATTATATTAAAAATAGACAGTATTATTAAACTTATTTTTACTAAAACTTTAATTAATGAAAAACCATTTCATATTTCTATTTCTCCTTGTATTCTCCGGAACAACTGTTTTTAGCCAGGCTCCAAGTTGCCCAAGTAATTTTGTTTATATTCATAATTCCCCTCAAATTCAGCAGCAATCTGTAAACCCCTTAGGGCCTGCTGCAACTGTTGTTTTAAGCAGTATGCCTGCAGGTTCAGGCGGTTTAGCAGTTGGCCCGGCTTTTGGTTTTCCGGCACCCAACCCAACCTGGTGGACCACCTCGGGCGGAACATTTTGGTATTACAACAATACAGGTACATGGTCAAATACAGGCCATAGCACATCTAATGCTTCTGCAGTTAATATTGGTGGCGGAGGCGGCGCAATTTATAATTTAGTTGGTTCAACCGGACAGGTTTATAAATACACAGGAGCCGGTGCAGCAACTTTATTGGTTACCATTCCAACTTTCGGCGGCGGCGGGCCATATGACCTTGTTGCCGACATGAATGATAATTGGTACATCTTAAAAACAAACGGGCCTCAAAACATGCAGGTATATAATTCTGCAGGTGTTCTGTTATGCAGTTATACACTGGCAAATGCCCCGGTATCATCTGCAGGCGGTGGTTTTGCGATCATTAATAATACTGTTTATTATACAAACGCCGGTGCGCATGCAGGTAATATTATTCCAGGTAACTCAACTATTACATTTACCCCTGTTACTTTAAATGGCGGCGGCGATTGGGCTAATTGTGCTTTACCGGTTCCAACAAGTAGTATTATTGCGCCACAAGGAGGAACATTAACCTGTTCGCTACCATCGTTACAATTGGTGGCTATGATCAATCCAAATGGAGCGGTTGGTATGTTAAGCGTTACCCCGGCATCAACCTTAAACGTCTGTACCTATACATGGTCTGGCCCAGGTATTATTGCCGGCCAATTCACACCCACGATCACAGTTAACCAACCCGGTGTTTACAGTTATACAACTTGCACGGGCAGCTGCCCATCCTATTCACTTAATAATTCTTATACGGTTGTTGGTCAACCATCGGTTTTAAATCCAACAATTACTGCACCCACTTGTATGTCGGGTAATGCCGTATTGTCTGTAATGCCTAATAATACGGCAACAAATACGATTCTTTGGTCGGGGCCCGGTATAACATCAGGGCAGGGAACTGCAACCATAAATATTAACAGCGCAGGTTTATACTCCGTAACAATAACAGCCGTTAGTAGTCCATGCGCAGGTACTGCCACCATTAATGTATTGGCAAACCCTACTTTGGCGATGGCATACAGCAGTCCAACGGTCTGTGCCCAGAACTTAAACAACTCTCCTAACTCAATTACTTTAACCGCTTCGGGAGCAAGTAATTATACTTTGTTAACCAGTAGTAATTACGCTTCATCGTCGTCGAGTATATCGCCAATGGTATTAACGCCGGTGGGCCCGTTTTCATCCAACCCATCTGTTGCCACAAGTACATTGATTGGTACAAATGGTGTTTGTTCTGCAACAATTACTTCTAACTTCTCAATTTTACCCAACCCAACGGTAACTGTTACACCAACGGCAACGAGTGTTTGCCAGGGAAATAATTTTACGTTCAATGCTTCCGGTGCGGCTAATTATATTTGGTCGCCGGCTACCGGTTTAAATACAACCACGGGAAGTGCAGTAATAGCTAGCCCTGCAATTACTACCGTGTATTCGGTTATGGGATCAAGTTTAGGCTGCAATGCGGCAATACAAACCGCTACATTAACTGTTTTACCAATACCTACTGTTGCTATTACTCCAAACACACCAACAATTTGTGTAGGGGGAAATATTAATTTAACCGCTAATAGTAATGCAACTACATTTAACTGGTCGCCATCCCTTGGTTTAAATAATACTACAAATGCTGTTGTAACGGCTAATCCACCTTCTACCCAAACTTATACAGTATTGGTTAATTTAAGCAGTTGCACAAACACAGCGGTAGTAACGGTTTCTGTAATTGTGGTACCAAATCTATTAACGAATGTATCTGCACCAATTATTTGTCAGGGACAAAACACAAATATTAATGTAAATGGCGCAACTGGTTACAATTGGTCGCCAACCACAGGTTTAAATACATCCACAGGACCTTTTGTTATTGCCTCACCGGCAGTAAGCACCAATTATATTATTACAGGCTTTAATGGTGTATGTACCGCTTCTGCCAGTGTATTTATTGATGTTGTTCCAGCGCCAAACATTACGATCACGTCTCCTGAATACCAGATCTGCTATGGTAAATCAACACAGATAACTGCATCGGGCGCACAGAACTTTACATGGTCGCCTTCATCTGCAGGTCTATCCAGCACTACAGGATCGGTTGTAACAGCAACACCATCAGCAAATGTTAATTATACTATTATAGGATATAATCAAAGTGGCAGTGTAACGTGTACTCAGCAAATGAGCTATTCAGTAATTGTTGTTCCTATTGCTGTTGCATTAGTTTCACCAAGTGTTGCAATTTGTGAAGGCGCAAAAACTATGTTAACTGCCAGCGGTGGCAATACAGTCATATGGTCGCCAACAGTAGGATTAAATACTAGTTCGGGAGGCGGAGTTATTGCCAGCCCAAGCGTTTCAACACTTTATACAGTAGATGTTTCATATGACGGATTCTGCGGCGGGTCAAATACAGTATTTGTAAAAGTAAATCCAAATCCAAAAGTTACGGCAGGAAGAGATACTACCATTAATTTAGACCAACCGATGTTCTTAAGCGCAACCGGAACCGGCACAATGACTTGGACGGATGGCGAGGCTATTATGTGCAGTGTTTGTCCCAATAGTCAGGTATTTGCAACCAGAAATAGTTGTTATACTATAGAAACTATTAATGATTTTGGTTGTAAAGCAAAAGATGATATGTGTATTGAGGTGACCAAAGAATTTGGTGTTTATATTCCAAACGCGTTCTCTCCAAATGGAGATGGCTTAAATGATGAATTCATAATATCGGGTTATAATATTTCTGAAGTAACCATGGATATATTTGACCGTTGGGGTGAAAAAATATTCACTTCTAAAGACATGTTGGTAGGCTGGAAAGGCACATATAAGAACATTTTATGCGAAGAGGCGGTTTATATATACAAAATATCTTACAAAGGATTAGATGGCAAAAAAGTAAATAAAACTGGCCATGTAACTTTAAACAAATAAAATTGATCGTGTTCTGTGTTTATGTAAGAGCATATTTAAATTTATTTAATTAAAATTGTTATTGAATATTTTTAGGTGAAATAAGGCGGGTTTTGCAGCAATAGTGAAATTAATTATTGCTAAAAATCCAACGAAGTTGCAGACAAAAAGGTCAATAAGAATGAGGTTAAATAAATATTAAACATGCTCTAGGAGGTGTGGGTTTGTGTTTCCACACCTTTTTCTTTTAAGTCTATTAATGAGCCCTTCGCACCTAAACATTTATAAACATTCTTTTTAACAAAGCTCTTTACTCACCAAACCCTATCCTTTAATAATTATAGAATGTGTTTTAAATTTTTGTGAAAAATACACATGAAATATGCCGTAAATTTATACAAAATCGATTTAATGAAATTATCAACAAAAATTGCTCTTGCTATTATCCCTTTGATCAGCGCTGTAACAGGTATTTCTCAAAACTGCCCTAGTTTAGGTCCCGATCAGTTTTTACCTTGTGGTGTAAATCAAACTGTATTAACGGCCAACCTAACTACTTGTAATCCCTCAACAATTACAGCAAATCAAACTACAACTTATTCAGTTACTAATATTCCTTTTGCAGCTCAACCAACAGTTGGCGCAACTAACGTACCACTTAGCGATGACTCGCAGGCGGGGCCATTTAACATTGGCTTTTCATTTTGCTTTTTCGGAAACACCTATACTCAAATGTATATTGGTTCTAACGGATGGATATCTTTCTCTGCCGGACAGCCTGTAACATTTGCATCATCGCCAATTCCAAGTGCCAGTGGAAGTGTGGCTAAAAATTGTATCATGGGTCCATGGCAGGATTGGTATCCTCAAACAAATTTACAAAACGTAAGTTACCAAACCCTTGGTACTGCGCCTTGCAGAAGGTTAGTTGTTAGCTGGAAAGATATTCAAATGTATTCTTGCTGGGCAAGCCAAGGTTTAGGAAATTTTCAAATCGTTATTTACGAAGGAACAAATTTAATTGAAAATCATATCGGAAATAAACCTAATTGTGTGGGTTGGTCTGGTGGAACCGGTGTACAAGGGCTTCATAACCTCGCAGGCACAGTTGGTATAACTGTTCCGGGAAGAAATTCAACTCAATGGACAACAGTAAATAATGCTTACAGGTACTCACCTGCGGGTGCACCCGTTAATCCAACTTTAACCTGGTTTGCAGTAGGTAATCCTGTTCCATTAGGAACCGGACCAACACTTACAGTTACTCCTCCCGTTGGTGGACAGCAATATACTTGTCATTTTGTTTACCCTGCCTGTTATGTAGGTTTTGATAGTTGTATTCCAAACGCTGCTGGTAATTCACCCGATACTGTTTTGGTTGTTCCGGGTTTAGCAGGTATCAATCCAACTATTACAGCACCCACTTGTATTAATGGTCCAACTCAAATTTCTGTTGCGCCAAACTCTGCTACAAATATCGTTCAGTGGACAGGTCCGGGGATTATAGGTTCTACAACCTCTCCAACTATTACAGTAAATGCTACTGGTATTTATTCAGTTGTGATCAGTAACGCAGTAAATACCTGCACAGGGTCGGCAAGTGTATTGGTATCACAAACGCCAACATTAAATATTGCCAGTACAACAAATACGATGTGTTCGTTTAACTCTAATGGATCTTTAAACACCGCTAACTTAACGGCAAGCGGGGCAACAAATTACACATGGACAAATATTTCAGGGATGTTAAATACTACCGGGTCAAATACAGCTACGATTATTTCAGTTACGCCAATACCCGGTTTTGCTACCGGCTCTGCAACATTAGTAGGGGTAAATGGCCCATGTTCAAATACCATCTCCTTTAATATTGCTATCATTCCAAATCCAACCATAGCCGTTACAAGTGCCAGCGTTTGCCAAGGGCTTGGGAATACTTTGGTAGCAAGTGGCGCAGCAAATTATAACTGGTCGCCTTCTTCAGGTTTATCTGCAACAAACGTAGCTACTGTTACAGCTAATCCAAATATTACAACGGTTTATAGTGTTATTGGTAATAATTTAGGTTGTAATAGTACAACTCAAACAACTACTTTAACGGTAGTGCCAAATCCAACAATTACTGTTACACCATTAACAAATACAATTTGTGCAGGTGGTAATATGAATTTAACGGCTAACGGTGCTTCAACTTATAACTGGGCGCCAAATACAGGTTTAAATACTACAACAGGCGCAATTGTTAATGCCGGCCCGGCTTCTACAACAAATTATACAGTTATTGGTTCTGCTGCATCTTGCACAGGTTCGGCAGTTTACCAGGTATCTGTAATTATAGTTCCAAATTTAATAACTACGGTGTCCAGAGATATTATTTGTAACGGTACAACCTCTAACCTTAATGTAAATGGCGCTAATGGTTATGTATGGGCACCTACAACAGGTTTAAATTCACCAACAGGTGCGTTTGTTGTAGCTTCACCTCCTACCACTACAAATTATACTGTAACAGGTTTTAATGGGGTTTGTACCGCTTCGGCAAGTGTCTTGTTAACGGTTGTTCAATTACCAAATTTAACTATCAGCTCACCTGAATACCAGATCTGCTATGGTAAATCAACACCGATCTATGCATCAGGTGCACAAAACTATACTTGGTCGCCTAATAATGGTTTATCAAGTACAACCAATTCAAATGTAATAGCTACACCTTCTGCTAACATAAATTATACAGTGGTAGGTTATAATCAAACAGGTACGGTTGTTTGTCCGCAACAAATGAGCTATTCAATAATTGTAGTTCCTATTTCTGTGGCTTTAGTTTCGCCAAGCATTGCACTTTGTGAAGGCGAAAAAACCATGTTAACGGCCAGTGGTGGTAATACGATATTGTGGACACCAACAGTAGGTTTAAGCAGTGGTAGTGGCGGCGGAGTTATTGCCAGTCCAAGCGTTTCAACACTTTATACAGTAGATGTTTCTTATGACGGATTCTGCGGAGGCTCAAATACGGTATTTGTAAAAGTAAATCCAAATCCAAAAGTTACGGCAGGAAGAGATACTATCATTAACTTAGAACAACCAATGTTCTTAAGTGCAAGCGGCACCGGCACAATGACGTGGACAGACGGTGAGGCCATTATGTGCCGTGTTTGCCCGAACAGTCAGGTTTTTGCTACCAGAAATAGTTGTTATACAATTGAAACCATTAATGACTTTGGTTGTAAAGCAAAAGATGAAATGTGTATTGAAGTAACTGTTGATTTTGGTGTTTATATTCCAAATTCATTTACGCCAAATGGGGATGGTATAAACGATGAGTTCTTAATTTCGGGGTACAATATCTCAGATATAACCATGGATGTATTTGACCGTTGGGGCGAAAAACTATTCACCTCAAAAGAAATAACAACCGGCTGGAAAGGTAATTACAAGAATCTTCCATGCGAGGAGGCTGTTTATATTTATAAAGTAACTTATAAAGGACTAGATGGCAAAAGAGTAAATAAAACAGGCCATGTAACTCTAAACAGATAAATTTTTATAGCGTTCTGTGTTTATGTAAGAGTATATTTAAATTTATTTAATAAAATTGTTATTGAATATTTTTAGGCGAAACAAGGCGGATTTTGCAGCAATAGTGAGATTAATTATTGCGAAAAATCCAACAAAGTTGCAGCCAAAAAGGGCAATAAGAATGAGATGAAATAAATATTAAACATGCTCTAGGAGGTGTGGGTTTGTGTTCCCACACCTTTTTCTTTTATTAAATCAAAAATGGGCTGTTAAAAACATTCTTTTTCTATTATTTCCGGCTTTTTTATTAAGGCTAAATTAGGAGGATGAACAAGTTCTCCATAATTTTTATTCCGTTAATAATTTTTGCTGCATTTTCTTTCCAGGATCCTCCTAAAATAAAAAAAGATCCTGATTTTTTAAACTCACAAAATAAATGGGTCGATTCTGTTTTTAACTCATTAACTCCCGACCAGCGTCTTGCGCAACTCTTTATGGTGGCTGCATACAGCAATAAAGACCTTAAACATGCCAAAGAAATAAAAGACCTTGTGGTAAATTATAATATTGGCGGATTGATCTGGATGCAGGGCGGACCGGTTAGACAAGGTAAATTAGCAAACTACTATCAAAGCGTTGCAAAAACACCTTTGCTTTATAGTATTGATGGCGAGTGGGGTTTAGCCATGCGATTGGATAGTACTATTCGTTATCCAAAACAAATGACCCTGGGTGCCATACAAAATGATTCTTTAATTTATTTAATGGGAAGGCAGATCGCTAAAGAATGTAAGCGCTTAGGTATTCACGTAAATTTTGCACCTGTGGCGGATGTAAATAACAATCCCTTAAACCCGGTTATTGGCATGCGCAGCTTTGGCGAGAACAAATATAAAGTGGCTCAAAAAGCTTACATGTATATGCAAGGGATGCAGGACGAAAAAGTAATGGCAAATGGAAAACATTTTCCCGGCCATGGCGATACGGATAGCGACTCACATAAAACATTGCCATACATTGGTCACTCAAAAGAACGCTTAGATTCGTTAGAGTTATACCCTTTCCAATATTTGTTTGATAGAGGCCTTGCAAGCATTATGGTGGCGCATTTAAACATACCTAGTCTTGATACAACAAAAAATTTAGCATCTACCTTATCGCCAAATGTGGTGAACGATCTTTTAAAAAATAAAATGGGGTTTAAAGGTTTGATCTTCACAGATGCTTTGAATATGAAAGGCGTTTCAAAATTCTATGGCCCGGGATTGGTAGATGTAAAGGCTCTTTTAGCCGGTAACGATGTGTTATTGTTTAGCGAAGATGTGCCAAAAGCGATAGACGAAATTAATAAAGCAATTAATGAAGGTAAAATAGTTCGTAGTGAAATAGATGCACGTTGCAAAAAAATACTGATGGCAAAATACTGGTGCGGTTTAAATATTAAGCCGGAGATAGTTACCCGTAATTTGTATAAAGAATTAAATACAAAAGCCGGCGAAGAGCTGAATTATAAGCTGGCAGAAGCTTCTATAACTTTGTTAAAGAACGAGAATGATTTTTTACCAATAAAAAAATCAGATAGCTTAAAAATTGTAGAAGTATCTTTTGGTGTTGAAGAAGAGAACTCTTTATATACTACCGTAAAAAATTACGCTTATGTAGAACATGTTGGTCTATCACACGATGCCAAACTTCCTGCAATAAACACCGTATTTGAAAAAATAAAAAGAGCTGATGTTGTTATTCTACAATTGAACAAGGCAACTTTAAAGGCAGAGAATAATTATGGAGTAGGCACACAGACCTTAAAGTTAATGGATTCCATTGCTATATTAAAACCAAGCGTATTGGTATTGTTAACCAACCCTTACATTTTAAATAAGATCACTTCTGTTTCAAATTACAAGGCTGTTGTTTTAGGATATGAATATATGCCAACGATATTAAAAGCAACCGCTAATGCCATTTTAGGTTTTGGAAAAGTAAATGGTAAATTACCTGTAAGCACTAATTTGTTTAAGGTAGAAACCGGTTTAACCCTTGAGCCATCTTTTTTTCCGAAACAAAAATCAATAAAGGAAAATTTCAAAAAAAAAAAATTTGGCGCCATAGATAGTTTGGCCTTGTTTGGAATAGAGGAAAAAGCTTATCCGGGTTGCCAGATAGTTGCTTTTAAAGATGGCGAATTGATCTACCAAAAATCTTTCGGAAATTTTACTTACGATCCGGATTCAAAACCGGTTGATAATGGCACTATTTACGATCTGGCAAGCATTACTAAAATTTCGGCATCAGCCCTTGCACTTATGAAATTAAAAACAGAAGATCTTGTAGATTATAAAAAAACATTAGGCTTTTATTTACCCGAATTGGTTGGTACCGATAAAGAAAATATGATCATTGAAGATGTATTAACGCACCAGGCCGGGTTACAGGCCTGGATCCCTTTTTATTTACGTACGCTTAAAAAGAATGACGAATTTAAGCCCGGTTTTTATAATAAAAAAGCAACAGAAAAATACCCAACAAGGGTGGCTAAAAATTTATATGTGGTAAAAGGTTTTAACGATTCTATCTTTAAAAGGATCATCAGTTCAAAACTTGAAACGCCAGGCAAATACTTGTATAGCGACCTTGGTTATTATTTTATCCAGAAAATTATTGAACAACAAAGCAAGAAAAAGCTGGACGAATATGTAAGCGATATCTATTTTAAATTAGGAATAGAATTAACCTATCAACCCTTAAAAAAGTATTCTATTATTCAAATTGCGCCAACCGAGAACGATTCTAAGTTCAGGAAGCAAATAGTGCAAGGTTTTGTACACGACCCGGGAGCAGCTTTATTAGGAGGTATTGCAGGCCATGCAGGTTTGTTTGGTAATGCTTTAGATTTGGCAAAGTTAATGCAGCTATATTTAAATAAAGGGGAATTGAATGGTATAAGAATATTAGATAGCAATGTTGTAAAGGATTTTACTTCCTGCCATTTTTGCCCAACCAACCGTCGTGGTTTATGTTTTGAAAAACCTGAACAGGATGATAAAAAAGATAGTCCTGTCACTTCGGAGTGTAGCCCCGAAAGCTTTGGCCATAGTGGATTTACGGGCACCTTTGCCTGGGCCGATCCAAAAAATGGTTTAGTGTATGTATTTTTAAGTAACCGGGTTTACCCTGATGTGGACCCCAATAAATTAGCGAAGTTAGGAATAAGAGGAAAGATCCACCATGCATTTTATGAAGCATTAAAAAATTAAATCATAACTTTAAAAATTGAAACTTTTAATCTTAACACAATATTTTCCGCCTGAAGTTGGCGCTCCTCAAAACAGGCTATTTGAGTTGGCAGTGCGTTTGCATAAACTGGGGGTTGATATAGCGGTGCTAACTGCTATGCCTAATTATCCGCAAATGCAGGTCTACCAGGCATACGCTGGTAAAAAATATTTTTACGAAGAAATGGAAGGCATAAAGATCCATCGTTCTTTTATTTACGCTTCAAAAAATAAATCTATTCTAAGCCGCTTACGCAATTATTTTTCGTTTGTTATTTCAAGTGCCAGGACAGGAAAAGCAAAACTGGGCAATTTTGATTTTTTATTGTGCGAATCTCCACCATTATTTTTAGGATACAGTGCTTTACGTTTGGCAAAACAAAAAAAAGCCAGGCTAATATTTAATGTAAGCGATCTTTGGCCCGAAAGCGCTGAGAAATTAGGAGTAGTAAATAATAAGTTGCTTTTAAAATTGGCCTATAACTTAGAAGAGAAATTATACAAACGCTCAACGCTTGTTACCGGACAAACCCAAGGTATTTGCACAAACATTAATACCCGTTTTCCGGACGTAAAAACATATTGGTTGCCAAATGGCGTAGACCTTAATTATTATGATCCATCGAAAGTAAAAGAAAGCGACTGGCGCAAAAAAAATAATTTTTTGCCGGATGATATTATTTTGCTGTATGCCGGTATTATTGGCATAGCGCAAGGTTTAGAGGTTATCTTAAATTCTGCAAAAAAATTTAATGATAACTCTAATCTAAAATTCGTATTCATTGGCAGCGGACCTGAAAAAGAAAAACTGGTAAAATTAAAAGCAGAACAAAAATTAGATCATGTTTTTTTCTTTGATGCGATCTCAAAAGTAGAAATGCCTTCCGTATTAAAAACTATAAATGCGGCCATAATACCCTTACGCAAACTAGATCTTTTCTTGGGAGCCATTCCATCAAAGATATTTGAGAACCTTGCCATGGAGGTGCCAATAATTTTAGGAGTGGATGGTGAGGCACGGCAATTATTTATTGATAAAGGAAATGCAGGTTATTATTTTGAACCAGAAAACGTGGAAGATCTTACAAATGCAATTTTAAAACTTATTAGCGATAAGGCCATTGCCGCACAATTGGGAAAGAATGGAAGGCATTTTGTAAACGAATTTTTTAATCGCGAGAATATTGCCAATGGTTTTTACGAACGCTTAAAAGATTTATGACCCTTTTAATTGTTGGTAATTTTTTAATATACCTTCTGTTTGAATTTATAACTTAGGCATGCAAAATTTGTTGCCAAAATGAACCTGAGCTTAAAACAACGACTCTTTTATTTTTTTCCAACCTTGCTGTGCTTTTGCCTGCCTTTTGGATCGCTTGTTCTATCAGGTTTAATTGTTTTGTGGACCATCGTTTCATTATTTAATATTGATAAAGAACAATTTAAAAAAGGTATTGCCAATAAGAATCTTTGGTGGTTACTGGTGTTTTTTATTTATACGTTAATAAGTGCATTATTTTCTTCAAATAAAGCCGAGGCCGGTTTTAGTATAGAAATTAAAATGTGTTTTTTGCTATTTCCTTTTTTGTTTTTTTGTTTTAAATGGCCCATTGCTGTTATTAAGCGTTGCATTGTTTCTTTTGTTTCAGGTTGTTTCTTTGCTTGTTTGGTGCTAGTTGCAAGAGCTTGTTATTATGCAACTACAGGCCATACGGAGTACTTCTTTTACACCCAATTCTCGTTATTCATTCACGCATCTTATTTTGCCATGTATCTTATTTTGGCTATTGCTTTAATTGTTTTACTTTATCCGGATTGGTTTAAAACTCAAAAAAATGTTACTTATACATCTTATCTTTTTGTTATCACTTTTATAATTACCATTTTTTTATGCTCTTCAAAATTAGGCCTAATAAGTTTTTTTATTTCAGCACCGTTGATCTCGTTTTATAAATACCGCAGCTTGTTGAATGTAAAAAAAATAAGTTATTTAATAATCGGTATTATTGTACTTGGTTTCTTTTCCTATAAACTATTTCCCGAAGCATTTAATCGACTTTCTTCTTTAACAACCGTTTCATCATCATCATCATCATTAGATAAAACTTCATCAGAAAGTACTACGGTAAGGATCCTGATTTGGGAACAATGTATCCAGATCATGAAAGATAATTTTTGGTTTGGTACAGGAGTTGGCGATGCGAATGATGCGCTTTACGGTTCTTACGAAGCAAATGGTTTAACAGGTGCCTTCTCGCATAAGTTCAATGCGCACAATCAATATTTTCAAACATTTATTGGGCTGGGGGTTATTGGCTTTTTGATTTTGTTATCGCTTACGGTTGGTTATTTGGTAAAAGGTATTATTAAAAAACATTTTTTATTGTTCTTATTCTCATTGCTTATTGTTCTAAATTTTACTGTAGAAAGTATGCTACAGGCTTCCGCCGGTGTTTTATTTTTTGTATTTTTCTTTTGTCTTTTTAATTTAGTTAACGAGGAGGAGTTATTAAGTGAAGGATAAATTTATTCTTGTGTTGTTTTTTATAACTGCGCTTTCTTTTTCGCAGGAAAACGAATACCGCTGGCCATTAGATTCACCAAGGGTTATAACCGGTAATTATGGCGAGTTGCGTCCAAACCATTTTCATGCAGGTTTAGATTTTTCTACTAATAACTTAATGAACTTACCGGTATATGCCACCGAAAGTGGTTATGTATCGCGAGTAAAGATCAGTTCGGTTGGTTATGGTAAATCTGTTTACATCACACATCCAAATGGGAAAGTAAGCGTTTATTGCCATCTGAATTCTTTAAATCCTGCATTAACAGAGCTGGTAAAAAAAGAGCAGTATGCTAAAAAATATTATGAAGTAGAGATCTTTCCGAAACCAAAAACTATTCAAATAAAAAAAGGCGAACTGTTTGCGCTATCCGGAAATACTGGCAATTCAACCGGACCTCATTTACATTTTGAAATAAGGGATGAAAAGACCGAAATGCCATTAAATCCATTACAATTTTTTGAAGTTAATGATACTATTCTGCCTATTATTCAAAATATCGCTTTTTATAGTTTGGCTGATACCACGGATCCTAAATTTTTAATTTCATCTCCCGTAAAAAAATTAAAGAACGATAGTTTATTTGTTACTCGAGATTCTATCATTTTAAAAAACTCTATTCTTGGTTTTGCTTTTAGTGCCTTTGATCAACTTGTTCCAAAAGGCAATTCCAACAATGTTTTTAGCGCTAATCTTTTTTTCGACGGACGGCTGATCTACTCTCATTCATTAGACAGCATAAGTTTTGATGATGCCCGATATGTAAATGAATTTAGTGAAAGTGTTGAGTTAAGTAAAAAAGAAACCATTAAACTTCAGAAATGTTTTTTACCAACACTTTATCCTCCGGGATTTTATGATAATTGTTTTAATAAAGGACGGATACTTTTATTTGATACAAATTATCATAATATTAAATTAGTGGTGTTTGATGAAAGCGCAAACGAACGCGCTATTCAATTGTATGTAAAGACGAGGAATTTTAATTATTATTCTAAGGCCATTAATAGCGACGTATTTGTTGATTGCACAAGGGATTTTATGATCAGTAAAAATAAATTGCAGATCTATATTCCTGCAAAAACTTTATATCATTCAACCGGTTTGATATTTGAAAATACAGTTGAATCTACCGGTAAATTAATTATTTTACCAAGCGAAGCCAACCTCAGATCTACTTCTATTGTTGGTTTTGAAGTGCCTCAAAAATTACTTAAAAATAAAACGAAACTCATATTAAAGAGCGGCTCATCTACTTTTTATCCAATTAATAATAAAGATTCTGTGTTTTATTCAGTACGGAATTTTGGATGGTTCCAGTTAGAAACTGATACCGTGGCTCCAAAAGTAAAAACCAAATTAACCTCCGCTCAAATCCTAAAAGTAAAAAAATGGGAAACTTTTATGTTTGTAATAAATGATGAATTGAGTGGTGTTTATAAATACAATTTATACATTAATGATAAATGGGTTATTGGTGAATACGATGCCAAAAGCGATCAACTTACTTACCATTTTGATACCGATACGCCACCCGGAGACTTGCCATTTAAGTTGGAAGTAGAGGATAGAGTAGGTAACAAAACCGTTTTTGAATATTTCTTAAAGCGAAAATAAATTATTTTGCTTTCATTTTATTTCCTTTGGCATCGTGCGTTACTTCCGCCAATTTAAGCGCTTCCATCAATGGTGGAATATACATGCCAACACGGCCGCGCAAACCTTTCTTTAAGCCATACCAGCCGCCAACCGGGTTTTTTGTTGAACGTCCCCACGCTTCTACAGTTCCATCTTTCGCAGGTTTCTGTTCATCAGCGCTTCCTAGTTCCATCCAATCGCCATGTTTTTTTAGCATCGCATGAAGGTCGTTTAAAATACGCATATCGTAATGCAAAACTGTTTTGCCAACGGTGCACACTAAAATTTCTTTTCCATCTTTTTCATCAGCATGCATCGTGAACTCTGAAGATAAAGGCGGGGTTTTTAAAACTAATGGTTTTTCTTTTGTGCCAATTTTATTTTTCATAATGTAAGTTTTAAGAGTTAAAGATAGTTGTTGATGAGCCTACAAGGTCAAGGAGTTCTTGCTTTGGCGGAGTTTCAAGTCCTCCTGCTTTTAGTTGTTCCTGAAAATGTTTGAAGGATGGTAACTCGTTCAATGTTATTTGATCATCATCTGAATTAAAGAATGCTGTATGTGTAAATGTTTTACCATCTGCGGCTAAACAAGCATTGTAATTAATGCCTTTATGATCCATCTTTTGAAGATCGGCCATTACATTTTTTATATTGTTTTGATTTTGCCCGGCATATTCTGCCTTCGTGCTATAAGTTACTTTAACTATTTTCATGTTATTTAATTTTATAATGCTATTTTGAATTCATTATTGTTTCCGCTTCTTTTTTAAGATCGCTTGCAAAGCGGTCAAATGATTCGTCAAAAGAAGGGATCATTTTAGCGAATAGAGGGAATACAGGGCCTTCAATTTTTTCTGTCATCTTAAAAGTTGTTGTTCCATTTGAGTTTTTTGTGAGTGTAAAAATGCGTGTTCCCATGCCATCTCCCCAAACAAGTTTTTTTTCTTTTTCAAATTCCTTTACTTTTAACTTGAATTTTCTTTCGGGCGAAAGCGGTGACTTTAAAATAATTGTTTCGCCCAGAGCAATGTTCCCCTCAATTGATAGCACTGTTGAATTCCATCTTGACGCATCAGAAGCTTTGGTTAATAAGGACCAGATAATTGCTGGGTCTGCATTAATTTCAGTACTTACAGAGGTTGTGCGGCTAAAGGTTTTTCTTACCGTTGTGGCCTTGCCTGTTTTAGCCATTGTTGCTGTTGTTGACATATCTTTATTTATTAATTGTTTCTATTTTGACGAACAGGCAGAACAAAAGGATAGGCTAATCGGGTTTTTTTTCCAAATATTTTTCCATCACTTGTCTATTATGTTCTAAATGATGAAGTTGCAGCTCAGAGGCTTTTGATTTAAATGGATCAATCTCACGCATGATCTGCATCCGGAGGTCAAATAAGTGTTCCTTTTCTCCTTTTTCTGCTTCTTTAACCAAGTCAATTTTCATTAACTCTACTTGTGTATTTTGTTTCGGATTAAAAATGCCATTCAATTCAGAACACTGGTGACAAACACCTTCTTTATTAATTAAAGCACATCTGCCTTCAAAGATATTTATCATTTTACCACGCCCAGTATGAAGATAATATTTTACCATCGCTTCTGTAGTATCAAGTATGGTGGTGATCTCGTTTATTTTAAATTCATATACTTCTTTTAAAAAAATACAAAGTTGTTGTTCTAATGGTAACGATTTTGAAATGCAGGTAAAACAAAACGCAATATGTTCTTTGGCTTCGAACTGACCGTGAGGTGAGGTCGTTCGTATGTTCATTGCTTCCTGAAAAAATTGTTTATTGGATAAAGCCGCTGCTTTGGTAATATCTGTTACATTTTCTACCCAACGTTTTTGTGCGCGTAAATTATCTTTTGCGAGATTAGATGCAATAGTAAAGAACCAGGTCTTTAAAGAAGAATCGCCGCGGAAAGTATTTATTTTTTCAACCGCTTTTAAATAAGTATCCTGCGCAATATCTTCGGCATCTGCAACACTGGCGGTAATTCTTAAAAGGTAGGAACGTAGTTGCCCTATATTGCTTTCAAATTCTCGGTTTAATAATTCTACGGTCATGTTAAGTAAAAATAAACATTCCGATGATGGTATCAAATGATTTGTATATTAAAAAGAAAAAGTTAAAGCTATGCTTTTGTTTTTATGGGGATCCAGATCTCTTCTTCGGAAGAAGGATCGTTATTCTTATATTTTTCGCCTAATAGCTCAAAATGAGGCCTGTTATCAACTACGTAATTTGAGTTTGGTATCCAGGTAGAGAAAATGTATTCAAAAATTTTGGCATTGGTGCTTAGGCCTTTATAATCAAAAACGGCGTATAGGCCGCCGGGTAAAATGAAAGATTCCATATTATCAGAGACCTCATTAAAGTCGCTTACTTCAATGGCGGCCCATTTGGTAAATTCAATAGTGATATCAAAATTTTTAAAATTGAAAGTAGGGGGATAAACTTGTATTGAAAAAAGATCATTGCTAAGTTTGTTCTTAATTTCTTTTCTAACCGGCATAAAGGCTTGCCAGAGTTTAAAAGTAGCATTGTTGGCAATGCTCATAATTAATTTTTTACCAATTAATTTTTTTTGAGCCAGCGTTTCAATTCTTGGTTGCATTAAAGAATTATTTATCGGGAGCGCCTTGTTTTACATATTCGCCATTATTGTATTCTTCGGTCGAAGTAATAATACCGTTCCTATCATAATAATAGGTCATGCCATGTGGCTTACCATCTTTAAAATTTACAAGCATAAAAACCCGGTTGTGATGGTATAATTTAAGTTCCCCTTCTGGCTTGCCATTAATGCATTTGCCTTCCCTTTCTTTTGAACCATCTTCGTTATAAAAAACAAAATTGCCCTCGCTGGTATTTCCGGCAGGATCATAACACATTCTTAAACCATACATTTTGTCATCTTGATAGGTACATGTATATTCAATATTCCCATTTTTGTGATAAAGAATAGTTGGGCCATGTCTTTTCCCTGCTTTATAAGTTACGAGATTACTCCTTTTATTATTATGAGAGTATGTTATCTTTTTGTTTAATTGACCACTGCTATATTCAGAAACAAGACTTGTATCACCATTTTCATAGAACTCCATTAATCTACCTTCGATTTGTCCATCTTTGTAATTTGACACATTACGTATAGAGCCAAAAGCATCATAAAAACTTAATTGCACCCCTTCTTTTTTACCATTTATATAATTATATATTGAAGAAATATTACCGTTTTTACAAAAATATATGATTTTTCCATTTAACAACCCATTGACATAATTAGCTTCTGAATATTTGGTTTTACCATCCTGAAAAAAAACATTTTGTTTGGTTAAAACCCCATTTAGTTTATAATTTATCGATTGAATTTTTTTAGTGTTTGAATTAACTTCTTCTTGAATCGTATTGCTGTAATAGGTTGTATCGATAGTATTGACATCTTGAGTAAAATACTGGTTACTAAAAAAGGTGGAAACGAAAAATAAAATGAATTTTGTTTTCATATATCTATTATTTATTTAACTATCAATTTCCCTTGTCTTACTTCATGTTTTGTATTGGTAAGACGATACGTGTAAACGCCTTTATCTTTTCCTTCAAGCTCAATAACAGCAGAATTATCTTTAGCTATTGTTTCTAAAATTAGTTTTCCGCTAATATCAAATACTTCAATGGTATTTCCTTTTTCAATATTCTGGAAAGTAAATTTACCGCTGCTCGGGTTTGGGAAGATCAAAGCTTGTTCGACAATTTTTGTATTTTGCTTTATGCCTACATCATTAACCGGCGCCAAAGTTCTAAAATGCCAAACAGGCGAAAATACACTAAAGTGACCGCCATTGTTGGTCATTACACGCCAATAATACTTTGTGTTTGGAGGTAAAACGCTTGAAGTTACAAATTGTAGGTTGCCGGTGTTAAGTGTAGTTGTGCCAGTAGCAAATGTAGAATCTTGAGAAAAATTTACTGTATAAATAATACCATCACTTTGCGCGTTCCATTTTAAGAAAGTTTGCGTAAGAGTATCTACATTTGTGGCTCCATTAATTGGGGTAGTTAAATTTGGCGGATTTGGAATTGTATCGTTAGAACCAATATAAGTCACAAACATTTCAATTTTTACCAATGGATTGTCATTAACATCTCTTGGAGCATTTACAATTGTATCTACAAAATTTATACCGGATGTTACACGACCATATACTGAGTATTGGCCATTAAGACTAGCTGCTGCAGCATGACAAATAAAAAATTGTGATGTAGCACTGTTAATGTTAGAACTTCTTGCGGCAGATAAAATACCTCTTACATGTTTTGCAGCAGAAAACTCTGCATTCACAGTTGGTTGTCCGGCCTGACCTTGCCCCCAGGTTGGTTTAGGTCCGTGTCTTGAGTTGGGGTCGCCACCTTGGATCACAAATCCCGGTATTACGCGATGAAATGCAGTCGTATCATAAAAGCTTTTGCTTACAAGGCTGTCAAAATTACGAGTGTGTTTTAATGCAATATTTGGAAAAAGTTCCACATTAATAATTCCTAATGTTGCGTTATTACGCTTGGTTAAAATTTGAAATCTCGGCTTACCGGTATACACACCGGTGTAGGTATATGATGTTTGAGAATAAATTTCTCCAAACATAAATATGGCTGTAAATAAAAGAGTAATTTTTTTTATCATGTGTTTTGTTTTGAATGATAGATAAATGTACAAATTTTTCGGATTTGTTGCAAGTTTTTACCACAGAGCCAATGAGAAAAAGCTTCACCCTTTCATGCCTCTCCATCGTAGAGGAAACTGAAATGTTACGCTCCCTTCTCCTTTGGAGAAGGGCTGGGGATGAGGCTTAAATACTCAACCGTCTCAAGCCCTTTGTTAAAAAGCAGATCGAGGATACTTAAGTTGGGTTCAAAAGAAAATTTACTTTCGAAAGTTTGATAATAGGGCGAAGTTAATTTTGAAGCAACCACTGTATCTTTTGTAAATTCAATTTTGGGATGGATGTTATTTCTAAAGTCTAAACAATCAGCCGGTTCTTTTTCAAATACTGTAGTAAAAGAAAGATCTTTTTTAAGTTTTAATAATTTAAGTACCAATTTTAATTGTTCTGAATTATAATCCATTAAAAATTTAAATTCTTTTGTATAAAAATAATTTATTTCTTCTTCAAAGAATTCAAAGTATGGCGAATTCTTATAAGCGCTTGTTAATGCACGCCAATGATTAATCTGCCAGTTCTCATTATAAGAGATCTCCACATCTTTAATAAGTTCTTTTATATTTATTTTTTTTATAGGAATGGATAGATCTAATTTACCGTTGGCCGTTAAGATCTGTGTACGGTTGCGATAACTTTGTTTTTGGTAATTCTCATAACTTTCGATGGTAATTCGCTCTGAATTTAAAATATAATAAAAATAATGCAGGTTGGGCCAGTACGCCGTGCTTAATAATACCTTCATTTTTTTGTTTGCTTAATTACCCAAATGCTTTTACCAATAATATAATTATCCGGTAAAAAACCCCATTTACGAGAATCGTTGGCATTATCGCGGTTATCGCCTAAAGTAAAATAATAGTTACGTTTTACAATGTAACGCTTACTTAAAACATCGTTAATAAAAATACTATCGTTCTTAATTCTTAAAGTATTCTTTTCATGATCCTGTATCAGTCTTTTATAAAAAACAATATTGATCGTGTCAAGCAGTATCACATCATCTTTTTTAGGAATATACAATTTACCATAGTTATCCATGTTCCATTTATAATTGATGGAGTAGGGGAAACAAGATAGATCGGAGCTATTATCTTTTTCAGTTTCTAATTCAATGCTTTCTATAACGGCCAATCTTTTTAAACTATCTGCTTTAAATTTTGTGAGTGAAAAACTATAATCATTTTTTTCTGAGATGGCGCTTCCTTCAGTTAAATTATGTCTTGCTAAAATAAGACTATCCATGGCATTTGCCGTTTTAATATGATAGTTATGTTTGATGGTAATGGTATCTTCTATTGGCATACCATTTATATAAACCACTTTATCAATGATAGCAATACTATCGCCGGGTAGGCCAATTAAACGTTGAAAAAAATAAGTAGTTGGGGCAGTTGAATCTTTTTCGGGAAATTTAATGTAAACAATATCGTTAGTGTTTAAGCTGATGCCAAATTTTTTAACTAAAAGTACATCTCCAAAGTGAAAGGTTGCCTGCATATCCAGATTATTTACTTTTCGGATATCGAAAATAAATTTTCTTAAAAAAATAAATGAAAGCAGTGCTATTAATGCGGCAAAAAACCAGGTTTGTCTTTTTACAAAATCAACTATGTTTTTTATTTGATCGATGATTTTTGAAGTTTTAATTTACGTCGGTTATTCCACTTATTTAAACCCCAAATAAGTAAAATAGTTACAATAAAAGGTATTTTTATTGAATGTAAATTACCATCATCAACATAACATAAAAAACGTTCCCACCTAAATTTGCCTTCTTTACTGTTCTTAAACAACGAACCCATCACCGATTTTCCGCTAACAGGGTTATTCTCAGCATACTTCATGCTAAACCAAACAAAAAATGGCGAACCAACAACATGGTCATATGGTACCATGCCCCAGCTACGGCTATCGGCGCTATTATGACGGTTATCGCCCATCATAAAATAATAATCCTGTTTAAAGGTGTAGCTCGTAATTGGTTTGCCATCATAAAAAACCTGCGCACCTTGTTTAATAACCTGGTGTATACCGTCATCATAGGTGTTCAGTATTTTTTCGTACAAACAAATATTGTGTGTGTCTATTGGTAATGTCAGCCCACTTTTAGGAATTAATAAAGGACCAAAATTATCGTTGTTCCAGGCATAGGCTGGGTCATGCGGAAAGATTGAAGATTCGCGCGCACCTGCAGGCTCAATTTTTTTGGTGATAGATACAACGCCCGGAATTTTTTTAACCTGCTCAACAACATCCACCGGCATATTAAGCGCATACACAACACTATCTTTTGATTCGGCCGCATTAAAGGCCTCGCCGGCATTTATATCTAACCTATCTAATTCAACAGGGCTTGATAAAAATGCCCTGGCTTGGTTGGTGCATCTTACATAATAAAAATGCTGGGCCTTTGCCGGCATTTTTTGCATAACGTCATTAATGTAAACATCTGAGTTGCGCACTTCCAGTTTATCGCCGGCAATACCTACGCAACGTTTTACATAATGCTCGCGTTTATCCACGGGTCGCGCAACAATATCGCCAAATTGTGAGGGAGAGGAATTTACATATTCCCATGCCTGCCTGTATGCAGCATTTTTACTTTGGGTTGGGTCTCTTTTCAATTCATCCTCGGCATACCTTCTTACTATCTGGTAATAACTTTGGTTTTGTTGTTTTAAAGCAACTGTATCACCATCAGGGTAATTAAATACAACAATGTCATCGTTCTTTACCGAACCAAAACCCGGTAGTCTAAAATAGGGAAGCTTGATCCACTCTAAATATGATTTTTTTGTCTCGCTTAAAGGTAAAGTATGATGCGCGAAAGGAAAAGCCAATGGTGTTTGCGGGATCTTTGGTCCGTAGGCAAATTTATTTACGAATAAAAAGTCGCCTACCATTAATGATTTTTCTAAAGAGGAAGTTGGGATCGTAAATGCTTCAATAAAATAGCCACGAATGATGGAAGCTGCAATTACTGCAAAAACAATAGGGTCTATCCAATTTTTGATCAGCTTACTTGGTTCTATCTTAAATTTATCAAGCCCCACAAATTTAGCAGTATCATCAAAACCTAATTTTACAAAAAAGATGTAAGGTAAAATAGATGCAAAAAGCAGGTCGTTATTACTTGGTTTATTAAAGGCGCGCGCCACATTAAAACCATATACGCCATACATTAAAATATTAACGCCCGGCACTATCATAATTAAACACCACCACCAGGGTTTACCAAGAAGTTTAGAAAGTATGTAAAAATTATAAACCGGTATCCATCCTTTCCAGCTTTCGATACCGGCTTTGGTGAATAATTTGCTAAGGCCAAAAAACGAAGCAAGAACTAAAGCTAAAAAAATATAATTTCCCATAAATGTAAAAGGTAAAAATAAGGATTTATAAAAACATTAAACGATTGTTTTTTAAGCATATTATTTTATGGTTGTTAATATTTGTTAGCTACTTTAATTACCTAAAGATTTCGCAGATTACAACGATTTTTTTTTAAAATAATTAAATCTGCGATATCAGTGAAATCTGCGGCTGTTTTTTATAGATTTAAACTAGAACTCGCAGCAAAAAATTAATCTTCTAAAGTTAGCGTAATTACTTACTTATATCTATCTTTACTCTCGAAAAATAAACCTGCTTTGTTTGCAGGTATTTAAAAAATATGATAAAAATAACTCTCCCCGATGGTTCAATTCGCGAGTACGAAAAAGGAACTTCATCAATGGACATCGCTAAAAGCATTAGCGAAGGCTTAGCCAGAAACGTATTAGCCGCAAAAGTAAACAACGAAGTTTGGGATGCAACTCGCCCCATTAACTCAGATGCCACATTAAGTTTATTAACATGGAACGATGCGCTTGGTAAAGAAACCATGTGGCATTCATCTGCTCACATTATGGCCGAAGCATTAGAGGCTTTATACCCGGGAGTGAAATTCTGGGTTGGACCTCCATTAGAAAATGGTTTTTATTATGATGTGGATCTTGACGGACAAGTTCTAACACCTGCTGATTTTGAAAAGATCGAGCAAAAAATGTTAGAACTGGCAAGGCAAAACAATGTTTATGTTAGAAAAGAGATATCTAAAGCGGATGCTATAAACTATTTTACCGATAAGAACGATCACTATAAATTAGATCTTTTGGAGCGCCTGGATGATGGCAACATTACACTTTACACACAGGGTAACTTTACCGATCTTTGCCGCGGCCCGCACATACCAAGTACAGGTTTTATTAAAGCGGCTAAAATTTTAAATATTGCCGGCGCTTATTGGAAAGGTGACGAAAAAAATAAAATGCTTACCCGCATTTATGGTATTACTTTTCCAAAAGATAAAGAGCTAAAAGAATATTTGGTTCTGTTAGAAGAAGCTAAAAAACGCGATCATCGCAAATTAGGTAAGGAACTGGAATTATTTTGTTTCTCCGAAAAAGTAGGTATGGGCTTGCCTTTATGGCTGCCAAAAGGCGCTATGTTGCGCGAGCGTTTAATAAACTTTATGCAAAAAGCGCAGCTTAAAGCAGGTTATTTACCCGTTGTTACGCCGCACATAGGGCAAAAAGAATTATATGTTTGCTCTGGTCACTATGAAAAATATGGAGCAGATTCGTTTCAACCAATTAAAACCCCGCATGAAGGTGAGGAGTTTTATTTGAAGCCAATGAATTGCCCGCATCACTGCGAAATTTATAAAGCATCGCCAAAATCTTATAAAGACCTGCCACAGCGTTATGCAGAGTTTGGAACAGTTTACCGTTACGAACAAAGAGGTGAGTTACACGGTTTGACTCGTGTGCGTGGCTTTACACAAGATGATGCCCATTTATTTTGCCGACCCGACCAGGTGAAGGAAGAATTTTTAAAAGTAATTGATCTGGTTCTTTATGTTTTTAATGCATTGGATTTTAAAGATTATACGGCACAAATTTCTTTGCGCGATCCTGAAAATAAAACTAAATACATTGGTACCGATGAGAATTGGGCTTTAGCAGAACAGGCCATTATTGAGTCGGCCGCCGAAAAAGGATTAAAGACCGTAACCGAATTAGGGGAGGCTGCTTTTTATGGCCCAAAGCTTGATTTTATGGTGAAAGATGCTTTAGGAAGAAAATGGCAATTAGGAACTATACAGGTAGATTATAATTTACCCGAGCGTTTTGAATTAGAATATACAGGTAGCGATAATCAAAAGCACCGCCCTGTAATGATTCACAGAGCGCCATTTGGCAGTTTAGAACGCTTTATTGCGGTGCTGATCGAGCATTGTGCGGGTAATTTTCCATTATGGTTAACACCCGATCAGTTTGCTATTTTACCAATAAGCGAGAAGTATAACGCTTACGCCGAAAAAGTATCTGAGATCCTAAAAAATGCCGAATTACGTGGTTTTGTGGATGATCGTAACGAAACCATTGGCAAAAAGATAAGAGACAACGAAGTTAAAAAGGTGCCTTTTATGTTAATTGTTGGCGAAAAAGAGGAGTCTGAGCAGAAAGTAGCGCTTAGAGCTCATGGAAAAGGCGATGTTGGGGAATTCTCGGCAAATGATTTTGTAAAATATGTGAACCAAATTATAGAAAATGATTTTAATCAAAAATTAAATTCTTAAATTTGTAATAATAAAAATAAGTAAAACTAAAAAGCGGAGGCATCTATCAACAATAAAAAACCAAACTTTATAAAACCTGCAACTACAACATCAACAACAAGCAATGCAGCAAAGCCAGTATTTAAACAGCCAAGAGGCTTAAAGGCCGGATTTAAACGTCCGGGCGTAAAAGAAGAACAACACAAGATCAACGAAAGGATCTATGCCAAAAGTGTACGTGTGGTTGGCGACGGAATTGAAGCAGGGGTTTACCCAATTGCCGAAGCCTTAGCAATGGCAAAAGCAGAGGGCCTTGATCTTGTTGAGATAGCGCCTAATGTTGACCCACCGGTTTGTAAAATTGTAGATTATGGTAAATTTCTTTACGAGCAAAAAAAGAAAGCTAAAGAAATGAAAGCCAAAGCTGCGAAGATCGTTATTAAAGATATTCGTTTTGGGCCGCATACAGATGACCACGATTTTAATTTCAAGAAAAATCACGCGATGAAATTTTTACAGGAAGGCTGTAAAGTGAAGGCTTATGTTTTCTTTAGAGGTCGTGAGATCGTTTTTAAAGTACAAGGTGAGATCTTATTATTGCGTTTTGCAAATGAATTAGAAGAGTGGGGTAAAGCAGAGCAATTGCCTGTTTTAGAGGGTAAAAAAATGCAAATGGTAATTGGTCCAAGAAAAAAATAAAATCAAAATTTAAATATATTAAGAAGGCAAGCAGAAATGTTTGCCTTTTTTTATTACCAAAAATTTTACCAGTGAGATGCAGAGAGCAATGAGAATCAAAAGAAAATTAATTTATCCTTGGTGTAACTTTGTGTTCTTAGTGCCCTGGTGAATAAATTGGGTAAGCTTATTTCTCCCATCTATAAGAATTAATCGAGGTTTTATTATGTTCTTTTATAATTGGACAAATGATTATAAAAGATAAATGTTTACCAAAAAATTTAATGTGATTTTAGTTAGCGCATATTGTTTACTACCACTTGCTAAACCCTTTGTATAAATAATTTGTATTTTTTATTTTAATAAATATTTCTAGTCCACCTTTGTTCTTAGATGTTTGTTGCAAAGTAGACAGGTTCACATCATAGGATGCACCGAACATTATTTTTTTTATTTCAATAAATGTATTTATCGCTAAGGCATCTTTAAATCTGTAAAAAGCGCCAAACCCAACGGAGGTGGTTTTTTTTAAGCCGGTAATATATGAATCTCCGCTTAATTGATAATGAAACATAGTTCCTAAAATAACTTCACTTGCACCACCCTGGTATTGCAGCATGAGCGACGGTGAGATAGAGAAGGGCGAACCTGAAAAAGAATAATTAAATGATTCATATAAATTAAAACGCATTAATAATCGTTCATTGCTGTTTTTATAAAACGAATAATTTGGTTTATTGATATGTGCAACCGAAAAGCCAAGTGTGTTAGACGGCTCGGTAGTTACAGCGAATTTTTTACCATTCTTCTTATTTATCAATGCAATTCCTGCACCAAGGTCGACAATGGAAACAGATTGCTGAATTTTATTTTCGTTTGGCAGAGATGAGTTATAGTTAAAGCCATCGTATTGAGAACCCCATGTTTGATTAATACCTGATAACGTTTTTTGTGCAAATCCAACAGATACACCCGAAGTTAAAAAATTTCGGTCGTTTAATTTTAAAGAATAATTAAGAGGTAAACTGCCGGCAACCGTTGTTAATTTGCTATCTCCTGATTTATCATAACCAAAGCTTAAGCCTGTTGAGAAAAAACCTTTATTTTTTTTCTTGTTTTTAGTAGGTATTTGTTTATTAATAAAAGCTGAGTAGGTTGTAAAACCTCGTGTAAAAGTATTCCACTGTGATTTATACTGGAGTCCGGCTTCAAAAGAATTAATAACACCAAAAGCTGCAGGATTAATTGTTTGTGGCGCAATAAAATATTGTGTCAGGTGAATGTCCTGGCAAAATATATTTTTAACCACAAGCATTAAAATTACAATACAAATTTTTTTCATTTTCAAATATTTAATTTGTTATGCTATTATTGGATAACTTTAATTTTAAACGCTCTTATCTTGAAAGCGTTACGTTTCCTTTTTTAACTATTTTTTCTCCATTTACAAATTCCGCAGTCAGTTGATAAATAAAAACTGCATCATTTTGCATAACGCCGTTATATGTTCCATCCCAGCAATGAGACCTATCCTCACTCTCAAAAACTTTTTCTCCCCAGCGGTTATAAAGCTGAATGTTCATGGAAGTAATACAGTTTCCGTATACGCACCAAAAATCATTAAAGCCGTCGTTATTAGGACTAAAGGCAGAAGGCACAAATGCGTCTCCACAAATTATATCTACTTCAACAATTACTGTATTCGTTACAAGACAGCCGTTATTATCTGTTATTGTTACAGTGTATATGGTTGTTGAAGCCGGTGCCACGGTATTAGTATCACAGTTATTACAGTTTATTCCAAAAGAAGGAGACCAAGCATAAGTATTTCCTGGAGCTCCATTACCAAATAATGTACTCGAAGAGCCATATATAATCTTAGGTGGTTGTGCATAGGCTGTAACAGATTGAGGTGTATAAACTACAACAGCAAATACAGTTGAAGAATTACAAGGAGCAATGCCGGCGCTTACGGTGTAGGTTGTATTGGCAGGGGGGGCAACAATAATTGTAGTTGTACTGTCACCTGTATCCCAGGTATAATTTATTCCTCCATGGGCGGTCAGATTAAGTGTATTGCCCAAACAAACTGTTTGAGTTCCACTAATAGTTAGTGTTGGTTGTATCAATACATTTAAGAATACAGTACCCGTGTTTACGCAACCATTGCCATCCGTACCAATTACACTATAGGTTGTCGGAGTCACCGGGCTTACAAATTGCGAAGACAAAACAGAGGCATTGCTCCATACATATGTACTGGCGCCGCTAGAAGAGAGTAAAGCGCTTTGGCCTGCACATATAACGGATGGGGATGTAATGGTTATAATTGGCAGTAGATTTACTATCACCGTTGATATTGTTGATGATTTACAACCATTGATATCCTGCCCGGTTACGCTATAGGTTGTATTTTGTATTGGTGTTGCTATAACATTTGGTTGATTGGTGGTGTTTAAATTTGTGGGTGGTGTCCACGTGTAATTTGTCGCCCCCGATACACTAACGTTTGCAGAATTGCCGTAACAGATAGTATGATCTGAAGTAGATAAAACCGGCAACGGATTTACTAAAACGCTGGTGGTAGTTGCGCTAAAACAACCTTCGGGGCTAACGCCGGAGATTGTATAAGTTGTACTTATTGTGGGTGTTGCAGTTACAGTTGGATTATTTGGATTTGATAATGTATTAGAAGGGGTCCAGGTATAACCAGACGCACCATTTATAGTTAATAATGCACTTGAACCAAAACACATTGTATTACTTGTAACTGTTAAATTCGGTAAAGGGTTAACAACTACAATGGTCGTATTTGTTTTAACACATCCATTGGCATCCATTCCCGTAATGCTGTAAACGGTTGTAGAAAGCGGGCTTGCAGTGACAGTAATTGCAGTACTATTGTTAAGAGTAGCAGATGGAGACCATGTGTAGTTAACAGCACCACTAGCACTTATAGGCGCACTTTGAGAAAAACAGATGGTGTTACTTGTTGCTGCTACATTAGGTAAAGGATTTACGAGTACAGATGCGGTATTTGTTTTAATACACCCGTTTGCATCCATACCGGTAACTGTATAAATTGTTGTGACTAATGGATTAGCTGTTACGGATGGCGTTATGCTGCTACTTAATGCAGTAGCAGGAGACCACGTATAATTTGTTGCACCGTTCGCACTGATGGATGTACTTTGTAATAAGCAAATAGTAGCGTTACTTGCCGTAACATTAGGTAACGGATTTACTATGACCTGTGTAGTGTTCGTTTTCATGCAACCGTTCGCGTCAACACCGGTTATTGTGTATACTGTTGTAACCGTTGGATTAGCAGTAACATTTGCAGTTAAACTATTATTTAGAGTTGCAGCTGGAGTCCAAGTATAATTAACAGCCCCACTTGCGGCAAGCGTTCCGCTCAATAAGGTACAAATTGTATTACTCGTTGCAGCAACGTTTGGTAAAGGATTCACAACAACTGTAGATGTGTTTATATTTAAGCAGCCATTTGCATCAACACCGGTTATAGTGTATACCGTCGTAACCGTTGGACTAGCAGTCACATTTGCAGTTACACTATTGTTTAAAGTACCGGATGGTGCCCAGGTATAATTAACAGCTCCGCTTGCGGCAAGCGTTCCACTCAATAAAGTACAAATTGTATTACTTGTTGCTGCAACATTAGGTAAAGGATTTACAAAAACTGTAGTAGTGCTTGTTTTTAAACAACCATTGATGTCCATACCTGTAACACTGTATACTGTTGTTGTTAATGGGTTGGCTGTTACGTTAGACGCTGTATTGCTGCTTAAAGTAGCGGCAGGTGTCCAGGTATAATTAATGGCACCATTAGCAGCAATAGTTCCACTTTGTAATGTACAAATAGTATTGCTGGTTGCTGTTACATTTGGCAAAGGGTTAACGGTTATGGCTGTGACGGATGAAGAAGAACAACCATTTATGGCAAGACCTGTAACAGTATAGGTTGTTGTAAGTGTTGGATTTGCTATTACAGTTGGCGATATTGAATTATTTAATGTTGCCGATGGAAGCCACGTATAGCTATTTGCACCGCTAACCGAAACGTTTGCCGAATTGCCAAAGCAAATAGTAGTATTTGTTGGCGTTATACTCAGCGTTGGATTCGGTTTTATAATTACTACTGCAGTATCATTAGAAAGACAGGTATTTCGATTGACCGTGACTATATAATTTGTAGTAATGTTAGAGGTTGTTGCATTTACCCCTGTAACTAAGGGGTTTGAAATTGTACCAGAACTAAGATTTGTAACTGGCGTCCAACTGTAAGAATAATTCGTTATTGGATTGTATCCAATAATGGCAGTCTGCCCGGGACAAATGCTGGTGTCAATGGCAGTTTTCCTTAAAGGTAAATTTAATACGATCTGCGAAGCGTTACAGGAGCAATGATTTATTGCGGTATCAAGCACTGCAATTAAATGACAGGCCGCCCCGGAAGGAATGTTTAAAGTGTAATTGTAAGCATAAGTTCCGTTACTTGGTATAGCCGCATTGAGAGTGTGGGTAGTTATTAAAATATCACCAACATTATATATACCATTTGAATTTACATCGTTATAGTAACTAATAACTGTGCTGTTAGAAGAATTTAATGTTTGCCCGGTATTGTTGATCGTGAAATTGACATAACCCGTTTCTCCCGTTGGGGGATTGGGAACAGAGTAACCGCCGGCATTAATAAGTGTTAAATAACTTTTATATGTAAATATTGGTAATGTATCTCCACCTGTAACAACCTGTACACCGCAAAAACTATTAGTAAGTGTACATAATAAAGCCGAACTGCTTGTTGTTTTAGCTTCAAAATTTGAAATATTACAGGCCAATTGAATTGGATTCCCGGTATAATTTATATTAAAAACCGTACTGTCGTTTGGTGCAATACCTGTTGGTAATTTCCATGCTAAATTTTGGGTGTTGTTAATTATAGTTATTGAAGGAATTGTATTTACAGGTGGGTTACTAATCCCAGCAAATGAGGCCGCAACATAAGAAACACCATAAGGTAATATAACCCTTATAGAATCTGAATTACCAAAAGAAAGTGGCCCTAAATTCTGGCTTGAAACTCTAAGTACAGAAGCATTATTGCAAGGCGAAATAAAAGTACTTTTTAAAACTGTATTGGTAGTATATGGTATTGATGCACCCGCAATTCCTAATTGAGAGGATAGCGAAACTAATTGACCCGTTGAAGCGCCACAGCCACTAACGCCAAAAAAACTAAAGCTCGCTAAACTTCCGGAAGTATAACCACAGGTTGTTCGCACCTTAAATTTAATTTTAACCGCGTTATTTCCTACACTTAAAATACCCGGTAATCCATTTGCTCCAATACTTGGCGAAGCAACAGAAATATTATATTGATAAGTTGTGCCTCCAATAAATATAGGATCACTAATAGTTACATATGGATTTATTATTGGATAGGATAGTTGTGAACTGCCGGGAATGATAATAACACCCACAGGAATATTTACATTAACCGTTAAATTGTAAACACTTCCTAATTGAACATTTGTACCTATTACCTCGTAACTGGCTGTATCGCACAGATTAATTATTGTCGATGGTGTAATAACATTCGTGATAAGCAATGGCGATTGTGGTGTTGATTTAAGTGTGATCTTTTTTGTTATACATGGATAACTTGCGAGTATAACAGGATAGCCCTGACAGTTCCATCCGGCATGAACAATTATACTGTCTTGCGCGCAGGAGGTGTATGTGCCATATAACCTGTAATTTTTTATAGTACTGCTTGGAAATGTACCAAGCTGATATATTCCACCAACAGGCGTTAGCGTTGCGCTGGTTGAAAGGTCCACTACTGTATTAATGGTAATACCTGAAATAGTTGGAACAGAGAACCATGTACTGTTTGCCGGCGAGTTGGTAGTATTTGATAAGGAAATATCCCAGCTAACCACATTACTCGTAGCATTAATAAATGGCAATGGTGATTGTAAGAAAATGGAAGGACCAACATAAGTGATCGCATCTTGCGTATTATCGTTACTAACGTTTAAAGTTGTTGTAGAAGGCAAATAGCCTGATGGTTTAAATGTCCAATAATAACCTATGTTTTGAGCTACGTTTTGAATAACACCGCAACTTGGTTCGATCGTGGCTGAAAATACGCCATAAAAACCATCGTCACTTGGAGTTATTGAAGGAACAGAGGCGGATGTAAAAAAGGATCCAACAGGAAACACTAATGTATTAGTTGCAGCACTTATTGGGGCAATGGTAAAAACCGGTGAACTGGAAGCGTTGAAGGTCCCCATTGTTCTTGTATCATAAAAACTAGCTGCTACAAATTTATAGCCTGCCGGTAAAACCGTTTTTAATGTATCAATACGTGCCCAGTTCCTATATTCAAAAGGAAATAAATTTCCTCCGGCATAATTACTGCAACACGGCCCGATTGATAAATAATAATTTTGTGTGATCACAGCCTGGTTACAGTCGGTAACATTATAACTGTTTGGTCCGTAATTGGTATAATAATAACCAATAATTGAAAAATTACCCTGGAATGTATTACATGAAAAAATATTAACCGGATTTGTTGGATTAGGGATATCAGAAACTATAAATGTATTTGTTGTTGATGAAGGAAGAATAGCGCCACCAATATTGGTTGTAACTTTATACTGAGGTTCAAAAATTAAAGAATCATTATTAATAAATACAAAGCCCGGACTAACCCCGCCGCTGGCAATTAAGGCAGTAGCGCTAAGATCATAATTAAAAGTAGTTGCCGGTAAAGCTGCGGCAACACTATTAATATTACAGGTAGCAAACAAAGCGTTTAGCCGGTAGATCCTTAATTTACCTCCAAGTGAGGTTAAATTATTACCATTAGAGATCGTTGAATTTGCATAACAATATTGCCAGGTCGGATTTGCTACACTTGTTTTTACTTTTGCATAAAAACTGGATGTAACAGTATCGCCATACATAGCACGCGATCTTTTAATTTTTGCGAAATTCAAAGATCCAAAACCATCAGGTAAGCCATCATCATTATTATCCGGTGCACCATAGCTTGTTCGTTTAATATCATAATTTAAAAAATTTAAACCTGTACATGTAACAGGGCAAACCAAATTTAAATTAAAGTTGCTCGAAATAAGCAGCATTTCGCAAGTACAGGCAGCAGAAGGCGAATAATAAATACCTACACCAATTGTACCCGGGCCACTTACACAGCTGGCACAATTACCCGTAAGATCAATTAAAAGTTGCGCTTGTTCTAATGTGCTGTATAAGGTAGAATTAAATGGTGGCGAACCTGTAAACATAGCCGTTATAACATTGCCAACCTGCACAACACTTGCCGGTAAAAATGTTGCAGTGCCCACACTATTTATGATCTGAATAGTATTAGGAGAATAAGTATAACAAGGAGACACAGTAAAAGTTATTTTTAAATAAGCATCGTTTAATGCCGGCGAACTATTATAAACACCGTTAAGAAGATAATTGAATGTACTGGTTTGCCCTGCTATGATCGTAGAAGGAGAACCATTATTTACAAGATTGAAAATATAATTTTGACTATAAACCTGGCCCCACGACGCAGGCACTACATAATTGTTTAAACAAATACTTTGATACGAGGCATTGTAAGCCCATCCATTGTAATAACCATAACCAACATTACAGCAGCTTTGAGTTTTCCAGCTTATTCTTACTGTATCACCCGCATTGATGGCTGGTATCGTTAATTCAACTGCTCCTTTTGGACTTCCAGACAAACAACCGGCGGCGCTTGCAGAAGTACTTGTGGGTGCTAAAGGAGAAGGGGCGCCAGCGTTCACTTTTATGGTAATGCTTGCAAGAATTATTTCTGTTTGTTGGGAAGGATCATAATAGTTTGGCCCCGACGTTTGGTAAATGTTTAACAAAGTATTAATGGCCTGTCCGGCACCCGTATTTACTATTTTAAGAGTTTGCTGGCTAAAATTTCCGGTGCCCAGGCACGGATTTACGGCTGGTTGCGCAGTAATTACCAGATTTGGCACAAAGCTTGGAAATATGACGTTTGCTGTTGAAACAGAGGTTTGACAGGCTTGTGCATTACATCCCCAAGCTGAAGTAAATGTAGAAAGAACAGACGAACAATTAAGAATATTAACCGTTTCACAAATAGTAATACTTTCCCCTGTTTCAAACAAAGCGTTATTATTGCCGATTGCTGTAAAATTCGAACCATTTAATACATAAGTTTCTGTTGTTCCAACGCTCGTCCAGGCTCCGGGTGAGGCAGCCGTAATTTGTATGCCATTGCCATGAACATCCGTAAGGGTAAATGTGCTCAACTCTCCTGTGCCGCCATTTGTTATGGTAATGCATCTTGTAAAAGTGCCTCCAATAGTACCGCTGAAAGACTGATTGGTAATAGTTGTTATAGATAAATTAGGTTGCTTTACAAAAAAAAGTTGCGTTGTATGCAGATCAAATGTCGTATTAGATCCTGCTGTATAGTTGACCTGTATTTTGTTTTCTGTTGGTAACCCTAAACTTAAATAATTTAAAATATTACAATCGGCCGATGCCGTGTAGGTTATAACTACGGATGTAAGGGAAGGGAGGTTAGCTAAACTAAATGTTGGAGCATTTGATGGAACGGTAGTAAGCTGCGTAGCGTTAGTAACTGAACCTATTTGATAATTAATACCGCTTGGCATCGTTAAACTTACTGTAATATTTGTAAGATTAAAGGCCGAAGGATTATTGATAGTAAAAGAAAAAACTTTTGCCTGCCCGCAAATAGTTATACTACTTGGAACCGTTGATGAAATTGTGATGTAACCGCCGGTGGAAAGTGCTTTTAAAGAAAATAAACTTAAGATCAGAAACAGGTAGATTTTTCTCATATCGTAAATATAATATATATATACCCGCAAATTATAATACTCTACGAGAAATTTTTTTATTAAAACGCTTTAGATGCCGCGGCCACCCTTCTAAATTAGAAATAATCCTTTTTAGCGTGTGGCAAAACGTTAATTCACAATAAATTTCTTCACACCTAACTTTTCCATACTTGAAACCCTTAAATAGTATACTCCTGATGAAAGATTTAAATTCAGGTTAAGTTTTTTTTCGGTTGTATTTTGAGAAAAAATTATTTTGCCCATAACATCTAAAAGTTCAATTGTTTTTAAGGTTTCATTACCATTAAAATCCACATTAAACTTTCCATCATTCATGCTCGGATAAAGTTCGAAAGAAAGGGTTTGTTTTTCAATCTTATTTATATTAGTTATCACTGTATAATTTGTTTCCCAAATACCTCTGCCGAAAGTAGAAACATATACCTTATTTAAAGGCACGTTAAATTCTATATCACTTACGATTACATTTGGTAAACCAAAACTATTACTTATCCAACTTGTATTACCAAAGGTTAAAATGTAAACCCCAATATCTGTTGCAATCATTAGATTATTTGTGCCGGGAATTTGCTTCAGACAATTTACAGGTAAGTTTGGCAAATTATACGATATATTCTGCCAGGTTACTCCACCGTTAGTTGTGGTAAAAACTTTATTGCCTGCGCTAAAACCTGCCATTGTAACGTAAGCAATATTAGGGTTAGTTTCATTAATTTCAATGGCAGTATAATACAAACTATCAGGTAAATTATTAGTAATATTTGTAAAACTTATTCCCCCATTTGTGGTTTTAAATATTATGCCTGGAATTCCTAGTTCATACCTAACCCTTCTTGCCGCATAAACAATCAGGCTATTTGTAGCCGATACGGCCAGCGCACTTATTTCCGTTTTAGTGTTTGTAATGGTGTTGGTATAAATAGATGCCATTGCTGTCCAAGTGTTTCCGCCATCTATTGATTTCACTACATTTTCGTTACCAATATACAATACTCCGGGATTACTGTAGTCGGCTGCTATTGGCGTTACCCATTCACAGGCCTCGCTATTAATATTTGTATTCAAGTAATTGCTCGAAACACCATCGTTATTACTATTATGGAAATTACCATACTGGTTAGCTCCAATAATACGAGTATTATTAAGTGGATCTAAATAATTATCCATTCCGTCTCCTCCAAGAATTGTAGACCATGTTCCTGCCTTATAATAAAACGTGGCATTATCCTGTGCGCCGGCAGCCAGCCTGCCGCTTGTGTTTTTTGAGCTTGATAAACGATAAAAAGATGAGATCTGCATGCCGTTGTTTAATTTTGTCCAATTCGTTGGCCAAGCATTTGTCGTCCAACTACTAATAGCAATTGTTGGTGTTCGATAAACGCCACCGTCGCTGCAAACAAAATATTGATTAGTTCCGGGTTGCCTGTCTATAAAATGAATATCGCCGTGTAATGTTGGACCATAACTCGTGGTCCAGTGTGAGATTGGATTAAAATTAACGGCGCCATCTGTTGAGCCCCAAAGATTAACACCACCCACATACACAGTAGTTTTTATTGTAGGGTGAACTAATAAACCAAGATCATAATTACCTTGCCCACCAGGGCTTGTGCCTTGGCCTGCTTCTAATATATTTAAATTAGGCGGCACAAACGTCCAGTTAACACCGGCGTTTGTACTTTTATAAAAACCATATAAACCACCATTTACATCAACAGCAAGGGCATAAATATAATTTGGATCCGAAGCTGATATGGCCAATTTAACACGCTGAACGCTTCCTGTTAAAGGCATGCCGGTATTCAGCATATTCCAGGTATTTCCAAAATCAGTCGATTTATAAACACCGGCATTACCAAGATTTGAATTCAAAATCCAACCAGTTGCGCCATACAAAATGTTAGGGTTTCCCGGATCGCGTTGCAGATCCCAAAAAAGCGAATCCAGTTTTTTAACCCAGGTAGTACCGCCGTTGGTTGATTTATACATGCCACTAGCACCACATGCTACAAGGTCGTTACCGTTGGCAGGGTTTACCATTACTTTTCTTATTAATGAGGCATCGCCCTGAGTTAATTGAAATGTTAAACCTGTTTGCGTCCAGGTAATACCGCCATCTGTAGTTTTATAAACACCTAACCCGTAATGCGAATTTCTCTTTCTTCCATTTAAAAACAAACTCACCCCTATGTATTCAAAATCGCATACAGAAATATACATGGTGTTTGGATTGGAGGGATCAATACTGATATCACTAATTCTGGTTATCGGAAGATTATCTGTAAGAGGTATCCAGCTTGTGCCATTATTAGTTGTTTTCCACACGCCACCCTGTGCAACACCTACAAAATAAGTATTTGAATTAGTGGGATGGAAGGCAATACAATTTATTCTACCAATTCCATTTTCCATATAACCTGTTAAGTTCGTTGGCAAAACGTTTGGTCCGGATGGTGACCAAACCGATGACGTATTTGAAGCGTCTTGTTGCTGTTTTAAATTAGCCATGTTTATAGCCGCTTCAATATAATCTTCAAAACCTGCAGGTTCACCTTTTGCGTCTGTATGAAACTGCTGATCATATTCCCATCTTTTAAAACTTTTCCAATGTTTTAACTTTGACAGATCATTTTTCTTTTTAAAATCATCAAATTGTTTTTGTACTTCTTTGAATGTTAATGCTCTGCCCGTATGGTTTTTAGTAAAGCTTTGCGTATACATAAAACATGAAATCAAACTAAGCAAAATAGTAAAAAAGAGTTTCATTATTATATAATTTTAAATTAGGATAAAAATCAGATTGAATTTATTGGCAATATTAAAATAAACAAATTAAATTTTTCTCCTAGTATTTAATAAAGTGTATTGATTGTATTTTTTTTTTACAATTATCAAAAGGTGATTTCATAGTTGTATTATCTTTAATTACACAATTTAATGAAATAACAAGTTACTTAATTAAATTAATATGACCAGTAAATTCTTTTGCTTTACCCTTGTTAGTGGTAACGTTAATTTTCCACACGTATACATCGCTTTTGCACAATTCCCCTTTGTAAAAACCGTCCCAGCCTTTAGATTGTGTATCATTAGTGCTAAAGATTTGAGCCCCCCAACGATCAAAAACCATGAAACTATAATTTTTATCAGAATAGCCAGACATAACAGGATAAAACAAATCATTCAAATTATCCTCGTTAGGTGTAAACGTGTTAGGAATGTAAAAAAGAAATTCATCATCTATTACAATAGCTTTTGATATAGTATCACTGCACTGCCCGTTAGAAGCTATTAAAGTTACCAAAAATGTACCCGCATCTTGAAAAGTATAACTTGGATTGGTTTGATAAGAGAATATTGTATTTACATTATACCAAACATAAGATGAGGCGCCGGCGCTCAAATTAGTAAAGTTAACTTCGGGTTCCAAAATACTTGGTTTATCAGGAGTAAAGCTAAAATTGGCCCTTGGCTTATTGTATACAGTAATTAGATTAGCATAATTAATACTGGTAGTGCAACCTGCAATTGATGTGATTGTGAGACCGGCATTATACGTGCCACCTTCCGAAAAACAAATATCAGGATTATAAAGTGATGACGCTGTAACAATACCAGTAGAATTATTGGTGAACGACCAATTATAAGAATAATTAATGTTTTGGTTTTGACTTAGGCTAAAGGATGCGCAAATCGGAGAACAACCAAACAATTTATCATTTACTAAACTAGCATTAGGTTTTGGATTAATAATTATAGCAATGTTAGCTGCTTTTTGGCAGCCATTATTATCTGTTACCATTAATGTAAAATTTGTATTTGCTGCCGGGCTAACATTTAGTGCCGATGCATTGCTCCCGCTTGGCGACCATATATAAGAATAAGGTGCCGTGCCACCATTAACAGTTGATATAATGTTTGTGTTTTGACCTTCGCATAGAGTTGTATTGCCATTTAAGCCTACATAAAGCGCCGGCGGTTGATTAATGTTTGCAAAGAGTGTTTGAGAACAACCATTCGCATCACTAACCTGAATAGAATAATTGCCTGCTGATAGACTATTTAAATTAAAAGGGAAGGATGATACATTACTAATTTGATTATTGTTGTTAAGATTGGTTATAACAAAAGGGGCTAAACCTCCACCAAGATTGTTTATCTGAATTGCTCCATTATTGTTTGCAAAACAATTTATTTGGTTTAAAACCATAATGTTTGCAGTAAATACCGGTGTACTAGATACTACAACAGAAGTAAATGAAGAACATCCGTTTGCAGGATTTGTTACAGTTAAAGAGAAAGTGGAAGGAGTGTAGATAGTATAATTACTACTAGAGGGGCCGCCGCTCCATTGATAAATAACACCTCCTGTTGTTGAAGTGCCGGAAAGTGTGATTGAAGTTGTGTGACAATCAAGATTGCCCGACTGAGTTGCGGATATATTTGGAACACTTGTGTTTTGGATAACAGATAAAGATGATTGCACAAAGCATCCGTTAACCGGATTCGTAACTGTGAAAGTATAATTGCCGGCTGAAATTGCAGTGGCAACAGGCAGTGTTGCTACGCCCACAACATTAGGAGACCACGAATAGGTAACACCGCTTGTAGTAGAGCTGCCAATAAGGGTTACCGACGTATTTGCACAAGTCAATGTTCCTGGAATAGTTGTTGAAATGTTAGGCATATTTGTATTTTGACTCACTGAAATAATACTAGTACTCATGCAACCATTTACAGTATTGTAAGCACTAAATGTATAATTACCCGCAGATGTTGCTATTGCAGTGCTTGTGCTTACGTTTTGAGGAGACCAACTATAAGTTACACCACTTGTTGTTGAAGTGCCAATTAGCGTTACACTTGTTGTTAAACAAGTTAAACTTGCAGGTTGAGTTATAGAAATATTAGGGAAAGCGCCGTTTTGTGTAACTGCAACAACTGTGCTACTTACGCAACCATTACTTGGATCGGAAACAGTAAGCGAATAATTTCCGGCAGTTGTAGCAATTGCTGTGTTAGTAGTTACATTTTGCGGAGCCCAACTATAAGTTACACCGCTTGTTGCGGAAGTCCCGGTTAGCGTTACTAATGTATTTGTGCAGGTTAACGTTGCAGGCGTTGTTGCTGAAATAATTGGAGCATTGGTATTTTGAGATACAAATAGCACCGTTTGAGTTGAACAGCCATTTAAAGGGTTTGTAACTGTTAATGAATAATTTCCGGCACTTGTGGCAATAGTTGTATTGGTATTTACATTTTGCGGAGTCCAACTATAAATTACACCGCTTGTTGCGGAAGTTCCGGTAAGATTTACGAATGTATTAGTACATGTTAGAGTTGCAGAAGTTGTTGCGGAAATAGATGGCGATAGCGTATTTTGAGTTATGCTTAATGTTTGCGAAGTTGAGCAGCCATTTATTGAATTTGATGATGTTGCCGTATAAATACCCGTTGCATTAACGGTGGATGGATTAGTAGCATTAACTAACAAACCACCATTCCAAACTATTATATTATTTGAGCTAACACCTGTTAATATTACACTTGTGTTTAAGCAGGTTAAAACACCACTAGCAGATACTGAAAGTATTGGCATAGTTGTGTTTTGTGTAACTGCAACTATTGAAGAAGAGGTGCAACCATTAAGTGGATTAGTTATTTCTAATGTATAGTTGCCAGCCATTGTAACAACGGCTGTGCTAGTACTTACATTTTGCGGGGTCCAACTATAAGTTACACCACTTGTTGTTGAAGTGCCAATTAGTGTTACACTTGTTGTTAAACAAGTTAAACTTGCGGGCTGAGTTATAGAAATATTAGGAAAAGCACCGTTTTGCATAACCGCCACAATTGTGCTATTAACGCAACTGTTTAATGGATTAATTGCCGTTAATGTATAGTTGCCCGCAGAGTTTACAGTAACGACTGGTAGTGTAGCTGCACTTATTACATTGGGTGACCACGAATAAGTTACACCGCTTGTTGTACTATTACCTGTAATAGTAACGGAGGGATTACTACAAGTTAAACTACCGCTAACATTTGCGGAAATATTTGGAACGACTGTATTTTGCAGTACGGATTGTACTAACTGTGCATTACAGCCATTTATTGAATCTGTAACAGTAAAAGTATAATTACCTGCACTTGTTGCTATAGCAGTGCTTGTTGTTACGTTTTGCGGAGACCATGAATAAGTTACACCACTTGTTATTGAATTTCCTAAGAGTGTTAAACTTGTAGTTAAACAATTCAGCGTTGCTGGCTGGGTAATACTTATGTTAGGGATAGAAGTGTTTTGGCTTACTGCAATAACAGATGTAGAAACACAACCACTTAAAGTATGAGTTACGGTAAGCGAATAATTACCTGCAATAGATGCAACTGTTGTATTGGTAGCCACATTTTGCGGAGACCATGAATAATTTACACCGCTTGTTGTGGAATTACCAACTAGTGTTATGCTTGTTGCCAAGCAAGTTAGCGTTGCTGGTTGGGTAATACTTATATTAGGGCTAGTAGTGTTTTGGTTTACAGCAACAACACTTAAGCTTGTACAACCGCTTACCGTATTGGTTACTGTAAGCGAATAATTACCTGAAGCACTTGCAACTGCGGTATTGGTAGTTACATTTTGTGGAGCCCAACTATAACTTACACCACTTGTAGTTGAGTTACCAATTAACGTTACACCTGCTGTTAAACAAGTTAATGTGGCTGGTTGAGTAATACTTATATTAGGCATGTTTGTATTACTTAAAACTGTAACCACGGCTGTATTGGTGCATGCACCCTGAGCGATGGTTACCGTGTAATTACCTGGTTGATTAACCACAACTGATGGCGTTGCCGAACCGCTTAAAATGCCGGGTCCACTCCATGTGTAAGTAACAACTCCTGTTGTAGTAGTTGTTGCATTTAATGTTACAGTGTTTGGATTACAATTTAAAGTAACCGGCGATACCGCTGTAAGATTTGGCGCTAGACCACCGGGAAGTATAGTTGCGGTAAAAGTTGTACTGCAACCATTAGCGCTTGTAATTATATAAGTATGTGTACCAACTGATACAGAATTTATTGTATATGGTAAATTTACATTGGCGACTATGGTTGTAGCGCCCTCTGTAATGGTATAATTTGGCACACCATTACTTACGCTGTTAATAGTAATAGAGCCTGTGGCCGAAGCGCAACTGGCATTTGCTGAAGTTATATTTGCCGTGAGTGTTGACACAGGGCCTGTTAAAGTAAAACTTTGCACATTTACAATATTGCAATTACTTGTAATAGTGCAATTATACACCCCAGGGCACAAACCACTAATACTATGCGTTGTTAAAGTTGTATTTAATACGCTTACGGCATTACTCCACTGGTAACTATAAGGCGCCTCACCACACGTTACACTTAAAGTGGCCACTCCGTTGCAGGAACAGGCAGTAGGGTTTACTTGGCTTTGAGTATAGGTTGGAAGTATAGGTATAAATTTCATAATAAAAGCATCATGAGGCATATAATAAACTCCACCGTTATAAGTTGCATCAAAATAAGCACCACCACCTGGGTTTACAAGGGCAGTACTATTAGGGTTATTCCAAGCAATTGGATCCTGCATATAACCTACACCAAATAAATTGCCGAACACATCAATACTAAGGGCAGCAGCGCCACCATAAGCTGGGCCATTTGTATAGGTACTCCAAATTTTAGCACCTGTATAAGAAAACTTAAGTAAAGCCAAGTCATAACTATTAGGGCCAGATTGACCCAAATTTAGAGTAGCATATCCGCAGCCGATGGCAGGCAGGGCAGCCTTATAGGAAGCAAAAGCTGCGTATAAATTACCACAGGCATCCACAGCAAGTTCATTACTAAAATCCTCTGAAAAATTTGACAAGGTGTTGTTGACGTTTGCTCCAACGCAGGTGGCCCATAACCTTGTGCCGGAACTGTTAAATTTAAGAATGAAAATATCTAAAGAATTACCTCCTAATCCCAAAAATGATTGGTTGTAGGCACCTGGCAGATTTAATGTTGGGAAGTTGGGGGATTCGGTATTTCCACCAACGAATAAATTACCAGAGGGATCTACAACAAGCGAATATATATCATCTTTGAGATTGCCACCATAAAATGTTGACCATATTAGTGCCCCTGTATTTGTGAATTTTGAAATAAAGCCATCATAAAGACCTGCAATAACGGATTGATTATACGCGCTAGGCACATTGACCAATGGAAAATTAGGTGAACTTGTTCTGCCTCCAACGTATAAGTTATTTAAATTATCGATGGCAACGCTATAGGCTTTTTCACCGCCAGAACCACCATAATAAGTACCCCAAAGTAATGTGCCGCCGTTACTAAGCTTAATAATAAACGCGTCCAGCGAAGCCCAAGAAAAAGGTGGAGTAATATTGGGTTGATTGTAGGCCCCGGCCAAATTTTGAACCGGGAAATTAGACGACTGAGTATACCCTACAATAAAAACATTATTTGCCAAATCTATTTCAATATCGAAAGGGCAATCATCAGTACTTCCGCCATAATAAGTAGCCCAAAGCCTTAATCCATTATTATTAAATTTTAGAATAAAAACATCCTGATCGCCAGCAATTACAGATTGGTTGTACGCGCCGGCAAGATTTTGCAAAGGCATATTAGAAGCAGTTGTTCCACCAGTTACAAATAGATTGTTTAAGGCATCAATGGAAACGGCAGGACCATGCGTAGAAGCAATATTATTAATACCAGTATTATTACCACCGTAATTGGTAGACCAAAGTAACACGCCGCTGTTACTAAATTTAGAAATAAAAATAATATTATAAGGAAAAGATGTTGACTGAAAATAAGAACTAGATAAAGGTGTTAATATTGGGAAGTTGCTGGATGATACTGAACGACCAGCAACAAACAAATTACCATTTGAATCAGTATCACAAGAATTAGCAATCTCGCCGCCATTACCACCAAAAAAAGTACCCCACACCAATTGGGGGTCTATAACCAAAATTTCATTCGCATTGTAGTTGTCGGTATTAATGGCTACTTCGTAAGAAAATGCGGTGCCCTTTTGTGTGTTTAAAGTTGGCATGCTATCTGCTAATTGTATATTACCCGCTCCAGAATATAAAAGGGTATTGTTTTTTTTAATACTGTAGTTAGATTTAATACTATTTTGCTCGTTACCCTGGTAACAGAGCAACTCACCTTCGGTTATTTGGCCCAACTCATTTTTAAAATGTATTTGGTTATTTTTTATACCTAACTCGCCACTACCTTCGTAAATTAATTTTACTTGTTGGGGGTTAGCATTGGGGTGTACAATAAATTCGTGTTTTAGTCCGGCTACATCTAACATACCATCGCCATTTGGGTTTTGTTGGCGAGATGGTTTGGTGTATAATACCCAATCAATGCCCGGGTAAATTTCTTTAATAGTAATTTTTGTAAAAGTTTTTACATTAAAAATACCATTGGGGCAATGCGCTAAATAATAGTCTTTTCTGCCCTTAGTAATATCACCTTCGGTAATAACATTTTCTTTTTTAATAGATGCGCCTTTTAAAATCATATCCACACGGTGCCATGTCGTTTTGGCATTTTTGTCTATATCTTCGTTTATGCTATTTTCTATATTGGCAGCGTTATTTTTTTGGTGTTGTGGCGATGAAGCTTTATCTCCGTCTTGTTTAAAAAATTGGTAAGTAAGCCCACTGGTAGTTACCCAAATATTAAGGTTAATGGCCTCCGCTTTAAATAACACATAAGAAGCTGCTTTATCATCGTTACCCAACATTTGCCCTTTGTTTTCAATAAAACCAAGCGGCTCTGGCTGTGCTATAAGTTTCTTGGCTTTTGCTTTTAAATCTTGGTCATTTGGTGTTGTATTAGTTGATTTGTCAAAATTATCTATTGAATTAGACTGTTTCCAAAATTCAGTCTGTTTATTTGATTTACTCTCAATTTTCGCGAGTTGATGGTGTAATACAGAATTAATTTTTTTGCCGCATTTTGCGTTCGATAAACTTAATTTATCTTTATTTAGGCCATTTGCACTCAGCACAATTAAAGTTAAAAATGCGATTGTAAATCTTTTCATAGGTTTATCTTTTTAAAATTGTTTGAAATAAAACTTAATCAAACTTAGTGTACAAATCATGCGAATACAATACGGGTTAACCCTGATTTGAGTGAGATTTCGTTGTTACTGAGTAAACAGGTTATATATTTGCTAATACATAAGATTAAATAGTATGAAAATAAAAATGTTATTGGTAGCTTCTACTACTGCATTCACCATTACAAAAGCACAACTTGTTAAGAGTGGTTTTTGTAAATGGAACCGCTTTTATTTTTAGTGAATAATGAGAACTTCACTACTTTATATTCTTATACTTTTATTTTTGTGTCAGAAATTTATATCAGCACAAACCATTAATATTGATTCTTTGAAATACAAGATTTCAAAAACCACGCACATTGATACTAATTATATTAATTGTATTAATCTACTTGTAAGAGAATTAATTATTCATGGGGACTTAGAAGAAGCTGTTATTTATAATTCTATAGTAGTTCAAAAATCAACTGCCATCCATTATGATAAAGGAAAAGGAGTTGGATATTTGCGTTTTGGTATTATTTATGAAATAAAGGGAGATTATGAAAAAGCGCTAAAAAATAATTTTTATATTTTATCGCATTTTAAAAATGATTTAATATTAGTTAATAAAGCCATCGGAAATATAGCATCCGTTCACTATAATCAAGGAAATAATACAAAAGCATTAGAGTATAATTTATTAGCTCTTAGAACAAATGAGAGATTAAATAATCAAGATGGGCTATACGTTACCCTTTTAAACATTGGTAATATTTATAACACCTCAAATAGTGATAAAAAGGCAATGAGTTATTACCAGAAAGCGTTAGTTATTGCTGAAGAACTTCAAGATTCTTTAAAAATTTGTTCTACATACGCCGTTATTGGTTTAATATACAATCATTATAAAATGTATTCGAAGGCTATTTATCACGAAAATGTTGCTTTAATTATTAGCCGAAAATTACGTGATAAAAGATTACAGAGTTCTTCCTATGCAAATTTGGCAACAATATATAAGGCGCAAAATAAATTAGATTCAGCTTTTTATTTTAACAAACTTGAGCTAAAAGTGGCTAAAAGTTTAGGTGACAAGTTGCACGAAGCCAGCAGCTTGGTTAACATAGGTGATTATTATTTAAGTAAAAAAAAATATACCAAAGCAAAAAATACTTTAATGAAGGCACTAAACCTATCAAAAGAAACAGAAGATTTAGAAGGCTTACGTATTGTATACGAGCGTTTAAGCAAGTTTTATCAAGCTATTAAGAACCCAGTTGAAGCGCTTGGTTACTATAAATTATTTGTTAAAGCGCGAGATAGTTTGTATAATGAAACAAATATCAAAAAAGCCATTCAATCAGAAATAAATTATGAATATGATAAAAAAATATTAGCCTCTAAATTAGAACAAGAAAAAAAAATAAGTGACATAGAATTGAAAAATGTAAGAAAAAATTCTATTAAAAATATAGTGCTTACTATGACAATTGCACTATTGCTTATTGGCAGCGCTATTGGATATGTTGTGTATCGTAATAATAAACAAAAACAGGTTATTAGAGAGTTTGAGAAAAACGAATTAAAACAAAAATTTTTAGTTTCTCAAATGAACCCACATTTTATTTTTAATTCTATTGATAATATACAAAGTCTTATAGGCAAACGCGACGATGAAGCTAAAATATATTTGCAACGTTTTGCAAAATTAACCCGTCAAATATTGGAGTATTCACGAGAGACTCAAATATCAATTGAAGATGAAATTCAATTGATAGAAAATTACATGAGTATACAACAATTGTTATTTGATAATAAATTCTCTTATGAATTATTAATTGACGGCAGTATTGAGGCTGGAGCATTTTTAATTCCACCCATGCTTACGCAGCCATTTATAGAAAACGCCATTAAGCATGGTTTAAAAGGGAAAATCAACGGTGGAAAAATTTGGCTGAAGTTTTATTTAAAAGAACAAAAATTATTTTTTGAAATAAAAGATAATGGTACTGGTTTTATACTTGAAAAAACCGGTGAACACAAATCGTTAGCTATGAAAATAACTAATGAGCGATTTGGAGATTTGGCTGAAAAAATTATCACCGAAAATAGATACAACGATCTTAATGAAATAGTCGGAGCAAAAATACTTTTTGAAATCCCTTATATTTATGAAAACTAGGAAACATGTTAAGATCTGTTGTTATAGACGATATTGCCAGCATACGAGCTAATAATATTGAATTGATAAAAACCTATTGCCCATTTATTACTGTTTTGGCAGAAGCGGATGGTGTAGAAACGGGTATTCAAATCATAAAACAATACGCTCCCGATTTAGTTTTTTTAGATGTAGATATGAATGACGGAACTGGGTTTGACTTATTGGAAAGATTAAAGCCTATTAAATTTAAAGTTATTTTTATAACAGGCTATGAAAATTATGCTTCTAAGGCTTTTCGTTTTAGTGCCCTTGATTTTTTATTAAAACCCATTAACCCCACAGAGCTTGTTGAAGCTGCAAATAAGGCTATTACAAATCTTGATAAGGAAATACTAGAATTAAAATTTAATACTTTATTCTCTAATTTAGAACGACCAAAAAATCTCCAAAAAATTATTCTCAAAACCGCTGAAAAAGTTTTTTCTATTAGTATACAAGATATAGTACGTTGTGAATCCGATAAAAATTACACAACGTTTTATTTATTGGACGGGCAAAAGCTTTTAATATCAAATACATTAAAAGAATATGATATCATGTTAGAGCCTATGGGCTTTTTTAGGTGTCATCAATCGCATCTTATCAATATGGCTTACTTTGATCATTATCTTAAAACGGATGGCGGCGCCGTAGTGATGAAAGATAAATCTTTGGTTGCTCTTTCCCCTCGTAAAAGAGAGAAGTTATTCCTTTTGTTAGAAAACATTTGACTCTTATTGCTCAATTATAATTGCTAGGCTCTAAATATTCATCCAGAGGCTTCATTTGTTCATTTATCGATTTTTACGTTAAATAACGATTTACTTTTGCCTTGTCAATAAATAGGTATTCTATTTTTTGATTGGGGTTAAGCCGAAAACCTAATATAGAGTAGGCGTTATAAACAAAAATTTAAAAAACTGTAAAACATGGAAAATTTAACAACACAACAAGTACCACAAGGTAAAAAAATGGCTCTAGCAGGATTCATCATTAGTTTAATTGCACTTATTGGGTACTTTATTGTTGCATTAACAGTTGCTGCACAAGCTGTATTAGGCGGAGGTTATGGCTTAGGTATTTTTTGGTTATTGCTTTCATTAGGAGGTATGGCACTTTGCGCAATGGGTATGATGAAATTAGGCAAAACCGGCGGTAAAAAAGGATTAGCTGTAACGGGCATTGTGTTAGGTTTAATCGCAACTGCTTTAACCATCATGCTTGTTTCAAGCATTAGCGACATACAAAAAGCTGGCACAGAGTTGGGGTCTGAATTAAAGGGGGGATTAGAAGAAGGACTTAATAATTTAATTGATACAGCAGCTATTAACGACCAGTTGAATGATACATTAAACAACATGGCTGATTCTTCAAAAGCATACTAAACTTATTTAAACTATTCAAATATTCATTGGCAGACTCCATTTATCTATTTGCGGAATTTCTTTTATTGAATCTCACTATTTTTATATTATAAATTTTTAAACTAATAATTAACGGCAACTACAAATCAAATTCAAATTAATTAAAATTCAGATACAATATTTGCAGTAACACTTATTGCTTTTGTATTTTTATTAGAGGGTTAGTATTTGTAGTTGCCTTTTACGAAAAAAACATGCAATTAGAAGGCAAGAAAAATGAAGTTTTTGCGACATTTTAGGAAGATTTGCAAAAGGGTTAGAACAACAAATTTTAAATAAAAAATTTATTAAATGTTTTTTTTACTGCAAAAATTTTTGCTTAAACTTTTTTCATTTGATGAAGCTGCTTGTACATTTGGTTTTTTCATTCAAATAATGAAATTAACGAAAGGAAAGTAATGGTTAATGAGCTAGCAAGTAATGCCGAAAATGGCTTTCATGGAAAAGAAATTTTAAAATTAGTATTACGACCAAGCATATTTCATCAAATAGTTTAAAAAGCATAAAGGCTTACCAGCCTCAAAATTTGAAAATGTAAAGAAGGAATTCGAAAACTATTTTACAAAAAATCAGCACTTCAGATTTTTACATTTTAACTCAAAATACTCTTTCGTTATTTGTACTAAATTCTAACAAAACATGAGCTAAAAAATTAGTACTCAAACCAATGCTATAAAATGGTTTGACGTTACAGTAATAGATAGTACAAGGACATATTAATCTTAGCAGCTTTAAGCTGGGTGTTATTTATTTTTTTTATTTTTGTATAACATTTTATGCGTACTTTTAAATGTTTATAAAGTATAATTTTTAATAAAGTGAATAAATTTCCAAAAAAGATATATGGCTTGAAGATTATTTATGTCTTATTTCACATGTGTTGTTATGGAAATTTTTACGCTCAAAACCGTACAATTTTAAATAAAAACGAAAATTTTGCCGACTCACTTAATTTCTTATTAAAATCTGCTACCCAAGACACAACTCGCATTGAAATTTTATTTAAACTAGCAGAAAACAAAATTATTGACGCACCTGAACAATCCCTTCAATTATTAAAACAAGCACAATTATTATGCGAAAAAAACTTAAACGTTTTAGGTGTATCAAATACTGAAATTTTACCAATTTCACGAGCTGTTTATATTAAAAAATCAGCCAAAATTTGTAATACAA
>JACCXH010000008.1 GCA_013697245.1 Bacteroidota bacterium
TTCCCATGGTTTCTAATTATTTTTTATTATGACCAGCGTGACCTTTAAATACGCGAGTTGGTGAAAATTCTCCTAATTTATGTCCAACCATGTTCTCAGTTACATAAACCGGAATGAATTTAGCACCATTATGTACAGCAAATGTATGCCCTACAAACTCTGGTGGAATTGTTGAACGACGTGCCCACGTCTTGATAGCAGATTTTTTTCCGCTTGCATTCATCTTCTCTACTTTACCTTCTAGGTTGTAATCGATGAAAGGGCCTTTTTTTAGTGATCTTGACATTTTTATTTGTTTTTAGTTTTGAAACTTATCTTTCCCTTCGACAGGCTCAGGGATCAATAAGCCATTAAACGTTTATATTATTTTTTTCTTCTTTCGATAATGTGTTTGTTAGACGCTTTTGCCTTGTAACGGGTTTTGAAACCTTTTGCAGGTAAACCTTTACGAGAACGAGGTTGTCCACCGGATGCGCGGCCTTCGCCACCACCCATTGGATGATCTACAGGATTCATTGCTACCGGACGTGTACGCGGACGAGTACCTTTCCAACGAGAACGGCCTGCTTTACCATAAACCTCTTGATTATGATCGGGGTTTGAAACCGAACCAACAGTAGCTTTACAAGTAATTAAAACCATACGCACCTCACCAGAAGGCATACGTAAAATTGCATATTTACCATCACGAGCTGATAACTGAGCGTAAGAACCCGCACTGCGAGCCATTACAGCCCCTTGACCAGGACGTAATTCAATATTATGAATAATTGTTCCTAAAGGAATATCTGCTAAGAATAATGTATTTCCAATTTCAGGAGATGCATCTTTACCAGACATGATCTTTTGATCAACTTTTAAACCTTGTGGGGCAATGATATAACGTTTTTCGCCGTCTTTGTAGAACACAAGAGCAATACGTGCCGAACGATTCGGATCGTACTCAATTGTTTTTACAGTTCCTTCAATTCCGTCTTTTTCACGTTTAAAATCAATATCACGAATTACTTTTTTATGACCACCGCCAATATAGCGCATTGTCATTTTACCAGTGTTATTACGTCCACCAGAAGAATAATTTGTTTTTACAATTAAGCTCTTCTCAGGCTTGCTTGCAGTAATCTCCTTAAAATCCGCGGTTAGCGTGTATCTTAAACTTGGAGTTAGTGGTCTATATTTTTTTAATCCCATTTTAAATTCTTTTTACTAATTAAATACTTGCGTAAAAATCAATTACTTCGCCTTGTTTTAAAGTAACAATTGCTTTTTTGTAACGGTTAACTCTACCAATAGCAACACCACGAGTAGTGTTGCGGGTTTTTACTTTACCAACGTATTGTTGAGTATTAACCTGAGCAACTTTAACACCATACATTTTTTCAATGGCGCCTTTAATCTCTAATTTATTAGCCTCTTTTGCTACCACAAAGCCATAGCGATTTAATTTTTCGGCTTGGGCAGTCATTTTTTCCGTAATGATCGGCTTTACTAAAATTTCCATTTTACTTATTTAAAATTGTTTCAAGTACTTTAATAGAACCTTCTGCAAGGATCAATGTTTCTGCATGTAAAATATCGTAAGTATTAAGGTCGGAAGCTGTAACAACTTTTACACCCTGAATATTACGAGAAGATAGATACACGTTCTTATTAGCATCACCAACAACCAATAAAGTCTTTTTATCAGACAGGTTAAGGTTTTTCATAAGATCAATGTAATTTTTTGTTTTTGGAGCTTCAAAAGAGAAGTCTTCCAACACAGTAATTGCATTGTCTTTTGCTTTATATGATAAAGCTGAAGCACGTGCTAATGTTTTTACCTTTTTATTTAATTTGAATGAATAATCACGCGGACGAGGACCGAATGCGCGACCACCACCAATAAATAACGGCGATTTCATTGAACCGGCGCGAGCGCCACCTGTTCCTTTTTGTTTCTTTAATTTTTTAGTGGTGCGTGCGATCTCAGCACGTTCTTTTGATTTGTGAGTACCTTGGCGTTGGTTAGCTAAAAATTGCTTAACGTCAAGATAGATACAATGATCATTTGGCTCTACTGCAAAAATTGAATCTACCAGATCAACTTTTTTAGTTGTTTTTTTACCACTTATATTTAATATTTCTACTTGCATGATTACTTCTCGATTAAAATATAAGACCCTTTTGCACCCGGAACTGAACCTTTAATAAGGATCACATTCTTTTCAGGCATAATTTTTACAATTTCAAGGTTTTGGATCTTTTTACGGTTTCCACCCATTCTTCCGCCCATACGCTTACCCGGCATTACACGGGATGGATCTGATGATGCACCTAATGAACCAGGAGCTCTTTCTCTATCATGTTGACCGTGAGATTTGTTTGCGTGACCAACACCGGCAAATCCGTAGCGTTTTACAACACCCTGGAAACCTTTACCTTTACTGGTTCCAACAATATCCACAAAATCACCTTCAGCGAATAAAGTAACGGTTAATACGTCACCTAAATTTTTTGTTTCCTCGAAATGACGAAATTCTACAACTTTACGTTTTGGGGTCGTTTTTGCAATTTCAAAATGACCTTTCATTGCACCTGATGTGTTTTTTTCTTTTTTCTCATCAAATGACAATTGTAAAGCAGAGTAACCGTCGTTTTCATTGGTTTTTACTTGCGTAACAACGCAAGGACCCGCCTCAATAACTGTGCATGGTAAGTATTTACCCTTGGCATCGAAGAAGCTAGTCATTCCTATTTTTTTACCAATTAATCCTGACATTTTTGTTTTTTATTTATTTGTTTAATATTCTTTATTATTTTATTGATTTATCCTCCCTCCCCCTTCTTCGGGTACTCCCTCTTAAGGGAGACAGAGAGAAGGCTAAACCTTGATCTCTACTTCAACGCCGCTTGGTAACTCTAATTTCATTAAAGCATCAACCGTTTTTGAAGACGAACTGTAAATGTCTAACAAACGCTTGTAAGCACACAATTGAAACTGGTCACGCGCTTTTTTATTAACGTGTGGCGATTTCAAGACAGTAAAAATTCTTTTGTTTGTTGGTAATGGAATTGGACCATTAACCACAGCACCTGTAGCTTTTACAGTTTTAACGATCTTCTCAGCAGACTTATCAACTAAGTTGAAATCGTATGATTTTAGTTTTATTCTTATTCGTTGGCTCATGTTAAAAGAACGTATTTATTTATATTAGTTTAAACTTTTTCTGCTTTACCTTTTGCTTTTGAAATTACATCAGCTGCAATATTATTCGGAGCTTCGTTATAGTGACTGAATTCCATTGTAGAGGTTGCACGACCTGAAGTTAAAGTACGTAACTGAGTTACATAACCAAACATTTCAGAAAGTGGCACCTTGGCTTTAATAACCTGTGCATTTCCTTTAGAATCCATTCCTTCTATTTGTCCACGACGACGGTTTAAGTCACCTACAACATCACCCATGTTTTGCTCAGGAGTTAAAACCTCTACTTTCATAATAGGCTCTAATAAAACCGGCTTACATTTTGGTAATGCCTCACGGAAAGCTGTACGGGCACAAATCTCAAAAGATAAGGCATCCGAGTCAACCGCGTGGTATGAACCGTCTTTTAATACAACTTTTAATCCTACTAAAGGATAACCGGCCAAAACACCATTGTTTAATGAGTTCTTAAAGCCTTTTTCAACTGCAGGTATAAATTCACGTGGAATGTTACCACCTGTAATTTCGTTAACGAATTGTAAAGGACCATTTTTTGAGAAATCCCAATCAGCATCCACCGGACCTAAAGTGATCTTCATATCAGCAAATTTACCGCGTCCACCAGATTGTTTTTTGTAAACTTCACGGTGATCGATAGTTCCTGTAATTGCCTCTTTATAAGCTACCTGAGGTGAACCTTGGTTAACTTCTACTTTAAACTCACGTTTTAAACGGTCAACAATAATTTCTAAGTGAAGCTCACCCATACCCGAGATAATGGTTTGACCAGAATCTTCGTCCGTTTTAACGCGGAAAGTTGGATCTTCTTCAGCTAATTTATTTAAACCTACCCCTAAACGATCTAAGTCACCTTGAGTTTTAGGCTCAATAGCGATTGCGATTACCGGCTCAGGGAAATTCATTGCTTCTAATACAATAGGATGTTTTTCGTCACATAAAGTGTCTCCTGTACGGATATCTTTAAATCCAACAACAGCACCAATATCACCAGCCTCAAGAAATTCAACAGGATTTTGTTTATTAGCATGCATTTGGAAGATACGAGAAATACGCTCTTTATTGCCGCTACGTGTATTAAAGACATAAGAACCTGCATCCAAACGTCCACTATAAGCACGAATAAAACACAAACGGCCCACGAAAGGATCGGTTGCAATTTTAAATGCTAAAGCTGTGAATGGTTGTGTAGCATCCGGTTTACGAGTAACTTCTTCTCCGGTATCGGGATTAGTACCTTTCGTCTCCGGCTTATCCATCGGACTAGGCATTAATTCCATTACAAGATCTAACATAGTTTGTACACCTTTGTTTTTAAAGGCAGAACCACAAACCATTGGTACAATTTTATTTGCAACGCAAGCTTTACGCAAAGCGTCTAATACTTCTCTTTCAGTAATAGTTTCAGGAGCATCAAAGAATTTTTGCATGATATTATCATCAAAATCCGAAACTGCTTCTAACATTTTTTCTCTCCACTCTGTAGCTTCTTCAAGCATATCAGCAGGAATAGGAACTTCTTTAAAAGTCATTCCTTTATCTTCTTCATTCCAAACAATACCACGGAAGTTGATAAGATCAACCACACCAATAAAATGCTCTTCAGCACCAATTGGCAATTGCAAAGGAACCGCGTTACCGCCTAAAATTTCTCTTGTTTGTTTAACTACGTTTAAGAAGTCAGCACCCTGACGGTCCATTTTATTAACGAAACCAATACGGGTTACATTATAGTTATCAGCTAAGCGCCAGTTGGTCTCAGATTGAGGCTCAACACCATCAACAGCTGAGAATAAGAACACTAAACCATCTAATACACGTAAAGAACGGTTCACTTCAACGGTGAAGTCAACGTGGCCGGGTGTATCAATAATGTTAATTTTATAATTATTTTCGCGGTATTTCCAGAAACAAGTAGTAGCCGCAGATGTAATAGTAATACCACGTTCTTGTTCTTGAGCCATCCAATCCATGGTTGCAGCACCATCGTGAACCTCACCTATCTTGTGATTAACACCTGTGTAATACAAAATACGCTCCGTACAAGTTGTTTTACCTGCATCAATGTGGGCTGCAATCCCAATATTACGCGTATATCTTAAGTCGCTCATTTTATTAATTAGAATCTAAAGTGTGAAAATGCTTTGTTTGCTTCTGCCATTTTATGGATATCTTCTTTCTTTTTAAAAGAAGCACCTTCTTCTTTAGAAGCTGCAACGATCTCGCCGGCTAATTTTTGAGCCATTGATTTTTCGTTACGTTTACGTGAATAGGATATTAACCATTTCATGGCCATTGAAATTTTACGGTCAGGACGAATTTCTGAAGGAATCTGGAAAGTTGAACCTCCAACACGACGTGAACGAACTTCTACCTGAGGCGTTACGTTTGTTAAAGCTTTTTTCCAAACCTCTAATCCATCTTCGCTCGTACGCTTAGCTACGATCTCAATTGCATCGTGAAATATGTTTGACGCGGTATTTTTCTTACCATCGTACATTAAGTTATTTAAAAAACGGGTTACCAATGTATCGTTATAAATCGGATCTGGTAATAAAACTCGCTTCTTTGCTTTGGCTTTTCTCATTGTATATTAAATTTCTACGAATTACGAATATTTACGAATTCTTAATTTGTTATTATTTTTTCTTAGCCGGAGCCGCTACAGCACCCGCTTTAGGACGTTTTGTACCATATTTTGAACGTTGTTGTTTACGACCTTCAACACCTGCGGTATCAAGGCTTCCACGAACAATGTGATAACGAACACCAGGTAAGTCTTTTACACGACCACCACGTACCAAAACGATACTGTGCTCTTGCAAGTTGTGACCTTCACCCGGAATGTAGGCAATTATCTCTTGTTTGTTAGTTAAACGAACCTTTGCAACCTTGCGCATCGCAGAGTTAGGTTTTTTGGGCGTAGTTGTGTACACCTTGGTACATACGCCACGGCGTTGTGGACAAGAGTCCAAAGCGGCCGATTTACTTTTGTTGGTCGGTTTTGTGCGACCTTTTCTTACTAATTGCTGTATTGTAGGCATTTTAAATCCTTTGTGTTACTTGATATTATTGGTTTTCAGCTGTTTCCCTTTTTTAGGGAGGGCAAAGATAGGAAAAGATTTTCAACAAGCAAGAATTTTGTTGAATTATTTTTGGGTTTTGAACAATTTTTTTATACTCTACGTCGAAATTGTGGAAAACTTGATGAAAAATTGACTTTCGGCAAAATTTATAAGCACAAATTTTAGTTGGAATTTAAACTGTCTGAACTTGAAATTTCTGTCCCTTTTTCGGCCACTTTTTCTTCGTTCAAAACACCATCTTCGCCAATAAGGTCGCGAATGTAAGAAGAATAATCATTTTTAAGGTTTTTGGGGATCTTGAACTCATAAGTTTTGCGCTCAGGATTTTGAAGCGATTCGCCCAACAGCCAGGGATTATGGAGTTTTACAATTGTTTTGTTACAGCCTAAATATTTAGCAAGATTGGCGATGTTGGTTACCGAAGAATCAACCTTAAAAGTCTTTAAAGGAATCTTGGCAAAATAAGTGAGTTTTTTCTTTTTTATTCCAAAGTGTCCCGGATTCGAAAGCAGGGTCTTATAGGCTAAAATGCGGTAAACAAAACTACCGGTCTCGCTATTTAACAAAAGGTCGTAATAATTGCTGCTATTTTGCCTTTTTAATGCTGTTTGAATGCCTCCAATCCCCAAATTATAAGCAGCAGCAGAAAGTGTCCAGTTATTAAAAATAGCATAAGCATCTTTAATGTGGCGGCAAGCTGCGCGGGTGGCCTTTTCTACGTCTAAACGTTCATCTACAAAACCGTTTATTTCTAACCCGTAATTTTGTGCAGAAGCCGGCATTAATTGCCAAAAACCCGCAGCCCCGGCGGGAGAAACAATATTTGAGAGGTGACTTTCTATAACTGCCACATATTTAAAATCGTCTGGAATGCCCTGCTGCTTTAGGATTGGCTCTATGTATGGAAACCATTTTTGGGCCTTGGCAAACAAAGCCGCCGAATTTGATTTCCAATAGTTGTTGGTAAAGAATTCTTTTTCAAGGTCGTCTTTTATGGCTAGGCTGTTGGAAGGGATCTTTTCGCCGCAAAACTCAAGGTTTGACGGGATGTTGAGACCTAATACATTTTGGTTATTATTGCTATATGAGAGCGAATTATTGGATGGTTGTATGATGTAGATCTTTAAAAAAATGAACAATGCCACAAATACCACAAAAAAAACAACCGAAAGGGAGGTTAAATTGAGCCGTGAAAAAAACTGAAAGAGTATTTTTTTGGAGATCACTTTTTCTTTATAACGGTATTTACATATAAAGATACGAATACCAAAAGAATGTAAAAAATGGAAACATAAAAAAGTGCATAACTAAAGCGAAACACTAATAAATAGGCCAATATTGCGCCTATTGAGCTAATTAAAAAATATAAAACTGCAATTCTTTTTTCTGTTATTCCTTTAAAAAATAAATGATGTGTGGTGTGATCTTTTCCTCCAATAAATGGCGATCTGCCGGATCTTAAACGATTAAACACAACCGTAAAAGTATCTGTTAAGGGAATTAAAAATACCAATAATACCAACAGGATATTTACTAATGGAAAACCGCCGATCAACACTGAATTTGGGCTGTTCCAGCAATTATCGATACCCATTACAGCTAAAAAAAGTCCTAAAAACTGACTGCCGGTATCGCCCATGAACATTTTTGAAGGATGAAAATTGTAAACTAAAAAGCCAAATAAAGCCCCCAGAACGCCCAAATTTAGTGTTGTTGCATAACTGCTGGTATTAAATAAAGAAATGTTTAAAGCCACAATAAAAAGGCCAATTACAATAGAGATAATGGTGGTAATACCATCCATATTATCGAGCATATTAATTGAATTCATGATACCAACCACCCAAAAAATGGTGAGCAGGTAATTAATAAATTCGTTTTGAAAAAGACGTATACTGTGCCCCGAAAAAATAATAATAAAAGCGCAAAACACCTGCGTTAAAAATTTAAGTAATGGCTGCGTATTAAATGCATCATCGGCCAAACCCATTAAGAACGCCAATGTGGCGGCAATCAGGATACCAACTATTTGTAAATTAAAGCCGTTGCTATGGGGCAAAAGAAGTGTAAAAATAAATGCAAATAAAAAAATAAGATAAAAAGAAATACCCCCTAATGCCGGCTTCACATTACTGTTCCATCTTGCCTGGTACTCTTCTTTATTTCTGATACCAAGGGTTTGCGCAAAACGTAAAAGAATGTAGTTTATTAACAACGAAAAAATAAAACACAGAAAAAATAAAGAAGTAAGTATTATGGGGTAATTAATTGTCATTTTAAAACATACTTACAAAACCTTTAAAAGGCTTGCCTTCCATATCCTTGGAAGAAAGCAAAGGGTTTTCGAAGTTCCATTTTATATTAATATCGGTATCATTCCACAACAAACAATCTTCGGCAGCTTTATTATAAAAGTTAGTGCATTTGTATGAAAAAACAGTGTTGTTCTCTAAAGTCAAGAAGCCATGAGCAAAACCAGGTGGTACATACATCATCCATTTATTTTTTTCGGTAAGCTCAAGTCCGTACCAAAGGCCATATGTTTTAGAGTCTTTTCTAATATCCACCACAACATCTAAAACAGCGCCTGTAATTACTCTTACCAGCTTGCCTTGTGCATGCGGTGGGTTTTGAAAGTGCAAGCCCCTTAAAACGCCTTTTTGCGATAGAGATTGATTGTCCTGTACAAAGTTAAGATCAAGGCCGGCCTGCTTAAATAAATTTTGATTATAACTTTCAAAAAAATAGCCTCTGTCATCTTCAAAAACTTTAGGTTTAAGAACAAATAAACCTTGCAGTTCTGTTTCAGTAATTTCCATTAATTCATTCTTTTTTTAGTGCGTTTTTTAAACTTCTCATCATCGCTATAATAGCCGCTGCCATAACCATAGCCGTAACCATAGCCGTAACCATAATTATAACTGTAAATTTTCTTACTAATATCTACATCATTTAATACAACAGCTAAGTTGTGAATTTTAGTTTCATTTTTTAATCTGTCTAAAATTTGCGTGAACATTTTTTTAGAGTAACCTGCCCTGAAAACATAAATTGGGTAATTAGCCATTTTTATAGTTTCAATACCATCCGTAACCAAGCCAACTGGCGCATTATCTATAACAATATAATCAAATTGTTTTTTTAATTCTTCCACAACATCTCTTAAGTTTTTACTTAAAATTAATTCGGATGGATTTGGAGGTGAAGGCCCTGCTGTAATGAATTTTAAATTTTCCATTGGGCTATCATTAAAACACTCGTCCAGACGAGTCATACCGGTTAAAATGGTACTCATACCAATGTTATTTGAAACACCAAAACCTTTATGGATCTTCGGCTTACGCATATCCAAATCAATAATAACTACTTTTTTACCTGTAAAAGCTAATATTCCGGCAATATTAATAGCCACAAAGGTTTTACCTTCGCCACTTATAGTGGATGTAATAGAAACGATCTTAGGGCCGGGACTGGCATCAATAAACGTAAGGTTTGAGCGAATGGACCTAAAAGCCTCACTAATGATAGCTTTTGGATTTTTATCTACAATTAACTGCGATACAGGAATATCGCTTTGATATTTGGGAATTATACCCAATAAAGCAATATTACCGGTCGAATATCTTGTAATATCTTTTAATGAATAAATTTTATCGTGAAAAATATAGCGAACAAAAACAAGAGCCAGCGAGATAAGTATTGCACTTAAGAGGGCAACTATGATTGCGTTTCTTTTGTTAGGAGACACCTGCGCACCAATGCCTAGAGCCTTTTCTAAAATAATATTTTTTGAAACGTAACCGGCTTTTGAAATAGAGAATTCGGTTTTCTTTTCAAGTAACATGGTATAGTATTTTTCGCTAATTGCATAAAGCCTGTTAAGGCGGGAGAACTCAACTTCATCTTCTGGATTTTGATTTAGCTTTGATTTGAAATCGGTAGACTTTTCCAATAAATTTTTGTATTTGGTTTTGTATCGAAGCTTAACGGCATCGAGACTTTCGAGTAATAATTTTTTTTGCGTCTCTAATTGATAATTAACCTGTTTAATATTTTCTGAATTAGGTGTAACGGCATAGAGTAAGTTCTCTTTATCAATTAATAATTTTTGGATTGTTTGAGTGATCTCTTTTATCAAATTTTCATATTCGGTGCCCGAAATGAGTGAAATAAGTTGATAAATATCTATGCCTTTATTCTTATTAATATTCTTTTGGATCTCATCAATGATCCTTTCTTCCATTTCAACTTTTAATAATTGATCTTCGATAGAAGAATAACGGATCAACTCTGAATTAATAAGAATATCTTTTTCACTGAATTTTTTTTCCTGCTTAAATTTTTGCAGGTTCCCTTCGGTATCTTTCAAATCATTAAATACAACACCCAATTGTGAATCGATAAAAGATAAAATATTACGCGAACTTTCACTTTTTCTCTCCACATCATAATTTAGATATTCTTCGGTTATAGCATTAACAATATCGGTTGATTTTAGGGAGTTAACATCCTGCACACGGATCAAAATTGTTTTTGCCAGCTCGTTAATAAGCCTTACTTCCAGCTTACTTTGCAAAATAGCAGTTACAGCATCTACATCTGAAATTGTAAAATAAAGTGAGGTATTTTCTTTTAAAATTATCGCAATATCTTCTTTTTCCAGTTTTGGATTAATGAAAATATTAATATCAAATTCTTTTGTTTTTAGCCAGGTGTTAATTTCAAATTTTTCCGACCTACCTCCTATTTTTATTATGCCACCGGTTAATTTCGGGTTTAACTCAACATATATTTTTTGATCATAAACAATGCCACTTTTTGGGTTGATTTTAATTAGGTAAGGAGAGGAATGATATAACTCATTGCTTTTAAAAGTACCCTCACTAAAATAGTTAACGCTAATATCCAGCTTTTCAACTACTCGTCTCAAAAACACACGTGATTTTATTTGTTCTATTGCTTCGGCAATTAAATTATTGTTATTCCCGAAATTATTAAGTTTTAAGATATCATCAGCTTTGTTTGCATCGTTTATTTGCAATACCGCCTTTGATTCAAAAACAGGCTGACTGTATCGCAAGTATAAAAAGGCAGATAAAAAAGAGATGATAAAGAACAAAGCAATAAAAAATTTACTTTTATTGAATAAAAAGGCAATAACGCCAATATCAAAATTGGTATTAAACCTTTCGGTAATATCCTTTAATTGATTATTGGTTGATTCTACCTGGGGATCTAACATTTTACTTTAGCCTATAAAACTGTAAAAGAATTAATGCACTTGTAATTAAAGTAACTAAAGGCGTTATTTCTGTTGCTAAAGTTTTAAACGGCCTGTACCTTGGTTCTACATAAATAATATCGTTTGCCTGAACTTTAGACCTTGCCTGAGTAATACCCTCAATTTTTGAAAGATCCATTAAATAGACATAAGGTTTTTTGATCGGGTCTTCATTATTTCTTATTAATTTTACTTTGTATGCTTTACCATCCTCAGGAATACCTCCTGCACTTGCAATAGATTCCATTACGGTTGTATTATTGTTTGCTAAAGCTATAACTCTTGCTCCGCCACCATTACCCGGAAAAACTATAACACGTTTATTAATTACTTTTAAGTTAACAAACGGCTTTACGTAATACTCTGCATAGCGTTCTTCCATTAACTTCTCAGCCTGTCTAAGCGTTAATCCACCAACTTTTAGCCTTCCTAATAAAGGCATCTTTATACTGTCATTACTTTCAACAATTACATCCAGATCATTCCTGAAAGCACCGGCAGTAGTAGTAGCTAAATCGATCAATTTAAAACCATCATTGGTAAATACCCTGTATTGGATCGCATCATTGGCGGCGATCTTATAGTCTAACCGGGTAATGGAATCTAGCAGTTTATCGTAATTATAATCTTTCGGTGTTTTTAACATTAAATTAGATCTGAATATCTTGCAGGAAGATAAGATCAGTATACATGAAAAAAATAGGATAAGGTTTCTCATAGTTATATTACAAATATATTAATTTTAAGGCTACTATTATCAGAAAATCTAAATTGGATACTCAATTCTTGCATGGTATATGTTCATGAGTCGTTTTTTAAAGATCTTTCTAATAGTTGTTATATCTTTAAAAGTTATGTCAGAATTTATAAATTGGTTTTGCGCTATCTTATAATCAATTATAGTATCTACCAATTCATTTATCGACAAAGCATCGTGACTTTTTAAGCTTCTTGAGGCTGCTTCTACTCCATCTGCCATCATTAAAACAGCCGTTTCCTTGCTAAATGGTATCGGGCCGGGATACCTGAACTCGCTTTCATTAACTGCTTTTGAGGCATTTTGCTCTTTCATTAAATTTAAGAAGTAACCCACATAAGTTGTACCGTGATGTGTTCTTATGAAGTCGATGATCTGCTCGGGTAATTTATTGGCCTTTGCAAGCTCTACACCCACTATTACGTGGTTAATAATGATCTTTGCGCTCTCTGCAGGGTCCATTTCTTGGTGCGGACTGTAACTCTTTGCCTGATTCTCGGTAAAAAAATTAGGGTTCTTAATTTTTCCAATGTCGTGGTACATTGCCCCCGTGCGCACCAATAATGTATTTCCGCCAATATAATAAATTGCCTCTTCAGCCAAATTTGCTACCTGCAGACTATGCTGAAATGTACCCGGCACTTCCTGCGATAATTGACGCAGCAATGGTTGGTTTAGGTCGCTAAGCTCTAATAATTTAAAATCAGATATAAAGCCAAATATTTTTTCGGTAAGTAAAATAATTGGATAGGCTAATAGAACCAAAACAGAACTAACGGCAAAAGGCACGTAAACGCTTATTTTTTTTACTAATTGAGGTGTACCAAAACCAACCTGGTAACTCACAAAAATTAAAACGTAAAATATAAATACTAAGGCCGCTGCATTAACAATTTGTTGTCTTTTACGCATTTCGGCAATCGTAAAAAGTGTGCCTATACCTGATAATAATTGTAAAAGAATAAATTCGAGTTTATCTGCCATAAATAAACTGCAAATTAATACAACCAACAAATGCGTAAACAAAGCCGTTCTGCTATCAAAGAAAACCCTCACCAGTATTGGCACCAAAGCAAATGGAAGTGCTAAGACCAACAGTCCGTATTTAGAGAAAACAAATGTTGATAAGACCGATACAGTAACTATTAAGTATAAAAAAACAATTTGTTTGTTTTGTCCGAAAATTAATTTTCTAAAGAATAAAAGGTAACACAACAATACAATCAAGATCAAAAACACCAACAACCACCTAAAAAATAGTTTTATTACAGAGCTGCCGCCGGTATTATTTTGCAAATAAAAATAATGGTTTATCAAAAAACGTTTATTGTTGGTTAAAGGCTCGCCGCGCTTTACAAGGGTTTGACCTTTTAATACGGCCGTTTTATATACCGATACCTGGTCTAATTTTGAATTAAGATAAAAAGCAGTTTTTTCTTTATTAAAAAAATAATTGATGCATAAAAAGTCGAGGTAATTTATATTTAGCTGAATGTTTTTTTTGTTTATTTCTTCTGCAATATAATTTGCAGCGCTTTTAATAGTAAAAAAATTAAAATAAATGCCTGCCTCGGCAAAATTACCATTCACTATAAATATTTGGCGGCGCTGCGAAGCCGTATCAAGGCTTTCAATAACTCCACTTTCGTAAATGCTATCAAAAATTGGTTTTAGAACCTGGTAAGCTTTTTGGTTATTTTGCTTTAGAGTTTCTAAATCGTTTTGTTTTTTAGTTCTTTCATCGATTCTCTCTTCAAAAAAAAGAGGTGATTCCGCCTCAATGGCTTTTTTTTCCTGTTCGATCTCGTCAATTGATTTTTTTAAAAAGAAATCCTCTTCTGCAACAAGGTCCGGCCCGGCCCAAATAGCATCAAAGGAGCCAACACGCAAGCCTTTAACTTGCTTGCTTGGAAGCATTAATACAATGCCAACTGAACAAACAAAAACAATGGCCAGTTTAAAGATCAAATTATGTTTGGATTGTATAAATGCGAGAAAATTCATTTATACAAAGAAAACGTTTAAGCCAATTGTTTAGCATAAAAGAAACACGCGTTTTTAACAGTAGGGTTTTAATAGCGCTATTAGCCACAAAGTTCGCTAAGAAGGCGTTTGAACATAAAAAACTTTTTTGTAAGCTTTGTGAACCGCTTTTGTTATTTGTGGTTAAGCCTTGTAGATACCAAAAACCACGGGCACTTTATTAATTTCGGGTTTTATAGCCTTTTTCCAGTCAAATACGCTTTTAGTACTAATAAACTGGTTTGTTGCGGTAAGATCTTTTCCAATAAAAACAAGGGTTTCGAGAGATAAAGCAGAAAGCAAGGACTCAAACAACTGATCGTTCCTATATGGCGTTTCAATAAAGAATTGTGCCTGACTGTATTTTACAGCAAGGGTTTCCAGCTCTTTAATACGTTTTAACCGTAAAGGTTTATCAATTGGCAAATAACCATTAAAGGCAAAATTCTGGCCATTAAAGCCGCTTGCCATTATGCTTAATACAATAGAGCTGGGACCGGCCAAAGGTATAACCTGTATGTTTTTTTGATGCGCCAGTTTTATTACATCTGCGCCAGGATCAGCAATACCGGGACAGCCTGCATCGCTCATCAAACCCATATCTTTCCCATCAAAAAGTGGTTGAAGTAGTTCAGAAACGCTGCTAATTTTTGTGTGTTCATTTAGCAAGAGTATCTCGGCCTCTTCAATTTTAGGATAACCAAACCATTTTAAGAACCTCCTTGCGGTTTTAGCATCTTCGGCAATAAAATTTACAAGGCTTCTTACAATCAATAAATTATGTTCTGGAATAAAATCATTCTTTTCCGAATCACTAATGGGTACAGGCAACAAATATAATTTTCCGTATGAACTCACGTTGTAATATTAAATAAAATTTTTAATCCGTACCTTGCATGCTGTAAATTTTAATAACATGCTAGGTTTAAAACTTGAAACGGATCCGCGTTGGGTAAATATAGTTGAAAAGAACATTGAAGAGATACTTACCGACCATGCTTACTGTGAACAAAAAGCGGCTACCAACGCTATTTCTATTTTAATAAGTTATTCTTACCATGCAGAACTTGTAGACGAAATGTTAAGCCTTGCAAAAGAAGAGCTTACCCATTTTGAAATGGTACACAAAAAAATAAAAGAAAGAGGTTTTAAATTAGGTTACGAACGTAAAGATGAATACGTGCTTGAACTTTATAAATTTATGCGAAAGGGCCATATTAAAGAAATTGCGTTAATAGATCGTCTTTTATTTTCAGCTATGGTAGAGGCCAGGAGTTGTGAGCGTTTTAAAATATTATCTGAAAACATAAATGATGCCGACTTGCGCGAATTTTACAGGGAATTAATGATCAGCGAAGCCGGACATTATACCATGTTCTTAAATTTTGCCAGAAAATATGGTAACGAAACCGAAGATGTTAACGCCCGCTGGCAACAGTGGCTCGAACACGAAGCAAGTATTTTAAAAAGTTACAGCAAACAAGAAAGTATACACGGCTAATTGACAGAAGTTAAAAATATATTAATCATACAAACTGCTTTTATTGGCGATGCTATATTGGCCTCCAGCCTGCTTGAAAAATTTCACGCTTATTACCCGGGCGCAGCAATTAGTATGCTAGTCAGGAAGGGAAATGAGAGTATTTATACCGGACACCCTTTTTTAAAAGAAGTTTTAGTTTGGGATAAACAAAAAAATAAATTAAAAAATTTATTCGGCATTTTAGGGCGTATCAGGAAGAACAAATACGATCACATAATTAATTGTCACCGTTACGCCAGTTCAGGTTTTTTGACAGGCCTTTCAGGGGCAAAGCATACGTCAGGCTATAAAGAAAATCCATTTTCTTTTTTATTTAATTATAGCATAAAACACACTATTGGTAATGGTTTGCACGAAACAGAACGTTATAACCAATTAATTGAAGATTTTACAGATACAAAAGTATTTAAACCGAAACTATATCCTTCATCTGCGGATATTGAACATGTTAAGCAATATCATACAACAGCTTATGTATGTATGGCTCCGGCCTCTGTTTGGTTCACAAAACAATTACCGTTAGAGAAATGGATGGAGCTTTGCGATATAACAGATCAAAATACAACAATTTATATGTTAGGTGCGCCTGCAGATAAAGCGCTGTGTGAAAAAATAAAATCAGCCTCCAAAAATAAAAATATAAAAATATTGGCCGGCGAATTAAGTTTGTTGCAATCTGCCGCATTAATGAAAGCGGCAAAAATGAATTATGTGAACGACAGTGCACCACTGCATTTAGCCTCTGCAGTTAACGCACCTGTGACAGCATTCTTTACTTCGACAGTACCTGCATTTGGATTTGGACCGCTTTCTGATAACTCTAAAACACTTGGAGTTGATGACCTGGCATGTCGACCATGCGGCATACATGGCTACAAAGCTTGCCCTTTGGGCCATTTTAAATGTGGGCACCTAATGGATCTGAAAACTATTGGAAATGAATAAACCTATTCTTTCTGATCAGCTTTCATACTGCGGCTACTGTAATGATTGCAAAAAAATACATTCTCTTCCTTCCGAGAAAGCAATTACTTATTGTTACGAATTAATGGAAAATTTGCGAAAACATCGTCGAATTGACTTTGAAACCCATGAAGAGCAAGCAAATCCAAAGTTAACAACAAATGTGTTGTATTCTGAACAAGGAGGACAAATGTTTGGTATTTTAGTGTGTTCAGATGCAAATCATAACGAGATCATTCTACGTGCATTTTCATCAACGCATAACGGGGTATGGAATGCAGACGGTTGGGTGCCCCACCTGGCGAACGAAACAGAGTTTATGGACATTGTAGAAAAAGGTAATTTACTTATTCACCCGTTAACGGATAAACTACAAACCCTTAATAAAGGATCTGATGAATGGCAAGTAAAGATCCACGAGAGAAAACAGGTTTCCCGGAATGTGCTTACTCAATTATTTGCATTATACAACTTGCAAAATTTTAAAAAAGAAATTCGTTCGCTCTCAAATGCTTTTATACATAAAACCGGTATCCCAAATGGTACAGGAGATTGCTGCGCTCCAAAACTTTTAAATTATGCTGCAAAAAATAATCTCAAGCCTATAAGCATTGCAGAATTCTATTGGGGAAGAACATCCATATCCGGCGAGCGAAAAGAAGGCGAATTTTATTCTTCCTGTACACATAAATGCGAACCCTTGCTAGGGTTTATGCTTTGTGGTTCAGAAAATTAAATCCCCCCAATAGGGTTATCCATCTTCGTTCATTTGTTTTTAATTTTATCGAAACAACTCATGCATGAAATTGAAACATTTTTCTATAATAATCTTTTTACTGTTTTTCTCACTTCCATTTTACGCACAAAAAGCAGGTTTTATAAAGTGTGGAGATGCCACAACCTTTTATCGTGTTTTCGGAAAAGGCCAACCCATTTTGATTATCAATGGCGGGCCAGGCATGAACAGCAATGGATTTACAACACTCGCACAAAAATTATCCGATAAAAACCAAACTATTATTTATGATCAGCGCGGTACCGGCAAGTCAACACTATCAAAAATAGATTCTACAACAATTACGATGAATTTAATGGTAGAAGATATGGAATGTCTTCGCAAAGAATTAAAAATAAAAAAATGGTACTTACTTGGACATTCTTTTGGCGGCATGTTAGCCTCTTATTATGCCACATTGCATCCCAATAATATTGAAGGAATTATTTTATCCTCTTCGGGTGGTATCGACCTGGAATTATTATCGTACGTAAGCGCCAATATAAATTCTGCAACAAATTCTGATTCTGTAAGTTATTGGACCAATAAGATCGGTAACGGTGATACGAGTTATAACGCTAAATTTGAGAGGGGAAAAGCATTAGCACCTGCATATGTATTTGATAAAAAATATATTCCAATAATTGCCGATAGATTAACACAAAGCAATCAACAAATAAATGGCCTTGTGTGGGCCGACCTTATAAAAATGAATTTTAATTGTGCTCCAAAATTAAATGCCTTTAAAAAACCTGTATTGATCATACAGGGTAAGCAAGATATTATTGAAGAAAAAACAGCAATAAAAGCTCATAAAGCATTTCAACATTCAAAAATTGTTTTGCTGGAGCATTGCAAACATTATGGTTGGTTGGATGCAGAGAAAGAATATTTAAAAGAGATAAATGATCTTTTGGTTAAAAAATAATTAAACACTCGCGTCAAAAAATCCCCCATAACGGGGTATACATCACACACAAACTGTTTGTAATTTTGTTTTTAGAAAAAATACCATATCGTAATTAGTTTTTTCATGTGTACTCAAACCGCAATTCCTGCTGCAAATGGAATTGCGGTTTTCTTTCCCCCTCTTTTAAATATCCCCCTTTTGAAGTGATAGCATTCTGTGGCCCCTTTTACTATATTTGATATAAATTTTTGCTTACTATGAATTTATGACAATGCGTCTTTTACTATATTTTGTTTTATTTCTTTCAATAAAAAGTATTGGACAAAAATATAATTTCGTGAATTGGACTGTTGAAGACGGCCTTATTCAATCGCAGGCTGGTTTTATTTGCCAGGACAAATACCGCCAATTATGGATAGCCACTGAAGGTGGGATAAGTAAATTTGATGGCAGAAAATTTACGGGTTATGCCGCACAAGAAGGCCTTGTTTCAAATGGTGTTAATTCTTTATTGTGCGATAAGGATGGCAATATTTGGGTGGGAACAAATTATGGGCTTTCAATTTTTAATGGAAAAACATTTCGCACAGTGAAATTAAGTAACTCATCTGTTAATAACGTTTCCACATTGTTAGACATGCCTGACGGAAGTGTTTACGCGATCAACAATAATTTTTTGTTCAAGATCAACTCCCTCGAAGGTAAAAGAGTTATGATAAGCGGCAATGCTACCGAAACAATAAGTGCCATCTATAAAACAGAAAAAAAACAGTTGCTAGCCTATGTTTTAGAAAAAGGGCTTTACGCGCTTGATGGAAATAATTGGAAAAATATTTTAAGTGTAGATGATGCTTCAAAAAATAAATTGGTTCGTCAATTATTTATTACTTCAAAAAAAGATACTTTATTGGGCACTAATATTGGTTTGTTCATTCTTAAAAAAAACAAGATCGAACCTTATTATTACAGCAAAACCGGTTTTATTGATATTAATATTTTGTGCATTGCAGAAGACGTTAAAAAGAACATATGGTTAGGTTCAGAAAATGGCGCCTACAAAATAGAAGGCGAGAACGCCATACATTTTGACAGTAAAAGTGGGTTTACCGATAACTCTGTAACACACATTTATAAAGACATTGAAAACAATCTATGGTTTGCAACAGATGCCGACGGTATTTATAAGTTCAGGGAAAATACATTTACCTATTATGATAAATCAAGCGGCATATCAAACACTATTGTTATGGGAGTTGTACAAACCACCGATGGTAATATTTATGCGGCAGGATACGGCGGCGGCCTATATAAAATAAATGACAAAAATAATATTGAATCGGTAAATAATAAAGGACCGGTTTTAGCAGACACAAAAATAAGCAGTTTATATGCCGATGATGAGAACAACATTTGGATAGGCACTATTGGCAAAGGCTCCTGGCGGTATAACGAAAAAACCGGTTTACAAAAAGTAGTAGACAAAAATAATCCCGGTGTAACTATTCGTGGCGCTTCATGCTTTTTAAAAGATGCGCAGGGCAATCTATTACTAGGTACAGGCTTGGGTTTATACCTGATGGATAAAGAAGCAAACATCACAAAATTAAAGATGGAAAATTTCTTTATCAGTGCTTTAAGGCAATTTAATAAAGATACGGTTGTTGTAGGTACATCAAAAGGTGTGTTTATGTTAGATAAAGAATACAGGCTTCACTCGCTTAATAAAAAAGAATTCGCAAATTCATCTGTATTATGCCTTGCTAAAAAAAATGACAATTTATGGATAGGTACAACAGATAAAGGAGTACTGAACTGGAATTTAAAAACCGGCAAAATAATCAATTACAATACAGATAACGGGCTACCAAGTAATTTTATTTATAGTATTTATGTTTATGACGGGCAAAAAGCTTGGATAGGTACCGGTTTTGGAATTAGTAATTTACAGTTGGATAAAGACGATAAAGTTTTGGCCATTAAAAATTACGGACGCTCAGACGGCTTATTGGGTATGGAGTGCAGCCATAACTGTTTACTTAAAGCGGCAGACTCAAGTTTATGGTTTGGCACAACAAAAGGGCTTTTCCATTTTAATCCGGATGCAGATATCACAGAAAAAAATCAGCCGGTTGTTCTATTAAAATCGGTAAAATTATTTTCATCAGATATTACCGATAGCACTTTGTATCAAAGTTCGGGCACATGGTTTAATGTTCCTAAAGAATTAAAACTTCATTCAAACCAAAACCATTTAACCTTTGAGTTTGGCGCTATTTATTTTACAAATCCGGAGGATGTTTTATTTAAATGCAAATTAGAAGGTATTGATAAGGATTTTACTATTAGTAATAATCCGTATATTATTTATTCGGCCATTCCACCGGGAAAATATACTTTAAAAGTGCAAGCCATCACCAAAAGTGGTGTTATGTCCTCCAACACTATTGAGTATAATTTCGAGATCGAAAAAGCATTCTATCAAACAAGGTACTTTCAATTATTAGTAGTGTTGCTTTTAATTTCTACCGGTGCTTTGATCACCTATATCTCTACCCGACAAAAACAAAAACGTAAAGAGACCTTAGAGAAGATTCGCGAAGAAGAGTTTATGAAATTACGCCACCGTACCGCCGAAGATTTTCATGATGAAATGGGAAACCGGTTAACACGTATTTCTGTATTAACTGATATTTTAAAATCAAAATTAGAACCGAAAGAAAGTGATGTCACAAAATTGGTTGGTCAAATAAAAGAAAATACTGCCGCGCTTTATAACGGATCAAGAGATATTATCTGGTCGCTTAATTCGCAAAATGATGGCATTTACCAAATAGCAGAACATGTTAAAGAAATTGGCGATGAATTGTTTCATGATACGGTGATTGATTTTGAATGCATACATATTATTAAACCGGGAAATACTTTAAAATTAAAGTTGGATTATAGCCGCAATTTAATTATGGTGTTTAAAGAAGTGTATAGTAATATTTTAAAACACTCTAAAGCAACAAAAGTAGATATCAGTTTAGAGATACATAATAATAAAGATCTTGAAATAAAGATCCTTGATAACGGTATAGGCTTTGATGCGCAGACAATACAAAAAGGTAATGGCATAAAGAATATGAAGAACAGGGCCGGCAGGATGAATGGCGAGCTTTCGGTAAATTCAGTTCTGCAAAAAGGAACTGAAATAAACATATCATTAAAGAATATTTTTATTTAAATAGCATGGAAACTAAAAACCCTATTACAGTTGTGATCATCGAAGATGATGAAACCATTCGCAATGGTTTTACCTATTTAATAAATGCAACCGAAAATTACAAGGTGCTTAACTCCTACTCTAATGTTGAGGATGCATTATTGCACCTGGTAAATGATAAGCCCCAGGTAATTTTACTAGACATTGAGTTGCCCGGTATAAAAGGAATTGAAGCCATTCCGAAAATAAAACATATCCTGCCTAAAACGTATATACTCATGCTGACGGTTTACGACAATGAGGACAATGTTTTTAATGCTTTAACAAAAGGCGCATCAGGTTACTTAACAAAAAGCGATAATACCGAAAAAATAATTGACGCCATACAAGAAGTGGTTGATGGCGGCGCACCCATGAGCATGAACATTGCCAAGATCGTTATTAAATCTTTTCATAAAAATCAAAACTCTCCTTTAACAAAAAGAGAAACCGAGATCTTAGAACAAATAGCAAATGGAAAAAGCAGGAGTAAAATTGCCAAGCAAATGTTTATTGATCTTGAAACTGTAAAATCACACATCAAGAATATTTATATAAAACTGAATGTTCATTCCCGCGAAGATGCCATTAAAGAAGCGAAGAATAATAAATATATATAAACGGAACTACATTCTCTATATAAAATAACCGATCCCTATTCATAAAAAAAGATAAAACATCTTATCTCACTCATCACGGTTTTAAAAACTAACAGTTTGGTTTTTTATTGGCATTTTAATTGAACTGTAATTATTAATAAAAATTATAGTCATGCTTAACGAATCAAATAAACAAAGTGGTGATATCAATACGATAAACCTGAATGAACAGTGGCAAATAGACTATTGGATAGATGTGTTAGGTTGTACGGAATCTCAACTAAGATCTGTTATAAAAATTGTTGGAAATAAATTAAGTGAAGTGAAAAAATACTTTGTTAAATAATATCTTTAAAGTATTTAAGTGTTTTTATTCCTCAATAATAGGAAAATATTCCACATTACTGCCCCGTTCCTTCGTTTTTAGCTGGCTTCCGGCTTAGGCTATTATTTACAAGGTCTACCAACTCTAACATATCAAAAGGTTTTGATAATATAGCGGTTACATTTATGGCAGTAGTTGAAATAACGTCTTTATCCATGCCTGTAACTAAAATAACAGGTACATCCTTATTCCTTGCATCGTTCTTAACATATTCTGCAATATCCAATCCTCCCGTATAAGGCAGCATAACATCAGATACGATCAGATCAATTATGGCCGTATCAATCACCTTTATAGACGATTTGTAATCGCTGGTAACTATTACATTATAGCCTTCTTCCCTAAGAGACTTAGCAATTAATCCTGAAATAAAATCTTCATCTTCTATTACCAGAATCGTTTTTTTAGAGTTTTTCATAATAAAAATTTAAATAATACTTTCCTTTCGTCTTTAACTTGAAAAAATTGTGCCAAAAAAAATAAAACGAGTAAATAATTCTACATTATAAGTGAAATCGATAAGTTGATTATGGACATAACAATACCATTTACAGAGAGTCGTTAATTAAAGAGGGCATTATTCTTGTGGCAAATGACGTTTTAAGGGAAAAGAAATGCTTATCGATCTAAAACCAGTAATTAAGTTTTATCTTTTAGCGGAAGGGTATTGAGTTTTTTTATGCTTACTAGAGAAGCAAGAAAAGTAACATCAACATAAGAATATTCTGATAACACATTAGCGGTTGCTTTTTTTACATCAAAGATTTTTGTTTATCCTTTAGGGCAGATGTATGAAAAAATAAATAAACTCTTTGCACACTAAAGTAGTTATGGATAAAGAAACCGCTAAGACTTGGTTAAAGATGCAAATGAAAAAAAAGAGTTAGTGTTTTTGTTTTGTTTTTAAGATCACTCCATTTATTGTAACACACTCGCCTTCCTTAAGTTTCACTTCTGTTCCATCAAATCTCATTACTCTTCCATTAATAGTTAATTGATCGCCATTTTTTAATCTTATATCATCTTCAACTTCTTTTTTTCCACGCATTAGAATCTCTATATTTCCTTTTACCATAAGGCAATAGCAAGTATCAGTATTGTTTTTATTTTTAATAGAATTTGTTTTAAATGTTTGTGCATTTAAAACCGAGAGCGATAACAAAGCAATTAAAATAAAGCCGGATTTTTTCATGATTATGTTTAAATTAAATTATTAAATACCAAAATTGTGCCTGATGTTATAATTGAATATTAAGTTCTCGCTTTGTAAGATCTCATTTTTGTTTTCCATGCGTGCAAAAAAATAAGTTTCCGAACTCCTGAAAAACAAAAAAGGTTTAAACTTTCGTTTAAACCTTTTGTTTCTTGCGGACTGGACGGGACTCGAACCCGCGACCTCCGCCGTGACAGGGCGGCATTCTAACCAGCTGAACTACCAATCCGTTTTCCCAATTATAAATCGGGAGTGCAAATTTAACTGTTTTATTTTATCTCACAAATTTTTTCTTTAAAAAGATCACATTCCCATTATCTGCCGTGCATGATTAACCGTATCAACCTTAGTAATAACCTCTTTAATAATTCCATCCGGCCCAATTACAAAAGTAGTTCTTACAATACCATCGTAGATCCTGCCTGCCAGCATTTTTTGGCCCCAAACATCATAGGCTTTAATAGCCTTCATTTCTGTATCTGCCAAAAGCGGAAAAGGCAACTCGTATTTTGCGGCAAATTTAGCGTGCGATCTTTCATTATCTGCACTAACACCAACAACAGCATAATTACTATCATTCAGGTATTTATATTCATCACGCAAACTACAAGCGGTGGCTGTACAACCTTCGGTATCGTCTTTCGGGTAAAAATAAAATATCAATGTCTTACCACTGAATAGATTTAAATTCAGCAAATTTCCATTTTGATCTTTACCTTCAAAATAAGGAGCCTTATCCCCTGCTATTAAACCGGTTTTATGAGTTACGAATTTTGGTTCTTCACTACTCTTCTTCATCAGCACCTTTACGTCCTGAATTATGAACGCTTTCAGATCCAGTTGAATCGTTATTGCTATGTCCATTCGTTTCACCATCATGAGAAGGAGATATAACATTTTCAACAACTTTTTTAGCAAGCGTTACAACACTTTTAAATGCATCAGCAATAGGCGTCTCTACATTTTTGATAACCTTTTTAATTGCTTTTTTAGCAACAGTTTTTTTCTTAACTACTTTAGCTACTTTTTTAACTGCTTTTTTTGCAGTTACTTTTTTAGCTACTTTTTTTGCAGGCTTTGCTATTTTTTTAGCAACCTTTTTTACGGCTTTTTTAATTGCCTTTTTAGCAACTTTTTTTGCAGGCTTTGCTTTTGACTTAGCTTTCTTAGCAGCAGGTTTCTTAGATGCTTTTTTTGCACCTGATTTTTTAGCAATTTTTTTAGTTGCTTTTTTAGCCGGCTTTTTTGCCGCTTTTTTTACTGGTTTTTTCTTTGCCATAACTTTTAGGGTTTATGTTTAACGTAACAGTTGTTTGTTTTTTTTGTTTTAAAATTATTTTTTCAAAATACTTACAATACAATTTTATAGGGCATTCATCGCACTTGGGCTTTCTTGCTAAACAAATATAACGGCCATGCAAAATTAACCAATGGTGCGCTTTTGGTACAAGCTCTTCAGGTATAAATTTAATCAATTGTTTTTCAGATTGCAAAGGATTTTTTGCATTCGTGGTCAATCCTATTCTGTTACTTACCCTAAAAACATGTGTATCTACCGCCATTGTTGGCTTATTATATATTACCGATGCTATTACATTCGCCGTTTTACGACCCACTCCGGGCATTTTCACCAGCTCCTCTACATTACCCGGCACTATGCCATTAAAGTCTTTTACAAGCATATTTGCCATGCCAACAAGGTGTTTTGCTTTATTATTAGGGTAACTAATACTTCTTATATAGGTAAATATCGTTTCGGGGCTTGCCGCTGCTATAGCTTCTGCCGTTGGGTAATCTTTAAATAATTTGGGCGTTGTTAAGTTCACACGTTTATCAGTACATTGCGCGCTTAAGATCACAGCTACTAATAATTCAAAAGGGTTATTGTATGCTAATTCAGTCTCTGCAAGCCCTACGTGGGTTTCAAAGTAATTAAGTACATGTATATAGCGTTCCTGCTTGGTCATATGCGTTAGTAAATTTAATTTTTTTTATAGATTAATCTATCAAGTATTCATTAATTTTGTTTTATCCTTAATTCCATTAAATATTTATCGGTTCCTGCATCCAAATTTTTGTTTGGAAGTCTGTTTTTTCTTTTATTATGCTTTTGTAAAGGCCCTGCAATAAAAGAAGAGGATAAGATCAAGACACAAAAGCCCATTAATGAAGAAGAATTAAAGAACCAATTTGTAAGAGCAAACAAACAATTGGTTCAAAAAGAAAGCGATGAAATGGATTATTATGTAAAAACACATAAAATGCCGTTTGTAAGAACCACTTCCGGCATACGTTATTATGTTTACAAACCCTCTGCACATGGCGATAGTATTAAGGATAAGGAAGAGATTGTAATGAACTTTAAAGTATCCTTATTGGATGGAACTGAATGTTATTCTTCTAAAACAGAGGGTAAAAAAACATTTATTGTAGGTAACGAAGATATTGAAAGCGGCATACACCGCGGCGTGAAGTATTTAAAGCATGGCGATAAGGCTTTATTACTTATTCCTTCTCATTTAGCCCACGGTTTGCTGGGCGATTTTAAAAAGATCCCACCTCAAATGCCAATTATTTATGATGTTGAGATCTATTAGGCCAAATAAATTCAACTTTATTTATTTTTTTCTTTTTTTACTCCTTATAATTGGTTGTGGTAATAAAAGAGAAAAACATTTTTCATATAATAAACTAGGTTATTATTTTCAGCTTATTTCTTTTAATTCAACTGCTTCAGTCTATCAAGCAAAGAATATTGCCTGGCTGGATGTTTCCTTTAAAACCCAGTCTGATTCTGTGTTTTGGGACAGTCGTAATAATTTTAATGATAATTTTTTTATAGAAATTGACTCCAGTTCAAAAACTAATTTTTTAAAGAATTATATCTCCAAATTAACCGTTTTAGATAGTGCTGGTTTAATGATTAGAACTAAAGATTTTTTTTTGCAACAATTTAGGTCGGATAAGGTGCCTTTTTTTAGTGCTGGTGATACAGTTGTTAAAGTAGATGTAAAGATCCGCCAGATATTAACACCGGCAGAATATAAGAGCAGGACTGTAAACCTTTTAAGGCAGGAAACCGAGCAGATAGAGGCTTATTTTAATTCGCCACGCGATTTTGAGATGGCCAGAGATACTTTCGGCTTTTATTGGGTAAGCAAACCTAAACCATCGGAGTTGCCAATTATCGCATATAAGAACATCGTAAAACTCAATTATTTAGGCAGTTATTTAAATGGCCGCGTTTTTGAAAGATCACCCGATAATTTTGAGATTTCTTATGGTACTCCTGACCAACTTATTAAAGGATTAAATTATGTTATAAAGCGCTTAAAAAAGGGGCAAAATGCAAAAATAATATTACCTTCACGGCTCGCTTTTGGAGAAAATGGTAGCTCAAATGGAACTATAGCTCCCTACACTCCATTAATTTATGAAATAGAAATTATTGATGTAAAAAATGAATAGGCTTGGTCCATTCAAAATAAAAAAAACAAAAAAAAACAAATGAAAAAAATAACAATTCTTTCAACTGCGGCAATTGCCCTGTTATTTGGCGCATGTGGTAGTGATTCTGACTATGAAGGTTATACAAGAGCCGAAAATGGTTTACATTACAAATTCTTTAATCATGATGAAAATGCTGTTAAAGTAACAGAGGGCGATGGCCTTACATTTAGTTATGTTATCTCAAATAACAAGAACGACTCCTTAATTGTAGATTCTAAATCTGTTAGTCAGGATGGAACTGGTTACACTAAGTTCTTAATGCCAAAAACATCTTTTGTAGGAAGTTTGGAAGATGGTATGGCTATGATGTGTAAAGGTGATAGTGCTGCATTTATTATTTCCGCAGATTCTTTTTTCTTAAAAACAATGCGTATGAACGAATTGCCTAAACAATTTAAACCGGGCGAAAAATTAAAAGCAATTGTAAAAATTAAAGATGTTATAGGTAAAAAAGAATTAGCCGAAAATCAAAAACAACAACAAGCCGAGATGGAAAAGAAAATGAAAGAGGCTGAAGGATTAGAAAAACAAACTTTAGATAAATATCTTTCCGATAATAAAATTACAGTAAAACCAACCGAAAGCGGTTTGTATTTTATTGAAACAAAAAAAGGTAGTGGTCCTAAACCAAAAGCCGGCGACCAGGTTGAAGTAAATTATGCAGGTCGTTTATTAGATGGTAAATTATTTGATACTTCTATCGAATCTGTGGCAAAAGAAGGTAATGTATTTAATCCGCAAAGACCATATGGTCCTTTTAAATTTATTTTAGGCCAGGGTCAGGTTATTAAGGGCTGGGATGAAGCTATTAGCCTGTTATCTAAAGGTGGTAAGGCTAAGATCGTTCTACCTTCTAGCATCGCTTATGGGCCAAATGGCGCCGGTGGAGCAATTCCTCCATTTGCACCTTTAACTTTTGATGTTGAATTAATTTCTTTTGGCCCTGCTCCTGCTCAACCGGAAGGTCAAATGCCTCCTCATTAATTCGGCAAACTATTTGTAACAAGCATTAAAAACATATAAAATGAAAAAGTTACTTTTAATAATTACAGCCATTACAAGCCTAAGCTTTGGGGCTGTAGCGCAAAAAAAAGAAAAACAAAAATTAAGTAAAATGGATAAAGAATTTTTAAGTAAACAACCCGATGGCATGTATGCCAAATTTGAAACTAACAAAGGCGATATTTATACTATGCTGGAGTTCCAAAAAACACCAATGACCGTTGGTAATTTTGTTGGTTTAGCAGAAGGTAAAATTAAAAACACCGCAAAAGCAGAGGGTGTTCATTATTACGATGGTTTAAAATTTCACCGTGTAATTCCTAATTTTATGATTCAGGGTGGTTGCCCTCAAGGTACTGGTATGGGCGATCCTGGTTATAAATTTGCCGATGAGTTCGATCCAACATTAAAACATACTGGCCCCGGTATTTTAAGTATGGCAAACGCCGGTCCTGGTACTAACGGTTCGCAGTTTTTTATTACACACGTTGAAACACCTTGGTTAGATGGCAAGCATACCGTTTTTGGCCACGTTGTTCAAGGACAAGATGTGGTAAATAAAATTGCCGGCGAAGACACATTGAAAAAATTGGTTATTTTGCGTAAAGGCAAAGATGCTGAAGCTTTTGATGGTGCTGCAGTATTTACAAAAGAACAAGTCGGTATGGCGGCCAAAATAGCTGCAAGAGAAAAAGCTGAAGAAGAAGCAAGAAAAGTTGCCAATGCTGCAGTTTTAAAAGAGTTTGAATCGGGTAAAACTACTGCAAGTGGTTTACGTTATATTGTTTTAAAAGAAGGAACCGGCGCAATGCCTGTGGCTACAAGCAATGTAAAGGTTCATTATACCGGTACTTTTACCGATGGAAAAGTGTTTGATAGCAGCGTACAACGAGGTCAGCCAATTGATTTTGGTTTAAATCAAGTTATAAAAGGTTGGACAGAAGGCGTGCAGTTAATGAAAGAAGGCGCTAAATACAAGTTCTTTATCCCTTACACTTTAGCTTATGGCGAACAAGGTTATCCCGGTGCTATTCCACCAAAAAGCGATCTTATTTTTGAAGTAGAATTAATTAAAGTAAATAGTAACTAATATATATTTTTCTCTTTTAAAAAGCCTTTCCCTTATCCGGAAAGGCTTTTTTCGTTCAGAAAGATAAGGGCTTGGTAGAATACTATACTGGGAATCTTTTTTCTCAAATACTAATAATGTAAAGGCGTTTTGACTTGGTATTCAATTCTCCTATCTTCTTTAACTAAAACTAATTGTTATGGATAAGGACTTAAAAGATACTGAAAAGAACAAAGAGGATGGTAATCACGATTTTCCGGGTTATCCTATGTACCCTACTACTGATGATATTTACAGTAAATTAAAGGAGGAGATGGAAATAGATCCCGATAATCCAACAATAACAAAGTCAAAGAATGACGACCCGCCGGCAAAATTTAATGAGAAGATTTTTAAAAAGGATGTAACCGGAGATGCCCTTAATGTACTCGGACTGGAATTGGATGACGAGGAAGAATTAAATAATAATTACAGTTTAGGCGGAGATAATCATGAATAGTTTTATTTAAAGTTTTACTTTAAGTGATTTACTTTAAATATTAAAACCCCGGTAAAATATCGGGGTTTTATTTTATCAAACTTTTCTAAAAACAAAAAGCCCCAAACTTTCGTAAGGGGCTTTACTTGTAAAATTGGCATCGCCATACTCTCCCGGGCTTTAGGCCAAGTACCATCTGCGCAGGTGGGCTTAACTTCTCTGTT
>JACCXH010000014.1 GCA_013697245.1 Bacteroidota bacterium
TCCCATTAATAAGCCAGTCTGCAGGAGATGGCAAAACCAAACTATCATATATGCGGCCATTAGGCGCAGAAAATAAATGTCTTACAGGCGAGCCCGTATAAATTAAAGTGTCAGAACGTATAGCTCCGCTAACATGCAATTTAGATTGTGGGCTATTGTTACCTATACCTACATTTTGACTAAAATGATAAAGCGATACAAAACACAATACAAGTACAAATAAATTTTTTTTCATACGCTAAAAACAGAAAGATAAAGATATGTTAAAATAACTATAATAGAGTTACTAAATACTTAATTCTAGTGCGCAAAAACCAATCTAAATCAATTTAAAAAAATTTAGATTTTAGGAGGTCCAATGCCCTGTAATTTGGAAAGAATTCTAGTGTAGACAATTTAATTTTAATATTTAAACCATAACTCTGAAATTTTAAGAGATTTTTTTAACGGAAGACAAATTTCCAACAAAACTTACATAAGTTAAATTGCGAGAAAATTGACCACCATTTTTCTGTTTAAATGTTGCATATTTATGGAAAGAAATAATTACTGCATCTAAATAAGAAAACTATTAGAAAGAAGCGTAATTATTTCAAAAAACTATTGATAATTAATTTTGTGAAAAAATACAATTTTACTTACTTTTAAAATCCACATTATAAAAATGAAGAAGAATTATTTTAAGGCCATACTTGTTTTTTTATTTTTTAGCATAAAAATATTTTCACAGGATTGGGTATTTGTATTTAGCAGTACAATAGAAAAAGAGGGCAAGGGAATGGGCGGTGCCAGCATCAAACTTTTAAAAGGCTCAACTGTTATAACAGAAACAACATCGGATGGTAGTGGTCGTTTTAAGTTAGATGTTCCTCCAAATGGTGCGTATACTATTGTAATGAGCAGCCCGGGCCTTAGTACAAAAAAAGTAGCTGTTTCAACTATGGATGTACCGGCCGATAAAACATCCAAAAATTTTAAATCATCCCTCAACATCGAGTCTTTCACTTTGTTTGAACCTCTTCCGGGTATAGATTATTCTGCTCTCAATCAACCATTATTAAATATTTCATATAACGGTGAGAAAAAAGCATTTTTAGATGATAAATCATATACCGATCAAATGTTAGGTATGCTTTCCCGAATAAAAGAGGCAGAAAAAGCATTGATACAAAAGTATGATGCTGCCATTGCTGCAGGAGACGCAGCTTTTACAAAACAGGATTGGACAAATGCAAAATCAAATTATGAAAAGGCGCTTACATTGCTGCCCGGTAAAAAATATCCAAAAGATAGATTAGCTTTAATACAAACGATTGTAAAAGAGGAAGAAGAACTTAATAAAAAAGCAGAAGCAGATAAAATAGCGGCTGCAAAAGCGGCTGCGGATAAAGCAGCTGCGGATAAATTAGCAGCTGAAAAGGCAGCAGCAGATAAATTGGCTGCTGAAAATGCCGCCAAAGAAAAAGCCATAGCGGATGCAGCAGCTAAAGCTAAAGCGGCTGAAGAAGCTAAATTAGCGGCAGATAAAGCAGCAGCTGAAAAACTCGCAGCTGAAAATGCAGCCAAAGAAAAAGCCGCAGCGGATGCAGCAGCTAAAGCCAAAGCGGCTGAAGAAGCTAAATTAGCGGCAGATAAAGCAGCAGCCGAAAAACTCGCAGCAGAAAATGCCGCCAAAGAAAAAGCCGCAGCGGATGCAGCAGCTAAAGCTAAAGCAGAAAAGGAAGCAGCAGATGCCACAGCTAAAGCAAAGGCAGAAGCTGATGCAATTGCAAAAGCAAAAGCGGATAAGGAATTAGCAGATAAACAGGCTTCTGAAAAAGCTGCGGCCGAGAAAGCTGCAGCAGAAAAACTGGCCGCGGAAAATGCAGCAAAAGCAAAAGCAGAAAAAGAATTAGCTGATAAACAGGCGGCAGAAAAAGCAGGATCCGAAAAAGCCGCTGCCGAAAAACTGGCCGCGGAAAATGCAGCAAAATCGAAAGCAGAAAAAGAATTAGCGGATAAACAGGCAACCGAAAAAGCAGCATCCGAAAAAGCCGCTGCCGAAAAACTGGCCGCGGAAAATGCAGCAAAATCGAAAGCAGAAAAAGAATTAGCGGAAAAACAAGCAACTGAAAAAGCCGCCGCCGAGAAGGCCGCAGCGGAAAAATTAGCCGCGGAAAATGCAGCAAAATCAAAAGCAGAAAAAGAGTTAGCAGATAAACAAGCTGCTGAAAAATTGGCAGCAGATGCGGCAGCGAAAGCCAAAGCGGAAAAAGAATTAACGGATAAACAATCTGCCGAGAAAGAAGCAGCAGAAAAAGCGGCAGCAGAAAAACTTGCCGCGGAAAATACTGCAAAGGAAAAATCCGCAGCAGATGCGGCAGCGAAAGCTAAAGCTGAAAAAGAAATGGCGGATAGATCTGCCAAAGAAAAAGCAGATGCAATAGCAGCAGAAAAAGCAAAAGCTGAAAAGGATGCGGCCGATAAATTAGCAGCGGAAAAAGCTACTGCGGATAAAATTGCAGCAGATAAGGCTGCCAAAGATAAGGCGATAACTGATAAATTAGCGGCGGAAAAAGCAGCGGCAGAAAAAGATAAAGCAGATCAGCTCGCAAAAGAAAAAGCAGCCCAGGACAAAGCAAAACTTAAAGCTCAAAAAGAAAAAGAAGCAATAGAAAAAGATAAAGCAGAACAATTAGCATTAGAAAAAGCTGCTGAAGAAAAGGCTAAACTTAAATCTCAAAAAGAAAAAGAGGCAGCTGAAAAAGAAAAAGCAGATCAATTGGCAAAAGACAAGGCGGCGGAAGCAGACCGGCTTGCAAAAGAAAAAGCTGCTGAAGAAGAAAAACTTAAGGCTAAAGAATCTGAAGGCACTACAAATGGGCAAATTGGACATAAAGAAGCTAAACACAGTATTGCAAATCCTTTGGGTAAGGACCTTCATAAAGAAGCGGTTGTAAAAGCTGACGGCTATTATAAAATGAAACGGTATGATGAAGCCAAAACAGCATATGAAGAAGCTCTTCAAATGCAGCCCGACGACGCTTATTCTAAAGGTAAACTCGACCAAATAGCAAAGTTACTAGCGCCAAAATAATTTTTCAATTAAATATAATGAGAAAACAGTTTTTGCTCCTTTTTTTATTAATTACTGGTCTTATTGGCCACTCGCAAAACTGGATGCTCAAACTTAGTAGTACTGTTGAATTAAGGGCCTGGCGCTTAACCAGCACCGCTGAAAAATCAGAGAAAGCACTTAGCGGTGCCAATATTAAACTTTACAAAGGCACTACACAGATTAGCGAAACTTCTAGTAATGCAAAAGGAGATTTTATGATCGATGTGCCTGCAGGTGGTGAATTTATTCTAACTATTTCTTTTCCGGGTTGTAATACAAAAAAGTTCAACGTTTCAACAAGCGATGTGCCCGAGAATGTTGGAAAAGAAACCTATAAACCAACCGTTAACATTAGTGGTTTTCTTATGTCGAAGCCACTTAAAGGCGTTGAATACATTGGATTGAATCAACCATTGGTAAAAGTAGAGTACAAAGCAGAAGGACAAAATTTTGATAAGGATGAAGCTGTTACCAATAATGGCTTGAACATTCTTTCAAAAATATACGATGCAGAAACAGCACTCATTCAAAAATTTTGCGCCACAAATAAATCGGGCGACGATGCCTTGAAAAATCACAATTGTCCTGCAGCAAAAGAGTATTACGAAAAAGCAATTAATATGCTCCCCGGCGAACAGTATCCGGTTGAACAATTAGCTAAAGCCGAATTGTGTTTAAAAAATAAAAAAGCAGAAGCGGAAGCTGTGGCACAAGATGCAACGTTAAAAGCGGAAGCGGCAAAAATTGCCAACGAAAAAGCCATAGCAGAAAAAACAGCAAAAGATAAAGAACAGTTTAATAAAACAGCCAACAATAAAATTGCTAAAGAAAAAGAGTTGGCAAATAAAGATCAAAAAAACACCAGCACTGCTCAAAAATCTGAACCGGAAACAATAAAGGTCAACGAAACCGAAACCTCTAGCCCATCAAATATTAAAAAAGGTCACTCCAATCACATCATAAATGAACCAATTGGTAAAGACCCTCATAAAGAAGCGGTTGTAAAAGCTGACGGCTATTTTAAAATGAAACGTTACGATGAAGCCAAAACAGCATATGAAGAAGCTCTTCAAATGCAGCCTGACGACGCTTACTCTAAAGGTAAACTTGAGCAGATCTCAAAATTAGTAGCGCCTAAATAGATTACTTTTCGATCCTATTTATCGCACGAAAGAATTTTTTTAGCTGGATGGCGATATTTTTAAACTTTAATCCATACCTTTTGTTATTCAATAGACTTAAGGCACTAATAAAATTAAAATTTAAACCATGAAACGTACAGCACAAGCACATTGGGAAGGCAACTTAAAAGAAGGTAAAGGAAATTTAACTTCTCCAAGCGGAATTTTAAACAAGACCAATTACAGTTTTAAAACACGATTTGAAGGAGATCCCGGAACAAACCCCGAAGAACTACTGGCCGCTGCGCACGCAGGTTGTTTTACCATGGCGGTTAGTGCTATTCTTACACAAAAAGGAAAAACCCCAACTTCGCTGGATACAGAAGCCAGTGTTACAATGGAGAGTTTAACTATAACAGGAATTCATTTAAACATTAAAGGCACTGTGCCCGGAATAACTGCTGATGAATTTACTGCCGTTACCAAAGAAGCAGAAAAAAATTGCGTGATCTCAAAAGCTTTAGGAGTAACCATTACTTCCGAAGCACATTTTTCATAAAAAACGACTTAATTATATGCTAGACCTGTACAGTTTTTGTATGGGTATGTTAATTTTTAGCCCTAAAAAGCTTGTTATTACTATAAAAATGGTTTTTCACTCATAAAATGTTAATAATTGAAAAAGAGTGGCTTCGAAAAGGCTCTTTGGTGATATAGCTTTATTAAACTAAACAATCTCCATATGATAAAGCAAAATCAAAAAGGTCAAAAGTCTGTTCAAAAGGCAAAAGAAGAAAAAATTTCTGTTGAAATAACAAATTCTGCTAAATCAAATAACAAGATCATAAAGAGTTCTTCAACTCAAATAAATAAAGATCCTGAGAACAACCTGGTATTTTTATATTGGTAGGTTTACATATACCATTTACATTAAGCAGCCTGAGCGTGCTGAACATTATATTTATAAGGCGTTCTTATCTCTGCTTCTTTAAATGATTCTCTAATAGCATTAAATATTTGTCTGGTCTCGCTTAATTTATTCTCAAAAATTGTTTTGTGCCTGTAAGTGAACCTTACGGCCAGGTATTCGTTCAATAACCAGTTCGTTCCTTCAATAGCTTCCATATGCCTTTCAAGGCTTTTTAAGGGACGAAGCAATTTTAAAACTTCTCTCGAATAAGCCATAAACTGGATGTAAGCATACGATCCGCCATATTCATTCTCATATTTAATATTCTCTATCATATTAAAATACGTTTCCATTTTTTTTGGTGTTTTCATATTTGTTTTATTTTATACAACAAAATTACTACATAAAGTAGCTTTACTTTGCTACAATTTATAGTATTAACAGAATTACAAATAACGCGCATTTTTAATACCTTTGTAGCATGAGAAAATTTGCAATTGCCATACACGGAGGCGCCGGAACTATTTTACGTTCAAGCATGACCGCCGAAAAAGAACTGGCCTATAAAAAAGCGTTGGAAGATGCTATTATTGCCGGGGAAGATCTTTTAATGAAAGGCGGCCGAAGTATAGATGCAGTTGAAGCATCTATAAGAACACTCGAAGACAACCCTCTTTTTAACGCCGGCAAAGGCGCGGTTTTTACAAATGAAGGTAAGAACGAAATGGATGCTTCTATTATGAACGGTAAAGATCTTATGGCCGGTGCGGTGGCCGGTGTACAAAATATTAAAAATCCTATTAGCCTTGCAAGGGCGGTTATGGAAAAGTCTGAACATGTATTTATGACCGGCTTAGGCGCGCAGGTGTTCGCTAAAAAAATAAATGCCGAATTTATGCCGGACGATTATTTTTTTGTACAACTACGTTTTGATCAATTACAGGAAGCAAAAAAAGAAGATAAGATGATTCTTGATCACACAGATAAAGAGAAAAAATTTGGCACCGTTGGCGCTGTTGCCATTGACCAGCATGGTAATTTAGCCGCAGGCACAAGCACCGGGGGCATGACCAACAAAAAACACGGTCGCGTTGGCGATACACCAATTATTGGTGCAGGTACTTATGCCAATAATAAAACCTGTGCTATTTCCTGCACTGGTCATGGCGAATTTTTTATACGCTCAGTGGTATCTTACGATATTTCTTGTTTAATGGAGTACAAAGGTCTCTCGTTAAAAAAAGCTTGCGATATTGTAGTAATGGATAAATTGGTTAAGATCGGCGGGGAAGGCGGGCTTATTGCCTTAGACGCTAAAGGCAACATTGAATTGCCATTTAATTCAGAAGGCATGTACCGCGCTTCAAAAAAAGAAGGTGAAGAATTGTTTATTGGAATTTATAAGGATTGATCTTACTCTGAGACTTTAACCGGCCGCGTATGAAATGTCAGTTTCTTGGTCTTCAGATCAAAATGATCGCCAAATGACATGACATGCACCGTTAAATTCTCTATCGAAACCGGCTCGCCCATTTCTACTTCGAAGATATTTGTGCGGCGCATATTAGTTCCATCCACTAAAATAACCAGACCTGAACCTATCGCTTCCATATCATTTCCGTCACTAATCAGTAAACCTGTATCCTCCCCTAGCCCAATTCCAAGGTTAATTGGGTTGCTTGCACAGGCATACATCAAACGCCCAATACGACCGCGTTGTACAAAGTGCGTATCAATAATAACGTTATTTATAAAACCAAGACCACCGGTAATTTTAACTTCGCCTTTTAATAAAGCTTCGCTGCTACTTCCTTGGTAGATCATATTATTAGAGCTTGCTGCAGCGCCTGCGGAAGTTCCTGCTATAATAAAATTCTCATTCTCGTATCGATCAAGCAACATGTGGTGAAAAGCGGTACCACCATAAATAGAAGTTAATTTTAACTGATCGCCTCCGGTAAAAATAACTACATCGGCCTTTTTTAATCTTTCAATATTTTCGGACGCATTCGCGTCTTCGCGGGTACGTATATCTAAAATGGCAACATCCTGTATGTTTAGCGATTGAAAAGCTTTTACATATTCAGCGCCAACTTCCTGCGGTATGCTGCTGGCCGTTGTAATAACTTCAATACGCGATAGGTTTTGTTTTGCAGATTCGGTGCTTATCCTTTTTAGGATGCCTCGCTCAAAGAATTTAAGGTTAAGCGGTACATCTGCTTGCGCAACAAAATGACTTCCTTTATCTACCGATCCGCCAATTATAATTAGTTTGCCTTTTGGTGCGCTCATTTATTTTTTGCTTTATACAAAACTACCTTAATTATCAATAAAACCTTATCCTTTACCCCCTAAATATCATCTTATTTTAAACACACTATTGTTTAAATAAAAAACAAATAGTACTTTCAAAACAAATTGCTAAACTAGATTTAATGAAGATTATTGAAACAAAAGCTCTGAGAGGCCCCAATTACTGGTCAAATTACCGAAAAAAACTGATCGTGATGAAACTTGACCTGGAAGAATTAGAGCAGTCTCCCACCAATAAAATACCCGGTTTTTTAGAGCGACTCGAAAAAATGATTCCCAGCATGTCTTCACATCGTTGCTCCAAGAAACACGCCGGCGGCTTTTTTGAACGTGTAAAAGAAGGCACCTGGATGGGTCATGTTATTGAACACATTGCGCTAGAGACCCAATCGCTTGCCGGCATGGAATGTGGCTATGGCCGTACCCGTGGCACCGGTACTGATGGCGTTTATAACGTAGTGTTCTCTTATATGGAAGAGAAAGTTGGTCTTTATGCCGCAAAGGTTTCTGTTGCAATTGCGGAGGCGCTTGTGGCTTCAAAAGAATACGATCTTACTGCTGATATTAAAACCATGCGCGAAATGCGCGAGCGTGTTCGCTTTGGGCCAAGTACGGGCTCTATTGTTGACGAAGCAGTAGCGCGAGATATTCCTTTTATTCGTATCAATAGCGAATCGTTGATACAACTGGGTTATGGAAAAAACCAGGTGCGCTTTAGGGCCACAATGACCGATAGAACAAGTTCCATTGCAGTTGACCTTGCCAGCAATAAAGACGAAACAAAGCGTATGTTAACCGAAGCCGCAATTCCGGTTGCTAATGGTATGTGCATTTCGAGTTTGGAAGAAGTAAAAGAAGTTATTGAAAAAGTAAAATTTCCTTTAGTATTTAAACCTTTAGATGGTAATCATGGAAAAGGCGCGTCTATTAATGTAAAAACAGAAGCGGAGGCCATTGATGCATTTCACCACGCTAAAAAATATTCACGAAAAATTATTGTAGAAAAATTTATTACCGGTTTCGATTTTCGCGTGTTGGTCATTAACCATCGTTTTATTGCCGCTGCTTTGCGCGAACCGGCACATGTTATAGGTGATGGCAAATCTACCATTCAGCAATTAATTGATACCGAAAATAAAGATCCTCGCAGAGGTTACGGACACGAAAATGTTTTAACCGAAATAAGTATCGACAAAGAAACGCACGATCAACTCGCAAAATTCAATTACAACTTAGATACTGTTCTTAAAAAAGACGAGCAATGTTATTTAAAAGGTACCGCCAACTTAAGCACCGGCGGCACTTCTACAGATGTAACAGACATTATGCACCCAACAAATATTTTTATTTGCGAGCGTATCTCGCGAGTTATTGGTTTGGATATTTGCGGAATTGATATCATGGCGCAAAATTTAAGCGAGCCTTTAGAAACCTCCGGCGGCGTGGTTTTAGAAGTAAATGCTGCACCGGGTTTTAGAATGCATTTAGCACCGGCAAAAGGTTTACCAAGAAATGTGGCCGCGCCGGTAATTGATATGTTATATCCTCCGGGGAAAGATTGTCGCATTCCAATAATTGCCATTACGGGCACGAATGGTAAAACAACCACTACCCGCTTAATTGCACACATTGTAAAAAATAATGGTTACCGTGTTGGCTTCACCACTTCAGATGGGATTTATGTACAAAACTCTATGCTCACAAAAGGCGACACAACCGGACCCGTTAGTGCCGAATTTATTTTAAAAGATCCTACTGTAGAATTTGCTGTTTTAGAAACTGCTCGTGGCGGCATTCTTCGCTCCGGCTTAGGCTTTAGCAGATGTGATGTAGCCGTGGTAACCAACATTCAGGAAGATCACATGGGCCTGTCGGATATCAATACTTTAAAAGACATGGCCAATGTAAAAGGCGTAGTGGTTAAAAGTGTAAAACGAAATGGTTATGCCGTGCTTAATGCCGATAACCAACATTGTGTTGGCATTGCAAAAGATGCCGATTGTAACATTGCTTATTTTAGTTTGAACGAAAATAATCCTGTTATTGTTGAACATTGTAAAAAAGGCGGCATAGCTGCTATATATGAGAGTGGTTTTATCACTATTAAAAAAGGTGAATGGAAATTCAGGGTTTGCAAGGTTACAAATGTGCCGCTTACTTTTAATGGTAAAGTTACATTTATGATTGCCAATGTATTGGCAGCAACACTTGCCTCGTATGTTTATGGTTTTACTATTGAGGATATAAAGACAAACCTGGAAACCTTTATACCATCTGCCTCGCAAACTCCGGGCCGTATGAATGTGTTTGATTTTAAAGAATATAAAGTACTGATCGATTTTGCTCATAACCCCGACGGTTTTACCGGCATAAAAGAATTTTTATCTTCTATAGATTCTCCAAAAAAAATCGGCATCATTACAGGAACCGGCGATAGGCGCGACGAGGATATTCGCAAAATGGGTAAAATTTCCGCAGAAATGTTCGATCATATTATCATAAGGCAGGATAAATTTTTACGTGGCCGCGAAGCCCAGGAAATTGTTGATCTGTTAGTAGAAGGGATCAAAGAATCTGACGCGAATAAATCTTACGAATATGTCCCTAAAGAAATAGAAGCTTTGAAACATGCGCTATCATTAGCAACGCCGGGCACATACATTGTTGCTTTAAGTGATGTGATTGATAATGCGATTGAAGTGGTGCAATCTTATTTGGATAAAGAGAGGGCGATGTAATTAAATAGTTTTGTTACTTTAAGCGACTTCGGGAAAAGGAAAAGAGTCAAGTAAATATGTTTCGACCTGGCTCGACATGACAGTTAAAGAATGAAAAATAATTATCTGATATTTATTTTCTGTTTTTCATTTCTGCTTTTTAAAGCGCAGAATAAAATTAATTTTCCGCTTTTCGATTCAGTCTATTTTAAAAATAGCCAAAAGTTTTCTTTCATTCATACTCAAATGCCAGGCCCCAGCCTACAAAATTCTAGCAATAATATTTATATACGCACAGACTTACCCAAACTTCCTTTCTTTTGTGATATGGAAGAGAAATTCAGAAGCAAATTCAATCTCTTTTTAAAATTTCGCGCGGGCAATGATGAATCCTATATGCGAATGATTACTCCTCCGAATAACTAGAATATACTACCGTTTAGACAATTCACCCCTTTAGGGGGATGATATAGATTTTGGGGGTATTATAAAAAACAGTATTTTCATATCACTAAAATCTCCCATATGAATCGTTTTATTTTTGTGACGTTATTTTTAACGTGTTTCGCGTTTTCTCAAACGGCAGAGTCTCCTTTATGGATGCGCTATCCTTCTATATCGCCAGATGGTAAACAAATTGTTTTTAGTTTTAAAGGTGATCTTTATAAAGTGGATGCCAATGGCGGAACTGCCACAGTATTAACTTTAAGCGAAGGCCATGATTTTATGCCTGTTTGGTCGCCCGATGGAAAATGGATTGCATTTGCATCGGATCGTTTTGGTAATTATGATATTTACATTATGTCCGCCGAAGGTGGTGATGCCAAACGTTTAACTTACTATTCTGCCAACGATTATCCATATTGTTTTTCTCCGGATGGTTCGCAGGTTTATTTTGGTTCTGCACGCGTGGATGTGAACACAAGTATTGTTTTTCCTAGCGGACGTTTGCCTGAATTGTATTCAGTTTCTGTTAATGGCGGTAAAGAAAGCATGTTCTCTTCATGGCCAATGGAAGATGTAAAAGTAGATGCCACAGGAAATAAATTTTTGTATCACGATAAAAAGGGCGGCGAAGATCCTTGGCGTAAACACCACACCTCTTCTATTACGCGTGATATTTGGATGTATGAAAAAAAATCGGATACTTACACCAAACTAAGCGATTTTAATGGAGAAGATAGAAGCCCTGTACTTCAAAAAAATGATGATGTTTATTTTTTATCCGAAAAAAGCGGAACTTTTAATATCTGGAAATTTAATTTAAAAGATCCTTCCAACAAAACACAAGTTACCAAATACGAAAAAGACCCTGTTCGTTTTTTAAGTTCTTCAAATGATGGCTTTATGTGCTTTGGCTATGATGGCGAGATCTATACCATGCAATCAACTGGCGAAGCAAAAAAAGTAGCTATCTCAATTATTAATGATGAACGTTTTAATAAACAACAAAATTATGTAAAAAATTCCGGTGCCACAGAAATGAGCGTTTCACCAAATGGCAAAGAAGTTGCTTTTATTTTACGCGGCGAGGTTTTTGTAACTTCGGTTGAAGGCGGAACAACCAAACGCATTACCAATACACCGGAGCAGGAACGCTCGGTAGACTTTAGTTCTGATGGGCGCTCGATCGTTTACGCCGCAGAAAAAAATAATATCTGGGGTATTTATCAAACCAGTTTAACGCGTAAAGAAGAAATTTATTTTTTCAACTCAACCGTTCTGAAAGAAGAGAATATTATTAAAACTTCTAAAGAATCGTTCCAACCAAAATATTCGCCGGGTGGCGACGAGGTTGCTTTTTTAGAAGATAGAACTGCCATTAAAATTGTGAATTTAAAAACAAAACTGGTTCGCGAAATTTTACCTGCTACAAAAAATTATTCTTACTCAGACGGAGACCAATGGTTTGACTGGTCGCCCGACGGAAAATATTTATTGGTAAATTATTTAGAAGATAATAACTGGTTAACTCAAATTGGTTTAATAGAATCAAGCGGCAAAGGCAAATTGATCAACCTTTCGCAAAGTGGTTATGATAACTCAAATCCTAGATGGATGTGTGGTGGTAAAATGATGATCTGGTTTTCTAACCGCCACGGCATGAAAAATCACGCCAGCCATGGTGCACAATCAGATGTATATGGCCAGTTCTTTAGTAAAGGGTTTTACGATCGTTTTAAATTAAGCGGTGATGAATATGCTTTGATAAAAGAAGTAGATGAAAAGAAAAAAGAAGTTGAAAAAGCAAATGAATTAAAATCTTTAAAAACAGCAACTGCTATTGTTACAGAAACAAAAGCAACTGATATTAAAATTGATATGGATGGTTTATGGGACCGTAAAGAACGTTTGACCATTCACTCTTCTGATCTTGCAGATGCTGTGATGACAGAGAACGACGACCAGTTATACTATTTATGCAAGTTTGAAAAAGGTTATGATCTTTGGGTAAATAATATTAAAGATAACGAAACAAAATTGTTCTTAAAATTAGGCGCTAACGCCGTTGGGAATTTATCGATGGATAAAGACGGCAAAAATTTATTTTTATTAGCCGATGGAAAATTGGTTAAAATTGCAACAGGCAGTAAAGAGAAAAAAGACATTTCATTTAAAGCAGAAATGGAATTAAAAACTGCTGAAGAACGTGAATATTTTTTTGAGCACGTTTGGCGCCAGGTAAATAATAAATTTTACGTTACTAATTTACAAGGTACCGATTGGAATTATTACAAAAAACAATACGCTAAATTTTTACCATACATAAATAATAACCGCGATTTTGCAGAGATGCTTAGCGAGTTCTTAGGGGAGTTAAACGCGTCGCATACCGGCTGTAAAGCAAATCCAAAATACGAGAACCCGGATGAAACGGCTGCACTTGGCGTTTATTATGATGAAAGCTACACAGGCCCCGGCATGAAAATAATTGAAGTAATGGATAAGAGTCCATTATTAAGTACCGAGACACCAATTAAAGCCGGTGTGGTGATCGAAAAAATTGATGGTGTGGTGATTGATAATAAAAAAGTAAATTATTGGTCGTTATTAAATCGCGATGCGCACAAAACTATTTTATTAAGTTTATTTGATAGTCAAACCAGCAAACGTTGGGAAGAAACTGTTAAACCAATTACTTTGGCTGAGCAGGGAGAATTAATTTACCAACGCTGGGTAAAGAAAAGACAAGAAGAGATCGAAAAATTATCGGGTGGTAAATTAGGATATATGCACGTAAGAGCAATGGACAATGATGGTTTCAGGGCGTTTTACGAACAAGTACTTGGAAAATATCCAAACAAAGATGCCTTGGTGGTTGACACACGTTTTAATGGCGGCGGCTGGTTGCACGATGATCTGGCTACGTTTTTATCGGGAAAAAAATACATTGAGTTTGTGCCACGTGAGCGTAAAATTGGTGATGAGCCGGTAAATAAATGGCGTAAACCATCCTGCGTTCTAATGAGTGAAGGAAATTATTCTGATGCACATATGTTTCCGGTAGTATACAAAACCTTAGGAATTGGAAAGTTAATTGGTATGCCGGTTGCAGGCACAGGTACTGCAGTTTGGTGGGAAAATTTACAAGATAAAGAATTAACCTTTGGTATACCACAAGTTGGTGTTGTTGATAACAACGGAAAGTATTATGAGAACACAGAGTTGATCCCGGACATACAACAAACACTTGATCCAAAGATGGCATTAAAAGGCCACGATCAACAGTTGGAAAAAGCGGTAGAAGAGTTGATGAAGGGGGTCAAGAAGTAATGAGAGTTGATTATTACATGCCTTATTAATAAACACATGGACAAAAGAACAGAACTAATAATTACTGAAATAAATAAATTACTTCAAATTGGAAATGGTTTGGTTCAGTATGGAAAAAGCAATGGAAGCGATACAGCAGATGAGAAGGTCCAAGAGTTAACTAAATGGACGAACCTAAGTGGTGAGCTAATTTTTAAATTGTATCCCAATAAATCAAGTCAATATAATTCCCATTTTCAACATTATCGAGCCAAAATGGAAATGACAAGACTGCATTCAAATAACTACCAACCGTTATTAGAATTAATGGGAGTCTTAGAAGCTATAAAATACGAGCTTGAAAGTGGCTTAATAAATAAATTAAAAACTTTAATACAAGCAGACATATTTTCGGATTTTTTAGAAATGGGCGAACATCTATTAAAAGAAGGTTATAAAGATGCATCTGCTGTAATAATTGGAAGTGTTCTTGAAGATACTTTAAGAAAAATAGCGCAAGAAAATAATATAGAAATTTTAAATGATAAAGGTAAATTTTTGACGATGGATCCTTTAAATATTGCAATTGAAAAAATCGGAATCTATAATCAACTTGTAAAAAAACAAATTACAAGTTGGGCAGATTTAAGAAATAACGCGGCACATGGCCGTTTTTCAGAATATGATGATAAACAAGTTGCAATGATGCTTCAATTCGTTCAAACTTTTTCTGCTGATTATTTAAAATAAATTTATTTTTGATATTTCGTATTCCCTTAATATCAAAGGGTTTTAGAAAAAATCATAACCCAATTTTTATTGTCCCGTAGGGATAAAACCTTATACGCTGTTTGTCCCCTCCGGGGCCATTGTATTTTTTTAATTTCTTCTAAAATATTTTGTTCTCCGGGACAACTACACAACTATCGGTTCCGGAGGAACCAAACATTTATAAAAAACTCATAAACAAAATTTTAATTGCCTCAGAGAGGCAAAACCATAAATCTTGTTTGACTCCTCCGGAGCCATAACATCTCTTTTCATTGATTTCTATACTATTTTGTCCCGTCGGGACAAGTATATAGTGTACGACTATTCCACATTAACTCAATCCCAATTATTTAACTATAATAATTCACCTGATATCAAAGGGTTTCAGCCTTATGCTCAAACAATTAACATAAAAAAGTAAAATAAAATTCGCTATTGTTAATAAAATACCTATATTTGTGTACTTCTTTAGAAGATTGTATCTCAATCACGTTTGTAACACCTTAATTGCAATTCGATTCAACTTTACATTTTTCTTAGATTAAAACAAATCGCATCATGAAAAATTCATGCGCGAAAATTTATGAACGAAAAAACAATTAATGACATTTTCAAACTTAAGACTTATTAAGCCACTAGTCCTGGCATTAGACAAAAAAGGGTACACTACACCCACCCCCATTCAGGAACAATCCATCCCACATATATTAGAAGGAAAAGATATTTTTGGTTGCGCACAAACAGGTACAGGTAAAACAGCAGCATTTGCATTGCCTATTTTACAATTATTATCAGAAAGAAAAACAAATCAAAATCCGCGCACTATTAAAGCGCTTATATTAGCGCCAACCCGTGAACTAGCTTCACAGATCAGCGAAAATTTTTCGGCTTACGGTTACAATTTAGGTATTTCGCATTGCACCATTTTTGGTGGCGTATCGCAGGTACCACAAGTTGCAGCTTTAAAAAGAGGAGTTGATGTTTTAGTAGCAACGCCTGGAAGGCTTTTAGACCTTATGAACCAGGGTTATGTAAAATTACATAATGTAGAATTTTTTGTGTTGGATGAAGCAGATCGTATGTTGGATATGGGTTTTATTAATGATATTAAAAAGATCATTCCAAAACTTCCTGCAAAACGTCAAACTTTGTTCTTTTCTGCAACAGCAGCACCTGATATTATGAAATTGGCTAACACCATTCTTAAAAATCCGGTAAGTGTAGCGGTTACACCTGTTTCATCAACAGCTACCCTTGTAACACAAACAGTATATTATGTAAAAAAAGAAAATAAGCGTTTATTGTTAAAACACGTATTAAGTTTTGGTAAAATTGAGCATGCGCTAGTTTTTACTCGCACTAAACGTGGGGCCGATAAAGTAGCTAAAGACCTGAATGCCATGGGGGTTAGCGCCGAAGCTATCCACGGTAACAAATCTCAGGGTGCAAGAGAAAGAGCATTAAAAGGCTTTAAGAACAGAACTATTCGTATATTAGTGGCCACAGATATTGCATCTAGAGGAATTGATGTAGATAAATTATCACACGTAATTAACTACGAAATTCCTGAGCAAGCAGAAACTTATGTTCACCGTATTGGAAGAACAGGTAGAGCCGGCGAAAGCGGAGTAGCAATGTCGTTTTGCACACATGAAGAAATGCCATATTTAAAAGACATAAATAAATTAATAAAGAAAAATATTGAGGTTGTATCTACTCATCCATTTAATTAATCAGATACAAAATAAATAAACAAATAATAAACCAGTTCTGCGTAAAAACGGAACAAAAAACAACAACAAAATGAAAACAGGAGTAGTAAAATTCTTTAACGAAGCAAAAGGCTTTGGATTTATTAAAGAAGACGGTGGACAAGAAATCTTTGTACACGCATCAGGATTAAAAGAAGATATTCGTGAGAACGATAATGTAGTATTTGAGATCCAAGAAGGAAAAAAAGGCTTAAACGCTGTTAACGTAAAGTTAGCTTAATCTTTTAGATTTCCCCTTTATTAAAAAAGCCTCTCATAACTGGGAGGCTTTTTTATTTTATTTATCTAAAAAAATTAGATTGCACTATTTTACCAACACATTGTTAACAGGGCGCTTTAAGGCATTTAGTGAGCGGTAGATTTGATTGAGTGAATGATTTTTATATGCGCTCTATAAACGTTAAGTTTACTTTTATAGCAAACAACTTTCTATGAAAATAAAAATTTTACTTTTCGTTTTTTTCTGTGTTTTTTCGCCGAAAAATATTTTTTCTCAAAACCATCCTGCCGGATTTAAAATAATTGCAAATGGAACTGTTCTTCCAAATGAAATTCCTAAATATATAAACGCTATTTCTGCCGCGAATATGGAAAACTATAGGTTTAAGTCCACACAGGATACTTTAGAGTTTACCAATGGCTTAAAGTTTGTTTTGCTATCCGCACACGAACTTTTTGTTTTAGAAAAGAAAATTGATCCTACACATTATTCCGAAAAAATAAAAGGCTATTTAATGCCTAAATTTCAATTGGCTACCGGCGGTACTTTAATAGCGCTTTATCCAAACAATCCAAATATTAAAAATAAAAACTAAATAACGATGAAAAAATCTCTACTTCTTGTTTTATTATCGTTCATTTCTTTTTTAGCAGTTGCACAAATTCCTGCTAACGATAATTGCGCTACGGCTCAAAACCTTGGTACACTTCCAACTCCGGCGGCTTGTCCTTCGGGTGTTGGTGCAAATGTAAATGTTGCGGGAACAACGATTGGTGCAACTGCACCAAATCCATACACTACATTATTAAATTGTCAAACCGGTGGAAACCAACCCGGCCCTGCATTAGATGTATGGTATAGTTTTGTCGCCTCCGGTAATATGGTTGTTATTAATATAACTCCCGGCGCACCGGCGCTTCCAAATCCTGCCATAACATTATGGACCGGAACCTGTGGTAACCTTGTTGGTTTTAACTGTTCAAATAATGGTACCGCCGCGGGCGCTAATACTGTTACATTTCAGCCTACTGCTCCGGGCCAGACCTATTTTATTCAGATAAGTGGAATGACCGCTGCTGCTGCTGGCAATTTTAATTTATCCGTACACGCGGAAAATGATTGTAATAATTGTTTACAAAATGCGAGTTTATCCATTTCACCGACTCCTACAAACGGTACGTATCCCCCCAATACAACTGTAAACTTTTGTTTTACTATTACAAGTTACACGCAGGTTAGTGCTAACTGGTTACATGGTGTTATTCCAACTTTTGGTTGTGGGTGGGATCTTCCAACTATGACCTTTACGCCTGCTACTTCTTGCTCAGCAAATGGCAGCTGGTCCTGGTTTCCGGGCGGTTGTACATCTTCTGCAAATGCATCAGTATGGGGGCCTGGTTTTTATTACGATTATACAGCAGCCCCAGGTAATCCCGGAAATAATTTTGGCGATTATAATGCATCAGGAATTTGTACATGGACATTTTGTTGGAAATTAAAAACGAAGCCTACTTGTGCGCCAGGTTGTACCAATTTAAATATTAGTATCAATACTACCGGTGATGGAGAAAGCGGTTCATGGACCTCCATCGCTTGTCTCGGCGATCCCAATTATCCTTTTGCTGCTGTTATGTCTTGTTGTTCAAGTTCTGCTATTGCAACTAACGCTCCATGTTTTAATGGTGTGGGCACCGGCTCTGCTACACCTGTTACAGGAACCGGGCCTTATACCTATACATGGACCTCTGCCCCTGTTCAAAATACACAAATTGCAAATAATTTACCTGCCGGAACTTATACCGTGAGTGTTAAAGATAATAATGGCTGTATCTCAACATCTAATATTACAGTTACCCAACCTGCCTCTATTAACCCGGCTTTCACGTTACCAACACCAACCCAGTGTTTAAATGGAAACAGTTACAGTTTTGTAGCGGCCACGCCGGGTGGTGTGCATAGCTATACCTTTAATCCTGTAGCAGGATCTCCGGCTGCGGG
>JACCXH010000016.1 GCA_013697245.1 Bacteroidota bacterium
AAATTATCTGGCAAACTTCTGCATGTCCGGTTGTGCCGCTACACACTTCTTTATAAGAAGGGTTTTTTACTGTACCGCCGGCGTAACCACTTTTAATACTTATTACCCCGTTAAGGCGTTGAAAAACTGCTTCCACGCACCAAAAACAACCTGCTCCAAAAGTAGCAGTGTCAATTGTGCTATTACTTGAATGAATGTTTACCGGTTGTGTGTTTGTTTCCATGTTCATAGTTACTTTATTTGGATTTGAAGCCTGGCCGCATCCTATCATAAAAAAGATAGCGGCAGCTTGAGTTATTGCTGTTTTGAAATATGTTTTTATTTTCATCTTACTTTTTGTTATAACATATATACGATCAACAAGACAATAACTTACAAAAGAATTGAAAAATAATGTTAAAAATTTCTTTAAAGAAAATTAGAATTTAAAAGAGTGGTGTAAAAAAGTAAGTAGTGGCGTATTTGTTTCAAAATAATCTTTTACTCTTTCTTTTGTTCAGTACCATTATCAGAACCTTCCATTTTCTGCTCGCCTTCAATTGGCTGACCTTTTTTTGGTTTCTTAGGTTTTTTAGGTTTACCGCCTTTTTCACGTCCCGCAAAATCGTAGAATTTTTTTGGCTTATCGCTTTTGGTCATTTTAATTGTTCCTTCTATGTCCCATTCTACATTTGTAAAATTAATGGTAATGGTTTGATCTTTATCATCCGTAATAGTAGCTTCTACTTCTAATAAACGTACTTCTGTTTCCGTAGAGTCAACATAAATAGAATCTTTATTGATACGATATTTTAACCATTTATATTGGTATTTATCAAATAAGAAATCGCTCCATAATTTACCATCTTTAAATTCCATTTTATCCATGGTAGATTTTTTTGCAACCGCCCCGTCTTTCACTTCAGTAATATTAATATTAAAGATGCGTTTGTGTAAAGGGTCTTTTTCGCCTTTAAACGCAAAAGACATTAATAAAATAACACCTAAGGCTAGAGCCGAGAGAGAGAATATTTTTTTGTTGTTCATAGTTTATTTTAAAAAAGGTTACATGTAAGTTTTAGCTTTAATGGCATAAACCTTGAGGTTGCATAACAATTTAAATCTTGGTAATTTTCCTTATGTAAAAATAGGAAATTATTATTTACTTAACCGTTAAAAATAATTAACAAAAATGCAGCCATTAGCCGAAAGAATGCGTCCGAAGACCCTCGATCAATTCATTGGGCAACAACATATTATAGGCGCTGGCAGCGCTTTGCGCAATGCAATTCTACAAAACCTGCTTCCATCCATTATTTTTTGGGGCCCACCGGGTGTTGGCAAAACCTCTTTAGCCTTAATAATTGCCAGCGAATTAAAACGGCCATTTTACCATTTAAGCGCCATTAACAGTGGCGTAAAAGAAATACGCGAGGTTATAGAAAAAGCATCTGACAATAATATTTTTAACCAAAATAAACCTGTATTATTCATTGATGAGATCCATCGCTTTAGTAAATCGCAACAAGATTCTTTATTAGGTGCGGTAGAAAAAGGTGTGGTGACTTTAATTGGCGCCACTACCGAAAACCCTTCGTTTGAGGTTATTCCCGCCCTACTTTCACGCTGCCAAATATATGTCCTTAAAAATTTAGAAGAGCAAGAACTGGTCGATCTTTTTACGAATGCAATAAAGCAAGATGAGAGTTTAAAAATAAAAAATATTGTTGTAAAAGAACATGAAGCATTATTGCGAATTAGCGGTGGCGATGCACGTAAATTATTAAATGCTTTAGAAATAGTCGTTAACAGTTCAACCGATAATGCAGTTGAAATTACAAACAAGCTTGTGCTTACAGTAATACAACAGAATTTAGCGCTTTACGATAAAAGCGGTGAGCAACATTACGATATCATCTCTGCCTTTATTAAATCTATTAGAGGCAGCGATCCAAATGCTGCAGTATATTATCTTGCACGCATGATAAAAGGTGGCGAAGATCCATTATTTATTGCAAGACGACTTTTAATTTTAGCGAGCGAAGATATTGGCAACGCTAACCCTAACGCATTGTTATTGGCAAATAATTGTTTTAACGCTGTAAATGTAATTGGCATGCCCGAATCGCGTATTATTTTAAGCCAGTGTGTTACTTATTTAGCCTGCAGCGCAAAAAGCAATGCCAGTTATATGGCCATTAACGAAGCCTCTGCACTTGTTGATAAAACCGGCGATCTGCCGGTGCCCTTGCATTTAAGAAACGCGCCTACCAAATTAATGAAGAATTTAAATTACGGCAAAGAATATAAATACGCCCACTCTTTTGACAATAATTTTATTGAGCAGGAATTTATGCCAGACCAAATTGCGGAAACAAAATTTTATGAACCCGGAAATAATGCTCGCGAACAGGAACAAAGAAATTATTTAAAAAAATTGTGGAAAGATAAATACGGGTATTGATCCATTGAAAATATGTTTCTACAGGCTCACCATGACTTTTCCTGTCACCCTGTCGCGATATATATCGGGATGTAGAAGGGCAAACATTTATCCTTTCTTCAAAAACTCAGTTCTCAAAACTATATTGCTTCCATCCACACGGCAATCTACCTCATCTGCATTATCGGTAAGCTTAATGTTCTTTATTACCTTACCCCTTTTTAAAACTAAAGAAGAGCCTTTTACTTTCAGGTCTTTTATCAAATGAACCGAGTCACCGTTATTCAGAATTGTTCCATTACTGTCTTTTATATCCATGCTGTTGTTTTTTAGAAATACAAAGTTAATTTTTTTAATGTGTTTTTTAATTTATTGTAGAATTTCTTGGACATATTGCTATTAAAGGGTTTTTACGATATCGCTTTGCGATATTCTATGTATTAAGTTCCTCACTTTGAGGCATGGGCTGAACGAATATAACGCTAATTAATCTTGTTTTAATTTTATACAAAACCCTGCAAACAATGCCCCTATTGAGTTTCCTGCTTATTTATAAAAATAAAATAAATACGGGCATAATTATATGAATCTATTATTAAAAAACATAAACTAAAAAAAATACCCAAAATGAAAAAATTATTACTCTTATGTGTTTATTGCTTAATAGCATTTACAACACAATCACAAACAGAAGAAAAAAAATGGAACGTTGGTGTCCACGGTGGACTAATTCAATACAGCGGTGATATCGGAAGCGATTTTTACAAATCAGATCAGGCCTTTTATGGCTTTGCCGGTATTTCGGCTTCTCGCTTTTTAGGTAAACATTTTGATGTTTCGTTAGGATTTACACGTGGTGAGGTTGGTTATATCGACCACACAAAAATAAATACTGTTGAAATACCAAATAATTTTTTGGTACGTCATAATACATCCAACCTATTATTTAATTTTTATTTTACCAAACCCGAAGCGGTTATACGTCCTTTTATATCGGCGGGCGCAGGTGTTATTTGGTATGAAGCTGTTTATGCTATTAAACACGAACGTTTTGAATTTTCGGTTCCAACAGTTGGAGGCGGTATCAATTTCCGTTTAAGCCCTGTTGTTTCTTTAAGATTACAAGAATCTTTCTTATATACAACTACTGATAATATTGATCATCTTAATGCTAATGGAGATAATGACTTTTTATTATATCATAGTGCAGGTTTAACTTTTAACTTAGGTAAAAAGAAAGATGCTGATAAAGATGGTGTTTCTGACAAAAAAGATAAATGCCCGGGTACTCCAATCGGTGTTGGTGTTGATGCTGTTGGTTGTCCTGTTGATAGGGATGGTGATGGTGTAGCTGATTACCTTGATAATTGTGCTGATATTGCTGGCCTTCCTTCATTAAAAGGTTGTCCGGATAAAGATCTTGATGGTATTACTGACAAAGAAGACCGTTGCCCCGATGTATTTGGTGCTGCAGAATTTAAAGGCTGTCCTGATACAGACAAAGACGGTGTAGTTGATATTGATGATAAATGTCCTGGAACAAAATCGGGATATAAAGTTGATGCAACGGGTTGTACTTTAGATAATGACAAAGATGGTGTGGTTAACGAAGATGATGCATGTCCGGATAAAGCAGGTATCTTAGCTTTTAAAGGTTGTCCTGATTCTGATGGTGACGGTGTTGCCGATAACGAAGACCGTTGTCCTTCTGTAAAAGGTACAATTGCTAACAAAGGTTGTCCTGAAATAGCAAGAGAAGATATCGTAAAAATTAATGTTATTGCCAGCAAAATTTATTTTGAAACCGGTAGCGATAAATTAAAATTGATTTCTAACTCACAATTAGATGACCTTGCTTCGATCTTACAACGTTATGATGGTGTTACTTTAACAGTAGAAGGCCATACTGATAATGTGGGTGATGATGCTTATAACATGACTCTTTCTCAAAAAAGAACAGAATCAGTTAAATCTTATTTAGAATCTAAAGGTATTGCTGCTTCCCGCTTAAATGCGATTGGTTATGGAGAAACAAAGCCGGTTGCCGATAATAAAACTGCTGCTGGTAAAGCCAAAAACAGAAGGGTTGAACTTAAAACTTCATACTAAATAAAAAAAAACAAATTACTTAATTTCCAAGAACCCTGTAAATAGTATTTACGGGGTTCTTTATTTTTTATTCAGGTGGTTTCATTTTGTAAATTAGTTGCTAAAAAAATAAAATGAAAATACTTGGATTAATAGGAGGCATTAGCTGGGTTTCAACAATAGATTATTATAGGGCAATTAATAAAGGCATAAATGAAAAGCTTGGTGGTTTAAATTTTTCAAAGTGTATTATCTATTCTTTTAATTATTCGGATATTAAAAAGAATAATGATAACAACGATTGGGAATCTAATTTCAAAATGATATAAGAAGCCTGCGAACATTTAAAAAACAGCGGAGTTGAGGCGATAATACTTTGTGCCAATACCATGCATTTAATTGCCGACAGAGTTGAAAAAAAAGTGGGTTTACCGGTAATACATATTGCAACTGCTACCGCTACTGAAATAAAAAAACAAGATTTAAAAAAAGTGGCTTTGCTTGGAACTAAATTTACAATGGAGCTGGATTTTTTCAGATCAAGATGGGGAGAGAAAATATATAACAACATTAATTCATCTATAGGCTGGGATGGTTATAAGGACGGACAGCTTTGCAAAGACGATGTTTATACCTATAAGATACTTGTAACAAATTTGTATAACGCCCAAAAGGAGTATGTAGGGCATGTGACACTCGTGAGGTAATGATAGAGCGCAGATCGAAATGATTAATTATGATAAGAGAAGTGATCTTGTCATGATCGTTCCAATATCCTTTATCCAATTTTACTCCAGTTAGGCCGGTTTTGTTGTTGAAGTGTTAATTGTTTTTCGTAAACTTTATTTTTTTCAAGATCAAAATTTACATCTTCATCTAAAATAGATTGAGCTGCCTGTCTTGCCAATTGTAAGATCTGGCCATCCTGCGCAAGGTTTGCCAGTTTAAGATCCATTACCCCGCTTTGCTGGGTACCTTCAATATCACCGGGTCCGCGTAATTTAAGATCCACTTCGCTTATTTCAAAACCATCATTGGTGCGCACCATGGTCTCCATTCTCATGCGACTATCTACACCAAGTTTATAGCCCGTTAACAGCAAACAATAACTTTGATCGGCACCACGACCCACCCTGCCGCGTAATTGATGTAATTGCGATAATCCAAAACGTTCGGCACTTTCAATTACCATTACACTTGCATTTGGAACGTTAACACCAACTTCAATTACAGTTGTTGCCACCATTATTTGTGTTTCGCCTTTTACAAAACGTTGCATTTCAAATTCTTTTTGATCGTTGGTAAGTTTTCCGTGTACGATACTTATTTGATAATTTGGTGGTGGAAATTCATGTACGATATTATCGCAGCCCTGTTGCAGGTTTTGATAATCCATTTTTTCGCTTTCTTTAATTAAAGGAAAAACAACATACACTTGCCTGCCTAAGGCAATTTGTTCGCGCATAAAACCATACACGCGCAAACGGTGATTCTCCATAAAGTGTAAGGTCTTAATTGGTTTTCTGCCGGGCGGCAATTCGTCGATCAAACTTGTATCAAGGTCGCCATACAAGGTCATTGCTAAGGTGCGCGGTATGGGTGTTGCAGTCATTATCAACATATGGGGTGGCATACTGTTCTTTGCTCTTAATTTTGCGCGTTGCGCCACGCCAAAACGATGTTGCTCATCAATAACAACAAATCCAAGATTCTTAAATTGTACAATATCTTCAATAAGTGCGTGTGTACCGATTAATATTTTTATTTCGCCGCTTAATAATTTAGCGTGAAGCAATTTTCTTTCTTTTGTTTTTGTTGAACCGGTAAGGATCGAAACTTCAATATCCATTGCTCCCAATAACTCTTTAAAAGTTATAAAATGTTGTTGCGCTAAAATTTCTGTTGGTGCCATGATGCAGGTTTGAAAACCATTATCAATTGCCAGTAGCATGCTCATTAATGCCACCATCGTTTTACCACTACCAACATCACCCTGTAATAAACGGTTCATTTGCCTGCCACTGCCAACATCCAGGCGAATCTCCTTTAAAACCCGTTTTTGCGCATTGGTCAATTCGAAAGGTAAATAATTAGTAAAAAAATCATTAAAATGCGTTCCTACTTTAGAAAACACAAAGCCACGAACCGTTATGGCACGCACTTTATTTAATTTTAATAAACGAAGTTGGATATAAAATAATTCGTCAAATTTTATCCTTAGTTCTGCATCCTTTAACTGCTGGGCACTTTGGGGGCAATGAATTTGTTTAAAAGCGGTAAACCTGTCAATTAATTTATGATCTGTTCTTACTTCACGACTTAAGGTCTCATCAATATGTTGTGACTGTAGTTGATTGATAAGGCCACGAATTGTTTTTCGAATGCCTTCACTATCCAAACCTTTTATTTTTAATTTCTCGGTAGAATTGTATACTGCCTGAAAGGCTGATTGCTGCGCTAAAAGATCATCGCTAACCAAGTCGATATCCGGATGCGCTAAATTAAACCTGCGGTTAAAGGCAGTGGGTTTTCCAAATACAACATATTCTTTTCCCACCAATAATTTTTGAGCCATCCAATTGTAGCCTTTAAAAAAAACAAGTTCAATAATGCCGGTATTATCTCTGAATTGAACTACCAAACGTTTAGCTTGTTTTTGGCCGACTATTTCAAGACTATCAACTATTCCTTTGATCTGTACATACTGTGTTTCGTCATGGATCTCTTTTATGCTAATAAATTTTGTCCTGTCTACATACCTAAAAGGATAATAGGTTAACAGATCATAATAGGTATGGATGTTGAGTTCTTTCTTTAACACCTCGGCGCGTTGCGGACCAATGCCTTTTAAATATACAATCGGGGTGTCTAACATTGGGAACTAAATTACTACAAGTACTTTGTTGAAACAATTGAATAACCAGCAGGATTAAAAAGAGTTATAAACGTAATTTTGTTCGGGGATGAAAAAAAATCGGGTTTTACTTTTTTTGTTTTTGTATTGTGGCATTGTAAACGCGCAATTCCTGGATACGCTGCACGATGTGTTCACTCACAAATCAAGTATTGATGCGCGATTAGAATCGAGGAACAGTTTTATTGACAACCAATTAATAAGCGTTACGGGCGTGCGCCTTGGCGTGGCCTTTCAGCGAAAATTAAGGGTTGGCGGCGGTATTAGCTGGTTAAAATCGGATTTTAAAAAAGATTTTTACCTTCCAAACGAAAGTGGTAAAACAGATACCATTACCAAACATTTAAAGATGGCCTACCTGGCCTACTATATTGATTTTGTTTTTTATAAGACCAAGCGCTGGCAGCTGAGCGTGCCTATACAAGCAGGTTCTGGATTTACCTGGTGGCAACAGAACAAAACTTATTCGTTTAACGGGCCGGGCAAAAAATACTTCTTATTTTTATACGAACCCGGTATTACCGCGCAATTTAAAGTGTTTAAATGGTTTGGACTTGGTGCCGATGTAGCTTATCGTTTTACGATGGTAAACAACAAAAAAATAGGCGAACATTTAAATTCGCCTACGTATAGTTTTAAAATACTAATTTGGTTCGATCAGTTATTTTATGAGTTTTTGCCCAATTCTAAAATAACCAAAAAATATGGTCCTGCTGTTTGGTAATTAAGAGATCTTAACTGCTTCGTAACATTTAAATTCTCCTGCAGCACCTAGATATTCCGCATCTACATCTACAAGTCCAACTTTTTTAACCTGCTCTTTTGTAAGCGGTTTACTGGGCGTCCAACGATCGTCAACCAATTTAAGATCTACATCCTTATTGGTAAGTACTTGGTTAAGTTGTTTTTGAGTTAAAAATAAAACACCATCCTCTTCATCTTCGCTTTCGGCATTTAATAAGGTGCCTACTAATTTTAGTTTAGGAACTTCGGGTTTATATTTGAACTCTAAGCCTTCTTGCGAGTTAATTTCTATATAATTGATCCCAGTAATATGAATTTCAGCCATTGTATAATAGTTTTTGCAATTTTACTAATAATAGGCAAGTTTAGCAATAAATCAGCTCAAATTTTCAATAATTTGTTAAATTTTTTTAGCTATACATATGTCCCTTTTTGTTTATTTATTGGCCGGCAAATAGCGAAAAAGTAAATAAAGTGCCTTTTCCTACTTCACTTTCTACTTTTATTGATTTTTGGTGGGCTTCAATGATGTGTTTAACAATTGCCAGGCCTAAGCCCGTGCCGCCTTGTTCCCTGCTCCGCCCTTTATCTATACGGTAAAAGCGCTCAAATAAGCGTGGTAAATGATTTGGCTCAATACCCATGCCATTATCTTTTACTTCAATAACCACATCATCATTCAGGTAATTTAAAGTTATTTCGGTAGTACCATTGTCTTTACCATATTTAATGCTATTAGTGATCAAATTTACCAAAACCTGTCTTATACGGAACTTATCTGCTTTTACATAAATAGGCTTTTCGTATTTTTTTGCCAATTCTAATTTTATATTTTTCTTGGCAGCAATTAATTCGAGAGCCGCATAAATATCTTTTACCAGGTGGGCAATATCAAAATTATCCATGTCCAGTTCCAGCTCGCCACTTTCTAATTGTGTAATGGTTTCAAGATCATCAATAATATTTATTAAGCGATCAATACTTTTTTCGGCGCGTTTTAAATAATCCATGTTAATGGTCTCATCTTCGAGGCCACCATTTAATAGTGTATCCACATAACCCTGTATATTAAATACAGGTGTTTTTAATTCGTGCGATACGTTCCCTAAATATTCTTTACGGTAACTATCCAGGTTCTCAAAATGTTTCAATTCTTTTTCACGCGATTCAATAAGGTCGTCTACTTTCTCCTCTAACTCTAATAACCCATCCTCTTCTTCTAACTGATCGTGCTTTTGAGGGATCTCTTTGTTCAGGAATTTTTTTCGAATCTTTTCTGAAAGTAGATTTATTTTTTTCGTGACAGAGATAAAGTAAAAATAATAGAGGATCAAAAAGCCCGTAATAAAACAAATAAAAGTAGAGAGTAAAAGGTAAGCGATATCGATCTTAAAATTACCAAAATAGAAAAGACATAAAAAACCTATTAAACAAATTAGGGCATTTATTAAACCTAATTTAAAAATACTAGATGATATTTTTTTTTGTTCTTCCAAAACTTACAACTGTAAATTTAATAAACGCTTTTGAGTTTTGATGTTAAGATACTTATTTGGTGCAAATACTTGTATGTAATAGCCAAGAATTATCACAAATTCCATGATCCTCATAAATAAAACAATTTATAAGCGTGCCGCTAGTATTTCACTAATCTAAATACTTATTTGTGAAATCCCATGCCGCAGGCATTTTTGAATTCAATATAATTGCTATAAATTTTTGTGTTAATTCGTGTAATTAGTGGCTTACAAATAAGGAGTACAAAAAAAAAGCGAAGAGATGATCCCTTCGCTTTTTAATACTATTAGGGTAATAATTACCCTGCTAAAACAATTACTTTATTTTTTAAAACCTCAACAACCCCGCCATTGATCTCAAAATTGATCTTTGTATTGGTCTCATCTATCAGTTCAATTTTACCGGCTTTAAGGGTGCCAATTAAAGGCGCATGGTTATTTAATACTCCAAAGCTACCTTCAGATCCCGGAAAAGAAGCATACTTAACAGTACCTTCGTACAACTTTTTTTCGGGTGTTATTATTTCTATTTTCATTTCTCTTAAAGATTAAATATCCAAAGTTTAAGATTCAAAATTTGAGATCTTAAACCTTGAATTTTGAATTTATTTACTTTCAGCTAAAATTTTCTTGCCTTTTTCAATAGCTTCTTCAATTGTGCCAACTAAGTTAAAAGCTGCTTCAGGATACTCATCTACTTTACCTTCTAAGATCATATTAAAACCTTTGATGGTATCTTCAATGCTTACAAAAACACCTTTTAAACCTGTAAATTGTTCTGCCACGTGGAAAGGTTGCGATAAGAAACGTTGTACACGACGCGCGCGACTTACAACTAATTTATCATCTTCACTTAATTCATCCATACCTAGGATGGCAATAATATCCTGTAATTCTTTATAACGTTGTAAGATCAATTTAACACGTTGTGCACAATCGTAATGTTCATCTCCTAAAACAGCAGCCGATAAGATACGTGATGTAGAGTCCAACGGATCCACAGCAGGATAAATACCTAACTCGGCAATTTTACGGCTTAATACGGTTGTTGCATCTAAGTGAGAGAAAGTGGTTGCCGGAGCCGGATCGGTTAAGTCATCGGCAGGTACATAAACCGCTTGTACCGATGTAATTGAACCATTTTTTGTTGATGTGATACGTTCCTGCATAACACCCATTTCGGATGCTAAAGTTGGTTGGTAACCTACTGCTGAAGGCATACGGCCTAATAAAGCGGATACCTCTGAACCTGCTTGTGTAAAACGGAAGATATTATCAATAAAGAATAAGATATCGCGACCACCTTGACCAGAACCATCTCCATCACGGAAATACTCTGCCATGGTTAAACCTGATAAAGCAACACGGGCACGGGCTCCAGGAGGCTCGTTCATTTGACCGAACACAAAAGTAGCCTGTGATTTTTCAAGCTCAGCAAGATCTACCTTACTAAGATCCCAACCGCCTTCTTCCATGGAGTGTTTAAAGGCATCGCCATACTTTACAATTCCAGACTCGATCATCTCACGTAAAAGGTCATTTCCTTCACGAGAACGCTCGCCTACACCTGCAAATACTGAATAACCTGAGTGACCTTTAGCGATATTATTGATCAATTCCTGGATCAATACGGTTTTACCCACACCTGCACCACCAAATAAACCAATTTTACCACCTTTTGAGTATGGCTCAATAAGGTCAATTACTTTAATACCTGTAAATAATACTTCTGTAGCCGTAGAAAGGTCTTCGAATCGTGGCGGTAAACGGTGAATTGATTTTCCACCGGCATTATCTATATCGTTAATACCATCAATCGCTTCTCCAACTACGTTAAATAAACGTCCTTTTACTTTATTACCAACCGGCATTGAGATACCGGAACCGGTAGCTATAACTTCCATTCCGCGGTAAACACCATCAGTACTATCCATCGCAATGGTACGCACTGTATCTTCACCTGTATGTTGTTGAACTTCTAAAATGATCTTTTTTCCGCCATTTATAATTTCCAGAGCGTCCATGATGTTAGGTAGTTTACCACCTGCAAGATCAAAGCGTACGTCAATTACGGGACCAATAACCTGAGCAATTTTGCCAATTTGTTTCGACATGAGATTAATTTCTTAAAATTTGAGCGCAAAGATACTACTAAAATCATAATAACTAAACAAAAAAGGCTTATTTATTAGCGTTTTTTTAACAACAACCAAGGTCGAACCGAATAAAAAGCTCGTCGTTTTTAAACGCCCATCTATCGGCTAAAACGGGAAATAAAAATTTAAAATAAATTAAAGTATTTTTGCCCTGTGTTAATTGTACAAAATACCGAAGATTTTAGAATTGAAACGCCAACCATTTTAACCATTGGTACTTTTGACGGGGTGCATTTAGGTCATCAAAAGATTTTATTGCGCCTAAAAGAACTTAAAGAAAAACTAGGTTTAAAAACCGTTGTATTAACTTTTGAGCCGCATCCCCGAAAGGTTTTGTTTCCCGAGCAAAAAGACCTGAAAATTATTACTTTAATTGATGAGAAGTTAGAATTGTTTGAAAAATATGGCGTTGATATTGTAGTGGTTTATCCTTTTAATAAAACCTTTGCTCAGTTAGATGTAAAACATTACCTGGAAGAAATTCTTGTGCGCCGCTTAAATGTAAAACATTTAATAATAGGTTACGATCACCGTTTTGGCAAAGACCGTAAAGGCGATATTAATACCCTTAAAGAACATGCGGCTGATTATAATTTTACTATTGAAGAAATAAGTAAAAAAGATATTGAGAACATTGCGGTAAGCAGCACCAATATTCGTAAAGCCATCGAAGAAGGCCACATTGAAAAAGCCGTAGATTTTTTAGGCCACCCTTTCTTTTTAAAAGGAAAAGTTGTAAAAGGGAAACAGTTAGGACGGGAACTTGGATACCCAACAGCCAATTTAAAAACAGAGAACAGCGATAAACTGATCCCGAAAATTGGGGTTTATTTTGTAGAAGTGATCGTTGAGGGAAAGAATTATTTTGGCATGCTAAACATAGGCATCAACCCCACTACCGATTGCGACGACAAACTAAAAATAGAAGTGAATATTTTTGATTTTAGCATGGACATTTATAATAAAACAATAACGTTAAATTTTATAAAATGGCTCAGAGATGAGGAAAAATTTAATAATTTAAACGAACTTATTGATCAATTACATTTAGATAAAGAAAACTGTTTAGCTTTGATGAAAGAACTGGCGTAAATTATTATCGCAAGGGCGCTGCGATTAATTTGTGAAATTAAAAGCCTCAAATTTCCCAGAAAAAATAATCTGTGTGTTTAAGCGCAATCTGTGGCAAAAAAATAAAGCAATGAAAAAAATTCTCTTATTAATACTTATTTTATCATTTAAGCTTTCTTCGTTGGCGCAGGAAAATTTATTGGATTCTGCCGCTTTATCTATTTATGATGAGTTTACCGACCTTGACAGCGCCAGGAGAGATCCGGATAAGGTTGTTAAACTTGTGCTAAGAAAAAAGAAATTAAAAGATTTTCCATCACAGATCTTAAAATTTAAAAATCTACAATACCTCGATCTTAGTAAAAATTCTATTAAAGAACTTCCCGATTCTATTGTGGTTTTAAAAAAATTACAGGTTTTAATTGTTAGCAAAACAGGCTTAGAGAGTTTACCAAACACCATTGGCGGCTTAAAGAATTTAAGATATATCAACGTCAATCAAAATGAGATAGGGCGTTTGCCTTATACATTTGGTAATTTAGAAAAACTCGAAATAGCCGATCTGTGGAGCAACAATCTGGAATATTTTCCGGAGACCTTAAAGAATCTCAGCAAGCTTAAAAGCATGGACCTTAGAAATATTCTTATTCCCCAGATCCATCAGGATAACATTCAATCTATGCTTCCCAACACGGTTATCTTCTTTAGCCCTGCCTGTAAGTGCAGTTGGTAAAGGGTTTTGGCTTCGTCTAACTTATTAAAAGCCTGTTCTTAATAAGTTTTTAACATACTACTAACATCTTGGCGCTTTTATTCCAACTTTTATAGGAATTATTTAGTCAATTAACGAATGTTAAGGATCAGTTATTTACAACTTGTTATTTTATTTCTTTTTCTAAGCGTTTTGTCGGCCGTTGGGCAAACAAAAGGGAAAAAAGAGATGGAGGAAGATGCGTATAACGCTTTAAATGATGAAGACTATGTTACTGCCTACGAAAAGTTTGACGCGCTTAACTCCAAATACCCAACAGAGATTGATTATAAATTAAAATTAGGCATTTGCTGCTTGCGAAACCCTGAAAGAAAAGAAAGGGCCATTGAAATTTTTACGGAAATAAAAAAGGATAACCCGAAATTTTACGACTCTGATTATTATTTAGGAAAAGCGTACCATGTTAATTATAAGTTCGATGAATCAATAGCCCTTCTTGAAACATATCTAAAGGAACGATCTTCATCCATTAACAAAGAAGATAAGATAAATGTCGAGGATGCAAAACTTACCATTACCTATTGCAATAACGGAAAGTTATTAATCAAGAATAAAGTAATTGCCGATATAAAAAACATGGGCTCTCCAATTAATTCAGAAGATGAGCAATACGTGCCGGTAATCACAACCGATGAGTCGATCTTATTTTTCACTTATAGCGGAAAATTTAGTATTGGTGGCAAATTGAACGAGAAAATGGAGCCGGACAAAGTAGAAGGCAAATATCTTGAAGACGTATATATTTCCTATAGAAGGCCTGATGGCTTATATACAGAACCACAAGGTATTGATGCTATTAATACAAAAGGTAATGATGCTGCCATTGCTATCTCTCCTGATGGTCAATGTTTGTTCACATTTTATAGTGATGCCAACAACTCCGGTGATATACAGATGAGTAAGTTGGTGGGTGATGAATTTTCGAAACCGGTATTTTTAAATAAGAATATTAATACATCAGATTGGGAAGGTTCTTGTTCTATTTCTGCTGACGGAAGATTTTTATATTTTGCCAGTGAACGCCCCGGCGGATTAGGTGGCAGGGATATTTGGGTAAGCGAAAAAGTAGATGGCGATTGGGGCCCTGCAAAAAATATGGGACCAATTATAAATACGCCTTACGATGATGACGATCCTTTTATTCACCCCGATGGTATCACCATGTTCTTAAGCTCTAAAGGTCACTCAAGTATTGGTGGTTATGATATTATGTTCTCTATTAAAGAAGTGAATGAATGGACAACACCACAAAGTATGGGAATGCCTTTAAATTCAACAGAGGACGATAGGTATTATGTAATTAATTCAAAAGGCGACAGAGGTTATTTTAGTAGTAACCGATCTTCATCCGGCGGAAAAGGAAAAAGCGATATTTATACAGTAATGCCTGGGATATTAGGAAAGAAACCTGTAATTGCTTTGTTAAAAGGCACTGTTTATGGTAACGATCAACCTTTAGAAGCAAAGATCGAGATCATTCGCACCATTAAAAAAGATCAGTACTCGAAAGAAGAATTAGAAATGCTTTCTGCTAATGAAATTAATGCGGATGGCAAATTAGTAATGGGTACTTATTACTCTAACTCCTCAACCGGAAAATATTTAACCACTTTAAACCCCGGTGCTATTTATAGGATCCGCGTTTCGGCCGATAAATATGAATCGGTAGAAGAAGATGTGGATATTGAGAATTTACAGGAGTACATGGAGACTACCAAAGATTTTTATTTAGTAAGTACACAAACAGCAGTTGCAACAAATCCAACAGTTGCAGTAACCCCAACGGTTGCCGTTATTACACCTACCATTACAGAAACACCAACAGTTGCCACAACCACATCACCTTGCTCTGATAAGACCTTGCCTGACTTTGCACCGCTAAAAGGCAAATCGTTAAACGATATCACTTACTACAAACAATTATTAGCCATGGCCGGCGATTATTGTGCCGGTAACATGATCTTTAAAGTACAGATAGGAGCATATCGTAAACCGGAGAATTTTAAATACCCTAACCTGCAAACTTTTGGTAAGGCCGAAGTGGTAAATTATCCTGATGGCATTACACGCTTTACACAAAAAGAATTTAAGACACTTAAAGAAGCCGAAGTACAAAGACAAAAAGCAATTGCTAAAGGCCAAACAGATGCCTGGATAGTTGGTTTTATTGATGGAAAACGTTACACACTTGAGGACCTGATCATGCTTGATTTTTTGGGGAAAACAATTAATTAAAAGCAGGTCTATATGTTTTGCCCCACTAATACCAATAGCAAATATAAACTGGCCCATTAAACTCCATCTTTTCATTTATACTTCTTCAAAAAAAATAGTTCCGTAGCTTAGGCTATGCAACGATTTTTGTTCATCGTCTAAATAAAAAATCTGTTCGTGTATTTGGGCAAGTTATATCTGCAATCGGTATACGGCAAAACCTTAAGGAAAAAGCCTCCCAATTTGAAACCGGAAGGCTTTTTTGTTGCCCTTATTTTATATCTTTGATAAACGATTACAAATAGTCTTAGTGAGTAGTTATAGGTAAGCCGTTGGACAAAACTCGAATAAAAATTCTGACAAATAAATGACAAACATTAGACCTTTAAATATTCAGGACATCGAGACTCTCGACGATGATATTCGTTTAATTAACAAAAGACAAAAATTCCAAATAAAATACTTCTCTGGTTACGCAGCTCTTGTAATAATCGGCTCGACTTGGGCTTATTTCAAAATTGACTCAGGCAATTTTTGGGTTTGGGTTTTTACGAGCATCGGTTTTTTCGTAGCAGGACTATGGGGCTTCCTTGAAATGTTCCTTGAGGATAATAAAGCCCTTAAAAGAATTGAATGGTTAAAAAACGAAAATAAAGTTATTTCAATTATAGTAAAATCAACTGACTACATTGAAATTCCTGAACATGAAGACGAAGGTGACTATTTTCTATTTCAACTTCTCGACAACAAAATACTTTATTTCGGCGGACAGGAATTCACTACCAGCGACACTTTCCCAAACAGCAACTTCGAAATCGTAATTGCGAGAGACCCTAAAAATAAAATTGTGCTACTAAATAAATATGACTTTGGCGACAAAATCTCGCCCAAAATCAAATTGACCAAATCGCAAAGCATTAAACTCTCAGACAAACAAATCGAAGAAATTCAAAAGCAAGACGTTGTTGTAAGAGAGTTTGCTACTTTTATTACTGGTGACATTAATGAAATAAAAATTGTTGACAAGGCGGATACCTAAATATACTGCGTACAAAAGTCAACCTATAACAAGGGGCAATTGCCTAAGCGGGCGGACGAGGTCATCGCAAAGCCAAGTTATTGCCTGCTTCGCAGATTTTAATTTTCTTTGGCTTTGCTAACAAACATTTGTATCTTTAAATAAACATTTGTGGGTATAGACAGTTGAGTGTTCCAAATGCCAACTACTTGTAGTCGCAAAACGTCATAGGTATCTTACAAAAGCTCCACAATAATATTATCTGCTACTTTTGGACTAATGATCACTTCTTTTTTATTGCAGGTAATAATTAATGACTGATCGAACTCCTCGATGCTGTCAATTTTTAAATGTGCGCCAATAATTAAGCGGTGTTTCTCTAAGTATTTAAGAAATACGGTAGAGTGATCTGATACACCACGTATTTTATAACTGTTCTTTGGCTTTGCAGAAGAAAGGTTAATAAAATTCTCTTTTTTTATTTTACCTTTTTCGTCAGGTATCGGGTCGCCATGTGGATCATAAACAGGATTGCCTAACAGCTCTGAAAGTTTATTAATAAGCTTATCGTTTTGAATGTGTTCTAATTCTTCTGCAATTTCATGCACCTCGTCCCAACCAAAACCCAATTCTTTTGCCAAGTAAGTTTCCCAGATCCTGTGGCGGCGCACAATAGTTAAAGCCAGTTTTGCACCAATGGGCGTTAAGCGTGTACCATACGATTTTTCGTAAATAACATATTTAAGATCATGCAGTTTTCTTAAACCTTCTGTCACTGAGGCAGGCCTAATATTTAGTTTTTCGGCCAATTGAAAATTGCCTACAATGGCTTTATTACCAATAGAAAGGTGGTAAATGTTCTTTAAATAGTTCTCGATAGTTTCTTGTCGCATAAATTATTAATTAGGCATACCAAATTTAATAATTATATTTTATAAATAATGCATCAATTTTGTGGTGATGAAAATAACCTATTTTACTTTATTACTTTTTTTATTCAGCAATTGTTTATTTAGTCAGGAAAATAAACACAAAGAGTTACGTAAACTTAGTCCCGACAGGCCACACCAGACCGAATCGCCGATTACTGTTGATAAATGGCATGTAATGATAGAAACAGATCTTGTTAACCTGACTCAAAAAAAAACACCCACCGAGCAGTTAAATTCATTAGGTTTTGGTTTGGCCAACTTAAAATTTGGTTTTCATAAACGAATGGATATTGAAGTTATTTCGGGAATCTATAACCAGAATATTTATAAAAACAAAACTTTGCCCGACTCTAAAGCTTACGTGCAGGATCTTACATTTAGATACAAATACAATTTAATTGGTAACGACTCGGGCAGCCTGGCCATTGCCATTATGCCATTGGTTAGGACTACTAATTTTTTTAAAGAAAAAATGCAGGTATTAAATGGCGGTTTACTTTTAAATGTCGAAAAAGACCTCGGCTTTGCCGGTTTGGGCTATACAGGGGGGCTTAGTCAATTTTCTTTCGATCCGCTTTTAAAACAGTTCGAACTATTCTCTACCGTAAGTTTGGATTATAAAGTGGTTGGTGGGTTTCATAACTTTGTAGAGCTCTCTTACCGCTATAATAAATATGCTGATTTTTTGCATACCTATTCATTTGATAGTGGCATAACCTTTACGCCAAATAAGAACTTGCAATTTGATACAGGCTTTTATTTTTTCTTACCGGCAAAAAGTCCTTTTATATTTATTGGCGGCACTTTGCGGATCTAGAAAAAGCTGAGGTTTATTTCAATTTATTTTTTATATTTGATACGCCTAAGCAAACTAATGCAAAAATTCAAAAAATACATTGCTTTTTTTTTATTACTTGTTTTTTCGTGGGTATTATTGCCGGCAGCGCTATCGCATGAGATCTTTGCCGATCACGAAGATACCGATTGCCACTTTGATCATAAGATTACAAGCGCCAGTGTAGAGGCCACGCACACCCATTGCAATATTTTTACAACAAACACTCCCCTTTACGATATTCCCGAACTTGTAGTTTTCGCAAAAATTCAACCTATTTTAATTAATGAGTCGGTTACAACAATTGAAAGCTCTTATTTTCATTTAGCCCAATTATTACTTCCTACCAGGGCGCCGCCTACCGCTTAATTCACAGATTTTGACTCATGATATATGATTCAAAACACAAGAATAAAATGAATTTAAAAGTTTATTGTCACGTCGAATTGAAAATTCTGCCTCTTTTAGAATTTCCATATCGAGACGCTTTATAATCTTTCGCGGTAAATTTTTTTCAGAAAAAAGTAAAAAACCAATCGACCTGACGAAACAAATAAAAAAATTATCACATGAAAATAATTATATGCATGATGCTGCTGTTTCTATCACAGCTCTTTTATGCGCAAACAAAATTAATCGGCTTTGTAAAAAGCAAAGCAAACGCCGAGCCCTTGCCCGGTGCCATTGTGTATTTTCCTGATCTTAAAAATGGCACATCGGTAAAAGCAGACGGCTCTTTTGAAATAAATAATTTACCTAGAACAAAAACACTCGTGCAGGTAAAATTAATTGGCTACAAAACATTTATTAAAACTATTGATCTTGCCGAAACGCCGGTACTTAATATTGATCTTGAAGAATCGGTTGTTGAAGCAAACGAAGTAGTGGTTACAGGCGTTTCAAAGGCTACAGAAATAAAACGGAACCCAATTCCCATGGCTTTTATAGATTCAAAATACCTCACAGAAAATACAGCAACAAATATTATAGATGCTTTGGCAAAAGTACCGGGCGTCAACGCTTTGTCTACCGGACCAAACGTATCTAAACCTTTTATACGCGGCTTAGGCTATAACCGCATTCTTACTTTGTTTGACGGCGTGCGCCAGGAAAGTCAGCAATGGGGCGATGAACATGGTATTGAAGTAGATCAGTTCTTAATAGAACGAATTGAAGTTGTAAAAGGACCTGCAAGCTTAATTTATGGTTCGGATGCCTTGGCAGGCGTTGTAAATTTATTACCTGCAAACCCTTTGCCCGAGGGCTCTATAAAAGGAAGTATTCAAACAAATTACCAAAGCAATAACGGTTTGCGTGCTGCATCTTTTGCCATGGCAGGTAATACAAATGGATTTATTTGGGGCATGCGGGCTTCACATAAAGAAGCCACTAACTTTCAAAATAAATACGATGGTCGCGTATTTAATACAGGCTTTAAAGAGAATGACCTTAACGCTTATATTGGATTGAACCGCAAATGGGGTTATTCGCATTTAAATTTTAGTTTGTATGATACCGAACAGGAAATACCTGACGGCAGCCGAGATTCGAGCACACGAAAATTTACCAAACAAATTTCTGAAGAAGATACAATAAGGCCAATTGTAAGCGATAAAGAGTTAAACTCCTATACTATTAATGCTATCCATCAGCGTGTGCAACATTACCGTATTTTTTCAAGCAGTAACTTTATTGTTGGTCACGGTAAATTGGCATTGCGACTGGGTTACCAGCAAAGTATCCGCCGCGAATATGCGCATCCGCAACAACCAACTATTGCGGGCTTGTATTTAAATATGCAAACCGTAAGTTATGATCTGAAATATTATTTTCCCGAAAAAAATGGTTGGGAAGGCACCATTGGAACTAATGGCATGTATCAATCCAACAACGTAACTGCAGGAACTGAATTTGTAATACCAAGTTATAATTTACTAGACCTAGCCCCGTTTGTATTTGTAAAAAAGAATAGTGGTAAGCTCGATCTTGCTTTTGGCGCACGTTATGATGCACGTTCTTTTCAAAATTCAGAATTATATGTAACCAATAATCCGATTACAGGTTTTGAAATGGCAACAAGTGATACCGGCGGCGCAATAAAACGTTTTGCGAATTATAAGCACACCTTCTCCGGCTTTTCGGGAAGCGGAGGTTTAACTTATAATATTACCGAAAAGTTAATGATCAAAGCAAATGTTGCAAGAGGTTACCGCGCACCAAATATTTCAGAGCTATCAGCAAAAGGTGTGCATCCCGGCACCGGCTTTGAACAATTAGGCGATGCTAATTTTAAACCGGAGTTTAGTTTTCAGCAAGACATTGGAATTTTTTTTGACAGTGAACATATTTCCGCCAGTACAGAAGTGTTCAATAATATTTTAGATAATTATATTTTTAACCAGAAACTGCAAAGTTTTTTTGGCGGCGATTCTGTTTATAAAGAAGCCGGAAATAATTATCCTGTATTTAAGTTCAGGCAAACAAAAGCGCAGTTATACGGCGGCGAAGCGCGAATTGATATTCACCCTCACCCTTTAGACTGGTTGCATTTTGAAAATTCTGTTTCGCTGGTTTACGCTTTAAATAAAGGAGGTAATGGCGCGGTAATAAATGATAGTAATAAATACATCCCATTTATTCCTCCCTTACATACAAATTCAGAATTAATAGCGGAGTTTAAAAAGAAAGTTAGTTGCTTTTCAAATATTTATTTAAAAGTAGGAATGCAGTATTACGCGTCGCAAAACAGGGCTTTTTTGTTTAATAATACCGAAACCAAAACACTCGGTTACACCTTAATTGACGCGGGTTTTGGAACTGATGTAACTACTAAGAAAAGAAGAAAATTATTTACCATCGGCATCTTTGGAACTAATTTAGCGGATGTAGCCTACCAATCGAACATGAGCAGGCTAAAATATTTTGATAATTATCCCGTAAATGGCTCAGGCAGGTCGGGCATTTATAGTATGGGAAGAAATTTTAGTTTTAAATTGACCATACCAATTGACGTAAAAAAATAAAAATAAAAAAATAGAAAGTAGATCATTCTTAATCTGCGTTCTATTTTAATTTGCAGCCGGTGGGCCGTTCAAATATTCATTTGTTTCTTCTTTTCCTTTTTTAAACTCCAGCTTACCAAATTTGTAAGTAAAACTAATTCCGAACGAGCGATAAGGTAATTCTTTAATACTGTATGATGTATAATCAACCGCAGAAACAGTTGTAACCTGCTTAACGTATTTATTAAAGGGGTTTGTGCAAGTAAAACCAAAGCTGGCATTCCTGTGCCAGAATTGTTTTCTGAAGGCAATTGTATAAGTGATGGATTGTGGGTTTTTACCTTGTATGTTTTTTGCTGGTGAATTGTAATTTCCAAACGCTTCTATAATAAGGTCTTTTGGTAATTTATAGCTCAGGTTTAAATTAAAACGGCAACGAACGCCCATAGAAATATTGCCAACATAAATTGTACTTACAATATACCTGTTGGTGATATTGGCGTTTCCGCGAATATTAAATTTTTCTGTTACAGGTACCGACGCAGATATACTTCCTCCCGAATTATATTCTGTGCCAATGTTTTGCCTGCTATTCACCGAAACATTTGTGTAGGTTGAATCGCCTGCCTTGTAAGCTGAATAAAATGTAGTAATAGATTTATGATCCTGACTATTTATTCTTTCAATTAAAGCAACATAAATATTCCCGCCGTTCTCAAAGTTCTTGCTATAACCCAATTCCATATTATCCCCAATCTCGGGTTTTAATTTTGGATTACCTGTTACAAGATTATGCGGATCGCTTAAATTCAGAAATGGATTCAAATCAGAATATTCAGCACGCTCAATACGACGTGTATAAGAAAATTTAAGAACCCGTTCTTTACTGAACTTGCGAGACAAAATAAGCGAGGGCGCAACAATATTATATGCTGGTACAACTGTGTTTGGATAATCGATCATAATATCAGTGTATTCAGATCTTGCTCCTGCCCTTACGTTTAGCCATTTGAACAATGTAAATGTAGACGACACATAACCTGCATAAATTTTCATATCATATCTTAAATGATAAGATTGTAAAGGGTCATAAACATACAGATCTGTTGCGGGATCTAAAAAATCAACACTCGTGTTGCTATTGATGATCTGTTCTGATGTTTTTAAACCAGTCTCTATGGTGATGTCTTTATTAATGCGGTGAACATAATCGAGCGAAAGATATTGGCTATTATCTGTTCCGGGATTAGAGCTTGAATTGCCCGTGTATGGCGTACTTGCACCTGCATAACTTTGTGTTTGAACATAAGTACTTAAAGGTCTTCCTGAGCTGGATACATAAGCTAAATTTAATTCGCGACCTTCTTTAATAAAAGTCTTTTTGTAATTCAGATTCCAATCTAACGAAGCAACAACCGAACGACTGTTTGAATTACGATAACCGTTAATGTCCTGCAAAGTTTGATTAGAATAATTCTGCGTTGTTTGTTGCTGATCTATAAAACCAATATTTTGATTGGTCAATGTATTATAAGTTGCTGAACCTGTAAAATTATTTTTTTTATTGATGTTCCAATCGAAACCTAAACCCGATCGATAACCATTCCTTTCAAAATCTGTATATCCATTCTGCATTAAATGTGTTGTGGTCTTAGAACTTGTATCGTTAGAATAACGGTCCTGCGAATTTGGAGTGCGGCTACTTATCTGTGCATTGCCACTAAAAAAGGCATTCACACCAAAATTAGAATTTCTTAGATTTAGATTTAATGAGCCGGTTTCGAACCTTGTACCTGCGCTAATATTTACATTACCGTTAATGCCTTTTACTTTATTTTCTTTCAAAATAATATTAATGATACCGCCAGTACCTTGGGCATCATACTTAGCACCGGGACTTGTTATAGCCTCAATACTTTTTATCTGGCTGGCGGGTATAGATGCAAGTGCATCTGCAAGGCTATTTCCAAAAATACTCGAAGGTTTACCGTTAATAAGAAATCGGATATTTGAATTTCCCTGCAACTCAACATTCCCATCAATGTCTACAGTTATTTGCGGCACTTTTCTTAAAACATCAATGGCCGCGCCGCCTTGCGATGTAATATCGTTTTCGGCGTTATAAACAACTTTATCAATTTTGTTCTCGATGATCTCCGTCTTCGCGGTAATAGTTACTTCCTGTAAAGTGGTTTGAACATTCACCATTATAAAATTGCCAAGATTTACAACCGGTTCTGTTTTTCGGATCTCAACATTGCTCTTTACAGCATTCTTATAACCGATATAATATACAATAACCTTATATTTTCCTTCTGCAATATTATTTATTGTAAAAAAGCCTTTATCGTCGGATGTTGTTCCGTTAACTTCTTTGTTATTTAGTTCAGATAACAATCCTATGCTCGCATAATCAATGGCTTTACCTGAAATTGAATCAATTATCCTGCCGGTTATTTTTCCTGTGCCTTTATTTTGCGCACTTGCTTTAAATGTAAACAAGTAAAAAAAACAGGTCAGTAAAAAAAATTTAAAAAAGTGCAGCATGAATTTTTTTGTTTCGATAAATATAGTTTGTATTTCTAAAGACTTTCTAAATTTTTGCCGATGTTTTTCGGGCAAAAAAAAATGGAACCATGATGGTTCCATTTTCTTTCTTAATTAATTTTTTTTAATGTTTTCCAGGGATTAGGTCAGTTACAAATTTGAAGATGTTAAAGTAAACCGGTTTTTTATATTCTTCTTCAAGATCTGTATTGTCCGGTGCTTGCAGTTTTGTTTGAGGGGCGATAGAAAGTAAATTACTATTACGTGATAATAAGTTATTTTTATAAGATCCCGAAACTGCAAACCAAACAGCAATAAGCACTACAAAAGTAGCAACGCCTGTTTTTATGAATTTGTTAGTCAACATTTTACACTACAAAATAACGATATTCTTTTTGAACCGGCAAAAAATTAACAATTCCTCCGATTTCGATGCATTTTTACTCTTTTTAGCCTACTTTTTGTTTAATTGTTGGCGTTGTTTAGCCATATCCGCTAAACGTTTCTGAAAATTAGAAACTTTCGCAGGCTTTTTCATATTTGCTTCCAGTTGCGCTCTGATTTTAGAATCGCTGATAATTTTTTTCATGATCCAATTTTGTAAGAAGGTAAACATGTTCGCTAAAAAATAATACCAGCTTAAACCCGCTGCATAATCATTCATCACTGCTAAAAAGATAACCGGCATAAAATACATCATAAATTTCATGCCTGGCATTTGATTATTTTGTTGTGGCATCATGCTACTGTTCATGTAAGTATACACCAACGTACTCACAAACATTAATGCTGCAAACAAACTTACGTGATCGCCATAGGCCCAGCTAATAAAAGGTACCTGGCCAAAATTCCAAACTGTATCGTAAGTACTAAGATCGGTTGCCCATAAAAAACTTTGTTGACGAAGTTCAACCGCCGCAGGAATAAAAGCAAACAAAGCAATTAAAATAGGGAACTGCAATAACAAAGGAAAACAACCTGATAGAGGATTAACGCCTGCCTTTCGATACAGCGCCATTTGCTCTTGCTGTTTTTTCATTGGATCAGAGGTTTTTTCGTACTTGGCCGCTAAAGCGTCTGTCTCAGGCTTCAACACACGCATACGCGCTCCGCTCATATAAGTTTTGTAAGCAATGGGTAACAGAACAATTTTTACAATTAAGGTAAGGATCAAAATAACGATGCCCATGTTCATTGAACTTAATGAATCGAATAAAGGAATAACCATCCATTTATTGATGTAGCTAAAAATACTCCAACCTGTTGGCACTATATTTTCAAGATCATAGCCATATTCTTTTAGGATCTTGTAATCGTTTGGTCCGAAATAAAATTTATAAGAAAATTTTTCATTCGGTAAATGCGCGTAAGGAATCCCCAATTCGCTGGACACTGCTTTTACAACGGTTTCAGAGTTTGGGCGTAAACCTGTTTTAATAAAGCTACCGCCTTTTGCAAACGCATTATCAGCAATAATGGCCGAATTGAAATATTGTTGCTTAAAGCTGATCCATTTAATATCTGCATCGTTCAATTCTTTTTCTTCTTCTTTTAATGCATTGATGTAATCGGGACTATTAATGGTTTGCTTATAATAAATTGTAGCCGCTTGTTTTTCTTTTTTAATATATTTTTCCTGGCTAGGGTATAACATACCCCAGGCTAATTGTAATTGATCTTCAGTTTGAGAGATAATATTTTGCATACCCACAAAGCGGATCTCTGAACTAACCAAATAATCATTTGGTTTTAGAGAGTACGAGAACTCAATATAACTGCCGGGTTTAGAGGTTTCTAATTTAAGATCGATACTTGTGGCAGTTTGTTTTGCAGACTTAAAATAAAAACTATCGGTAGAAAAAATACGCGAACGATCGTAAGCATTTAATTTTAACGCAAAATTTAATGAGTCACGATCAAATAAAATTAATGGCTCTGTTTTGCCGGAGCGGTGATATTTTTTTAATTCAACTTTTATTATTTGCGCACCTTTATTTAAAATGGTGGCTTTAATATTTTCGTTCTCTATTGTAAATGTTTCTTCTTTCCCAACAGATGCAGGAGTAAAATCTTTGTACTGATCGTTCAATAAAACTGCTTTTACAGAATCGCTAACTACAACAGCTTGTTTTAAAGTATCAGCAACTTTTTTAATAGCAGCGTCTTTTGCCATTAATTCGGCTTCTGCTTTTTGCTGAACCAAAGCAATAGAATCCTTTATTGCTTTATTACGCGCTACTGTTTCTTTTGAAGGGCCGCTTATATATAACCAAATACCTAAAATTCCGGCAATTAATCCTAATCCAATTAACGATTTCTTATCCACTGTTTACTAATTTAAAACGGGGCAAATTTAGCATTTTTTAAAAGATTAGCGGTGAGAAAAAATCATAAAAGAGAAAAAAGGTGATTAGAATTTTTCGCCTTCAAGTTTGGCCACAACAGCGCTTGCTACAGCATTACCCACCACGTTGGTGGCGCTACGGCCCATATCCAGCAGTTGGTCTACCGCTAAAAGCAACAGCAGGCCTTCGCCGGGAATTTTGAACATGCTTAACATACCTGCAATTACTACCAAAGAAGCCCGTGGCACACCGGCCATACCTTTACTGGTAATTAAAAGGATAAGCATCATCTTAATTTGGTCGGCCATACCAATATCCATGCCATAGCTTTGTGCAATAAATACGGTGGCAAATGTCATGTACATGATACTGCCGTCGAGGTTGAAGGAATAGCCAAGCGGTAAAACAAAACTTACAATTCGGTTACTGATGCCGTGTTTCTCAAGCGCCTCAATAGTCTTTGGCATGGCGCTTTCGCTACTAGCGGTGCTAAAAGCAAGTAAAATTGGTTCTTTAATGTCTTTTAAAAGTTTAAAATAATTTACTTTAAAAGCATAACAAATTACCAGCAATACCCCAAATACGAAGAAAGCCAGGCCACCAAAGAAACAAAGTATGAGGTATAGGTATCCTCCCAAAACATCCAAACCCTGCTGGATAACAACTGCGGTAATTGCACCAAATACGCCAATTGGTGCAAAGTTCATTACAAAATTAGTGACCTTGAACATCACATGGCTTAAACTGTCAAAAGCCTTGATGATAGGTTTGCCTGCTTCGCCAATACTTGCGGCAGCTACGCCAAAAAACAAGGCAAATACCACAATAGGTAAAATGTCATTTGCGGCCATCGAGCGCATGATGCTTTCGGGAATAACGTGATCAATAAAATTGGAAGAGGTTTGTTTACTGATCTTAACCCCCGTTTCTATATTGGCTTCCGGAAGATCGAGGTGCATGACCTTGCCTGGCTCGAATAAGTTTACAATTACCAAACCAAGTGCCAATGCTATTAAGGTGGCAGAAGTAAAATAAACGAGTGTCTTTAACCCTATCCTGCCTACACTTTTAAAATCGCCCACCTTGGCAACACCTATCACAAGCACTGCTAATACCAGCGGTGCAATGATCATTTTAATGAGGTGTAAAAAGATATCACTTAAAATAGAAAAATTAGAGGCTACATTTTTTTTGGCTTCCTTAAATTGTTTCTCTTCATATTTAACGATCGCTTTCTCAACTTGTTTTTTTATTTCAGAGTTGGAGATAGAATTTAAATTGCTCCTATTGTACTCGAATTTGTTTTTGGAGATGGATAGATTTACAGCATAACCCACTACCAGTCCAATAAGCATGGCAACGATAATGAAACTTATTAATTTATTTTTTTTGAAATAATTCATACTATAATACGTCCTGCAACATTTCCATTTTCATTCCGCGTGAGCCTTTTATTAAAATCGTATTATCAGACACTTGCAGTTCTTTTAAATAATTTAAACATTCTTGCGTCGTCTTAAATTTTTTGAATTGATTTTCGAGTTTAAAAAATTCATCGCCCACCAAAACTACATTGTTTAATTTTTTTTCCTGCAGCAAGTTAACTATTTTTTGATGTTCGTCGTGGCTATATTCTCCTAATTCGAACATATCGCCAAGGAGCAATAATTTTTTTTCGGATCGGTAATTGGCAAAGTTCTCAATAGCGGCCGACATGCTGTTGGGATTGGCATTGTAGGCATCCAGCAAAATGGTATTACGAAGTGTTTTCACCAACTGCGAACGGTTCATGTTTGGTAAAAAATCCTCTAATGCTTCTTTGATCAGATCATCTTCTACTTTAAAATAATTTCCTACGCAGGCAGCGGTTAGACAATTAATAAAATTATACGAGCCTACAATTTGAGTGTTTATAAGCGGTAATTTATTAAAATCCTTTTCGCCGTAACGTGTAGTATATTTTAAACTCACGGTTTCGGAAGTGGTGCAATCTTTGCCAATAACATCGTATATTTTTTTGCAACCATAAGTAATTTTATCGTTATCAAAAGAAAGGCCGAACACTACTTCATCATCTCCGTTTACAAAAACTTTTCCGCTCTTTGTTTTAATGTATTTATATAATTCGCTTTTACCTTTCTTTATACCCTCAATGCCGCCAAAGCCCTCCATATGGGCCTTTCCAATGTTTGTGATCAAGCCTAGATCGGGCTCCGCAATGTGGCACAACTCATTTATTTCGCCCTGATGGTTAGCGCCCATTTCTATAATAGCAAACTCGTGTTCTGCTTTTATATTTAATAATGTTAGCGGAACACCTATGTGATTATTTAAATTGCCAATAGTGGCGAGGGTTTTAAATTTTTTAGAAAGTACTGCGTTAATTAATTCTTTGTTGGTTGTTTTTCCATTACTGCCTGTAATGGCTAAGAACGGAATTGTAAGTTGTCTGCGATGATGAGTTGCCAATTGCTGCAGAGCTTTTAAAACATCTTCAACCAAAACGATTTTAGCGTCGGTAATATATTTTTCTTCATCAACCACGGCTATACTGCAACCGGCATCAATTGCTTTTTGTGCAAACTCGTTGGCATTAAAATTTCCGCCTTTTAATGCAAAAAAAACAGAGCCTGCGTCGAGCTTACGGGTATCCGTACAAATTTTTTGATCAGCCTTTAAATAAAGGTCGTAAAGATCTTCAATAGAACTATGTTTTGGCATGGTACAAAATAAAAAAAACCCTTAAGCTATTCACTTAAGGGTTTTGTTATATTATTAACAATATTATTTACCTAATCCAACAGGGCTACCTACACGCGTCATAGCGCAACGGAAACCTAAAGCTGCGGTTGCCTGGCGTTGATCTAAAAACCTACGTACACCGGGGTTTAAGAAATAAGCACGGTCTCTCCAGCTACCTCCTTTATACACACGTGATTTATCGTTTACCAAAGATGTTTTTGCATACTCATACATCATTTTATCAGATTTGTCAGTATAAGCATCTTCACCTTGTTCGTAGAAAATACTTGAGTTCACATCACCATCCATATAATTAATATAATCTGCAGCTTTGTAGTTTCTGCGCTCATCTAAATTATCTGTGGATACGGCACTAGAAACTTCTCTCCATTGTACACGGCCCGGAATATCTGATTTACCTTCTTGTGTAGCATTGTTGTTACCATTAATATCATTTGTCATGATAGTTAGAACGCTATCCGTAACCTCAGCAGTTTCACCGCTCACACCGTGAATAGTTGGATTATTAACTTTGTGTTTGAATTTTTGATAAACCGGCCCGTCAACGTTAGTAAGGATCTCTCCGCCTAAACCACCAATTAAAGTAGTACTGTCACGTTTTTGAGTAGTAAATACATTACCACGGAAAGGACGGAACTCGTCAGCATCCTGTAAAGTATTAGGGCGATAAACGTCCATTACCCATTCAGCTACGTTACCGGACATATTATATAAACCATAATCATTTGGCCAATAAGAATAAACAGGTGCAGTAACGTCAGCATTATCATTTAAGAAACCTGCAGTACCCATGTAATCACCGGCACCACGTACAAAGTTAGCGTTGATTTGACCCATATATTTATCTGTTGCATTACGAACACCGTGTCCGTTCCAAGGATAGATACGACGATCTGTGATACGCTCACCAATTGTATTACCAATTAAACCGTAAGCAGCATATTCCCACTCAGCTTCAGTTGGTAGTCTGTATTTTGGTAAAAAGATACCATCTTCCATACGTACATCACGCTCAGGGTTTTGCTCATCAAATGAAGGTAATTTTTGTTTTAATTGTCCTTGCCATTTACCTGATAAATAAGCTTCGGTAGAGAAATAATCCTGATCTGAAGGGCTTGGAACGTGTTCCAATAAACCTTCACGAATTAAAATAAACTCATTTACACGGTCAGTTCTCCAGGCACAGAAATCATTTGCCTGTAACCAGTTAACACCTACTACAGGATAATCTCTATAGGCAGGGTGACGTAAATAATATTCAACGAAAGGCTCATTATAAGCTAATTTTTCACGCCACACTAAGGTATCGGGTAATGCTTTATAATAGATATCCGGGAAAGTTGGCCCAAAAACACGGCTAGTCCAAAATAAATATTCTAAATATGAGAAGTTACTTACTTCGGTCTCATCCATATAAAATGAAGAAATCGTAACCCTGCGGGCTACGTTGTTCCATTCGTAGGTAACATCCGTTTCTGTACGTCCCATAGAAAAGGTACCACCTTCAATAAGCACAAGGCCTGGTCCTGTTTCCTGCTCCTCGTATGGTGGCTTTTCAAAACCTCCGTTAGTAGGATCATTATAAGCCCAACCTGTTACGGGAGAGCGTTCCTGAGAACATGAAACCAAAATTGCTGCCATTATAAAGGCTAGCGATCGAGGGTTCTTTATCCATTTTATATTCATAGTATTAACTATTGGTACAACGCTATAACGTTATTTTATTTAAAAGGTTACAAAAATAATTAAAATGATGGGCAACTAATAGTCCTATATTTTTTACGTTTAGGCTTACATTCGAACTGGATCTGCAACGAAATTTCGTGCGAACCTGCTGTGTTACCACTTAATTTTGAGACAGTTACATCATAACTGTAGCCAAATTTAAAGTTAGCATTTTGAATCCCAACAAGGGCAATAACAGCATCAGCATTTCTATACCATAAACCTGCCACAAAAGCCCCTTTAACATAATAAAGACCTAAATTTAATTGGCTGAACTTTTGTTGTTGTTGATATAAAATGTTTGGCGAAAGATAACTTGCGTTACCTTTTTCTAAAGGGATGATCGCTCCGGCATGACCCGTAAATTTAGCAGGTAATTTAGAAGAACCTAATAAACCCTCATCCGGTTGATTAATATGATGAGCTGCAAAACCAAAGAAATAAAATTTACTATAACCTAAGATACCCGCTGAGAAATCGGCATTACGTTTGGTTTGTTGAGGAACTGCTTCTTGCGTATTCCAAACGAAACCTCTTCTGGCATCGATCATATCACCAAAGTTCAATTTTGTTTTATCTAAAGATTTTTGAAGAAGCGTTGCCTGAAGACCAAATTTTAATGAAAATTCGCGGGTTACAGCAGCATGGTATGAGTATAATATACTTGCGTTAGTGGTTTTTAAAGTACCGTGTGCCTGATCATCTGTAGTAACTAAAACACCAATTCCACCGGCCATGGCATCTAAATGCATATCATATGAAGCTGAATAAGTAACGTAAGTACCTGACAAGTTTGGCCATTGATTACGATAATTTAAGCATATCCTTGGGCATCTTGCAGTCCCTGCAAACGCCGGGTTCAAGTATAAAGGGTTCGCGTAAAATTGCGTAAATTGTGGATCTTGCGCTTTTAAGTCTAATAAAAACACTGAGAACACTAATAATGGTAACAGTATGCGTCGATTCATAAAAATTGTTAACCTAACCTATTTTACAAATATATAAAAACCTTTTCAAAAACAAAAATAAATCTTAACAATAATTTGATGGCTAAATCGTTTATATCTTGTAAATCCTTTAATTTTACCAAATATATGATTTTTCTTAGAAATACTGTTTTTATTGTTTTGTTTTTTTTTAGTGCTTCCCTTTTCAGTCAAAGGACTACAGGTCAAAACCAAACGATTGATCCTATTGGCAAAAATCCTAGTTCAAACATTATTTCATCAAACAATAGCGATACCGTTCTCTTAAATCTAGAGGTAAAAAATGCTTTTTACGATCATGCAAAAAACAATATTCCCTATTACATAATTTCAAAAACCACCGCTTATAATCAAAATGCAAAGCCTACTTTAATAATTCAAAAAACCGAAATAATTACAGAACCACACGCATCAATTATAAAAAAACAATTTTCTGCATTTTTAACTCAAAACTTCGAAATCCAAGCAACATCAAGCCTTTGCAAGAACGAAAACTTAAATCAAAACCATCTAATTCCTTTCAGATTAAATAGTTCTAACCAGGTAGAAGAATTAACCGACTATTCGGTAACCTGGCAGGTAACAACAGATAATTACCGGAAATTAAATAACGCTTCTTCATTTAAAAATAATTCTGTTCTGGCAAGCGGCGAGTGGTTTAAAATTGGCATTACTAAAACCGGTTTTCACAAGATCGATAAAGCCTTATTGGCCAGTTTTGGAGTTAACATCGGCAGCATGAATCCAAAGAATATAAGGGTTTATGGCAATGGTGGAAGAATGTTACCGGAATTAAATTCTGCTTTCAGATATGATGATCTTGAAGAAAATGCGATCCAGGTTATTGGTGAAGCCGATGGTGTTTTTGATGATACAGATTATATTATTTTTTATGGTAGGGATGCTACAGGATGGACAAAGACCAACACGCCAAACGGTTTAAAATTCAGGCACGATAAAAATCTATACAGCGACACCAGCTTTTATTTTATTAATGTTGATATTGGTCCGGGTAAGCGTGTTAGCTCTCCTCCAATGATAGCAGGGCCTTCTAATACTACCACCTCTACTTACGATTATTATAATTTTACCGAAAGTAACTTGGTAAATTTTGTAAAAAGCGGACGCCAGTTTTATGGCGAGTATTTTGACATTACAAATAATTATAGTTTTAACTGGAGCGATGGTGATTTTGTAGTTGGAGACACAATTATTTCTGAAATAACAATGGCCGGACGGGGCATTGTGGGCGGCGTTTACCAATTAAGCGGCGCGGGTTTAAATTATACTTTAAGCACCGGTGCGGTAAACATAAATAATTATTTGGCCGATTATATTGCCGATGCGTCAAAGATTGGCAAAGGCCTTACAAACGATCCAAATTCAATTAGTATTACGGTTTCAAAACTAACCTCCAATTGTGTTGCCTGGTTAGATAAAATAACGGTTAATGCAAGAAGAAATTTAAAGATCAACTTAAAACAATTTGAATTCAGAGATACAAGGATTTCCGCACCCGGCAGCGTTTGCAGCTTTAATATCTCTAATCCACTTTCTGCTACGCCATTACTTTGGAATATCACCGATCCAATCAATCCATACGTTCAGGCATATACCGGCAGTAGCAGTATTAATTTTATTGCCAATGCAGATTCAATGAACTCTTATGCTGTTTCGCCGGGGGTAGATTTTTATATCCCTTCGTTTGTAACCAAAGTAGCAAACCAAAACCTGCACAATATTCAACAGGCAGATTATGTGTTGATCACGCATCCATTATTTCTTTCAGAAGCACAACGGCTTGCAACTATCCATCAGCAACAAGAAGGTTTAACTTATGCTATTGCAAATGTAGATCAAATATACAATGAGTTTAGTAGTGGAAGGCCCGATATTTGCGGGATAAGGGACTTTATCCGAATGTTATACAGCAGAAATATTGCTTCCGGCAAACAGGTAAAATATGTTGTTCTTATTGGTGATGGATCTTACAATAATATAAACAGAAATGTATTAACCAACACCAACTTAATTCCAACATACCAAACCTTTGATTCTAAATCATATTTAAATAGTACCGCTTCTGATGATTTCTATGGCCTAATGGATCCTGCTGAAGGCTTTACTGCCGAAGGTTTTGGCATAATTGATATTGGTGTTGGCCGATTGACCTGCAGAAATTTACCGGAAGTAATAAATGTTGTAAATAAAATTGAAAATTATTATCGTAAAGATCCTGATTTTAAAATTGAAGAATCGGCACCGGAAAATTGTAATACCGCCACTGCATCGCCACTTGGCGATTGGAGGAACTGGTTGGTATACCTTGCAGATGACGAGGACCAATCAACTCACATGTATCAGGCCGATCAGTTATCAAGCATTGTTCAGTCTACATACCCAAGTTATAATATTGATAAGATTTATTTGGATGCATACCAACAATTTTCAACTCCCGGCGGACAAAGATATCCCGATGCTGCCGAAGATCTTTTAAGACGTTTTAAAAAAGGTGCTTTGGTCTTTAATTATACAGGTCATGGCGGCGAAGTTGGTATTACAGGAGAAAGGATCTTGGATGTGCCTACCATAAACGGTTTGGATAATTTTAATAAACTTCCGCTGTTTGTAACTGCAACATGTGAATTTAGTCGTTACGATGATCCCGACAGAACATCTGCCGGCGAGCTTTGTCTGTTAAATCCAAAAGGGGGCTCCATTGCTTTATTAACCACTTGTCGCCTTGCCTTTTCATCTACCAATTTTGTATTGAATACCACCTTATTTAATTATTTATTTAAAAAATTACCGTCCGGAAAAATGCCTGCTTTAGGCGATGTGATCTCGAAAACAAAATCGGTCTTAGGCCAGTCTATTTATTACGCCAACTTCCATTTATTAGGCGATCCGGCAATGCCGCTAGCCTACCCCGGACAAAAAGTGGTTACTTCAAAAATAAATAACAACACGGTTACTCCTACAAGTATTGATACGATTGCTGCGCTTGCAAAAATAACGGTTTCGGGCTTTGTTGCAGATACACTTGGCAATAAGCTAACAAATTTTAATGGCATCGTTTATCCAACTGTTTTTGATAAATTAGAAAATGTTACCTGTTTGTTGAACGACGCAGAATCTTATTACAATACGGTTGGTATACCATTTAACTTTACGCTTCAAAAAAATATTTTATACCGCGGTAAAGCTCAGGTTACCAATGGCGATTTTTCTTTCTCTTTTATCGTTCCAAAAGATATTAGTTTTGCCATTGGGCCAGGTAAAATAAGTTATTACGCTACTAATGGAAAAATAGACGCCGCGGGTTATACAAACAAAGTTAAAGTTGGCGGAAGTGCGAAAAACCCGGTAATTGATAATGACCCGCCTCAGCTTGGTATTTATTTAAATGATAAAGGTTTTGTTAACGGAGGTACAACAAACGAAAAACCTATTCTATATGCTAACTTAACCGACTCAAGTGGTATAAACACCGTTGGGTCAAGCATTGGGCATGATATTACTGTTATCTTGGATGAGAACAGTAGTAAACCTAAAGTTTTAAATGATTATTACGAAGCTAATTTAAACAGTTACCAGAGCGGAAAATTAAGATACCCGTTTGAAGAATTGGCAGAGGGCAATCATCGCATAACCTTTAAGGCATGGGATATACAGAACAACTCAGGTACAGTAAGCACTGATTTTGTAGTGGCCCATAGCGCCGAATTAGCTTTAAAACATGTTTTAAACTATCCTAATCCTTTTACAACCAGTACTAAATTTTATTTAGAACATAATCAGGCCTGCAACCCTTTAAAAATAACTATTCAAATATTTACAATTAGTGGAAAGGTGGTAAAAACCATCCAAAAAACGGTAACTTGCGAAGGATTTAGGCCTGAGGGTATTGATTGGGACGGAAAAGACGAGTTTGGAGATAAATTGGCAAGAGGCGTTTATGTATATAAACTGGCAATAATTAACACTGATAATCAAAAAGCTGAAAAAACCGAGAAATTAGTTATACTAAATTAGTAAATTTGCCGTTTACTTTTTGTTTACGCGGCTTATCCGAAACATTTAAATGAATAAAAGTATTTTAATAATATTTGCACTGGTTACCAAATCTACATTTGGTCAAATAAGTAGTTCACAAATTGGTGGTCAAACCATTAACCCAATTACAACTGCTGTTCCCTTTTTATTAATTAGTCCCGATAGCAGGCAGGGTGGCATGGGCGATGTTGGTGCGGCCACAGATCCGGATATCAATTCAATACATTGGAACGGAAGTAAATTAGCGTTTGCCGATAAAAAATTTGGAGTAGGCTTTACCGTAACCCCATGGTTAAGGTTACTAGTGCCTGATATTAATTTATATTATTTAGGAGGCTATGTAAAAATTAATAAAAGAACAGCTATTGGCGGCTCTTTACGTTATTTTAGTTTAGGAAATATCGAACTTACCAATGCAACCGGTGTAAAAACAGGTGATTTTAAACCTAATGAATTTGCTGTAGACGTTGCTGTGTCTCAAAAATTATCAGATCATTTTGCTTTAGGGGTGGCCATGCGTTTTATTAACTCCAGCATTAGCCGTGTTTATTTTAACGGAAGCCAGGGTAATGCAGCAAGTACAGGCGCAGTAGATCTTAGCATGTATTACAAAAGCAATAAATTTAAATTAGGAGAAAAGAAGGCCGTTTATACTGCAGGTTTAGCGTTCACAAATCTTGGCGCAAAGATCAAATACTCCAACGATCAAAATTTCATTCCAATGAATTTACGTTTGGGTAACGGTTTAAAAACAGATATTGATGAATTTAATACCATTGGTGTTTATGTTGATTTTAATAAATTGTTGGTGCCAACCCCTCCTATTTATAAATACAAAAAAGACGCTAACGGAAATGCAACAACAGAAATAGAGATAGATCCTGCAACAGGAGCAAAAGTAATTGAAAAAGGCATGGATCCAAATGTACCGGTAGCGCAAGGTATTTTACAATCTTTTCATGATGCACCGGGTGGGTTTAAAGAAGAATTACAGGAAGTAAATATTAGCACAGGCCTTGAGTACTGGTATAACAATACTTTTGCAGTTAGAACCGGTTATTTTTATGAGCCAAAAACAAAAGGTTCGCGCCAATTCTTTACTGTAGGTATGGGTTTTAAATTTAAAGTTATTAATGTGGATGGTTCTTACTTGATCCCTACATTATTAAATAACCCGCTTCAAAGAACCTGGAGAATAACCCTGAGTTTTAATTTTGACGCCACTCCTAAGGAAAAAGATCCGGCAGCAGTTCAGCCATAATTTTCCTTTAAATTCTCTTTTCACAGCCCTTTGTGCATAATTGCATCACGCCGGGGTAATTTCGTGCACTTCATTTGAGATATTTGTGTTATGCGCATTTTAAAAATCTCACTTCCGGTTATTGCTTTGTTTATTTTATTTTCATGTTCCGAACCGGAACAACAAAAAGATAACAGAACAATTTTTAGTTATAACGAAATGGCAGGAGTAACTTCTTTGGACCCTGCCGCCGCAATTAGTTTTGAAAACATATGGCCGGTTAACCAGGTATTTAACGGGCTTGTACAAATGGACGACCAGTTAAATGTGATACCCTGCATTGCCAGAAAATTTTCGATAAGTGATGATGGTCTTGTTTACACGTTTCATTTAAGAAGCGATGTTTATTTTCAGGATAACCAATGTTTTGAAGGTACAAGAGGACGACGCGTGGTTTCGAAAGATTTCGTTTATAGTTTTAACCGTTTATATGATAGCAAAGTAAGTAGCGCATCTACCTTATTAAATAATATTGATAGGAGCGAAAAGACCGAATACAAAGGTTTTCAATCCGTAAACGATTCTACACTTGTAATTAAATTAAAAGAACCTTTTAGTGCCTTCTTAAGTATTTTAACCATGAAATTTTTTAGCGTAATTCCTTTCGAAGCTATTGAATTTTATAAGCAGGATTTTAGAAGAAACCCAGTTGGCACCGGACCGTTCATGTACAAGATCTGGGAAGAAGGCACCAAACTTATCCTGGTTAAAAACCCTAATTATTTTGAGCGTGATGAAAAAGGAGTGCGCCTACCCTATCTTGATGCGGTCTCCATCTCATTTGTAAAAGACCGCGAAACTGCATTTATGGAATTATTGAATGGCAAGTTTGATATGCTGAGCGGCGCCGATGCATTTAATATTAATGAAGTGTTGGACAAAGAAGGCGACCTGAGAGATATTTATACTAATAAATTTTATCTCCAAAAACAAACCTATTTAAAAACAGATTACATTGGCATTTTAATTGACGAAAAAATTGAATCGGTGCGTAACTCTCCCTTAAGATTAAAATCTATTCGTAAAGCCATTAATTATGCTTTTGATAGGGATAAAATGATCAAATACCTCAGAAATAATATCGGCATACCGGCCCACGCCGGATTTATTCCTAAGGGCATGAAGAGTTATGACCCTGCAAAAGTAAAAGGCTACACTTATAATCCTGATTTTGCGATGGAGCTTTTAAAAGATGCCGGTTACCCGGATGGGAAAGGTTTACCCGAAATCACTTTACATACGACAGATAATATTGCCAGTAAAGAACAGGTAGAATTTATTCAATCAGAATTGGCGAAATGTAAAATAAACCTGCAAATAAGTATTGAAAAAAAGTCCGTGCTAACACAGGCTGTAAGTAATTGCGAGTATGAGATGTTTAAAAAATCATGGGTAGGAGATTATGCCGACGAAGAAAATTTTATGACCCTTTTTTACAGCAAAAATTTTTCGCCACAAGGTGTAAATTATTTTCACTACAAGAACGAAGCATTTGATGAGGCTTTTGAAAAAGCACAACGCGAAACTAACGAGACTATTAAGACTGAGCTTTATCAAAAAATGGACCGCATGATCATTGATGATGCGCCTGTTATTCCATTATTCTACGACCAGGTAATACGCCTTGTAAACCATAAAATAAAAGGTTTAGGTAACAACTCTATGAACCTTTTAAATTTAAAAACTGTTGTAAAACAGAATTAAACTTCATGCAAAAAATACTTTTTGTTTGTTTGGGAAACATTTGCCGATCGCCCCTTGCCGAAGGCATTATGTTACATTTAAAAACGAAAAAGAATTTACAGGTAGAGATAGATTCGGCCGGAACTTCCAATTACCATATTGGCGAAGCTCCTGACAAAAGAACAATTGCTAACGCTAAAAAAAACGGTGTAGATCTTTCTTTTTTACGCGCAAGACAATTTTCAGAAACAGATCTTGATACATTCAACTTTATTTATGTGATGGACCAAAGTAATTTAAAAAATGTGCTGGCCCTTGCAAAACACCCATATCAAAAAGAAAAAGTGAGTTTGTTTTTAAACGCTGTGTATCCCGGTAAAGATCTTGAAGTTCCCGATCCCTATTATGGTACCGAACAAACCTTTGAAGAGGTTTTTCAATTGGTATATAAAGCCTGCGAACAATTAAGTGGGGAATTTTCTTCGATGCCCTAAATTTTTAATAAAAATCTTTTGGTGATTTTTATGTAATTTCGTTTACATGCGCAGAAAAAAGATCCGTTATAAATTAAACTTTTTTCAAAATTTATTGTCTAATAAATAATGAGATGTTTTCTTGCGACCATAACTGCCCTGCTCTTTTTACAGATCTCATTTGCACAAACCGATACATTAAAAAAACATAAGATAGATTCCTTAACTCTGAAACTGGAACAAGATTCTATACATACCTTCCGTTTTAAAAAACTACGCCCCTACGTTAATATCGATAGCCAGAGCTCATTTAAAAGCTCCAACCATACTATTATGGGGGTTTATCAAGCCGGGGTTATAGTTAATGAATATCACACATTTGGTCTTGGTTTTTATAATCTAACCAATTTTTCAAAGAATAATACATCAATTGATGCCCTTTATAAGGTTAAGCAATTTAGCTTCGTAAATATTTTTTACGAATATTTTTTAATGAACAAACGCTTCTTAGAAATAGATACACCTTTTGAGATCGGCGTTGGGGGTTTTCAGGCACAGGTAAACGATAGTGCCTCTAACGGTATAAACATCTCCAAATTGTTTGTACCCCTTGGTGCGGGGGTTAAGTTCATTGTTAAACCCGTAAGATGGATAGGGCTTTCTTCTATGATCGGCTACCGCTATATACCCTATAAGCAAAATATATTGGGTTATGCAGGTTTTTTCTACTCCTTTGGGGTTTGGATAGATTTCAGGCAAATTTACAGGGATATAAAATATTATGGCGTTCAGAAAAAACGCTACAGGAGGTCTGTAAACTCCATTCTGGCAAATTAAAGTCATTTAACCTTTATTTAATAAGGCAATTCAGTAAAAATTTTATCTTTGCCCTTCTAAAATTAAAATTATGTCAGCAGCAAATAAAGGCCCGGTTTCAAAATTTGTAGAAACGCATTATAAACACTTTAACGCAGCGGCATTAGTTGATGCTGCTAAAGGCTATGAAACGCATTTAACCGAAGGTGGTAAGATGATGGTGACCTTAGCCGGCGCCATGAGTACCGCTGAGCTTGGCAAATCGTTGGCAGAAATGATCCGCCAGGGAAAAATAGATATTATTTCATGCACAGGGGCTAACCTGGAAGAAGATATTATGAATTTAGTGGCGCATAGCCATTACAAACGTGTACCAAACTACCGCGATCTTTCGCCACAGGATGAATGGGATCTTTTAGAGAACCATTACAACCGTGTTACAGATACTTGTATCCCTGAGGAAGAAGCTTTCCGCCGTTTACAAAAACACATTTATAAGATCTGGAAAGATGCCGACACAAAAGGCGAACGTTTTTTTCCGCATGAATTTATGTACAAGATATTATTGAGTGGCGAGTTAAAACAATATTTCGAGATCGATCCGAAAGATAGTTGGATGTTAGCAGCTGCAGAGCGCAATTTACCAATGGTGGTGCCGGGTTGGGAAGACAGCACAATGGGAAATATTTTTGCTTCGTACGTTATTAAAAACGAAATAAAAGCAAGTACCATGAAAAGTGGTATTGAATATATGGCTTGGTTAGCCGATTGGTATCCAAAGAACAGCGGTGGTAAAGGTGTTGGCTTTTTCCAGATTGGTGGCGGTATTGCCGGCGATTTTCCAATTTGTGTTGTACCTATGTTATACCAGGATATGGAAATGACCAACATTCCTTTCTGGAGTTATTTTTGCCAGATCTCAGATTCAACAACTTCTTACGGTTCTTATTCGGGCGCCGTGCCAAACGAAAAAATTACCTGGGGCAAATTAGATATTAATACACCAAAATTTATTGTAGAAAGTGATGCCACCATTGTTGCACCATTAATTTTTGCCTGGATATTGGGTTGGTAGAATAATATATCTCGTCCCTAACGGGACTAAAAAAATAATATTTGTTTGTTACTATAGTTATTTTGTCCCTGCGAGACTCCTTTAGGAGTCAAATATTATAGAACGATAAAAAAAAATTAATTAAGTCCAATAGGGACGATATCTTTCTACTATAATTGATTATAATTTAAAAAAAACCTCTTTCAAATTTTGGAAGAGGGTTTTTAATTATATCGTTTTTTCAGGTCGGTAAATAAAATATCCAATCCTTTATCTGCCCTATCGGATTGAACATTTGAAAAAAGAATAAATGCTTTGTCTTTATAAACATAGATCTTTGAAAGAAATGTACCCGGATTACCCTGATTGTAAGAGTATTTTTGTTTATTACCATCTATTAACCAAAACCATCCCACAGAAAATTTACTTAACCCAAAATGTAAAAAATTAAATTCTTCTTTTGATAATAGTTTTGATCCACCTTTTAAACCTTGTAATTGCAGTTGAATAAATTTTATCTCGTCAGGAAGACTCATATTAATATTTCCCGCTGCCAATAACCAGTTAAGCTTGTAACTGTCTCCCAGCTGTTCAGGTTTTAATTCTGCATCATGACCCCATGGTTGCAAGGTATCTATTGAATTAGGTGCGCCGAAACCAAAATTTATATCTAATTCTTTTCCAAGATCGTTTACCAATTCTTTGTAGAATCTACCCGATACTTTTTCAAGCATCAATCCTGCCGCTACATATCCTAAATTTGAAAAATTAACGCTGTCTTTTGATTCAACAGGTTTTTGCTGAAAGAACCATTGTGCAAATTGATAACGTTGCTGATCTTCATTACCTATAAACTGCTCTTTTGCTGGTACTTCATCTGTGTAAGTATATTTATTTAATTTGGTTCTAAAGCTTAGTAAATTTAAAAGCGTTAATTGGTGGTATGCTTTATTACTTTTTTCTTTTAGTTCAGGATACAGATCAAAGAATTTAGTATTCCATTCAACTTTTTTTTGTTTAACCAGCCGAGCAGCAATAAAACCAGTTATTGCTTTGGTATTGGAGCCGATCCTGAATCGATCGTATTTATTGGCAATTAAATTTGAATGTATTTTTTTAATACCAATGGTTTGCATTTCATAAATAACATCAGAAGAAACAACGGCAAAAGCCAATTCAGGAATGCCATAAACTTTTCGAATACTATCTGCAAATGTAAATGTAGATTGGGCTACAATACCATGAAAAATTAAACAAATAATAAAAGTAATGGTTGTTTTTTTGATCATGATTAATTATCGCCAAATTCTAAAACTCTAAATGTAACGCGCCTGTTTTGAGAATCAAGTTTTTCTTTTTGGGATTTTGACTTAGCTTTTTTAATCATTTCATTTGATATTAAAGGCTGAGATTTTCCAAGTCCAATACATTTTATATTGTTGGAAGAAATTCCTTTTTTTACTAATTCCTCAGCAAGATATTTCGATCGCAGCAAAGATAGGTTTTCAAGCTTTTCGCTTTCACTCATATAACCATTTAATTCAATTACCATTTTTGGATTATCCAGTAAAATTTCGTAAAGTTCTTCAACAATTTTAGAAGTTAAAATACTATCATTAATGTAATATACTTTTGGAACCAATTGCGTTGAATTGTATTGAAATAAAAGTGGCGGCAATATATAACCAATAATACCAGGTGTTAACTCGAAATCTAATATAAAGTTTTTCTTTTCAAGCAAATTAATTTTGTATAAAGTTTTGCTGGCAAGAAACCCTTCTCTTTTCCTTAATCCAGTCTTAGTATCTTTTGTCACATTCGTATATACACTTACAAAACCATTGAATTTTTTTATCGAAAAAGAATACTCTCCTCTATCATTTGAAATCGTTTTTAGAATTATTGAATCGTTAATTTTAATATTTAATTCTGCATTCCTTATTGGCTCATTATTTTTTTGTGAATAAACGTTTCCCTTTATCTCAACAAATTCATTTTGACCAAAAAAATAATTCGAAAATAAAAATATTATAAATATGTATTGATTCCTTCTCACTACCTTAGAATTAAACTCAACTCACCTTCTCTACCCAATCGCCGTGTTCTTTGATCAGGCCTATCAATTCATCCACTGCGGTTTCAGAGGTCACATTCTTTTTTACCACTTCTTTGCCTTTGTATAAACTTATCTTTCCAACGCCGGTACCAACATAACCGTAATCTGCATCGGCCATTTCGCCCGGGCCATTTACGATACAGCCCATAATACCAATTTTAATTCCTTTTAAATGATCTGTTCGCTCACGAATTTTTTGTGTGGTCTCTTGTAGGTCAAATAATGTTCGTCCACAACTCGGACAAGAAATATATTCTGTTTTACTTATGCGACTTCGGGTTGCCTGTAAAATTCCAAAAGCGGTTGAATTACAAACCTGTGTAGAAGCACAGTCTCTTTGTTTTATCCAAATACCATCGCCAAAACCATCTAATAACAAGCCACCATTATCGGTACTGCTATATAACTGAAACTCTTCTTCGCTTAACTTATTGTAATTTGTTTTTATAATAACCGGTAATTCGCACGCTTGCAATTTCAGATCAATTGCCATACGGCGCAACTCTGGCATAGTGTGTGCATTAAACGAATCTAAAACCAGGCAAACCGTTCTTTCATTTTTTATTCTCTCAATAAAATCTGTTGTCAGAACATTTATATCTACAGCTACAAAATTTAATTCAGTTGATCTTTCTTTTGCTTCAAAATATTCTTCTCCACAAAATAATGGATAAGAACGGTCTTTGTTTTTTTGTGTTAGCCAGGTTTGCGAGTTATAAATTAACCCTAGTGTTCCGGGAATTTCAAAATCAATTTTATTATCTCCTAAAAATAAATAATCAACTGCAAGATCGGTTAAGTTCCATTTATCTAAAGGCACCGAATAATTATAACCCACGCCAAACAGGCTGGCAGCAGTAACCTCGGGCTTCATGCTGTAATCGGCTATTATGCGCGGTACGTTATGACCGCCAATATTTATAATCTCTTGTGTTTTGTTCCTGTTAAATTCAAATGGATCGTAAGGTAACTCAGTAGTTATTTCTTTTATTTTTTGATGATCTTTTCTGTGCGAATATCTTTCTGCCAATAATTTAGCAACCGGAATTTCGTATTCAGGTTCTTCAGTTAAAGACACACGAATGGTATCTCCTAAGCCATCTTCCAACAATGTACCAATACCTACTGCAGATTTAATTCTTCCATCTTCTCCATCACCGGCTTCGGTAACTCCTAAATGTAAAGGATAATTACGATTGGTCTCTATCATTTTTGCAACCAGTAATCTGTACGCTTGTACCATTACCTGCGTGTTGCTGGCCTTCATCGAGATAACAATATTAAAATAATTATTGTCTTCGCAAATGCGTAAAAACTCCAAAGCACTTTCAACCATACCCAAAGGCGTATCGCCATAACGGCTTAATATCCTATCGCTGAGTGATCCGTGATTTGTGCCAATACGCATGGCAGTACCATACTCTTTACAAATTTTTACAAGTGGTGTAAAACGGTTTCGTATTCTTTCCAACTCTGCTTCGTAAGCAAGATTAGTATAATCAATGGTCTCAAATTTTTTCTTATCGGCGTAATTTCCTGGGTTCACACGTACTTTTTCGATCACGCGTGCTGCAAACTCAGCGGCATTGGGCGTAAAATGTATGTCTGCACAAATTGGTGTGTTATAACCACGTGCAACCAATTCTTTTTTTATAAGCTCTAAATTTTTTGCTTCGTTCAAGCTCGGCGCTGTGATACGTACTAACTCACATCCCGCTTTTATCATGCGAATACTTTGTTCAACAGTGGCTTGGGTATCCATTGTATCGGTAGTGGTCATGCTTTGAACACGAATGGGATTTAAACCGCCCATTTTGAGTTCGCCCATGGTTACTTCGCGCGTTAAAAAACGTGAGTATTGTGTTAAACTATTACAGTATTTTTTTGAAAGATCCATTTAAATAGAAAGATCAAAGATACAAAAAGAAATCAGGCTTCTTAAGGCGTCATTTCCGAATAAACACTAATTTTTAGCCTATAATTTAAGAATAATTGAATTTTAACCGTGAAATTATTTTATATATTTGAGATACACTATGGAGGATGAAAAAGATAAAATGAATAAGGTTAATGAATACCCTATTTCTTATAAAAGTAAAGATCTAAAAATATATTCTAGTATTGAAGAAGCTGCAGAAGCCGAAGCAAAATATATTTCACACCAAGATCCAATTGATAGAATTAAAGAAACGGTTCAGTTAATTTTAAGAGTATTTCCTTTGAATGAAAAGAAACCTAATACTAATAAAATCTATATCGACAAGGAATGAATATTTTTATTGAAAATCATCAAAAATTATTGAGTTCATTGATCTATCATAAAGTTAATTTTTTGTTAATTGGAGGTTATGCCATTATTTATCATGGCTATAAGAGATCTACCGGGGATATGGATCTATGGATAGAGCCGAGCAATGAAAATAGATTAAAATTAACGGAGGTCTTAAAAAAATTTGGTTTTTCCAAAGATGGAATTGAACATATATCGAATTTGGATTTCACAAAACATATTGCCTTTCATTTTTGGGAAGAGCCTGAACGCGTTGATTGTTTAACCCATGTAAGAGGTTTTTGATCAAAAAATTATTGGCGATGTTGAAGGTATTCCTGTTCCGATCATTCATTACGATCATTTAATAATGTCAAAAATAACTTCTGATAGGTTAAAAGACAGAGCTGATGTTGAAGAACTTCAAAAAGTTAATAAATTTAAACCGAAATAATTATTTCTCCTCCTTCGAGATCCTTCTGGTTATTGGAACCCAAATCCTGCGTCCAACATCCTGAGATAAATTTAAGCAGATACTATCTGACAATAATTTTGTGTGATAACTTGTATGATCTTTATTTGTGCCACTAATAAGATCATCCAAATTGCGGTTATTCTTTAATTGCTCTGATCTGCTTTTTGAATTAGTGCAGTTACTTAATTTTTGAGCTCCGCTTTTCGTGTCTGTAATTTCTAATTCAGCTCTACAATCAACAGTATTTAATACCATATCCTGTCCATTATATGGCGATTTTGGATCGTTTACTTTTTGAATTTGCGAAGATTCGGTAATAGTTATTGATTTTACCTTTACAATAAAATCGGGCATAACGGCATCGTTTTTAAGTGTAACATTCTTTGTGATCTTTGCTTCACTTTCAAAGCCTTTTAAAAAATGTTCGCCTAGTTGTTGGTTTGAAAACGTATTTGAATATTTAGTATTCATTGCTGTTGAGTTTACGATCACAGGAACAGTTTGATCGGGCATTGCCACTACAACAGGTTTATCTATATTTTTTTTGAAAGCAGTACAGGTATATAAACTAAACGCTGTAATTATAATTAATGATATCTGTTTAAAATTTTTCATGATATAAATTTATTTAATTTCTACTTCATCTACAAAAATAAATGCCTCGTCACCTTTGCCAGGATGCCAATCGGGCAATTTGCCATAATTTTTAGCTACAATTTTTAAGTATCTGAGGCTTATTTTTTTTTGAAGGTCTTTTTCAAATTTATGCACCTGGACGGTATGATCATCCGGCTTAACAGTATTTTCTAAACTATCGATCAGTATAAAACTCGTATTATCACCCGACCCATAAAAAGAAACCGTTGTTGGATATAAGATCCATGAACGTGTATCCTGTAAACAATTTAAACCAACATGTCCAATTTCTTGCTCTGCTTTAAGATCCAGTACACATTCAAAATCCTGGTATTGAAAACCTAACCAATTGCCTTTTCGCCAATCAACGCTTCCATAAATACCGTCAATTAAAGTTTGCGCACTATCAGCAGTATATTGAGGGTTTGGCTTTGAGATAAGTTTAAGATCGTAATTGTATTTTAATTTAAAGAAATTAGCTTCTGTAACTGCGCTACTCTTTTTTTCTGAAATAATTTTTGCTTTTACCACACAATTATTATCAATGAAGAATGGTTTTGTATAAAGTTTTGACATTTGAGTTGGCTCAGTACCATCAACTGTGTAAAAGAGTTTTTGCTGACCCGAGTTTATTGTTTTAAGCGTTATCTCTATCTTTTCTTTAAATACCTGTGAACCTGAAATTATGATAGGAGCCGGCGCCATACTTTCTTGCTCAATTTTTGTTTCAGGCGCATTATTTTCTTTTCCATATTTATTTAAAGTATCATTTGAATAAACATAGTTCATTTTACCGCCAGCCATGATTACTTTATGATCAATAAATGATAACTCACTTTTTTTATCGTTTACTATAATTCCGCTAACGTATTTTCCGGTCTTATTATTATTTATCTCAAATGTTTTTCCATTCTCGAGGTTTATTTTTAGTTTATTAAAAACAGATGCTCCTAAAACATATTGCGTGCTGCCCGGGCAAACAGGATACATACCCATGGCGCTAAAGACATACCAGGCACTCATTTGCCCGCAATCTTCATTTCCTATTAGTCCGTCGGGTGCGTTCTTGTATAGATCATTACAGATCTGTTGCACACACTCAATTGTTTTTTGAGGCTTACCTGCATAATTATAAAGGTAAGCCATGTGATGACTTGGTTCATTCCCTTGCGCATATTGCCCAATTAAACCTGTCACATCAGATTGTTTTCTTCCAATGGTTGGTTCTTTCGTGTTAAATAGCACATCTAATTTACTTTCTAAATTTTGCCTGCTGCCATGTAAAGCAATAAGACCAGACATATCATGAGGCACATAGAACGAATATTGCCAGCTGTTTCCCTCTGTAAAATGATTGTTTATTTCGTTAGCATAAAAAGGAGAGAGCCAGTTACCATTTTTTCGCGGGCGCATAAAACCTGTTGAAGCATCAAAAATATTTTTATAGGCTTGTGCTAATTTTAAATATTTTGCCTGCTCTGCTTTTTTATTTAATACTTTTGCCATTTGAGCCACACACCAGTTATCGTAACCGTACTCAAGGGTTTTACTTACACTTTCGCTTTCATCGTCAATTTGCAAAAAACCTTTTTTATTAAATTCAGTAACTCCAAATAACGAATAACTTGCCGCCGCTTTTGCAGCATCAAATGCTACAATGCTATCAAAACCGTGAATACCTTTTACCATGGCATCGGCAATAACAGAAACTGCCGGAAAGCCAATCATACAATCTGTTTCGTTTCCGGACAATTCCCACACCGGCAAACGGCCACCTTGTTTATATTGAACCAAAAATGTATTGATGAAATCAGTAGTACGTTTGCGCTCTATAATTGTAAATAAGGGGTGAAGCGCGCGGTAAGTATCCCATAGCGAGAATACTGAGTAATTTGTAAAACCTTTTGCTGTATGAACTTGTCCATCTCTGCCACGATATTGATTATCCATATCCATATTTAATGAAGGATGTATGAAGGTGTGATATAAGGCTGTATAAAAAACCGTGAGCTTATTTTTATCATCCTCCTGAACTTCAATTTTTTTTAACTGCTCGTTCCAAACGTTTGATGCCTCACTTTTATATTTTTCAAGATCCCAGTGTTTGGCTTCGGCTTCAAGGTTCTTTAAAGCACCTTCAATACTTACAGGAGATATTGCAACTTTAACCAATAATGGTTTTTCATCCGTTTGATCAAATTGAAAATAGGCTCCTTGTGCTTTTTCTTTTTTCTTTAAACTTAATTGTGGTTTAAAAGAGCCTCTAAAAGCAAATTCCATTTTTTTATATGGTTTAGAAAAACGTATCACAAAAAACAACTGTTGGTCTTTTGCCCAGCCCTCGCTCATTCTAAAGCCCCCAATGGTAACACTATCTATAATGGTTATATTACAATTTAATGTTCTATCGCGATGTAAAAGATCTAAAATTAAATTTGCTTCTTTTGTTTTTGGAAAAGTATAACGATGAATACCTGTTCTTAAGGTAGCCGTTAATTCGGCTTTAATGTTATCATCATTTAATTTTACTTCGTAAAAGCCTGCTCCTGCTTTTTCATTCGCATGACTGAATTTTGAAGAATAAATTTTATTATCGCAGGATGGTAAACCAACCGTAGGCATTAATAAAATATCTCCCCAATCGGTTACACCTGTTCCACTTAAATGGGTGTGCGAAAAACCGTAAATAATACTATCGCTGTAATGATAACCTGCACAACCATCCCAACTGCCATCAATTCTTGTATCCGGACTCAACTGAACCATACCAAAAGGCAAAACGGCACCCGGAAAGGTATGGCCATGCCCACCGGTACCAATAAATGGGTTTACATATTGTGATAAATTAGTTTGGCTAAATGTTGTGAAAAAGAACATCCACGGTAAGATCAAAAAAGATTGTTTTAAAAAACACTTTAGCATACTCAAAGATACAATTATTCAAATTGAAAAAAAATTACAGTCTTGACACCCAAATTATCTTCCCTAGTGCAGGATTCATAGCTACAATAAATCCACCATTATTAAAATAAAGCATATTGTTAGTGTATTGCCAAACATTTACTTTTGGCTCATTGTAATCGTCTGTTGCAATTCCGGAACCGGTTTTTTTCCATTTGGTTGTAAATTCAAAATCTTTAGCTTCCAGGCAATAATCTTTTCTATCGGTAGTTGTATAATGTCCAAAAACAAAAACTTTTTTTACCGTATCAATACAAAGGAAGAAAGGATCGATGTAGGTTGAAGAATCCTTAACGGTAAATAAATTCCTGGCGTTGTATCCTGGTACTATACGTTTTAAATTATTGCTACCTGCGTAATCATCTTTTAAATAATTAACCTGTTTATTTGCGGCATACTTTACAGTAAGCTCATAAGTATTATCTGAAAACCAAGGCTTATAATTATCATTTGGTTCCTGATCTGTTAATTTTTTTGAGAAAGGATCGAACCAGTATTTTTTTGCATTCTTACAATTTAATTCTACAAAAAATGAACCCGAATTACTTCGATCGTGATCGCTATAAATACTTTCCATACCAACAGAAAGTTCCGGAGAGATCTTACCCCACTCGTCTTTTTTTATTCGATATATTTCTTTGAGATTAGCCGCATCTAACAAAACAACATCATAATTTCTAAAATAACAAAGCGTATCATTCCTCATTCCTACAAGCTGCCCACTGCTGCCAACATAATACCTCTCTTTTCTTATACCTGTTGCTTTATTCATAATATGTAATCGACAAACATTTTCCGAAGGTCCTTCGCCACCCCGCTCGTATTCTTCCATTAAACAAATTGTAGTTTTGCCAATACACATTTTTTTAAACTCGTCAGCATATCCATAATACAAGAACTGAAAGCTCATCATAAAACAAAAACCAAAAGCGTTTAAAAAAATTTTATACACATAATTTAACTTTTTGTTTTTGAATGGACTTACAAAAGAAAAACCAATACACAAGAACATAACAACAATAATAATTACTATCATCCACACAGAACTGGAATAGAAAAAATCAAGCGCTTCGGTCATCCAGTAAATTTAGTAAAAAACAATTACCTGAACTGGTAATCAATGCCGGCAAGGGCCTGTGTTAATAAATTAGCCGGTGCATCGGTAGCTATTGCTCTTCCTTCCAGTTTAGGCGAAACCGGTGAAAATTCTGCAAGGTAATCTTCTAATACACTATGTAACATAATTCCTTGTTTTATTGGATTATGAACATTAAGCATGCGACATAATACATTATCAGGATCGCCATCTCTTTCGCAAGCCACCATTGTATATGTTCTATCGGGATCAAGCGGCTCGTCTTTTATGCAAACTTCCTGCACACGCTTACCTTTTTCGTTTCCAATAGTAAATGTTACTTTCATGCCGTTAAAACGAACGAACCATCCTCCAAAACGTTTACTCGCATCTTTTGAGAAAGCGTTTTCCAATTCTTTTTCGAGCCAGTTTAAAATTTGTTTACCTTTTACATCGGCTGTTTTCACTTCAGAATTAACAGGAAGCATACTCCATAAATAATCACGGGTAATGTCAGCCAGGCCTGTTGCCGGATCTGGAATTAATGGCGGACAAAAACGAAAACCATTAGAAACTGCAATGTCTGTTTTAAATTTCCACATTACCGCATCTGTAATTAGATTATCCATTGGCGTTTCAATAATATAATAACGCATTAAAGGTGTTTTGCTTTGACCAAGAACTTCGCTTAATATTTTTTTATAAGGTTTTTTTGTTGCCTCAACAAGGTGTTTCATTTCTTCATCCTCTTTATATTTTCCCGGGTCAACTTCCAGAAGCTCATACACCTCATCTTTAATTTTTCCATTTTCAATAACAATATCCAGTTTTCCTATAAAAGAGCCAAATGCTCCCGGCTCGGTTACCTTACTATACTTGCCTTGCAATGGTTCGCGCACTCTTTCGTGCGTATCGGCACCTAAAATATAATCAACTCCCTGTGCATAGGGCTGATTTGCTAAATGAACCTGTTGCGATAATCCCATGTGAGAAAGCATAAATACCATATCGCATTTTTTTTCTTCACGAAGTATTTTTACATACTTTTCTAAATTTTTTTCGGGCTTTGTAAATTTAATTCCTTTTGAATAGGCCGGTGATTGTCTTACCGGTGTTAAAGGATCATTATATCCAACGAAACCGATTTTTAATCCCGCTAAATTAAATATTTGATATGGCGGAAATAAAAGGTCATGATCGAGATCATCATTATGAAACATATTCGCGCAAATTTTTGCCGCTGAATAACTATTCATATCCTGCATCAACATTTTTTTGCCGTATGCTACTTCCCAATTTCCCGGAAGTACAAGATCATAATTAAGTTTATTTGCCAAAGGTATAATCGCCCTCCCTTCAGTAAGTGAAGCAATCGCACTTCCCTGGAAACAATCGCCACCATCAACAAGCAAAGTATTAAGCGGATTATCTTTTCGCAATTCATCGATCATTGTTTTTAAAGTAGCAAAGCCGCCCCGTTTTTTAAAAACAGGTTTTCCATTTTCCCAAAAAAACTCATCATGAATATCCAACTGTCCATGAATATCTGATGTGTGTAGTATTGTAAAGCGTTGCGCTTTGCCTTTTATTACTGCAGGGTTTTTAATGATCTCGTTTATTTTTCCTTCTTCACGTAACCACCAGATAATAGCAGGGCCAAGACCCAAGCCAACAGCACCCATACCAACATATTTTAAAAAATCTCTACGATCTGTACTATGATCAGATCTTTTTTCAGCAGCATTCTCAAGCGGCTCATGATCGCACGAACATTTACAGCCGGGTTTATTACATTTTTGATCGCTCATTTAATGTGGTAATTTATCTTTTAAAACACCGTAAGTATAAGTTCCAAGAATAGCGCTTAACAGAATAACAATAACTATTGGCAATCCTGTTCCTATAAGCGCATATAATGGTCCGGGACAAGCTCCGGTCATGGCCCAGCCAAGACCAAACATTAATCCACCAATAACATTACCTTTTGTAAATTCTTTCGGGGCTATTTTTATTTCTTCACCGGAAAAAGTTTTGATATTATATTTTTTAATGATCAAAAGAGATATCATACCAACGCAAATAGCCGAACCAATTATCCCATACATATGGAAAGATTGGAAACGAAACATTTCCTGTATCCTGAACCAGGAGATAACTTCGGCCTTAATTAAAATAATGCCGAAGGTCATGCCCATAAGTAAAAATTTAATATTTTTCATGTTTAGCTGTTATAAATTCATAACGAATGGAAGAATTAGCCAGGTCATAATTAAGCCACCGGCAAAAAAACAACAAGTTGCAATAAGCGAAGGAAATTGAAGGTTAGACAAACCCATAATGGCATGTCCGGAAGTACAGCCGCCTGCGTAACGTGTACCAAAGCCAATAAAAAAGCCGCCTACTATCATCAACAAAAACCCGCGAACCGTTAGTAACTGACTAAAACTAAAAACCTCTCCCGGTATGAGGCCGGAATAATCTTTTATACCTAATTTATTCATGCTTTCGATTGCGCTTTCAGATAAGTTTATTGGATCCGGGTTCTTAAAAAAATAACCGGCAATTAATCCACCAATTACCATTCCAAGCGCAAAGATCAAATTCCAAGATTCAGCTTTCCAATCATATTTAAAGAATTTTGCATTTGTAGGTATGCAGGCTGCACAAATATGTCGCAAGGTTGATGAAATGCCAAATGCTTTATTACCTGCCAGGAGCAATAAAGGCACCATTAAACCTATTAAGGGTCCGGCAACATACCATGGCCAGGGCTGTGTGAGTATATTCATTTTATATAAAATTTGAATCTGTTATTCCACTAAATTACACAAATATTTTATTTACCGCAGATCTGCATAACTCTGTTATTTATTTTTTCTCCGATTTTTTCCTCGCTTCAACGATTGGCCCAAAGGGACCATATTTATGTTCTTTTTCTGAAAAATTATCCGCATAAGGCCCAAAAGGATGATCGACAGGTTTCCCGGAAATTTTTGGCCAATCATTTTTAGGGTCTTTTACCAGGCGCGGTTGCGAGTTTACAAAAGCGGCAACATCCCAGGCCTCTTCATCGCTTAGTTGTATATTTTTAAACGAAGCGCCTTGTGGCATATTATATTTTACATAAGCTGCAAAGCGTGACAGGCGATAAAGACCCGCACCACTATTATAACTGTGTTCACCCCAAAGGGGTGGATATTGATAAGCTAAATTATCATTATTGAATTTACCGGCTCCCTCTTCTCCGTGACAAGTTTTACATTTTAAAGAATAAACTATCTTTCCTTTTTCTGCATCAGCAGCACGATCAAGATATTTAAGCTCTGCTATTCCGCTTCCTTTTGGTTTTTCACCTTTGGCCATATTTTTCCCAAGCCATTTTATATAGGCTTGTATCGCCTGCATTTCGTTGCCTAAAGTATCTAACGCTTTTCCATTCAAACTTCTTTCAAAACAATCGTTCACGCGTTTGTAAATTGTTTCTATACTTCCTGAACGTTCTCTGAATTTTGGATAGGTTGCTGCAACGGCCAGGTAATTATTTCCGAAAGGTTTTGTACCGGCCTCCAGATGACAATTCTGGCAATTCATGCCGTTGTTCATGTGTGCGATCTTTCCCTTTGGTCCAAAATATAATGAGGTATTGGCAATAAGTTCGCGGCCATACCTGATCTGCGCCGCATTTTTTTCAGCGCTAATTAACGAGGTATCGGGTGCAGTAATATGTGTCGTATCTGAAGCTATCAAAGTTGTATCTTTTCTCGCAACAACGATCTCATTTGCGTTCTCTTTTATTTTTTTTGGAGAGGAAAGATCAACGATATTCAAAACCACCAGCCCTACAACAATAATTAATAAAATGACAATGCATTTTACGAGACGTTGAATGATCTCAATATAATTATCTTCCGAATTATGTTTGAAGTCACTCATTAATGTGAGATGCTTTTTTGTTTGTCAAAATCAATACCTTGTTTTTTTAGAATAATGGCAGCTTTCCAACCATAAAAGGCCAGGTATACAAAACAAATTACGCCTACCAAATAACTCCATTGTATGCCTAATAAATTGTCACTAGCCAGCCAGCCTTGTAACCAGCTGATAAGGCCGCCACCCATGATCATCATAATTAAATAACTTGATCCCTGGTTGGTATATTTTCCTAAACCCGAAATTGCCAAAGTAAAAATGCATGGCCATAATGTAGAGCAAAATAAACCCACGCTAATAAATGCATACACACTTATTAAACCTGTTGTAAACATACCAAGTAACAAGGCAGCAATACCGCAGCCCGAAAAAATAACCAGTTGCCGCGCAGGACTTCCTTTACTTAAAAAATCTGCAACGATCATGATCAATATCACAAATGAATATGGATAAAAAACAGTTAGATCGCTTTTTGCAATGGCATTTACCAGTAAAAAAACACCAAAAGCTAAATAAGGCATTACAAAGCGAAGTATTTGCTTGGTGGTTGGCTTAACATTAAATGCGCCGGCAGAGCTTGTCCAGCGACCTATCATTAAACTTGCCCAGAATAGAGATACATAAGGTGCGGCGCTGCTTGTTTCAATACCCATGTGCTGACGCATATATTCCGGCAGGTTAGAAGCCGTTGCCACTTCTACACCAACATAAATAAAAATGGCGATCATGCCAAGCACCAATTGCGGATAGTGTAGAGAGCTTTTTTTAGTTGTAGGAGAATTATCTTTTTCAGCACTATCTTCCACATGTATCTGGTTTGGAAGGGAAGAGAATTTAAAAATGACAGCCACTATTAAAAATGCAGCTCCCAAAATTAAATATGGAAATTTGACTGCGCCAATATCGTCCAGTTTATTTCCACTACCAACAGCACCAAAGATGGCGTAACTTACAACAAGCGGCCCGATTGTTGTTCCAATATTATTTACACCTCCTGCCAGGCTCAATCGCTGTGCACCCTGAGAGGGGTTACCCATTACAATGGCTAAAGGATTTGCCGCTGTTTGCTGCAAAGAAAAGCCAAGTGCAACGATAAATAAACCGCTGATCATTAAATTAAATGAAACCAATTGCGCCGCCGGATAAAATAATAAAGTGCCAATTGCTGAAATACAAAGGCCAAGCGCAATGCCATTCTTATAGCCAATCTTATTTAAAATATCGCCGCCATATAGTTTTGAAATACCAATGTAAATGATAGACCCGACAGTATAGGCTAAATAAAAAGCGACCGAGATTAATTGGCTTTGCCATTGCTCTAAATTTAATTTTTCTTTAAAAACCGGTATTAAAATATCATTACTGGCTGCAACAAATCCCCAAAAAAAGAAAACAGAAATTAATGTGGCAAAAGCCGATTTGTTTGTTTGCATATTAAAGGTTTAAATTTTATCGAATATATTTTAATTATTGGTGATTTCAATTCCAAAAAAGCCTAAGTTGTTAACGTACTAATTTTAATTTGTGTAAATTTACCGTCACTAAAGCGCATAAAATGCAATTACTTACACCTACCAATTTTACCGATTACGAATTAATAGATTGCGGCGATTTTGAAAAATTGGAGCGTTTTGGAAAATATATCACCATAAGACCCGAACCTCAGGCCGTTTGGTCAAAAATATATTCAAATGCCGATTGGGAAAAACAAGCGCATGTTAAGTTCGTACCAAGATCTTCCAGTAGTGGAGATTGGAAAAAATTTAAACAAATGCCAGATCAGTGGACTATTAATTATACGCCATTAAACCTGGTATTCAGACTTGGCTTAACTTCTTTTAAACATGTTGGTATTTTTCCTGAGCAATCCGTTAACTGGGATAAGATTCATTCTTTTTTAAAAGATAAGCCAAAAGCAAAATTCTTAAACTTGTTTGCATACACCGGTGGAGCATCCATTGCAGCTAAAGCTGCGGGTGCAGATGTAACACATGTAGACAGTATTAAACAAGTAGTTACCTGGGCAAATGAAAATATGAAGAACTCAAACCTGGATAACATTCGTTGGTTAGTGGATGATGCTTTAAAGTTTGTAAATAAAGAAGTAAGACGAGGAAATTTTTATCAGGGAATTATATTAGATCCACCGGCTTTTGGTCATGGACCAAATGGCGAGAAATGGAAATTAGAAGATAACATCTCTGAAATGATGGCTGGTGTTTTGCAGATCTTAGATCCAAAAGAACATTTATTGATCTTAAACGCCTATTCGCTTGGCTTTTCGGCCTTAGTACCGGAAAATTTATTAAGGCCCTTTGCGCAAAAGAACATGTCTGAATTAGAAATAGGGGAATTATATTTAAATGCCAAAAGCGGCATTAAGCTACCATTAGGCGTTTGGGGAAGTTTGAAAAAATAAAAATAAACCGGTAATTATAAATTAATGAACCCAACTATTGATACAATTAAAAAAACCAGGAGTTTTTTAATTAGTTTATTGGAGGGACTAAGTCTTGACCAATTAAATAAAATACCAAGTGGTTTTAATAATAATATTATCTGGAACCTTGGCCATTTAATTGCCGCTCAACAAGGTTTGTGTTATATGCGTTCGGGACTTAAGCCGCGCATAGAAGAATCTTTTTTTCTTGCTTATAAAACCGATTCAAAACCTGAACGCGATGTAACCCCTGAAGAATTTGAAACTATGAAGAAACTATTGACAGAGACGCTTGATATGCTTGAAGCGGATCTTCAACAAAATTTATTTACAAATTATAATTCAGTTACAACCCGCTATGGTGTTGAAATAAAAAACGTTGATGATGCTATTAAGTTTTTGTTATTTCACGAAGGCTTGCATTGCGGTTATATTATGGCATTAAAAAGAATGATTAAATAATTATAAATTTAAAAAATCATGTACAAACAACAACTTTTACAAGGCTTACAAAGAGAGATTTTTCTTTTAAAACAGTTGGCACCATTGATCTCAGAAAAAGATCTTGATTTTAGGCCGGCAGAAAAAATGCGCAGTACAATGGAATTGATGCAATATCTTTCCGGAATTGGGGCTGTAATGCTCCGCTGGTTCATTAAAAATGATCTTACGCCGGAAGAGTGGGTGAAAATTCGCGAATACCGAAAAACACTTACCCGCGAAAACTTTAAAGAACGTTTGGACGAACAAATGGAAGAAATGATTTTGTTTATGAATATGATCTCTGAAGAAGATCTTATTAAAAAAGAAGTTGAAACTCCATGGAAAGAAAAAATGGCGCTAGGAACTGCTATTATTAACTGCCCAATTAAATGGCTAGCTTCATACAGGATGCAGTTATTTACCTATTTAAAAATGAACGGCAGGCCGGAGATTAGTACAAAAGAAGCCTGGCAATTACAAGAGTAATATTTACTCTTCCAATTGCTTTTTAAATAATTCAGCATAGGTTCTGCCAATGGGCAAAATAATTTTTCCGATCTGAACTTCATGCGCGTTAAAAGCACTCAATCGACTCATGCTAACAATAAATGATTTGTGAATGCGAAAAAAACCCTGTTCTTTTAATAATTGTTCTATCTCCCCTATTTGAAATTTAGTAACTATTGTTTTCTCCTCGCAATGACCTTTACATAATCTTTTAAACTTTCAACATATAGTATCTCGTCAAAATAGATCTTATGTCTTTTTTTATCTGCAACAAAAAAATAATATTTCCGCTCTCGAACATCATTGTTGCTTTCAATAATTTTTTCCGGTTGTGTTGCTTATGCCGGCCGGTATTTATTTTATCACACTAAAAACAAACTTAAAAACTTTTACCACGAAAATAATTATTAATTAATTTGGTCTGTTTCTGAAATAAAGACTCTTTCCCACTTATCAATAAATAACGACCAGGTATAAATATTATCGAAACATAATTATTTCAAAAAAAAATGTTTTGCCTAAAACAAAAAACGCTGCAAATATTGAAATTTACAGCGCTTTTTAACTTAAATTACTCAAAATGAGCGGAGAAATAGGGAGTCAAATAGCTTTTTTTCATTTACCTACTATTTACTTTACACTTCTTTATTCATAAGGGTTACAGGCTATTTTCTTTAAATTTCTATTTCTGGTTTATTTCTTGTTTATTACTGTTTTTGACCCCCACTTTGACCCCAGAGTGGGTATCTTTCTTTAAGACCAATTCTATTGTGAACTAACTTTGTAAAGTACAATAGTAATAAACTTAATATGAAATTACAACTTAAAAGACCAGACCAAAAAGAATCAGCTTTGTTAACTAGG
>JACCXH010000029.1 GCA_013697245.1 Bacteroidota bacterium
TGTTACCGGCTGGTGGTGGCACACAGTTTAATTATGCGTCTAACAAGTTGTCGATTTCAATTGTAAGTTTGGGAATGTCGCGAATAACGATAGCCCAAATAATGTCGTCGGATACACTGTCGTAACCATGAGAAATTCTGTTTCTGGTGTCTACGATTTTTCTTGAATTAGTAATTTCAATATTTGGATTTTGGCTTAAAATTCTATTCACAGCTTCGCCAATTATTTCAATATTTCTTTCGATGGCACGTTTTGATTTTAAGTCTTTTTGGAACTCTTGGAAGATTTTCTTTTCCGGAAGAAACTGATTAATTTCAACGATTGCTTGTTTTATGTCGGAAAGCCAAACCTTAATTTCCTTGTCCATAAACGAGCACTTTAGTATTCTCTATGTTCTGCTTTAAATACTGATTTTTAATAGCTCTTAATTCAAGCAAGTCGATTTGTCTTTTAAATAGTTGTTCGAGTTGGAATTTTAAGCCAAAATAATCGTCGCTATATGATAAGGGGTCATTACTATCGATGTCTACAACGAGGTCGATGTCGCTATTTGGTTTAAGCTCGTCCCTTGTCACCGAACCAAATGCAAATAAAGACTTAACGTGATATTTAGCACAAAGTCCCTTGATAGTGTCAATATTTAAAGTAATGAGTTTCATTCGTAAAACAAAGATAATCATTTTTCGGGATTGTCGAGTTGTCGCCCCGAGAAGGATAAAAGGAGGATTTTAGATCTTGTCTACCGATGATTTTTGTCTCGGAGAAGTCGTCCCGCCACTTGCCACTAACTACCTCATAACCTTAATAAAGTTAAGGTTATCCGTCAATAATGAGCAGATAACCTTATGTTTATATTCTTATACAAGTTATTAATTAAAAATTTAAGCCTCAACTTCCGTAACAATACTCGGGAAGATCCTAACGTTGTTATTTTCTTCTCTGCGGAATTGGTAAGTGTATTTATAATGACTCTCTAAACCCGATTTGTTTGGCAGACCGTTGATCATCATAATATTTCTGTTCTTGGCAAAGCGCAATAATTCCCTTAAGTAGTGGGCAGAGATCTGTCCAACTTCGTCAATAATACAATGCACTTTAAAGTCTTTAGAACTACGGTGCGATGATTCTTTAATGAATACGTGAAGTAGGGTTATGTATATAATTGCTTTTACCAAAATGTCTGTTCCGGTACTTCCAATGCTGTCAATCTTATGTGTCCATCCGGTTTCGTTCATACCTTCTTTAATATTGAACTTCAATTCAAAAAGATCTTGCAAACGAATTTCTTCTTGCTCTTGTTCTTTAATGGCAGAACTTAATTGATCTAACAACTTAACAGCGCGGCCGCTGATCTCACGTTTTTGGCCGGTTGCAAAATCAGTATTAAATAAACCTTCGTTATACACCAAACCATTTTCTTCGCGGAATTCCTGAATACGTTTTAATAATTTGTAAACCTTGTTATCCGATTCTTCTAAACGAATTTTAATGAACTCAATTAACTTGCTTTCTTCAAATTCTGCTTTCTTAAAATCTTCTGCAATTAACGTAATAATATGTTGGATCTTATCTTTTTGTCCGCTCAACTCTTTTACTTTGGTGGCAATACTATCGGTTACCAAACCAATTTGTGTAGCGGTTTCTGCAATGGATAATTCAATCTTATTTTCGTTAATGAACGAGCGTAAGTTTTGCGCAAAACGCTCGTATTCGCCTTGCGAGGCATCGTTGCGGATAATAAAGTTAAAGTGATTATCGATCTTGAACTTACCGGCAAACTCATTCACATAACGTTGAAAGGCCCCGTACTCTTCGTTAAAATGCGAATCGTTCTTTAATAATTGTGTACACAAATCCATAATATTATAGTTGGTACGTTTTGCTTCTGCACGTTCTATAATATCCGAGTATTTTGTATAAACCGGTGTTTCGCGGAAATTATTGCTGTAAAAATTAATACCGTTATTAAAATCAATTAACTCTTCGTCAAAAGCACGCTTCTGTTTATTAAGATCCATACGTTTGGTATTGAATTTTCGTGTGGCTTCTTCTACCTGTGTTGTAAGGTCATTATTGCTTTTTACAAATTCTTCTTTCTTCTGAATAAAGTCAGGCATCTTATCAAAGATCTCGCGCTTATCTTTTAAATAATCGCTTACAATTTGTGCGTATTGCTCAATTTCTTTTAACGCCTCCTGTATTTCTTTCATGCGGTTTTCAACGCCTTTTAATTGTTTGGCATCAACACCTTTGCTCTTAAAGTTGGTGTCTTTTTCTTTTGAAAGTTCGTCTTCTTTGTTTTCGTAATCTTTAACCTGGTTCTTTTTCTCAACTTCCAGTTCAGAGATCTCGGTTTCTTGTCTTTCTTTTAACTCTGCTAAACGTTCATCGTTATAAACTTTTAATTTATTGAACTGATTATCAAAATCGGCCAGTAAATTATTTTTCTTTTTATTTAAAAGCGTTAACTCTTCTTCAATAATGTTTAAACGCTGACGGTTACCGGTTAATGATTGTTCAACTTCAACACCTGCTTTGTGTCTCCATTCTTCGAGCTCACTTCCTAATTTGTGTTCGCGTTTATCTGCTAATTCTAAAGAGTAGGTGAGTACTTTCACATCTTCTTTCATTTCGCCCAATTGCTTACCAAATTTATCGGCGGCTAACATTTTTTCTTCGTTGTTAGCTGTTTGAAAACCATTTAATGCTTCTTCAAGATCGCGGATAGCAGCTAAACGCTCATTTTTCTCAAACTGGTACTCTTCAATTGATTTAGAAACCACTTCAACGGTCTCTAAATTTAAACTGATACCGTATAATGTATCAGCAGTTTCCTGTTTCATTTCAGGCGTAATATCGGTGCGGAACAATAATTTTTCGTTCACTACTTTACCAATAGTGTTGTGCCAGTTCTTTACATTTTTTTCAAGGAAACCATAAAACGCATCATGCTGTACATTTAATTTACCTTCAATGTCTTTAATTTCGTTCTTTAACTTAATTATTTCGTTGTTGGTTTGGTTAACGCGGTTGCTTAACGAGCTTTTTAATTTTAATTCCAATGCTTCCCACTCGCGTTGCAAAGTTTGAACCATGTTTTGTTTAATGGCACGCTCGCTTTTGTTCTTGTAGCTTACTGCGCGGAGTTCAGCTAATTCACTTTCAAGATCTTTTATTTCCTGTTCGTAAAAACGGGTAGTGCGAATAACTTTTTCTTCACTTTTTAATTCGTTAAACTCAATTTGTTTGGCAGTAACTTCCGAATTTACTTCTCCTAAACTTTCGTCACGCTTTTGTTTTAATTCGGCATCACGTTTGTTGTATTCGTTCTTTTGAAGTAATTGTAATTCGTTATAATGGTTAAAGATCTCGCTGGTGCGGGAATTGATCTTATTAATGTATGCGCTTTTATCGTTACGCAATTGTTCGATCAAAGTAGAATACTTCATTTCAATGCTGGCCACATTGGATGTTAAGCTTTCGTACTCGCGACGTGCGATATTTAATTCTACTTGTAATTTTTCGCGCTCCTGGTTCTTTTCAAGAGCTTCCTCCACATTTTGTTCTTTATAAGCCTTTAATTTTTTATTGGCATCGCGAATGGTACGGTCGTAATAACCTATCTCTTCACGAATATCATTTTGTTTACTTTCTATGTTTTCCTTTAATGTTTCGTGTTCGGCTGTTAAAACATCCAGTTCTTCTTCTTTCTTTTTGGATGCTTCGCGAATGGATTCATTCTGTGTTTCCGCAAAACGCAAACTGCTCCCTAATTTATCGGCCATTTCCATTTGCGCGCCTTTAAGCATATGCACCTGATCGTATTTTTTGTCTATCAGTTCAATTAATTGCTGAGACTCTTTTTTCAAATAAGTTTCAATATCCGAATACTTCTCGTTGAACTGGCGCAACTGACGTTCTACTTGCTCTAATTTAATAGAGCTGCTTTCTGTTGTTAAGGAGTTAGCAATAAAATCCTTTATAAAGCGAGAATCTACGCTGCTTTTAGAAGATAAGAATACGTTGGTAATGGACTTAGGAATATTTTGATATTTTTCGTTCCCTTTTAGTAAATGGAATTTCGATAATTGTTTGTCGGTTTCAGTTCCGTAAATAATATTACGGTAACGCTCAAATGTATCAATTTGGTTAGAGATGTAAATGCCACGTTTTTCAAGATTTCCAATGATCTCTTTAATTTTCATGGCTTCATCATTCGCAGTGAAAAAGAAATCAGGATTATAAGGTGCATCCACAAAACGGAAAACCAATTTGTTGTGGCGGTACACCATTACAAAAAACGCTTTGTCTTCGGTAGCGATCTCATAAATTAAATAAGAGTTCTCGTAACGGAAATAATGTTCCTCAAATGGTTTTTGAGAAGCTGAGATACCCAAACCGCGGCTATTGGCGCTGTAAAAGAACAGGATGGCACGCTGCAAAGAGGTTTTTCCAAAGTTATTTGTTCCAACAAAACAAGTGTTACCGCTTAATTCAATGTCGGCATACTTTACGTTGGAAATATTTATCTCAACAATTCTATTTAATATTCTACAGTTAGTTTCCATTCTTTATTTCTATTTACATCTCTCAGTTTTTATAAACCCGACAGGTGTTATTGTTTAACATTTTTAATTATAGATCAGTCCTTGCGCATCATCCGTATTGCCTCCGGTATCTTCGTAAATGGCTACTGAATTAATTACATCCAATAAATACGCGTATGAATCCAATACTTTATAAGATTCTGTTTTTTCGTCTTCCATTTCTAAAAATGAATCACGGCTCATGAGGTCACAGATCTCGCGAACTTTATTGTGTAATGTTTCTGAACGGTACAATGGTATTTTTTGCAATTTTTGTTTCAAACGAACATTCGCGTTACATTCCTCAGCAATTTCGCTCGGACGAAAACGGCTGCCAATAGTGATCTTGTTATCCATACTGGCTAAAAGATCAATAATATCGATATAACGCTCAAAACGTTCTAATTTTTTTTCAAGTTCAGAATTTGGTTCGTGTAGTTTTGAGAAATAGAAAAAATTATTTCCGCGTTCAATATTGTAACGGATCACATTAAAGTAGGCTTGTAACCTGTCAAAATTATCCGGGTTATTTACAATATCGTATAAGCGGTTCATACCGTCTTTTGAGCCGTTGCTGGAAATAAAATTTCCGCGGGCCATAATGCCAAATATATCGTGAGTTTGTTTTGGTAAATTAAAATCTTCTGCTAACATCTATTTTAGTTTTTAATTTTTGTTTTAAATAATTGCGTTTTTCCGTTTTGCATCTTGTGTCTTATATCATTCATCCACTTTTTTCGCTTTCTCTTTTTTCTTTACTTTATCTTTTAAAGGAAGTATGAGTGTATAACCCAAACGTTTTTTTACATCGCTTCCTGTATCGCTATAATCGTGGTATTGTAAACGGTATTTAAAATCAAGATCGTTCTGGTATTCCATAGCTATCTCTACAAATAGCGAAAGCCTGTCTTCGAATGTAACATTACCAATAGCTTTAGGGAATTTGTAATCAATTAAATATTCAAATAAATTGGCTTTTGTTTGCGTTAAGAAACGCTCTACTAACTTTTCAGTATCTAATTTTATTTGTTGTTCTAAACCCTTGTCTTTAAAGTCACCGGCCATTTTGCCGGCAATACCGCGCACCATTAAACGGGTAAGCTTATATTTTTCGGCAATACGTTTACACAAAACGTGTCCATCATCGGTGTATAAAAAGTCGATGGCAATTTTTGTTTTTGGTGTTTTGTGCCCGTTATGTTTTAGCGTGTTGATGCCGGAAACTATTTCTTTAAAATTTGTACGGTAGTACAACGAACCGTGTTCCTTGATCTCTTTTAAACGTTGTGCTTTTTTGTACACGTCTATCTGGAACTGGATCTTATTGATAAAATCGGTAATATCCGTTTGGATCTCGATCAGGTAATCTAAGTTCTCGATCAAACTTACTTTTAGTGCCGAAACAATTCCGTAAAGCTCCGAATCGTTAGTTAAACTAAATAAAGCCCGGGTATCTTCAACAACATCAGATGTTTTTTTTATGAACTCAATGATGGTGTCACGTTTTTCCCTATAATCTTCGAGCTTTTGAAGCTTGATGCGATAATTACTTTCGTTCTTGTAAGTATCATCTACATTTTTCTGAAGCTTAATGATCTCGCGGGTTAGCGTAGCGTTAATACGTTTTAAATATTTTTTTATGCTTCGCAGGAATCGCATTTCGCGGGCTTCTTGGTAAAAGCGAATGTGGCGATTTAGTTCGTTGATGTAATCGTTGATGAAGCCCGGCGTAACTTCGCCAATCTCCATAAAATCTTCGAACATGGCAACCACTGCATCGTTCAGACTAACAATGTTTTCGTACTCGTAAACGAGATCGAGTGATTTTAATTTTTGATATTGTTCCGCCGAAATATCTTCGCGCGACAATAATTCGTTTACCGTAATGTTCTCGCGGTTGGCGAATAGAAACTCAACTACGCCACGTTGGTGGTAGAGTTGAGAGAGAATATCGTTAACATTGACCTGTAGTGCCATTTTTATACCTAATTACTAAAAATACGAAGGCTTGGCTTTTTAAAGAAATGCCTTTATTAACAAAAAAAGCGGTAATTAACTTTTTGTTTCAAAAGACTTGATTTTAAAGGAATTGTGAAGAGAATGCTAAGCAAATAAAGTATTAACAACTGTTATTAAGAGTTAACAGGCTGTTGATAAGTATAGTTTTAAACCACTAAGGCACTAAGGACACAGAGTTTTACTAAGAAATTTTTGTTTTCTCAAATAAACTAATTAGCACACTTATAAACTCAGTCCATTCGTATTTTTTCTTTTCGAGTTTTACATTTTGGGTGAATTCATTCTCTTTATTTTTCGTGAAATAATCAATTATTTTTTCAGAAATCTTTGGAACTGAAGTATCCACAACGTAACCACATTTTTCGTTCGGCACAATTTCTGCCAGTCCACCTACATTGGTCACCAACATAGGTTTCTCATAAAAATAGCCCACCATGGTAACGCCGCTGTTAGTAGCATTTCTATAGGTCTGCGCTATTAAGTTACTGGCACAGAAATAATATCTTACTTCTTCGTTAGCAATAAATTTATCGTGAAGAATGATCTGCTCCTGCAAATTATGTTTTTTAATAAGATCTAAATAAGGTTGTTTGTCTTCGTAAAATTCGCCGGCAATTAATAATTTAATGTTTTGCTTTTTTATTTCAGGATCGTCCATTGCTTCCATCAAAAGATCCAGGCCTTTGTAATGACGGATCAAGCCAAAGAATAAAATAATTTTATCGCTGTTGTTTAAATTCAATTTTTTGCGGGCTTCCTCCATAGATACCATGCCACCGTATGTTTCATACATGGGATGGGGAGAATAAGCTTTATTTTTTGTATCGGAGAATTTTGAAATATCATTTAAAACCGTTTTACTCATGGCAATAAAACCATCGCAGCTTTTTACAAAATAATTGGTAAATGGTCTATCGCCAAAACGTTTTTCGTGTGGAATAATATTATCCGTTAAAGCCAATACTTTTGTTTTTGATCTTACCCGGCGCCCGATGGTGCCTAAAGCAGGACCAAAAAAGGGTAGCCAATAACGGAATAAAATAAAATCCGGTTTTTCTTTTTTTATAAAGCGCGCTACTTTAAACCAGTTAAAAGGGTTAACCGTATTAATTAATGTATGGATCTTTATTCCTGCCGGAGCTTTGCCGCTAGTTTCAAATTGTGTGGAGCCCGGGAATAAAAAATTAGGATATTGTAACGAGTAGGAAATTGTCTGTGCATTGTGCCCGGCCTTGTTTAATTCAAAGCAAAGGTTCTCGTTAAACTGCGCGGGGCCGCCGCGGAGAGGGTAGGCGGGGCCTACAATAAATATTTTTAAATTGGGTTTGTTTTCCACCGCTATAAAAATACTTTTTTATTCTTTAGGAAATTGTTTCTTAGGTTAATATTTCCTAATTTCAATAGCAAAATAGTTTTATGGAAGATAATTTTAAAGAAGTGAGTTACTCGGCTACAACTGTGAGCGAATTAATGATACCGGCCTATGCTAATTTTGGAGGAAAGATACATGGTGGCATTATTTTATCGTTAATGGATAAAGTGGCGTATGCCTGCGCATCAAAGCACGCAAGCAATTACTGCGTAACTGTTTCGGTTGAGAACGTGGATTTTATTGAGCCTATTGAAGTAGGCGAGATGGTTACATTATATGCCTCGGTAAATTATGTTGGCACTTCTTCAATGGTTGTAAGGATAAAAGTAATAGCTGAGAATTTTTTGGTTGGCACCGTTAAACATACCAACACTTCTTACTTTACCATGGTGGCTAAAGATGCTAAAGGTAAACCCACAAAAGTACCGGGACTAATCTTAGAAACCAAGGAAGACATTAAACGGTTTTTAGAGGCCATTAAACGTAAAGAGTTAAGAACAACTTACAAAAAAGCCATGCAGGATGTAAGGATATCCTTACTTGTTGAACCTGAAAATAAAATGTTGGAGAATGAAAGGTGTATGTTGAAATTGGTATAAAAATTTATTTTTCACTGTTTTTTAGACGATCAATATTTTTTGCGAAATACTTTTCGTTTGGCAATAAAGCTTTTTGAATTCGCTGCGCATACCGAATACTATCAATGATCTCTTTTTGTTTATCGTCAACCAATTGTTTTTGTTTTTCAACTTCTTCTTTTTGACTAATGATAATTTTATTATCTTTTTGTTTTCTTTTAAAGCTGTTAAAAATAAATACCGAAAAGCCCAGCAATACTATAATACCGGTAATAAAAGCGATTTTTTGAATGTTTTGTTTCTCGATAATGCTTTCCTGCAACTGTTTATCTTTATTTAATAGTTCAATTTCTCTATCGCGTTTATCAGTTTCATATTTTGTTTGTATTTCGCCAATCTGGTTTTGGTTCTGCAAACTTTGAAGCGAATCTTTCGCCATCATGTAGCGGCGATTATATAAAAAAGCATTTTTAAAATCACCCGTCTGTGCATATAGCTCCGAGAGGGCAAGGCAAGAAACCTTCACACCTTCTTTGTCATCAATTTTTTGTGCAATAAGCAATCCTTTGTTAAGATATTCCGCCGCTTCTTTATACTTTTTTAATCGAATATAGTTATCTCCAATATTAGTGTAAGCTATTTCTGAATAAAATTCGTTATTGGTTGCTTCGTAAATAGGCGCAGCCCTAAACAGATAATCCAGCGATTTTTGAAAATGACCTTGTGATGAAAAACAAACGCCAAGGTTGGTATATATATCAGCTATTTTTAATTGATTACCCGCCGCCTGTTGGATCTTTAATGCTTCAAAAAAATAATACAGGGCTTTATCGTAATTCTTTAGCTCATTATAAACCAGGCCAAGGTTACCATATACTTTTGAGCGGTTAATATTGTCGTTTTTTTCTATTAATGGGATAGCCTTTAAAAAAAACTCTAATGCTTTTGTAAAGTTTTGCTGATCGTTATAAACATTGGCAATATTATTATAGCAGGTCATAATGCCTGTGCTGTCTTTTATCGATTCAAAAATGCGTAACGACTCGTATGAGTTGGTAATGGCTGCTCCATAATTTGCATTTGACTCATAAATTAAAGACAGATTGCGATACGAAAAAGCAATTAAAGTAGGATTACCAAAAATTTTGGCAAGTTCAAGCGCCTTTTTTAAATTTAACAGGGCGTCATTTTTCTTATGTTGGTAATTAAGCGCCATACCAATGTTATTATAACTATTGATCTTACCGGAAGTATAATTTAGTTTTTCTGATAAAGCTAGCGCTTCATTACATAAGGTTATGGCTGAATCTGGATTTGCACGGCGAATGCTCTCAGACCTGGCATTCATATCATTGATCTTTGCGGTATCATTTTGTGATATCAAAAGAAACGGAAAAAAAAGGAAAAAGAAAATAACGATTTTGGAAAAAGGTTTTACCGCCTTTAAAAAAAAATGATCAGTTTTTTGATCGGCGAAACTCCTTTTTCTGTCAAATAGCATTTATTTAATTATAGATTTATTTCGTCGTCAACACTACTGCCATTTCCTTTTGAGCCCATGTAACCTAATCGTTTACCGGTTCTTAGCGCACTACTGCTTGATTTTTCCTGGATCTCTAAAACACTTACTTGTCTTACCGAATCGTATGGGGGTGTAAATAAGTCGAAAGTGATGGCATAAATGATCAATTCATTTACAATATCACTTAGTTGTTCCTTAGAGGTAGGTTCGGCACTAAAAGCATTGTATTTATAACCTATTTGTGTGCGGGTTTCGAGAAAGAATTTTTTTTCACGGTTCACAAAAACACGTGCTACAAGGTAACCAAGATCATTTAAACGATTGTATTTGTATGAATCTGCCAGGAAATTATAAACACTGATAATACCACAGAACGAATTCATTTCGTTGCTTTTTATATAACTTGTTTTAAACATGGGGTGCGACCTGTCAAACTCAAAAACGTTAGAGTGCATCTGAAAATCGAGAATATCGCCGGCTACCTTTAATTGCATAGATTGCAGGCTTACATCTTTGTAATATATATTAACGCGTTTATCAATTGCCGCCACCGATTCCGCCAGGTCATCGGCTTTTTCTTTTAATGTATCTTTTAATTCGTTAAAAACAGAGATGGTATTTGTATAAACATCCTGTTTCATTACCGATTTTTCGGAAAGTAACTTTAAGATAGTTGCTTTTTGTTTTTGTTCCTGCTCGCTGTCCATGACCATTAATTTTAATATGCTCTCGCAAATAAAACCCTTTGCTTACTAGGTTTTCCGCTATAAATACATACGCCATTTTCTAATGGATTATTTAAAGGGATGCAACGGATCGTTGCTTTGGTTTCGTTCTTAATTTTTTCTTCAGACTCGGGTGTCCCATCCCAATGGGCTAAAATAAAACCTGTTTTTTCGTCCAGTACTTTTTTAAACTCTTCGTACGAATCCACTTTATGTGTCATTGCTTTCATTCGCGCCAAAGCTTTAGTGTATAGGTTGGCCTGTATATCTTCTAACAATTTAGCTACATAAACTTCAACCTCTTCCATTTTAACTATCTCTTTGCTTAAAAGGTCACGTCTGGCAACTTCAACAGTTCCGTTGGCAAGATCTCTTTCGCCAACAGCAATGCGAATAGGAGTGCCTTTTAATTCGTGTTCTGCAAATTTAAAGCCCGGACGTTGAGAGTCGCGGTTATCGTATTTAACCGAAATATTGTTTACCTGAAGTTTTACTTTAAGTGTATTAGCAAACTCAGTTATTTTAGCAAGGCCTTCTTCACTTTTATAAATAGGCACAATAACTACTTGTGTTGGTGCTAATTTTGGAGGGATGACCAGGCCATTATTATCGCTGTGACTCATAATCAAAGCACCCATTAAACGCGTACTCATGCCCCATGATGTAGCCCAAACATGGTCTAATTTTCCTTCTTTATTAGCAAATTTTACATCAAAAGCTTTCGCGAAATTTTGTCCTAAAAAATGAGAGGTACCGGCTTGTAAAGCCTTACCGTCCTGCATCAGGGCCTCAATACAATAAGTATCGTCGGCACCTGCAAAACGTTCGTTAGCGGTTTTTACACCTTTAACCACGGGCATAGCCAACCAGTTCTCTGCAAAATCGGCATAAACATCCAGCATTTTTCGGGTCTCTTCAATGGCCTCATCCTTTGTAGCGTGGGCGGTGTGACCTTCCTGCCATAAAAATTCGGCGGTACGTAAAAATAAACGCGTACGCATTTCCCAACGCACCACATTGGCCCACTGGTTAATAAGCAAAGGAAGATCGCGGTAACTTTGGATCCAGCCTTTGTATGTATTCCAGATAATGGCTTCGCTGGTTGGACGAACAATGAGTTCTTCTTCCAGTTTAGCTTCCGGATCAACGATCAATTTACCAGGATTTTGTGGGTCTGTTTTTAAACGGTAATGAGTAACCACTGCACATTCTTTTGCAAAGCCTTCGGCGTTCTTTTCCTCAGCCTCGAACAAACTTTTTGGTATAAATAGCGGGAAGTAAGCATTTACGTGGCCGGTGTCTTTAAACATCTTATCCAGGGTTTGTTGCATCTTTTCCCAGATGGCATAACCATGTGGTTTAATAACCATGCAACCCCTAACAGCGCTGTGATCTGCCATGTCTGCCTCTACAACAATATCATTGTACCATTTACTGTAATCTTGTTCCTGTGGAGTAATAACCTTGCTCATAGATCAATTTAGTTTCTGTAGGCATTTTAGCTGTTTATAATTAAACTGATAAAAAATGCAAATTTTTAAAATACTAGCTTGTTTTTGCGTAAATTTACTTAAAATCTCCGCAATATTATTAACTTTTAAAAGATTTGCGATGAAAAAATTCTTTGTTCCAATAGCTCTTTTTACACTACTATTTAGTTCGTGTAAAATCTCTCAGCTCAGTTCTTATCAGGACGACGTTTATACCAGTCCATCTGAAGAAAAAAAATTAGCACGAATTGCGGAAGCTGAAAAAGCAAAAAAAGATGCTGCAGAAAAACAAAAACAACAAGATGAAGCATTAGCTCAAAAAGCTAAAGATGATTCTAATCCATATTATAAAGATCCTCAATACAACAGCGACGATTATTATGATTACAAGTATGCTTCGCAGATCCGTCGTTTTAATAACCCGGTAAGCGGCGCTGGGTACTATAATAATTATTACACTAATTCTTACATGTACAATCAAAATCCGAACATGTACGGATCTAGTATTTATAGTTCTTATAACTATAATATGCCTTCTAACCAATTTGGTAATTATAGCAATGGTCTATCCATGAGTTTTGGTACAGGAAACTATTACAATAATTCTTATGGTGGATACAACCCATATTACAGTACTTATAACCCTTATTATTCAAATTATTATTACGGTTGCAACAACATGTATGGAGGTTATAATCCATACAGTTATGGTTACAACCCATATAGCTATAATCCATATTCTTATAATCCTTATGGGTATAATCCATACATGATGGGTTATAACAATGGTTTTAATAGTGGTAGTAACTGGGGTTATTTTAATAGTTATGATGTAAACAGTTCATACAGTCACGCTGAATATGGCCCAAGAGGTAGCAATGGCGGTGGTAACGGACATCGTCAAACAACTGCAGGTATGGCTGTTCCCGAAGGAAGCAGTGTACGCCAACAATTCATAAACGAAGTAGCTGTCAAACAAGAAAGCACTCCAAGATTTATTGATGTACCTCATAAAACAATTAGCAATACTACAACTGATAATTTTGGTGGTGGACAAACTACTTCTTCCGGTTCAGGTAAAACAACCGGTACTGATATAAATTATCCAAACAATAATTCAAATACTTCAACTACTCCGGTTGCAACCCCTAAACAAGAAGGTTTTTGGCCTAGGATATTTTCTTCCGATAACCAGAATACAAATTTAGGGTCAGGAAAAAATACGACTACTGATAATGGTTCAAACACTAACACGAATCCGGTAAGAAATACTAACAACTCACCGGGAAGATCAACCGGTTCTTCTGAAACGTATAACCCAAACAACGGTAATTCCGGTTCAGGTAAAAGCGTTAATGGGAGTATAGATAATAACGGTTTTCAAAATAACACCAACAGTTCTAATCGTAACACCGGGGGTAATTCAAACTTTGGCGGCGGCGATTATAATAGCGGTGGCTCATCTAGTCCCAGAGGTTCAGGTGGAGGATCAAATCACCCAAGATAACAGTACATGCTTCGCATTAAATTCTTATTAGTCCTATTTATCGTAGGCTTATGTTCGTATTCGCAAAACGATTTGGATGCTATTCGTTATTCTCGGTACGGGGTTAATGGAACATCACGCTTTGTGGCATTAGGTGGCGCTTTTGGAGCAATTGGCGCCGATCTTAGTTGCGCCGCATACAACCCTGCAGGTTTGGGTCTTTACCGCAAAGGAGAAATCACTTTTTCGGGAGGCTTAAGAACAACGAATAATACCGGAATTATAAATTCCAAATCCACTACCATTCCAAACGCAGCTTTTACATTTAATAATTTTGGTATCCTTGGCGGTTGGCCTTCTAAAAATGATAATGAAAGCAGGAATATTATTGCTTTTACCAATACACAAATTCAAAATTTTTCAAGTAAAACAAGGATGTCATCTTACACCAACAACAGTTCTATTTTAAAAGATATGGTGAACAAGGCAAACGGATCGATCGGAAAATTAAATAGTTTTTATGAAGATCTTGCCTACCAAACTTATTTATTGGATTACGATACTGTAAATAATAAATACAATTCTTTAGTAGATCTTAAACGCACCGTTAAACAAACACGCGATGTGGTAACAACCGGTAGAGTGAATGAATTAAATTTTTCTTATGCTTATGCGTATAAAGATGAGTTTTATTTTGGTGCAAGCATTGGGCTTCCAAGAGTTGATTACTCATCAACCACCACGCATACCGAAGCAGACGATAAAGATAGTATGAGAATAGGCTACACATCATCATCTACCTATACTACCAACTATCTTGAAGCGGTTCCAAATCTTCATTCTGATTATTCAAAATATTTAGGTTTTAATAGTTTAGCTTATACCGAATATTTTAAAACAAAAGGTAGCGGTATTAATTTTAAAGTAGGAGGAATAGGACGAGTAAACGATTACTTAAGACTTGGATTTTATTATCACACGGCCACAATTTATAGCTTAAGAGATGATTATTACAATTCAATGAGCGCTTATTTTGATGCAAAACCTACAACTCCAAATACCCAAAAAGATCCCCCCGATGGAGGTTATTTTAATTACAAGATCATAACACCTGCAAGGGTAAGTGTAAACGCGGCAGTAGTGATCAAAAAAATATCTGTTATTGGTATAGATTACGAAATGGTGAATTATAAGACCGCTTCATTAAGCAGCACAGATATTGCCGATTTTGCCGGTGTTAACGCAGTCATTAAAAGTAAATACAAGGCCGGCCATAATTTAAGGGTAGGTACCGAATTTAATATTAAACCGGTTATGCTGCGTTTGGGCTATAATATGCAAGGTAGCCCATTTGGTAATGCTTTTGCTGGAACATTTGTTAGACATTCTTATTCAATTGGTGCCGGTATAAGAACGAAGAACAATTTTTATATTGATCTGGTTTGGGTAAAAACATTAAGTACCGAAGATTATTATTTCTTTAATACATTTACCCAAAAAGCAACGATCTTATATAACGCCGTTACGGTTTCTGCAACGGTTGGGATTAAATTCTAATTTTTTTCCGGAATACTGTTTTTTTGAATAATTAATCTTTACTTTTAAATTCTTAATAATTTATAGGGATTTAATTATGAGCAAAAAAATATTGGCAAACGATGGCATAGATGCTGTTGGAAAAGAAATGCTTGAGAAAGCCGGCTTTACAGTTGTAACCGAAAAAGTTGAACAAGATAACATTGCTAAGGAAATTAACGACAAAGGTTATATGGCCGTTACTGTGCGCAGCGCCTCCAAGATCAGAAAAGATATTATTGATGCTTGCCCAAATTTAAAAGTAATAGCCCGTGGTGGCGTGGGCATGGATAATATTGATGTGGAGTATGCCCGTTCTAAAGGAATAAACGTTATTAATACACCGGCAGCCTCCAGTAACTCGGTTGCTGAATTGGTATTTGCCCATTTATTTAATGCTGCCCGTTTTTTATACGATAGTAACCGCCAGATGCCTGCAATTGGTGAAGATAAATTTGATGAGTTAAAAAAGAAATATGCAAAAGGCATTGAACTAAGAGCTAAGACCATGGGTATTGTTGGGTTTGGCAGGATAGGGCAAAGCGTAGCTAAAATGGCCTTAGGTTTGGGCATGAAAGTATTGGCCTTTGACCCTTTTGTTACTGAAGCAACTATTGATATTGAAATTAACGGGAATGAAAAAGCGGCATCCGTAAGTATCAAAACCGTTGGTATGGATAAAGTAATTCAAAACTCAGATTATATTACTTTTCACGTACCTGGTGGTAAATTAATTACACGTCACGAAATTGCAAGTATGAAGAATGGCGTAATTCTTGTAAATACAGCGCGTGGTGGTGTTATTAACGAAGATGATCTTTTAGAAGCTTTAAACAGTGGTAAAGTGTCACATGCTTGTTTGGATGTGTTTGAAAATGAACCACGACCTTCTATAGCCATATTAAAGAACCCAAAGATCTCTTTAACCCCGCACATTGGCGCAGCTACTAACGAAGCCCAGGAACGTATTGGTGTGGAGTTAGCAGAAAAATTAATTGAAGCATTAAAATAATAGTCGGCAGTCAACAGAAGTTACTCGGCATTCCTGGCAGCTTTCTTACGACTAAAAACTAGCGACTAAACTCTAACGACTGATTAAAAAATGGCAACTGTTCTCCCTTTTAAAGGCTTACGGCCAACCAACGATAAGGTGCATTTAGTTGCCTCCCGTAGTGTTGATGGGTATAATCCCTCAGAGTTAAAAGAAAAACTTACCGGAAACCCTTTTACTTTTTTACATGTTATTAATCCTGATTTTGATGATGGCATTCGCACCAAGCCGGGCTCTAAAGAAAGATTGGTAAAAGTAAAACGCCGGTTTAAATCCTTCATCAAAGAAAAGGTCTTTCAACGTGATGAGAAACCTGCTTATTATATTTACCGTCAAATAAAAAATAATATCGAGTTTCTTGGTATCATTGGCTGCACAAGTATTGATGATTATATGAACGGGGTTATTAAAGTGCACGAACAAACCATTACCCAGCGCGAAGAAAAATTAAAAGATTATTTAGAGGTTTGTGAGTTTAATGCCGAGCCTGTTCTTTTCTGTTACCCAAATGATAAAGACCTTGATAAATTAATTTCAGATATTTCAAAAGCAGTACCGCATTACGATTTTACTACAACCGATAAAGTACGACATACACTTTGGGTTTTAAGTGATACAAAAAATGTGGAGCTAATTTCAAAACGTTTTTCCGCGATCCCTTCTATTTATATTGCAGACGGGCATCACCGCTCGGCCTCTTCGGCTTTGCTTGGCAATATAAAACGAAAAGCAAAGAAGGATTACACCGGTAATGAAGCGTTTAATTATTACCTGGGTGTTTTCTTTTCAGAAACGCAATTAAAGATCTATGATTATAACAGGATAGTAAAAGACCTGAATAATTTAAGCGTTAACGATCTGCTTCAAAAATTAAAAGATAAGTTCGAAGTAAAAGAAATTAAAGAAGTTATTTACAAACCTGCAAAGAAGCATGAAATAAGCATGTATATTGACGGGAAATGGTATTCACTGATCTGTAAAAAAGGAACTTATAATAGCGATGATCCTGTCGGTAGCTTAGATGCATTCATATTAACAGAACATATTTTATCACCCTTGTTTGGTATTCATGATCTTAAGATCGATAAACGAATTGGTTTTATTCCGGGTATTAAGGGACCGGAAGCACTTAAAAAAAGTGTAGATGAGGATAAATCTGAAGTTGCGTTTGGATTATATCCGGTAACTATGGACCATTTAAAATGGATTGCCGATACCAATAATATTATGCCGCCAAAATCTACCTGGGTAGAGCCAAAGATGCGTAGTGGTTTGGTTATTTATTCTTTTGAAGATGATGATAATTCATAGAAAGCAGGTAATTATTTAACATCAAACAATAATTTAACGCGAAATAAGAATAGTTACGAATGTACGAATCAAACCACCAATTAGTAAATTCGTTAAGATTCGTAACTCGTAGATTAACAAGAAAAATTGAAGCGTGAATTAAAAATGTCTGTAAAAGAAAATCTAATACAAATAAAGAACGCATTATCCTCTAACGTAACATTGGTTGCCGTTTCTAAAACAAAGCCAAATGAAATGATCATGGAGGCTTATGAAGCCGGACAAAGAGATTTTGGCGAGAATTATGTGCAGGAATTGGTTGACAAACAGCAACAATTACCAAAAGATATTCAATGGCATTTTATTGGTCACTTGCAGAGTAATAAAGTAAAATTGATCGTTCCTTTTGTTTATTTAATTCACGGTGTGGATAGTGTAAAGCTATTGCAGGAAATAAATAAACAGGCGCAAAAAAACAACAAAGTAATTAACTGTCTATTACAACTATTTATTGCGCGGGAAGAAACAAAATTTGGTTTTTCGTTTGAAGAATGTGCTAATTTTTTAAGATCCGAATTATTCTCTCAACTAAAGAATGTAAAGATCCTTGGTTTTATGGCAATGGCCAGTAATACAGACGATGAAGGCCAGATAAGAAAAGAGTTTAGGTCGTTAAAAGAATTCTCAGATAAAACATCTTCTATTTTACAGCTTAACTTTTCTGTTTTAAGTTACGGTATGAGCAATGATTACAAAATTGCCATGGAGGAGGGGAGTACGATGATCCGCATTGGCAGTAGTATTTTTGGCGCCAGAAACTATACTACCTAAACACTATTAACGAATAAGATGTTCGGCGAACTCATAGCTCTTTTAACAACCGTTTGCTGGAGCATTGGCATCTTTCCGTTTACCGAAGCCGCCAACCGTTTTGGCACGGCTGCACTTAACCAGTATCGTTTATTTTTAGCGTGGATAGTTATCTCTATTATTTTACTGATATTTTACCCCTTAACTATTTCAGAACTTTTCTCTCAACCACAACCGTATCACTATTTATTTCTCGGCCTTTCGGGTATTATTGGTTTTAGTGTTGGCGATTATTTTAGTTTTACCTCATTCAGAATTCTTGGACCAAAATTAGGAAGCTTGTATACCACCTTTGCCCCGGGATCGGCTTTGCTATTGGGTTGTTTAGTGTTGAATGAAAATATAAATTTTATTGGTATCATTGGTATCTTTATTACAGTTGCGGGTGTAATTTGGTTAACACTTTCTAAAAAAGATAAAGTTGCTTCCGAAAATGCAGGTTTTCACCGCAACAAAAAAGGTATTTTATTTGGCGTGCTGGGCGCATTATGCCAGGGCACAGGTTTAGTACTTTCTAAATTAGGAATGGATTATTATTCCGAAAAACTGCCGACTCTGCACGCTGTATGGATACGTTTATTGTTTGCTTTTGGTGCTGCGTTTTTTATTTCAATAGTTACCGGCCGCATGAAAGCCAACTCTTTACCCATATTTAAGAATCAAAACAATGGGTTGCCTTTTATGTTTTTGGGTACCTTGTTTGGTCCGGTGTTGGGTGTTTCTTTTTCGTTAATGGCCATTCAGCATTTACCGGTTGCAACCGCCCAAACTATTTTTGCGCTTTTACCAATTGTGGTATTGCCAATAAATTATTTTTATTATAAAGAAAAAATTACTGCCCACGCAATTTTTGCATGCCTAATTGCTGTTTTAGGAGTTTTTGTTTTAATATGGAGAGAGAAAATCAATTTGTGGGTAAATTCATTTTAGTTAAATTTGAACAACAATTCGATAAAATATGAAAAAGGAAAATAAAAAATCCGGAAGTAGATATTTCATTTTAATACTTAGCTTCATTATTATAGCTAATTCTTTATTTTCGCAATGGAAACAAGGCATAACAAATTCTTCTTTGGCTTTTTTCGGAAATCCAATGTTTTATAATAAAGAAGATAGCGTTCTTTATTTATTTGGCACAGGTGGTATTTATTCGTCAATTTCTGTTTCCAGAGATTCACTAAAAAGCTGGAAGCCTTTAGCTAATGCACCAATGGATGTAAAATATTTAGTAGCAAAAGATAATTATATTGTAGCATACGGTAATAATTTTGCAAATCCTTGTGTTGGCATTTATGTTTCAGCAGATTTTGGAAATTCATGGTCAGATATTTCTACAGGTTTAATTAACAATACGGCAGGGTGTGCTGTCAGGTCAATGGTTGTTAATGATTCTATAGTTTTTATTGGCAATGTTACGGGTAGGATTTATAAAAGGAATTATAAAAATCCACTTAGCACATGGGCAGGTGCTTATAATGGCATTGATACAACATGTTTTAATCAGCAGATCAATTCTTTAGAATCATACAATAGTTTACTATTTGCCGGAACATCGTGCTCTGGTTTTTATGTGTCAAATGATAATGGCCAATCATGGATTTCTCAGAATGTTGGCATACCTATATCTAATACTGTAACTCTTTGGGCGAGTGATGTAGTAGTTGATTATCCATATATTTATATTGCAACATCTTTTGGTGGATACACTAGTCAAGTTGGCAATTATAACTGGGTATTTCAACCAATTCTTTGTTCAGATGTATTTGATAGCAGGCACCAAAAACAAATAGGTGGATGTAATTATAGACAATATTCGCTTAATAATGGTGCATCCTGGATCATTCCAAAGAACGATGGGCGATTATTAACAACTGGGGTTAATGATGTTGTCGTTTTCGCAAATCAATTTGTAGTAAACGATTATGGAATACATAAAATAAATTTGGCAGATTCTACATGGGAATCTCATTCTTATGGAACGCCAGGGCCTGGATTTTATGATATTAAAGATATTATAAAAAGTAGCACAAAGCTTTTAAGTATAAGTAAGAATGGGGGACTTTATTCATCATCTGATACGGGTAAGCATTGGACACCGGAATATAAATTAAAAAATATTCAAAGCAATTCTCTTTATTCCTATGATTCATTGGTGTTTTTATGTTCTAAAAACGGCATATACAGATCAGCTGATTATGGATCTAATTGGTCTTTTATTAATTCAAGTTCTGGTATTTCTTTCAATAAAATGATCAAAAAAAGCAATACCCTAATTGCAGGTTCAAAAACCGGTATTTATTTATCTAACGATAATGGAAATACCTGGACTATGTCTACAACGGTATTTAACCCGCCAGAAATAAATGATATTTTAATTAATATTGATAGTGCCTATTGCGCTACAAACAAAGGGATTTATAGATCAACAAATGATGGTATTTCCTGGCAATTATTAAATAATAATTTGAAAGATTCTTTAGTGTCAGTTTTATACGTAAATAACATAAATTTTTATGGCGCTACAAAACATACCTTATTTAATTCGTCTGATAATTTAATAAATTTTAGCTCTGTTTTTTCAGCATCTTCTGTAATAAGTGATTTCATTATAGCAGATTCTACTTTTTTATTAGCATCGGACTCGGAATGCTATATAAGAAAAAAAGGTTCTTTAAACTGGGGTAAAACATGGTTGCCAAATGTCTATGCTAATTATCCTAAGGATAATATATATTCTTTAAATATGATCGATTCAATAATTTTTGGTACTTCTTTATTAAAGGGGATTTGTTATATGAAAGTTAACGAATTAAAAACAGTTGGAATAAAAGAATTGTCTCAGCAGCAATCAATAAACACTATTGTTTACCCAAACCCTGCAAATAAAAACATTACAATATTATTTACAGCAATTGATTCTTATGCAATTCTAGTTTATAATATGGAAGGAAAAAAAGTGATTGAAGAAACAGTTTTTAAAAAAAAGCAAATCGATCTTTATTTAGAAAAATTAAATAATGGGATCTATTTAATAAAAATAATTGGTCCAAATAACAGAATTGAAAACAAGAAACTGATAATTCAAGATTAAAAAGTTTTAATTCTTGACATAATTTTGGTATGGATATAGAAAAACGATTAGCGGCAGAGCATAGTAAAACGTTGACCATTGCTATTGTAAGATACATTGGCGATGATAAAAAAAAGTTTAAAATGTTGATGGACCTTTTTTTGAATAGTGAATACCGCATTACACAAAGGGCTGCTTGGCCACTTAGTTATGTAGCCATCGAGCATCCAAAATTAATTACTCCTTATTTAGGCAAACTCATTAAAAAATTAGATGAACCAAATAATCATCCGGCTATTGCGCGTAACATCTTACGCATTTTTCAGGAAATTGAGATCCCCGAAAAATACGAAGGTGCTTTGGTAGAAAGTTGTTTCAGATCATTGGTCTCTGCCGAAAGTCCTATTGCTATTAAAGCTTTTGCTATTACGGTAGCCTCTTTTATCTGTAAAAAATATCCTGAGCTAAAGAATGAGTTGCGATTGCATTTAGAGCATATGCAAAATTATCCTATGACGGCTGCTATTAAAGTGCGGATAAGAAATGCCTTTAAAGAACTCGCTTAAATTCCTTTTTGTAGTAAATCCTGATTTTAATTCTTTATTTTTGCCTGACTTTTAAAACATGCAATTCGAGATCACATCTGATTTTATAGATAGTATTAAAAATGCTATTGACGAAAAGAACACTGTTTTTTTAAAGGAGCAATTAAATGAATTTTATGCTCAGGATATTGCTATTATCATCAACCAACTTAATCTTAATCATGCAGCTTACATTTACGAATTACTGGATGATGAAATTGCACCAAATGTTCTTTTAGAATTAGATGACGATAAGCGTGAAGATCTCTTAACCACCTTTAGTAGCAAGCAAATTGCCGAGCAGTTAGATAACATGCAGAGTGATGATGCTGCCGATGTTATTGCCGAACTCCCTGAGAACAGGCAGGAAGAAGTACTCTCACACATTGAGGATATTGAGCAGGCAAGTGATATTGCTGAGTTGATCAATTATGATGATGGTACTGCGGGATCTTTAATGGCAAAAGAGTTGGTAAGTATTTATGCTTTTGAAACCGTTAATGCCTGTATTGAAGAGATAAGAAGACAAACAGATAACGTGGATGTGATGTATGCGGTTTACGTAGTGGATAATAATGAGCGTTTAATTGGAATGCTGTCATTAAAGAAACTTATTATTTCTCATCCTTTGGCACGAGTAGAGGAGATTTTTGAACCGGACATTCAGTTTGTAAAAACAAGCACTACGAGTGAGGAAGTTGCAGAGATCATGCAAAAATACGATTTGGTTGTGTTGCCGGTTATTGACCAATTAGGAAGGTTAGTGGGTAGAATCACCATTGATGATGTTTTTGATGTGATAAGGGAAACTGCCGATGAGAATATCCAGCGTATGAGTGGTATTTCTGACGACGTAGACTCGAACGATCACTTATGGCGCTTATCGCGCGCGCGCATTCCCTGGTTATTGGTGGGTATGTGCGGTGGTATTGTGGGCTCGCGTATTATTGGTAGTTATGAAGAACAGATCAAGATCCATCCAGAAATGGCCTATTTTATTCCTTTGATCGGTGCAATGGGAGGTAATGTTGGGGTGCAGAGTAGTGCCATAATTGTGCAGGGCTTGGCAAATAATACACTATTAGGCGATAAGATCTTACCAAAACTTGCAAAAGAACTGGGTGTAGGGGTTATTAACGGTCTAATTTGTTCAATATTGATTTGCGGTTATTCTTTTTTAATTGAAGATTGGCAGCTGGCGGCTACAGTGAGCGTGGCATTATTCACGGTTATTTTATGTGCCTCTTTTTTAGGAACTTTTGTGCCGTTAACGATGAACAGGTTTAAAATAAACCCAGCACTTGCCACAGGCCCTTTTGTTACTACATTAAACGATATTATTGGAATAACGATCTATTTTTTAATGGGCCGCCTGCTTTATACCAGTTTTTAACCTTGCTTTCCTTACCAATAAAGACTTACAAAACAAAAGCCCAAAAAACTTATTTTCGAAAATAATTTTGATAATTTTAAATTAATCACTAGTTTTGCACTCCAAATTAAATTTTGGCCCGTTCGTCTAGGGGTTAGGACACGTCCCTTTCACGGATGAAACACGGGTTCGATTCCCGTACGGGCTACTTAAGGTACTGAAAACCAACAACTTAAAGTAGCTGGTTGACAAAATGATTGACAAAAAAGGGTTTCACTCAATAGTGAAACCCTTTCCTTTTTCTGTAATCACAAAAAAATAGGCTTAGAAATCAAACAAATCCTTCACCAACCAAAAAAAAATTCATTTTTGAATGTTATGAGCAATGCCACTTAAAAAGTTTAAAGGAATATTTCTGGGACAAACTGGTTAAAGAAATTAGCGAATATTACAAAGGATAGGAATTAATTTTTACCCTTACTTAACAAAAACCCATAACACCATTACAGATCGTTTTTTCTTCATTATTCAGGTTGTAACGCAAATTCTTATATGTTATTAATTTTTTACTCTATATTTTTCAGTTTTTAGTTATCCAAATATAATATTTTTCAATAGCGTGTTCAAATTTGATAGTTTTTGCGAAAAATCAATTATTTCAATAATTTCATTGTTTATCGCCATACCCTGTTTTCCTTTTTTTATTGGTGTTTCAGAGGCTAAAATTGATTTAATTGCTGAATTAATTGAAAAAATTGATTTAATTGAATTAATTGGTGTAGCATTTTCAATTTTCTCAATTGGCTAATATTGATAAAAAAACTCTTAAAAAAATGTATCCGGGTTTTTGATGGTAGTTAATCCATAATTCCACTTTAGAAACTGTTCACCTTCAATTGTTTTAAGGGGTTGTATTTTGAAAAAAACGATGGATCTTGGTTTATTTCCATCATTTCAATTTCTGTTTTGATTTGGTCAATCTACTCAATTATCTTCATTTGTTAAATTAAGACGAATGAAATTAAAACATTGCTATGAATTATAGCAATAAATTGCTCTAAAACAGAGTAATTTTGGATATGCAAAAACCAAATGTCACATTATCAAAATCCGTTCATAAGCAAAATCAAATTATTAAGATCTCCTTCGCGAAAAACGATACCGTTCAAAATAAATTGAAGGAAGTAAACGGTTTGCGTTGGAGTAAAACTTTGGCTTCGTGGTATGTGCCTTTAAACGCTTACCCTTACACCCATCTTTACACTTTATTAAAAGATGTGGCTTATGTAGACTACAAACAGTTTCTTGTTTCTGATATTACTAATCCGATAGTCAATGATAAAACAACATTGCCTGAAATTGTTTCCATAAAAAAACCGGTTAATTGTTTAGGCGAACTTAACGATGAACAAAAAATTAAACTAAACATATTTAAAAAATGGCTTGTTTCAAAGCGTTACGCCGCAAGTACAATTGAAACTTATACCGACGCTTTAAAAACTTTTTAAGGTATTACAATAATACGCCCATTGAAGAATTAAACAACCAAAGCTTAATCGATTTTAATAACGACTACATTATAAAGAATAAATTTTCGGCTTCTTTTCAAAACCAGGTGGTTAACGCAATTAAATTATTTTTTTCGAGGGTGGAGGATAAAAAGCTTCAGCCTGAATTAATTCACCGGCCAAAGTGCCCAAAACTTTTGCCTAATGTGTTGAGTAAGGAAGAGGTAAAACAAATATTTGATAAAACCAGTAATTTAAAACACAAGGCTATGTTGAGTTTAATTTATGCTTGTGGGTTACGTTGTGGTGAATTACTTAAATTAAAATTTGAGCATGTTGATACGAAAAGAAATTTGCTGATAATTAAACAGGCAAAGGGCAGAAAAGACAGGATTGTACCCTTGAGTGCAAAAATACTAAGTCTGTTAATTGAATATTACAAAACATTTAAGCCTAAGATTTACCTGTTTGAAGGACAAACCCAAGGAGTTATGTATGACGAAAGAAGTTTACAACTGGTATTAAAAACCAATATATTAAAAGCAAATATTAAAAAGCCGGTAACCTTACATTGGCTAAGACACAGTTATGCCACGCATCTATTAGAGAATGGCACAGATTTACGATATATACAGGAGCTATTGGGTCATAGCAGCAGCAGAACCACCGAGATATATACGCATGTAAGCACTCAAAATCTTCAAAAAATAACATCTCCATTTGATTATTTGTAAAAATAATGATACATTTAAGAAACCGATACCCACTTTCGGTAATCTACACCCCGTGGTGGAGATAACCGAAGGTTTGTATCGGGTATAAGGTAGTTAGTGGTAATGCACCCATTTGACAATTCTAAAATAATTTACGGTTGACAACAAGCCTCTTTCTCCAAAATTTTGGGGACATTTCTCCGTAGTTGCAAATAATCGGCAATAAATCCGCACATGATAATTTTATTACAAAAGAAGAAGGGCTTTATTGTATTCAGGCACTCAACCTGTTAAGCGAATGGTTGTTTTTGGAGCATTTAAAGATTTCCTACCCTAAATCTTTAGTTATAGATGAGGAAATAAAAAAAGAATTACCGCCAACGGTAAAAACAACAAGCGAATCAATGATTGGAGCTATAGTTGTTGTTCTTAACCTACTAAGGTTAGTGCAACAGCACGCCCATACTTTTATTAAAATTATAATAGATAAAATAATAAACACTTTATTGAAAGTGTTTTATCCTAAATTTAATACTGGACTTTTTGAGTGAATCCCGTAATTAGACTATAAAATCCTTGTATTTATGAAAAAAAAAGTTTCTTTTCTATTCTGGCAAAAGTGGTTATTCTATACCAGCATCTTATTCGCATTGTTTGGGATTAGTTTTGCCTTATTTGGAAATAATATTTTTTTTCGCCCCTATAACCAGATGCTCGCCAAAGTGTTTTGGAATCAATCTGAAATCCCATCCGAAGTAGAATCTTTTCGTGCTTTTATCTGGGGACCGTTAGGTGCAACAATTGCGTGCTGCTATATCCTATTAGCCTACATTGCATATTACCCGTTTAAAAGAAAAGAACGTTGGGCGCAGAAGGCTATTATCGCAGCTTTTGGCATTTGGGTTGTATTGGATTCGGTTGTTTGCATTAAATTTGAAGTTTATTTTCAGATTTATCTCATCAATGCATTCTCTATTATCATAAAGGCATTGCCTTTGATTTTCACATGGAATGATTTTAAAGAACCTAATAGTAAAATTTCAACCTGATCTCAAAATTTGCTCCCATGCGTAATAGTTATTAATTTATCCGTCAATGCAGGAATTTTCTTTAGCAGTATAATAGAGATATTTGTCAATATTTCTCTGCCGAAAAGGTATTGTATATATTTTCCCGCTTTAATTTTGCCCGAAAAAAGATCATCCCATTGGTTTTTATATAATATTTCCATATCGCTCCGGGTAATATTTTTTTCTAAATACTTTTTTATTAATTGAAACGCAACATAAGAAGAGCGCATAGCCATACTCATGCCGTTTCCACATAAAGGAGCTATGTTGCCTGCCGAATCGCCCAACATTAAAACATTATTTTTTACTGCCGTTTTTTTATCGAACGTAATTTGTGAAATGGTGATTGGTCGGTCATAAAGGAAAACAGCCTCAGTAAAATATTTTTTTAAAAATGGATTCTTCATTAATATATTCTGTTCCATTGCTTTTATATCATTATCGTTATCTCTAAGGTTTTGAGAATTGGTCAAATAACATAAACAGTATTTGTCTCCGTCTACTTTTGAAATCCCACAGTATCCATCTTTGAAGTTATGCAACTCAATTCTGTTGGCAGGAAAATTAAGTTTTACATGGTGTTTTACGGCAATGTAATTTTTTCTGTTCGGTTTATTTTTTTTGTCTAATTTTTTATCCAACAATGATCGTTTACCATAAGCACCACACGCTACTTTTGTTTTATAAGTTTGTTGAGCAGCCTTTATCGTAAACGAATCATTTTCAAAGATAATATCCCACACTTTAGTTTCTTCTAATAATACAACTCCTTTTTTTACAGCTATAGCGGCCAATGTCGAATCAAGGATATAACGACTAATTCCGAATCCTCCCAAATCTAATTTTCGGGTAATAGAATTTCCATTCGGAGATGATATTTTTACTTCATGTATCATTGGAAGATTCATGCTACCAATCGGAACCCCAATTCGTTCCAAAAAATCGTAACTTTCCATAGAAATATATTCACCGCATACTTTATGAAAAGGATATTTTTCTTTCTCAAACAAAATAACTGAATGTCCTGCCTCCGCTAATTGAATAGCTAAAGTTAATCCGGCTAATCCGCCTCCTATTATAGCGCAATCAAACAGTTTAGGATTCATTGGGGTAAATAATTATTAAGTGCCGGAATGCCCAACGATTTTTTATAGTATAATTTTTAATTCCCGATTTTTGAAGAATAGATTGCCATTCTGGCTTAGTAAAACCTCTTAATACAGATAAGGGCGCATCATTTTTTACAAGTGCTGACTTTGAAAAAAATTTGGTAAGTATTTTTATCGAGTAATATGCAATAGGGTTTCTTTCTAAATCATTAATGATGAATGTAGCTTTATTTTTACTGCATAATTTAATGAATTCAATAATTTCAATTTCAGTAAAATGATGGCAAAACAAAGATGCGTGAATAATATTAATTTGTATATGTTCTGAAAAAACATTCCTAAAATCTTCACACCTAAAGTTTATTTTATAATTAGTGCAATTAATTGCAGCATAATTAATACAGTCTTCCTTTAAATCAGCACCGTATAAGGTAATGTTGTAATCTTCCTTTTTCGCCCATTCTGCAAAAGCTTTGAGAGAATCTCCGCCTCCGCAACCAATATCCATAATCGTATAAACCTGTGTTTTATTAGCCACAATTTTTTTTAATCCGTTTATTGAAACGGAATGACCACCTAGGTACTTATTGATAAACTCCAGTTCTGTTAAATTTTGATAGAGTAAATCCTTTTTAATATCAGGTTCATCTAAAAGTTCTTTTTGATATGATCTTTGTTTAAACATTTTCAAGAATTACAGATTCCATTGTAAGCCCGGGGCCAAAAGCCACACCAAATGTTTTTTCCTTTTTCTGGGTATTCACTTTCGTTTCAAAAATATCTTTCAATACAAATAAAAAGGTTGATGACGACATATTCCCATAATTTTTTAATACCCGAAACGAACTCTCAAGGTCACCTTTTTCCAACGCCAATTCTTTTTGGATTACTTCAAGTATTTTTCTTCCACCAGGATGTACTGCCCAATGTGTAACTTCCTGTTTGTTAATTCCATGTTGGGAAATGGCTTTTTCAAAAAATGCTTTTATATCTTTTTGTATTAGTTGTGGAATATAAGCACTTAATGTCATTAAAAAGCCGGTGGATGTAAGTTCCCATGCCATATCGTTTTTACCCTTTAAAGAAACTTGCGAATGAAATTTTTTAATTTTAAAGCCATTTATTTTGTTTTTTGATGCATAGTCATCAGAAATTATCAGTGTTGCTGCTACGCCATCAGCAAACAAAAGGTTAGCGGTACTATTATCTAAGTCATCAATTTTTTGAAAATGAATGGTGCATAATTCCACGCAAACAATTAATACAATTGCATCCTCTTCGCTTTTGCAAATATAATCTGCTTGTTTTAGAGCGTGTATTGCGGCATAGCAGCCCATAAAATTGATAGAGGTTCTGTTTACATTTTCGTTTAATTTAAAATGCTGAACAATATCTATATCTAATCCGGGAGCGGATAATCCTGTGCAGGAAACTGTTATTAGATGTGTTATTTGCTGCTTGCTTATTTTTTTGGTGAAACAATTTTCAATAGCTTCAATACAAATAGGAAGTGCTGTTTTGTTATAATATTGCATTCTGTGTTCTATGGTAGGGAAAGGCTCAAGGTTTTTTGTATTCGAAAAAAACTTTCGCTTTTCAAGGGCACAATCAAAATCCGGAATTACAGAGTATCTGGTATCAATGCCGCTTTTACCATACATTAATTTCAATTTTCTTTTTTGGGAATCAGAATGATTAAGAAAGTCGGACATAAAGCCTGCTAAGTGGGATTGTTCATACTTATTTGAAGGTACAGCGGTAGCTATTTTGCAAATAACGCTCATCCTGTAATGTTTAAAATTAACAGTAGAATGAAACAGACATTCATTGCCGTAGCAGCAATAAAATTCATATTCATCATATTTTTGAATGAAGCTTGGTTTTTATTTTTAATTACTTTATAGAACCAAATCAAAAAATAAACGATCACCGGAAACAAAAAGAGTTGTAGATAAATAAAATGCTTTATTTTATCTATTCCATCAAAATAGAAGTAGAAGAAAAAATTGGCAATTACAAACATTATAGCACTAAAAATGAAAGTACCATTAATTCCCAATTTATAACTTATAGTAAAATCTCCACTTAGACTATCGGCATCGTGCTGATACACCTGAGTGAGCGGATAAATTCCTCCTATCAGGAATGAGCAGCCTATTAAAGCCATGAGCAATATATTATCGAGTGCTATTGCATAGTTACTTATTGCAGAATAAACCATCCAAAACGTAAAAGCACCTTGAAAAAAAACGACGGTTAAAAACCCCGCAATAGCGAACTTTTTAAGGCGTATGCCTTTAAAGCTATACGCTCGTGATGCAATTATATAGAGTGCGACATAAATAAAAAATTGAATATTGATGAATAATGAAAGACTCAATCCCATAACATCAAAAATAATCGAAGTATAAAATAGTTTTTTAGTTGGTTTAGGTGGGTGCTCCAATCCGCCAATACTTGTTACATCCTGATCCATATAACTGTTATAGCCATTACTTGATGGATAGATAAATAAATGTAAAATAAAAAAACAAAGAATTGCGTTTGTCCAATTTACTTCAGGTACTTGACTGAGCGCAAGAAAGAAAACAGGCATTAGAAAGAACGAAAATGGGATGCGGAGGAGCTTTAATGTATCGCTATCTATCTTTGATATTTTAATTCTTTCGCTCATTGGTTAATCTTTGTGTAGAGTTTCGTCTCATTAATTGCCTTATTTATTAGTTAAATTTTTTATTTTAATATTAAAAATCTTTCACGTTTTCAATATTTTGAAAATGCAAACGATTTTCTAATAATTGTATAGGCTTTTTGTTTCTGCAACTCCGAAAGGTATTCCTCTCAATAAAGTTAGCTCTTCTTTTTTTAAATTTGGTAAGGAACATGATTATTGTTATAAAATCATACCAGCCAAAAGAAGCTAAGTATTAGTATATATAGAGTTATATTTAGCCACAATTCCCCAATTTGTAGACAAATGAACGCTATTAAGGAAATTTAAATCTCCATACAGTACAGCCGATACAGAAAATAAACAACGTATTATAGGTTCGATATTCCCAGAACGATTGATTTATGAAAATAAGAGGTATCGAACCCTGAAATTAAATCGTGTTGTTTCTTTAATTTGTATCAATGAAGGGCGTTTTAAAGGAGGTGAAAAAAGAAAGCACGCCTTATTAGATGTGCTTTCCTTAAAAGTTAGTGCCTCCAAGAATAGAATTCTTTTTAAATTCTTATGTTTTTTTTCGCTTTTTCTCAATGCAAATCTTCTGTGTACCGTGGGATGATGGAACATAGATGGCGTAATGGAACATACTGATTTTTTTAGTGTTACAATATTTATCTGTGTGGATGAAGCGCGCGCAAAATGTAACGACGGCGATAAGTCTGAAACTGTTCTTGGCCAAACGTATACCACGTATTGTAGCCTTAAGTAATACCAATTTGATTTATTAAATAGTCCAAATATTTGAAACGAAGGCATATTCAAAATTGCATGTTTTAATAATTTGCTCCGGAGAAATGGATTTAATAGTATTGGCAATAAACTCACTAATTTGGTCTAAGTTGGAGAAAGCGGTTTAAAAAAATCGCAGTTAAAAATAAGTGATAAAGCATTGGAGTTTTTAATTGAAACCTACACGGCCGAAAGTGGTATGTGTAACTTAGAAAAGAAAATTTCTAAAATAGCGCGTAATACAGCGGTGCATATTGCAAGTGAAGAAGATATCCCAAAGATAACCGAAGAAAGTGTTACAAAAATTTTAGGACCCTCGCACATAAAAGATAAATATCAGGGCAACGATATTGCCTGCCAGTGTTGTAACCGGTTTGGCATGGACACAAGTTGGAGGAGATATTTTATTTATTGAGACCAGCTTAAGCAAAAGTAAAGCAGATAAGTTAACCTTAACCGCTAATTACCCTTTAAAGGCTGTTTAATAGGGAGAGAATCAAAATTTACTATTTTTGTACTTTTTGATTCTCAGAACTTGTACTTTTTGTTTTTTTGATTATACAAATGAAAAGATGGATAGAGCAATTATAAGAGAATTTTACAGACTATATAATATAGACACCCCACCTGTTAATGTTTTGCCAATGAATATTCATTTACTGGGAAACAGCTCTGTAGCCACCATTCCAACATTGCTGGATATGGTTTTAAAAGAAGAGCAGGGAGATCACCGTCTTGAAAAGGGCGACGTGATTCTTTTCGCTTCTGTTGGTGCAGGCATGAATATTAACGCAATTACCTATATTGTGTAATATAATACCCGTATTATTTTTTAGGATTATTCTCTGTAGGTCTCTGATATCAGCAATTCTTGCCAAATATGGTTTTGGCATAATTTTGTAGGATATTAATAGTCAGTTTTGACGACGCAAAAATTTATTTGCGTGTAAATCACGAAAAATGAAAACAAAATTATTTTTTAGTACAGCATTTATTGTGATGCTAGTCTTACCTGTTCAAAATTTTGCACAGGCACCAACACTTGGAACCGCCGCTAACTTTGTGCTTTTTACTAGTGTAGGAGCGGTTACAAATGTAGGGCCCTCTTATCTCACGGGTAACGTTGGATCAAACTCCGGATCAAGCACTGGTTTCGGAAATGTAGATGGAAATATGCTTAATAATAATGGCGCCACAGCATTGTGCGCATCTGATTTATTAATTGCATATAATCAACTTAATTCTACTGTTGCAGGTTTTTTTCCTGCATCTCCTTTAGGAAACGGAGCCACCTTAACCGCCGGCGTCTATTCACTTAGCGGTAACTCAATACTCAACAATACTTTAACCTTGGATGGTCAGGGAAATCCCAATGCTGTATTTATATTTTTAATCAACGGAACCTTTGCTTCAAATACAAATGCAGTCGTTCAATTAACCAATACTGCCCAAGCCTGCAATGTGTTCTGGAAAATTGAAGGTGCTGTTGGTTTATCTACCGGAACTAGTATGAAAGGAACCATAATTGCAAATAATGCAGCTATCAGTATTAGTTCAAGCGTAACGCTCGAAGGAAGGGCACTTTCAACTACCGGAGCCATCTCTGTTAATAATGTTTTAGCCTATATACCACTTGGTTGTAGTGCGCCTATATTAAATGGCCCTGCGGCACCGGCACTTGCTACAACAGCATGTTATGCTATCTTCTCGTCCAATGGAGCGGTATCGAATGTGGGTGTAACAACCGTAACAGGCGATATTGGTAGTAACAACGGCTTAACAACCAATTACAATTCCCTTTTAGTTAATGGTACCATTCATCCCATACCTGATCTTTCCACTGCACAATGTTCTGTTGATTTAGGTAATGTTTACACCTATTTAAATACATTGACCGCAGATATCATTTTATTGTATCCGGCACAATTCGGAAATAACCTCGTGCTCACACCACATACTTATTTAATGAATGGTGCTGTAACACTTACCGATTCATTATACCTAAATGCTCAGGGAAATGCAAATGCTGTTTTTGTAATTCAGGTAAACGGTGCATTTTCAACAAGTGTGAATTCTAAAATTATTTTGATTAACGGCACATAAGCTAAAAATGTTTTTTGGAAAATTGACGGGGCCTTAAGTATAAACGCTAACTCAATTTCTAAAGGTACATGGATAGTTAACAATGCGGCTATATTATTGGCGACCGGTGTTAATCTTAATGGAAGAATATTAACCACTACCGGTGCACTCACTACAAATGCATCAACTATCAGCATTCCTCCTTCTATTGGAATTACAGCTGCCGCCATAAATCAAACTGTTTGTGTTGGAAGTCCGGTTGTTTTTGCGGTGTCATCCACTGGCGGAACTTCATTTCAATGGCGGAAAGGATTAGTAAACATAGTGAATGGAGGAGCTATTTCAGGTGCTACTACAGGCACATTAACAATTAATCCGGTAGCGCTGAGCGATGCTGCAACAAATTATAACTTGGTAATTACCGGCGGATGTGCAGGAAACTTTACGACTCAAAACATCTCTCTTGTAGTAAATAATTCAGCCACAATTACAACCGCTATTAATAACCAAACTGTTTGTGCAGGAAGTGCCGCTAGTTTCACAGTATCTGTTCCGAGTGGAGGTGTTACTTACCAATGGAGAAAAGGCACATTAAATTTGATCAATGGAGGAAATATTTCCGGCGCTAACTCTGCTTCTTTAATTATTAGTCCGGTTGCTGGTATTGATGCTTCAAACAATTATAATATTGTCATCACAGGTTCTTGTTCCCTCAATTATACTTCCGCTAACGTTTCATTGGTGGTTAATAATTCTCAAACAATTACTACAGCTATTAATAATCAAACCGTATGTCCCGGAAATTCTGCAAGTTTTCAAGCAACTACTTCTGTTAGCGGTCTTTTTTACCAATGGAGAATAGGTAGTGTTAATTTAAATAATGGTGGAAATATTTCAGGAGCTACTTCAGCTACGCTAGTAATTAACCCTGCAACAAATCCAGATGCATCTAATCTTTATAACGTATTAATTAGCGGTTCATGTGTTAATAGCTATACCTCACCCAACACTTCACTCGTGATGAGCACTCCGGCAACAATAACAGCCGTTGGTAATAATCAAACAGTTTGTGCAGGAAGTCCGGCCACTTTGTCAATATCAACTGCAGGAATAGGACTAAGTTTCCAATGGAGAAATGCAAGTACCAATTTAATAAATGGTGGAAATATTTCTGGTGCAAACTCTCAAACACTTAACTTCAATCCTACTAATACAACTGATGCTTCGGCTAATTATAATGTTATCATTGGAGATGCCTGTGGTATAAATTATACAACTACCAATATTTCTCTGGTGGTTAATTCTACAGCAGATCCAATTATTAATTCCAGTTTTTCGGTGTGTACAGGTAAACCCATTGATTTAACTTCTCAAACAATTGTAAGTGCCACTTATAACTGGAGTGGACCAAACGCTTTTACTTCTTCTTTACAAAATCCAAGTATACAAACGGCCGCCGCACTTAATGCAGGAACCTATTCTCTTGCTATTACTTCGAATAATTGTGCCTCTAAAACATCAACTGTGCTGGTAGCAGTAAATACCTGTAAGGACTCAGATTTCTTTATTCCTGAAGGGTTCTCGCCTAACGGTGATGGTATTAACGATAATTTTTTTATAAGAGGTATTAACAATTTTCCGGAAAACTCTTTTGTAGTTTTTAACCGTTGGGGAGAAAAAATATTTGAGGCAAATCCTTACACCAACACTTGGAATGGAAAAACAACTATGGGTACTAGACTTGGTGGCGATCAGTTACCGGTTGGAACTTATTTCTATGTTCTTGATTTGAATGACGGAAGTGAAGTATTTAAAGGAACCATTTATTTAAACAAATAAGAGCAAAAAAAATCATTCTGGTTTGAATCCAAAGCTTGAAAAGCTAAAGTTATAAACCGACATTTTATTTATACCATTAAAAACATAAATATGAAAATACATCTAAAAACAGCCTACACATTCACCTCGGTGATGATGTTAGCATTAAACACTTTTTCACAGCAAGATCCCATGTATACCCATTACATGTATAATACCTTAATGGTTAATCCTGCTTATGCAGGAAACAGAGACGCCTTAACCATAACGGCTTTGCACAGGTCGCAATGGGTTGACTTTCAAGGAGCACCCATCGTTCAATCTTTAACACTTCACTCTCCTTTAAAAAACAATCATCTGGCTTTGGGGCTTTCAATCTTAAATGATAAAATTGGCCCCACTAACAGAACATCGCTTTATGGTGATTTTGCTTACAGAATGGACCTGACAAAAAAATCGAAACTGGCATTAGGACTTAGTGGAGGAGTAAATATGTTTAAAGCCAACTTGGGCGCCTTGGCCTTAGATCAGCAAGCAGATCCATCCTTTCAAACCAATATCAACAATCGTATCACCCCAAATTTTGGCTTTGGTGCTTATTATTCTAGAGAGCGTTTTTATATGGGTCTTTCTGTACCCAATTTAATAGAAAACAACTATTCAAGCGATGGGGCAATCGCCGGAAGCGAACAGCGTCATTACTTTTTTATTGCGGGAGCATTGTTTAATTTGTCAGAAAACGTGGCATTTAAACCAACTACTTTTGTTAAAGTAACTTCCGCAGTTCCTATTCAGGCTGATTTTACTGCTTCGTTTATTTTTATGAAAAAATTCACACTTGGTGCTATGTACCGCACAAATGATGCTTTTGGCGCATTGTTAGGGTTTAATTTCACAGAACAACTTTTTCTTGGGTATTCCTACGATTGGTCTTATGGTTTACAAACTGGTAAATACAATCAAGGTAGCCATGAAATCGTATTACGATACGATTTTTTAACGGCCGCTAAAAAACAAATTCACTCACCACGTTACTTTTAACTATCCTAAAAAATAAATACATGAAAAACATATACATTCCCCTAATCGCATTGATTGGAATAAGTTATAGCAGTGCTGCACAAATTAACGCCTCATCCTTAAACAATGGGTATGATAAGCAAGCAGAATATAAACATAAAAATTATTCGGAAAAATTAACAAACATTTCCTATGATAAATATGTAGACGTTCCTAAAAAATCAAAAAACGAAATAAAAGGCGATAATTTATATTTTATTTATTCGTATGACAAGGCTATTGAAGCTTACAGTAAAGACCAGCAACTGAGTACTGATGGGCAAAGAAAACTTGCCACTAGTTATTACAAAATGAATAAGTATACAGAATCTGAGACGGCTTATGTAAAATTATTTACCTTGGAGAATGGTCAGATGCCCGAAGATTACTACAATTATTCGAAGGTGTTAAGAGCTAATAGTAAATACGATGAGTCTGCAACTTGGATGGATAAATTCCAGCAAATGAAGCCGAATGATTTGCGTGCAATGGACTATGCCGCAAACAAAAACAATTTGGCAACTTTACTAAAAAATGATGAAAAACAGAAAATAAAACATCTGAGCATAAACAGTAATGCTCAAGATTTCGGCGCTTCCTATTTTAAAGATAAAATTGTTTTTGCTTCCAGCAGAACTACGAAAGCTAATCCAAAAACATCTTATCGCAATGGCAAACCCTACCTTAATATTTACCTCGCTGAAATTGAGAACGGTGAATTAAAAAATCCTGAGAATTTTAATAAAGAATTTAATGGCGACATGAACGAAGGACCGGCAAGTTTTAATAAAGCAGGTACATTTATGGCCTACTCAAAAAACAACTATACGCTTAACAAAAAAGAATTGGTTGTTAATGTTGAAATTTATTTCTCGAGCTACGATCCATTAAAACAAGAATGGTCTAAGCCGGAAGGTTTTATACTTAATAACAAAGACTACTCGCTTGGACAACCTGCTTTATCAGCCGATGGAAATACTATGTATTTTACCGGTAATATGCCGGGTGGTTTTGGTGGAGCGGATATTTACAGAGTAACAAGAACTGCCAATCAAGCTTGGACAAACGCTGAGAACCTTGGAAACACAATTAATACCGAAGGTAATGAGGTATTTCCTTTTTACCAGGAAGAAAAAGAAATACTTTTTTTCTCATCTGATGGTCGCTTTGGTGTTGGTGAACTTGATATTTTTAGTGCTAAGCACAAAGGTTTAGTTTTCGAAACAGCCGTAAATATTGGCGCACCCTTAAACAGTTCTTCCGACGACTTTTCAATTGTTATGAATAACTCAAACAGTAAAGGTTACTTTTCATCCAACAGAGGTGGCGGTAGCGGAGATGATGATATTTATGCTGTTGATTTCATGACAAACAAAACAATAAATGGGCGCGCTGTTGACAAAAATGAAAAACCATTACCAATAACATTTATTACTTTACTCAGCAATACGGATGTGGTGTTAGATACTTTCACTACAAAAGATAATGGAGCCTTTAGTTTTAATGTGGAAACTGATAAAAATTATAAATTAATTGGCACAAAAGATAAATATACTCAAGGTACAAATACATTTGGCACTTACGGTACTGAGTCTGCTGTAATAGCCGATGTGATGCTTTCAATTCCCGTAAAAGAAGAAACTGTTGTTAAAAAAGAGGAATCCATTAAAGAAAAAATTGAAGTGAAAAAAGATCTGGCCTTAATAGTTGGATTCAATCCAATCTATTTTGATTTTCATGAATACACGATCCTTCCTGCAGCCGAAATAGAATTAAACAAGATTGTAAAAGTATTAAACGAAAACCCTACAATGAGCTTGCAACTAAAGGCATACACCGATTGTAGGGCAAGTAGTGATTATAACCAAAAACTATCTGATAAAAGGGCTAAAGCTTCTTCTGATTATATCAAAAAGAAAATTAAAAATCCGGAAAGAATTCGTTCGAAAGGATACGGCGAAACCATGTTACTAAACAAGTGTTCTTGTGATCTTAACGATTCCTCAGGCTGTTCAGAAGAAGCACACCAGGCAAATAGAAGAACTGAATTTATTATTCTTAAGAAATAAATAATTCATTCGTTGTTGCACTATTAAGATAGGAAAATGCAATTAAGAAAGGTTAGTGCGAGTAGAAATAAAGTTATATTTTTAAAAGTTGCAGATTGATTAGTAAATAAATGATTTATACTAACAACACTCAAAAAGATGCAAAGAGCATTAAACTCTTCGATTAAGAAAGATCTTACCATTCCTTAGCTAAAACCTAAGGGATGGTTTTAAAACCGGTCCTTTTGAAAGAAAATTAAAAGGCTAACGAATTTAATTTCTAAAACTGAAGTTGTATATTATGCTTTCACTTCTAGCAGAAGCGTTAAGTTTTGTGCTGATGCGAAGCTCGATAAATACATACACAATAAGTCATTTGTTTACAGTAGCTGGATTTTCCGCTTAAACAGCCCCCTCACTTTGAACTGCCATTTAGTTTGATCTAAAACTGTTTTTGCATTCTTCGGCTAAGTTAGTTTTTTAAATTTTCTAAATCAATTTCTTCTTCATTTTTCGGTTGTTTTTTTTTCGTAAAGACTCACCTTTTATTTCTACACGATGCGCATCATGAACAATTCTATCGAGAATAGCATCTGCTATAGTTTGGTCTCCAATAACTTCATGCCATTTGCTTACTGGTATTTGAGAGGTAAAGATCGTTGAAGATTTTCCGTGACGATCTTCAATGATTTCCATTAGCGCAGAACGACTTTGTGCATCAAGGGGCTGTATTCCAAAGTCATCTATGATTAAAAGATGTTGTTTCTCGGGCGCAAATACAACCGCTACTTCAACTGCATGGAGTGTTACTGCCGATAACCTTAGGAAGATCTACGTTACTGGGCGTACTCAAGGCAATTTAAATCTACTTGGCGTAAACTCAGGTAGCGTTTACTCAAAAACAAGTACTCTTGGTCAAGTAGATAGTTACATTATTTCTTTCAACGCTCAAAACTCGCTTATTTGGAACACCTATTACGGTGGGCAATATAACGAGTGCGCAACAGAATTAGATTTTAATCCAATAGAATTATGATCTGTGGTTTAACAAATGGATATTCTCATCTAATATAGGCCACCCATTCTCATTTATATTAGGCCAGTCATTCTCATCCAAAATAGGCCAGTCGTTCTCATTTTAATTAGGCCACTTTTTTGGGTTGTTTTGTAAAGCAAAA
>JACCXH010000030.1 GCA_013697245.1 Bacteroidota bacterium
CTTTTGCTTTACAAAACAACCCAAAAAAGTGGCCTAATTAAAATGAGAACGACTGGCCTATTTTGGATGAGAATGACTGGCCTAATATAAATGAGAATGGGTGGCCTATATTAGATGAGAATATCCAGATAAGTCATTTTGAAAAAAGACCATCCAATAGTCGATTTTCCAAATGTTAAAATTCAAGGTGTTTAAGATCATCAATTTTAGCCAAAACCCTATTTAATTTGTTCGAGTCTGATATGGTTGCGTGTACAAAGGTAAATATCTAATTTACAGATATTTACCTTTTTTTTATTGCCTAAAATAGCCGACTATTAGCAGTACAAAATACACACAAGTTGATTTAGACGCCCGAGTAAATGAGCTTTGGTATAAAGATATATTGATAGAGAATTGTAAAGAGCAATCCCAAAACTTCAGCCATATTTTATGGATGGTTTTTATATAGAAATTTAAAAATGTTTTATAGATTTATTCATCCTGTTTAATGACTTTTATTGTTTTTGAAATTGAATTTGTTTTTCCAACAATCGTTAAAATATAAACACCTGCCTTTAAATCATAAACACTTCCTTTATAAGAGTTGCCAACGAATTTAATGTTTCTTATTTGATGTCCTGTAAGGTTGCAAATAGTAATATTATAATCATCAAGGACAGAAGTTTGTATTGTGAAACTATTATTTACAGGGTTTGGGGAAAAAACCAGAACAGGATCTTGTGCTTCGCTTTCAATTAAGCCTGTTGGATAATTACAGCTTCCGTAAATAGGAATATTTTTTTCTTTATAACAATTTAACGTCCAGCTAATATTACCGGTAAAACACCAGTCGCCTATCCAATTATCAAATGCGCTTCCAATGCCCTGAATCCAAATCTCAGATTGCCCATTATAATCAAAATGAATACGTTTGCGGTAATTACCATTTATTAGAATGCTATCTATCAAGGATACAGGATGACATAAGACACCACAAGGCTGATAGTTAAAACAAAATGTATCTCCAAGGTTTAATGCAAAATCATAATAAAGAATATCGGTTGATAAGGAGGGTTTTCTAAACCAAACCTTTTTAGTAGCATCTTCTCTAAATGCGCCATAATAATTAGCAGTTTGACGATTAAAATTGCCTTCGGGATTAATAGAACCCAGAGAACCAAGGTTAGCGTATATTTTAGAATATGTTAGTGAGTTAAATACGGTATCGCCGGATAAACCAAAATGCCATGTGCCTGTTTGGGGTGGATACGGAAACGTTCCTGCTCCATATTCAACTACAGTCCAGGTGGCGCTGTCTGTTTTAAATGGGTAATAGGTTTGTGCAAACAAATGTTGTAAAGTGCAATATAAAATAGTTGCTAATAAGAGTAATTGTTTTTTCATCTGGTCTGATCTTATATTTTAAAGATAATTAATTTTTAGCACAATATGATTGGATTTCTTTATTTATGCTTAATTATTGAACAAACGGTTCGCGTTTGCCCTCCTTCTATGTACGTTTAAATGAAAAAGGCGTATAATACTTTTAAATGTTACTAAGGCTTTTTCAGTTTCGTTAGAGAATGATTTCATAACTATTATTATCATTTAGCTTGGTAAATCAGCAATAATCTAATTTATATAGTTTTGCGATATGCTCCCTTGTTCCAATCTAAGGTTCTTTGGCTTAACTATTTTAACAAGTTCACATTTTTCGCTATTTAAGTTATTTGTGACCTTTTCCTTTTTTTCGTTCTTGATTAAACTGGCTTTATGGGCACACTTTCTAAATACGCCTGTGTGGTTAGCAAATGTTCTTGAGTGGTGTAGTAATCTACTTCAGTAGCAATTAGCATATGAACAACTGCATTTTGAGTATATGAATGTAGAAAAAAGGAAAACAACTTCCTGCGGACATAATATTTATAAGTTTTAATGCAGTAGAGTACTATAGTAATTTTATGCTCGTTTCTAATGATTACAATCTTTGTCTTTTCTTACTATATATTTGAACCAAAATTAAACTCTAAATATTACACTTTAGTTCAAGAAGATAAAAACTGAGACTAGATCTGCATATAAAATGAATGTACATCAACAATGAACATTCATTAAAAACCATTTTTCAAAAAATTAATTTTAAGGCGCAAATTATTCACAAGTATCACTTTAAAGGATATGTTTTATTAAACCGTCAGCAAAACCCAAAGAATCCCACCATCCCAAAACGGGGCATTATATGCCCATTAAAAATTAATAGTTGGCTGCAACGCCCTGTTTGCGTTCGGCTCAATTATAGCTAACTATAGTTAAGTTGTTATGTATATTAAGATATAATAGTGTAACTTATTTATAACATGACCTTGTATATTAACATTTAAAAAATATAAACTATGAAAATCTCTGCACAAAATTCAAAAAAAACCTTAATCAACTTTAGGTGCTCTCTCGGAAAGGCTCTGATGATTGCTCTAATAATACCTGCTATTGCTGTATCTCAAACCTCACCGGCGCCGGTGAATCTTGGAACTTCCGGCAGTTTCGTGGCTCTTGCAAAAACAGGAATTTCAACTACAGGAGCCACTTCAATTGTTGGAGATATTGGGGTTAGTCCTAATAACGCTAGTTCCATAACTGGATTTGGTTTAGTGGCAGATGCCTCAGGTGAATTTTCAACTTCATCTTTAATTAATGGAAAAGTTTATGCAGCAAACTACGTGGCTCCAACCCCTGCAAAAATGACCACTGCTGTGAGTGATATGCAAGCTGCATACACCGACGCAGCCGGACGAGCACCAAATTTTACCGAACTATACACTGGAAATCTTACCGGACAGACCTTAACTACCGGTGTTTATAAATGGAGTACCGGAGTTCTGGTATCAGCCGGAGGCTTTACTATCTCAGGCAGCTCAACGGATGTGTGGATCTTCGAGATCGCGCAGAACCTAACTGTAGCTAACGGAGCCACTATTACTCTTAGTGGAGGTGCAAAGTCATCCAACATCTTCTGGCAGGTGGCCGGCCAAGCTAGCCTTGGAACAACATCCAGCTTCAGAGGAATCATATTATGTCAAACATTGATAAATATACAAACAGGAGCAGCTTTTGATGGAAGAGCGCTATCACAAACCGCTGTTACATTAGATGGCAATAGTATAAACAACAACAGTACGTTAGGTCTTGCCGATCTATATCTTGAAAATGGCATCACTATGTATCCAAACCCGGCTCAAAATAATGTCACCATCAAAAATTCTAACAGCATCAAATTGGATCAGTTAGCTATTTTCGATGTATACGGAAGACTGATCCATTCGATCGATCTTCGTGATATGCAACAAGAGAAAATTATTGATGTCTCTAACCTATCATCTGGCGTGTACATGTTACAGATCCAGGGTGATGGAGCGAGAACAACAAAACGATTGATTAAGAGTTAGGGTTTATAAACTAATACTCCTTCTAGCAGGTCCAAAAAGCCTCCTCAAAACGAGGAGGCTTTTTTTTTAATGATAAAACTTAAAACCTGATTGTTGTTAATTTTTAATAAACTTATAAGTCCCCTGCTTGCTGCCACTATTTATTTTTAACTGATACACGCCAGCAGGTAACCCTTTAATATTAATAGAATACGACTGTTTACTTGCTGTTGATAGTAAAACAACTTGCCCTAATGCATTTGCAATCTCCAATTTAAAATCTTTAGGTTTTAATTCATCATCTTGGAATTTGATATTTAACTCATCATTGACAGGGTTAGGATAAATAAAAAAATTATTTCTAATACTTAACTCATTTAGCCCAACGTCTTTCGCACTATATTTGGCTACAAACGCATCAAAGGAACCTGTGGCGACCAAATTTGCCGAAGACAAAGTGTCAAAATTACAGGTGTTGGTAAAATATCCTGAAACGTAAATACTTCCAGAATGATCTGAAGTAATGCAATTGCCTAAATTATTACCCGGCCCTCCGGTTTTTGTTGCCCATACAAAATTACCATTAACATCTAATTGCGATACATAAATATCGAGACTTGATGTACTTGTTAGAGAATAAACTCCAGGTCCCGGATCAAAATCAATTGTGAGTTGAATTTTGCCTGTAGTAAAAATATTACCGAGCCCATCTAAAGCGAGAGAAGTATGCCTTTCATCTGCAGTTCCACCAAAACTTTTTGCCCAAATAAAATTACCTGCATTATCGAGTTTAGAAATAAAAACATCTGCATTACCATTCGACATCAATGTGTATGTTCCCGGACCGGGATCAAAATCAGCAGTACCTTTAAAGTTACCCGTAGTATATATATTTCCTAAAGCATCTAACTGAATATCTTTAGGTTTTCCATCAAATAAAGCAGAACTATTACTACTTATATTTGATAGGTTTTTTGCCCATAAAAAAATACCATTTGGATCCAGTTTAGAAATATAATCGCCACCTGCTAGCATATTTAAATTATATGTGCCCGGCCCCGGATCAAAATCTACAATTCCCTGAAAAATACCGGTAGTATATATATTTCCGGTATTATCATATGCAATTGCGTAACCATAATCATGATCTCCTCCTCCAAAGTTTTTAGCCCATGCAAAATTGCCGGTAGCGTCTATTTTTAATATAAAAACATCCATATAGTTATATGGACCAGAATTAATCGGTGATAAAACATAATTTCCTGATCCGGGATCAAAATCAGTAGCCCCTGCAAAATAACCCGTAGTAAGAATATTATTATTTTTATCAATCATGATAGAATTAATGACAACCTCACCATTAGAGCTTCCTGTAACTTGTTTTGCCCACACAAAATTTCCATTCACATCGAGTTTAACAATAAAACCATCTGTATTCGCAACAGATACTAAATTATTCAATCCTGGTCCCGGATCAAAATCAACTGTACCTGCAAATATCCCTGAAATATAAATATTTCCAATAGAATCTAAAGCAATTGAATATCCTATTGTATAGCTTAAACCACCGAATTTTTTAGCCCAAATAAAATTACCATTTACATCCAATTTCGAAACAAAGCAATCATAATCCTGTGAAGAATTTGAAGCTAAAGTATATGTACCAGACCCGGGATCAAAATCAGAAACCCCATTATAGTAACCTGTTGTAAAAGAATTACCTTTGTTATCTGCAACTATAGCCCAGCTGCGCTGTTCGTTTACACCGCCAAAATCCTTTGCCCACTTAAAATTTTGCGCATGAATTATATGGGTTGCAATAATAAAAATTAAAGTATAAAATTTCATCAAAATTATTTTATACAAGTTACAAATAAATTTTACAATATGAAATATCGATAACTATGCTTTTTTTGTAAATAAACTTACATTATACTTCAAAGCCAAAATGCTTTAGGTTATCATTTATTTCGCAAAATGAAATAACTAATAAGGTTCGGGTTTGAACTACTCTCATTTACAGCTAATCTCCGCTTTGGCCGGGTTTTTTGAAAAAGCACAAAAACTTCACTTTTTTGACTATTCATATACAGTAAAACAAAAATAACTACTTTAGTATTGAATATATTTTGATAGATAATAATTTCTATTTTTAAAAAACGTATGAAAACAAAATTATTTTTATTACTCTTTTGTTATTTAACATTATCTGTTTTTTCGCAAAATTTAAAACTTACAGACTCTTTACAGAACCTTGCCAAAGTTGCCAAAGATGATACATCTAAATCAAACCTACTTAATAAAATTTCAACTACTTATTTAGAAATTGATCTTGAGAAGTCGTTAGATTTTGCTAAAAGATCTCTTGCCTTATCTGAAAAACTGAACTATAAAAAAGGGATCGCAAATGCTTATTTTTCATTAGGGAACATAAGTAATTATAAAGCAGAATACCTTGAAGCAATTAACTGGTTTAAAAGATCTTTATCTATTAGAAAAGAACTTTTTTTAATGTCAGACGTTGGCCAAACTTACAGTAGTATAGGTTATTGTTACGAAGATATGGGCAACTTTTCGGAGGCTAAAAAAAATTACTTTGCCTCACTAAAAATTCGTGAACAATTAAAAGATAAAATAGGTATTGCTAAGTGCAATGCAAATATCGGCAACGTCTATTATCAAAACCAAAATTTAACCGAAGGGCTTAAATATTTGCTACCGGCTTTAAAAGTGTTTGAAGCCGCGGGAGAAAAACGAATGATAGCTGCCGTTAGTCATAATATTGGCACGATCTACATGTATCAAGGTAAACCTGAAGCCATGACCTTTTTACAAGCTGCCTTAAAAAATAATGAAGAAATGGGAAACCGATTTTGGAAAACAAGTAATCTTGGGTCGATGAGCGAGCTTTATAGAAAACAAGGTAATTACACAGAAGCCGAAAAATGCCTAAAGAGGGCATTTAAGATCTTAGAAGAATCAGGGCAAAAAGAAGGTATGATAAACATCTATAATTTATTGGCAAAATTAAATATGTCTCAAAAAAAATATAATGAGGCAAGGTTAAACCTAAATAAGGCTCTGGAACTTGCAACTCTATCAAATAGTATTACCCGACGTCAAATTTGCTACGCAAGTTTAGCAGAGTTAGAGCAAGAGCAGGGTAATTATAAAAAAGCACTAGACTGTTACAAATTATCAATTATCCTTCGCGATAGTGTATTTAGTAAGGAGAATATAAAAAAAATGACGCAACAACAAATGCAATACGATTTTGATAAGAAAGAAACATTAACGAAAGAGGCACAGGAAAAAAAAGATATTATAATTCAAAATGAAATTCAAAGTCAAAAAAATCTTCGTAATGGTTTTATAGGGGGCTTTATTTTAGTATTGCTTGCTGCATCGTTATTCTTTTTTCAACGAAACAAAATTAATAAAGAAAAGAAAAGAAGTGATCAGCTTTTACATTTGGTAGAAGAAAAACACAAAGAAATAACAGATAGTATTAATTACGCGGAAAGAATACAACGAAGTTTTATAGCAACCGAAGAAATACTTGCGACAAATTTAAAAGATCATTTTGTTTTTTTTAAACCAAAAGCTATTGTAAGTGGCGATTTTTATTGGGCCGGCAAATTAAGTAACGGCAATTTTGTTTTAGCAACTGCCGATAGTACGGGACATGGCGTACCGGGAGCAATTATGAGTTTACTAAATATTACTAGTTTAGAATCAGCAATAAAAGATGGCTTTACTCACCCTTCTGCAATATTAAATGACACGCGCAAAACAATTATTGAACGCTTAAAAAAAGATGGTAGTGCCGAAGGAGGTAAAGATGGTATGGATGGAAGTTTGATCAGTTTTGATTTTAAAAATAATAAATTTACCTATTCAGCGGCCAACAATCCTGTTTGGGTTGTACGAGAAAACCAGATCGTTGAACTTGACCCCGATAAAATGCCAATAGGCAAACACGACAAAGATCATATTTCCTTTACTCAACATGAGTTTGATCTGCAAAAAAATGATGTGGTATACACCCTCACCGATGGTATGCCCGACCAGTTTGGCGGGCCGAAAGGAAAAAAATTCATGTATAAAAAATTAAAAGAGCTTTTAGTCTCTATTGCTAATTTATCCATGAACGAACAAAAAACAATTCTTTTAAATTCCTTGAATGAATGGAAGGGTAATTTAGAACAAGTAGATGATATTACCTTGATAGGAGTTAGGGTTTAATAAGTAGCCATACAAATGTCGGACCCGAGAAAGAGCTATTAAATGTTGAATAGAAAACAATAAAGAATATTAAATAATTATTTATGCAAGAAAAAAAAACATGGGAAATGCTTTTAAGGCATCTGGGCGGAGAAGATTCTAAAGAGGAGAAAGAAACGTTCGCAAAATGGTTAAATAAAAGTGAAAAGAACAAAATGCTTTTTTGCAAAGTGAAAATTTTGTGGTTTGATGAAAATAATATCGATCAATCCTTTCAGCAGAAAGCATCACAAACATTTTTGGGCCGGTTCACTAAACAGAAAATTAAAGACTTTGTCTTCAAGCAAGCAGTTGGTAACCTTATTGGTTTTACAGTAGGGATGTGGGTAACAGCGATGTTTTCCCATCACGTTTTAGAAAAAAGGGGGCTTAAAAATCTTTTTGGATTATCGGGGCGGAAAAAAATCGCGGTCAATGAAATTCCGGAATGGCTGCAAAGCGGAATAGCTATTTTGGTTGGATTTATTACACTAGAATTAATTAACCATTTTTTTCAAACTAAAAAGCATCTGATAGTTTTGGGACATATTAAAAAATTATACGTAAGAGTAATATCAGGTAATAAAACCAGTGAGAATTAAGTGCTATATTTTATTTGTCTTCAAACGCGTCGTTCATATTTGATTTGGGACACTAATGCGTCATTGTATCCTCATTATACTGCCATAGAAGTTTTCCCGAGATATCGCGGCATTGTATACCATCGGCAAAAACAAGATATAATTTATTATCTGCAACAAAGGCCTCTTTCATCAGGTCTTTTGGATCGGTTTGTGTAATATCATATTGGCTTTTAATTGTCCCCGACGAATCAACATGTGTAAGCATATTCTTCTGCCCTTTTCCCATTCTGTCAAAATGATAAATAAACAAACTACCATCATTAAAACAAAGCGGCCGGCGCGTAAAAGCATCGTGTACAAAATAACCTTCAATAAATTTTTGTTCAAGTACAATATGTTTTTTTGTGACAAACATGGGCGGGCCACCACCCGGGTGATCTCTGCGATCCCATTTGTATTTGTCAAGATGATATAATTGTTTCGCATCGTCGCCAATTAATTGATAAATATTTTTACCGTCCTCTCCATCTTTATATGCCATATAATCGCCTACATTATATTCCCTCGCCCCAACATTTTCTAAACCATTCTTCATATCAAAATCACGTTTTTCGTTTGTGTAATCTGTTGCTTCAAAAGTTATTGGGTTTATATAATATTTTGACGCGTCAAAAGTTGTAATAAGTAAGTTGCCGCTATATTTATCAGGTCGCGACGATGCTATCTTACCTTTAATTAACGGATACTTATCTTCCACCTTTGCAATAATTGATTTACTACCTTCTATTACTTCTAACGTAAAAGGATCGCGCGAATGCATGATTATGTTTGTGTCGGAGCTGATGAGCCAAATGTTTCCTTTATCTCTTCCAAAATATTCGATGTGATTTGTATGGAGTCGTTTTATTTCTTTTCCTGTAACAGCGTCCAGTGAAATAAGCCAGCTTGAATGCACTGTGCGTGAACTGCTGCCTCGTCCACCACCATGTCTTTCGGTAGTATAATCATTAATAACAATTACTTTTCCTTTGTCATTTTCTAAATAATACGCACCATCTATATTTCCAGGATCGCCTTGACCACCATGCATAAAAAGGCTTACCATGTATATTATAGCGCCAAAAAAGCAAACAAAAATGATAATCTTAAAAAATTTTGCCATCTGATATATTATATATAACTAATAAAGGTAGTTTTATTAAACAGAAAGCATTGTTTTTATTTAATAAATGGGGGAAAACATTACATTTATTGAACGACTACACTAAAAACTATTGAAGTAAAAATAACAAAATGCAGTCTCCAAAATTAAATATAACTAATAGCGAGCTTACAGACCTTCCTATTATTTTTAGTTTTTTTGAAAGCGCCATTCAATATCAAAAAAAGAAAGGTTATGAGCTATGGCCACAATTCAGTCAAGAACTCATTACAAACGAAATAAATAAAAAACAACATTTGAAAATCGTTAATGGCAATACAATCGTTTGCGTTTTTTCAGTAATGTATAATGATCCGGTAATATGGAAAGAGAAAGATATTGATCCATCCGTTTATTTGCATCGTATTGCTATTAATCCTTTATTTAAAGGCAATTACATTATGAAGTTAATTAAAGAATGGGCTTTAGAACATGCTAAACTCGAGAACAAAAAATTTGTACGCATGGACACCTGGGGCAATAATGAAAATTTAAGAAACTATTATATAGCCTGTGGCTTTAACTACATTGGGCAGCAATACCTAACCGAAACGCCAGGTATACCCGCGCATTATGGCGGTAATATTCTTAGCTTATTTGAATTAGAAGTATAGAAGGTATTTAAAAATTAAAAGAATAATTTAATTGGCATTTTTGTAGACTACAGGTATTAAAGTATATTTTTTATACAACTAAAAAAAACATAAAGGATATTAAACCACTCCCTTTTATCCTAATCAACTATCCCGGTATGCAATCCAACTCCAGGGCACCGCTTTTTTTGGTATCGGAATTTAAAATCATTTGTTTGGATTTTCTTCCGTCATTGATCTCAATAGCCGCTGTATTTGGCGGTATTCTGCCTAAATTTAAGGCATGCATTACCAAATAATTTTTGCCCGGGTTTAAATGCAGCACTATTTGTCGTTTAGCTTTTGCTACAGTATAATCCTGTAAAATTTCCTTCCCATTTAAATACAAGGTTATTCTATCACCGTCAATTTTTCCTTTATCCCAAACATAAGCTACCACTACACTATCGTTTAACTCTATTTTATTTTTAATTTTTACTTTTCTGCCATTTATAAAATGTGGTTTATGGTTGTGCACGATCATTGGGGACGCTGGCTCATGCATTTTTTGCCAAATCTTTAAAGTATCAATGGGTTTTGAATGTATCTTTGAATTAAAATTGTAAGTAACATTCAAAAGAAAACTTCCACCCTGGAACGTAATATCTTCTTTACCAAAAAATTGCATGGTAGTTGGCTGATGTGTATTACCCGGTATCTTTTTCAAAAATTCATACTCTCTTGTATAACTACTTGTTAAAGGTAAATGCCAGGCTAGAGCAAACTTTAGTGAACGATCTTTATTAGGAGAAAAAGAACAAACACCAATTTCGGAACTTAATACATAGGGTGTACGATTAGCGACAATAGTGGTGGCATTTATAACATTTCCCAATTCATCGCTACCCGAATCTGTTTGTCCAACATCTACCACACTCCTTCCCTGGTTGCGGTGCATGAAACTTTGCCCAAGCGATACTTTAAAATAACCATACTTCTCACCATTCATAAGGTCGGCTTCTTTACGAATATACCAAAGGTGCTGAATGCCAACTGCCAGTTTCAGATACTTATCTGTTTCTATCCATTTGCCTGTACTAACTTCGGTGGAGTCGCCAAGATAAGGGTCGTCTGCATCTTGATCGCCACCGCGCTGAGGAACCTTCTTTTTAAATGGCATATCAAAAATATAGGAGTTTCTGTTTTGTTGAAGGTCAGCAATTATACCCCACATATTTTTATTGCGTTTATTTTGCCTGCAAAAACCCATGTTAACTCCAAGGCTGGTAGTGCCTGTAAAAGTAAAACCACCACGGCCATTATTACCGGCCACAACCCCCAATGTTCTGGTAAAACCTTTACCAGAAATAGATTGATGTGAAGAAGGTGTTAAACCAAAATACCCCAAGTTGTAGCCCAAGGTAAAATACGTTAAAGGCTTAGTTTTTGTTTGGGCATTACTATGTGTATTAATAAGAAAAATAAATATGAGTATATATATAAATTTAATTTGGTTAATTATTTCATCGGATTCCATGTTTTTTTGTTTTAGTTTATTGAAAAACATTTTATTAAAATGGTAAAACACTATTGATCTTAAAAGACAACAGGAAGTTATGAGTCCGGTTAATTTCTAATTACCGGAGTATGTCCGTGAGTTGTCTTTTTAAAGAAAAAAATTACGATGAATTTTAGATCCGAAAAACCGATTGACGTTTGAATTTTTTTTCGGTTGAGATAAACGAAAGGAATTGTATTTGTAAATTATTTAAATTCTTAAGATCGTTATTATTAAAACAAACAAGGCATTGAAGAAATGTTACAGCATCTTTTTTCAGCTGATCATTATCTTCAATATCATTTGATAAAAAAGAAAAAATATTAGGCTGGTTACTATTTATTTGAATATTATACGTGCATTTTTCCTTATGTAAACATCGTTTTTTAGTCGGCGTAACAGTATTAGAGTAAATATTTTCCTGAGACAGCAGAAAACTAAAAAGAAAAATAATAAAGGGTAGCACTTTCTTAAACATATGTATGTGTATTAAGACCAGTACTAAATTATAAAAAAACCACTCAGGGTTTAATTAGTAAACTATTTTTTAAGGCTTTTTTATAATTAATTAACGGATATTAACCTTTGAGATCAGTTAATATCCGTTCTTTTTTTAAAATAAGCGTTTAAAATTTCGGGCAATACAATTACTATAATTCTGTAATGATCTTGTGAAGTTCATCCTTAGTTCTTCCTAGTATCAATTGTAATTTACCAAGCATCTCGTCGTATTTTCCTTCAACTAACACCACATCTCTATCAGTAAGAATACCGAATTTTTGTTTTACTTTTCCTTTTGTTATGTTCCAGTCACCTTTAAATTCAAGATTTGTCATTGTTTTGTTTTAATTTTTAACATGAATAAATATTACCAATTGCATCAAAAACTAAAAAAAGAAGTTTTGTGTTGCTTATTTGGTAAGTTACGTTATTTATTGTTGTGAAACTAATTTACCTGAATGTATAGCTTTATTATTGCTGATCACTTTATAAAAATAGATTCCTGCAGCAAGGTTTCCGGTTTCAATTGTAACAACAGGGGTTGTAACAGATCTATTCATAACTTCTACACCCAATGCATTGTATAACTTGAATTCGCAAGTGTTTATTTTTGAAGCTTCAGTTATATTAACCTCAATAAATGTTGTGAATGGGTTTGGGAAAACTTTAATATTGTATGGATTTCCTGCATCGTAAGAATGAATACCCACATTAACACAGCCAGAAGGGAATGTATTTGCAGTAATAGTAGTGGCAGCGGTTGTTAAAGCTCCGGTAGTTGTTAATGCACGTCCATCAAATATAACGCCTGTATTTATAGCACCTAATGCGCCATTATTACATATAACAGTTCCTCTAAACACCGAATAATTATTGATACTCGCACCACCTTCAATTTTCCAGTATACATTTTTTGCCTGTGCCCCATTAATTAATTTAACTTTCGCATAAGTACTTGTAGTGAGTGCACCGTTTATTTGTATAACAAAAACCGCATTCACATTACCCAAAGCATTTAAATAAAGCGAATCAACAAATGTTGCAGCACTATTCATACGATAGGTATGTGGCGTAAGTACTAAATTATTTCCAAACTGTGCCGGATATAATAATTCAATATCATAGGGCAATGTATTTACGTAAGTGTATGCTATTAAAAGATCATTCGCAGCTTGCGCAGTAGAACCATCCGGAATAGTATGTGTAGTGCCAGCTACCAAAGCCGGATTGTAACCGGTAACAGGCCCGTTATTACTTCCAACATCGCCCGTAATTTGAGTTACACCCGTATTTGAAACAGCGCCGTTAGAAGAAAAAACCGCATAACACCCTGCAACACCTAATACTGGAGCTGTTGGCCCCGTAAGCACAGGACTACCACAACCAATTGGTGTATATGCAAATGCATTATCTATCGTAACAGCTCCGGTAGTTGAAAGAGCTCTTCCTTCAAGCGTATCGCCTGTGTTTATATTTATGGCCGCATTATTAGCAATAATTGTTCCTCTCATAGTTGCGCCAGAAGCCATGCTTACCAAACCTTCCACTTTCCAAAACACATTACAGGCTAAAGCGCCATTAATTAATTTTACTTTAGAAGAGGCGTTTGCAGAGAATGCACCCTGTATCTTAAAAATAAATACAGCATTGGGATTATTTTGTCCATTTAATATAAGATCAAGATTTAAGGTAGCATTACTGCCTATTGAATATACGCCTGCATTAAGCATTTGCCCGTTACCTAAAAGCGCTGCAGGAAAAAAGCCCGGAACAGTTGCGTTTAACTGATTATAGGCGATCAAAAGATCCGCTGCACATTGCGCGCTTGCACCATCATTATCATGCATTACACCGTTCACATTTCCAAAAGCAGTGCTAGAACCGTTATTCGTTCCCACGTTGCCGGTAATTTGTGAAATGCCGGTATTACTGACAGCACCATTTGATGAAAATAGCACAAAGTTAGCAGCGGTACCTAAATTAGGAGCCTGTGCAACAGTTAGTGCAGGAGATAATAACGTAAAAATCGAAACGACTAGTAGTAATTTTTTCATTTTATTTAGATTTATATGATTAAACTTCACACAAGATTAAGTGCTTGGTTAATCCTTGCCATAATCGAGCCGAACACAAACAGTACGTTGCAGCCGATCCAAAAAAAATATGTGTATATATTGCGCCCGATAATGGGATAATAGGATAATGGGATATTAGCTTAATTTTACAACAAATTCTTTAGGCAAAACGCCATTAAATAAGTTGTTATGGAAAATAAACAAATAGACCAAATGTTAAGCGAACAAAGCGAACACTTAAACAAACTTCATCAAATAGTTAATGATACTATTAAAGAAGAGAAATTGATTATCAACAATTTATTGCATCCGGAAAAAGAGATCTTAACTGTGGGTCAAAGCATTTCCGACAAGGTGGCGCGTTTTGGAGGTAGTTGGAAATTTATCATTTTATTTGGGATCATTTTAACCATATGGATCGTTTACAATGCGCTTGCACCAAAGGGTGCTGATTTTGATCCATATCCATTTATATTGATGAATTTGATCCTTTCGTGTATTGCCGCCTTACAGGCACCGGTTATTATGATGAGTCAAAATAGGCAGGAAGAAAAAGACCGAATGAGGGGCGAAAATGATTATTTGATAAATCTTAAAGCAGAAATGGAGATCCGCAGCTTACATCAAAAAATGGACTTGCTTTTGGAGGAACAAATCAAAACTCTTTTTGATACACAGGCAAAACAATTTGCGATACTACAGGAAATAAACAAAAAATTGGAGAAACATTAAATAAGAAAATTAACAGAAAAGAATTATTTTCCTGCGGTAATCTTCATGTATTTGTTAGTGTTAGCCGGATCAACCAACATTAAGGTCTCTAATGCTTTATTTTGCTCTTCGGGTAAGCCTCCTTTAAAAATGTTAACCAATTCATCCGCTTTTGCATTAAAGAACAATTGCATATTAAAAGAAGCAGGCCTGGCAGAATATACCGGTTTTAGCAGGTCTAACGATTTTAAAACATTTGCTCTTCCCTCTTCTACTTTCTCATTCATAATATCTAAACCATTGCGACAGTATTCGTAATTACAATTTCTGATCCCTTTAAAAACAGGCTGCAATGTATTTTCTATTAGCCAATAACGGTTCTTATTACTTTCATTGCTTCTCCAACCTTTTTCTGCTGCTGTTTGTGCGTTGTTAACTATTAATTGCGCTTTTTGCCAATACTCGGTACCACCAAGTGGCGCATAAGAATCTCCGTCAATTGCCAACACTACATAAGCATAATACGCTAAAACAGAAGTCAAATTATTCTGGAAAGTTGTTTCGTTAAATTCTAAAGCTGAGAATTGTTGGAATTTAAATTGAAAATTATCATCCTCGTAATTAAATACAGGCGTATAATATGAACTTTTAAATACCGGTCGGCGGCTTTCTACTTGTATCGAACCTGAAAAATCCTCGGTGCTTAAAGCTTCTTTTACATTAATAAATACCGAACAATCTATTCGCTCCGGAGTAGTATAAATTTCTTTAGTCCATTTTTTATTATTCATAAATTCAAAAATGGCTTTTTCTAACTGATCAAAGATCTGCTTATTGGTTGTACCCTGAATTTGTGTGTAATTAATTTTTACCTGGCAATTTAATTCTTGTGCAAAAGAATTTGATCCTGCAAAAAGTAATGCAATAATTATGGAACAAAGTTTTTTCATTTTCTATTTTATAAAATCAATCAGGTAAGCTATTATATCATCTGCCACCTCTTGTTTTGATTTTAACTCAAAATTAGAGATTTTATTGTGTTTATCAATAATTGTGATCTTATTAGTATCCACGGTAAATCCAGCCCCTTTTTCGCCGGCAGAATTAGCTATAATGATGTCTAGATTCTTGGTTTTTAGCTTATCTTTGGCGTAACCCAAAAGGTTTTCGGTTTCAAGGGCAAAACCAACCAGGCATTGTTTCTTTTTTTGTTTTCCTAACTCAGTTAAAATATCTTTTGTTTTTATCAACTCTAAACTAAGGCCTTCTTTTTGTTTTTTTATTTTTTTATCGCTTACATTGGCAGGCTTGTAATCTGCCACAGCAGCAGAACAAACAACAATGTCCATACCTGTATAGTTTGAAAGCATGGCCTCATACATTTGATCACTGCTTTCAACATTTATTATTTTTACAGAAGGGTTCTTTATTTTTTCGTGGCTGGGGCCTAATACCAATATAACTTCAGCACCTTTAGCAGCAAGGGCTTCGGCAATTGCCATGCCCATTTTGCCGCTGCTGCGGTTACCAATAAATCTAACCGGATCGATGGCTTCGTAAGTTGGGCCTGCATTTACCAAAGCTGTTTTTCCATTCAATGGTAAGCCGCGTTTTAAAAAGTCATTAATAAACGTAACAATATTTTCAGGTTCAGCCATTCTTCCTTCGCCAATCAAACCGCTTGCCAGTTCACCAGTTTCGGCGGGTATAATTAAATTACCATTTTTTTGTAATATCTCTAAATTGTGTTTAACGCTGGGGTGTTGGTACATATCCAGATCCATAGCGGGCGCTACAAGGCATTTACTTTTTGAAGAAAGGTAAGTAGCCATTAAAACGTTATCGCATAAACCTGTAGCCATTTTAGCAAGTGTATTAGCCGTTAAAGGTGCTATTACCATAAGATCTGCCCATTCGGCCAAATGCACATGGTTGTTCCAGTTAAAATTGGCGTCAAAAAAATCAACAATCACTTCGCTCTTACTTAAAACAGACAGGGTTTGAGGGGTAATAAATTCAGCGGCAGCCGGTGTTAAAATAACTTTTACTTGGGCCCCCTGTTTTATCAATAACCTAACTAAATGCGCGCATTTATATGCAGCAATGCCACCTGTAATACCCAAGATTATTTTTTTATTGTAAAGCATAAGGCTTACTTAAAAGTAAAAAGGCAGTAGAGCTTTTGCTTACTGCCTTTTATAAGGTTTTTGAAATATTACTCAGCAACTTTTGTTGGGTTACGGAAATAAATTTTTTCCTCTAAAAATTCCTGAATAGAAATTAAAGTTGGTTTCGGTAATTTTTCGTAATGTTTAGAGATCTCAATTTGCTCGCGGTTCTCGAACACTTCTTCTAAATTATCAGTATGACTGCTAAATTCCTGCAATTTGCCTGATAATTCTTCTTTTAATTCTGAACTAATTTGGTTTGCACGCTTACTCATAATAGATACTGCTTCGTAAATATTACCTGTTGGCGCGTCAAATCTGCGAATATCGCGGGTTACAATGCTTTGTTCTGCGTTTGTTTTTTTAAAATCCATGATTAGTTTAAGTTTTCTTTTAATTTTTTACAGCTGCTATAAATAGATTCTGAGCGGCTAAGATACGAACTTTTGGGGTATAAATCGAGAAATTTTATATAATTTTCTATAGCCAGGTCTAAACGCTCCTCTTTTTTAGCCTTTATACTGTTAATTGCCAGCAAATAATAAGAATCTATCATTAAATAGAACATCTCTTCGTTAAACCTGCTGGAAGGGTATTCTTTAATAAAATTCTTAGTAGAAACAATAGCCGCTTTCCAATCATCTACCTTAAAATATTGTTTTACAATTGCATGGTCTTTCTTCTCTAACTTGTAACGCAGTGTATCAATAATATCATTGCAGCTGTCTAGCTTAGTACTCTCAGGGTAAACATCCACAAAAGATTGAAATTCTTTGATGGCATTTTTTGTACTTGTTTGATCCAGTTTATAATTTGCAGATGTTAGATAATAGCAATAGGCATTCATAAAATAACATTGTTCGGCATGCGTGCTTGCGGGAAATTGTTTTGTAAAATTCTTAAAATGATACTGACTTATAATAAAATCGCCCATGTTATATTCACTCCAGGCATAATAATAATATACCTCTTCGGCTTTATCAGTGCCTTTAACAATTGGAATAAGTTCTTCGTAAAGTTGTGATGCTTTTATATAATGTTCCTTATCGTAATACTCTTTTGCCTTGGTCATTTTTAACTCGTAATCGCTGCTTTTAAGCAATTTGTTATAATGATCGCAAGATATAAATGTTAGCATTACAAATACGGGAATGAATATTTTAATTGCTTTCAGAGTAGCAAAAGTACTATATTTTTAGCATAAAAAAAGCCCGGGAAAACCGGGCTTTTAGAAATTATGTTAATTAAGATTATTGATTAATGATCTTAACAGTTCTTGAAGCTTTGTTTGAATCTGTAACTCTTACTAAGTAGTTACCTATTGGTTGGCTTGAAAGATCAATAGAAACCACTTCATTCTCTGAAGTTAAAGTTAATACCGATTGGCCTAACATGTTGTAAACTACAACAGTGTTTGTTCCTTCTAATCCTGCAATTGTAGTTTTACCATTAACAGTTGGATTAGGATAAACAGAAACTTTAGTATCTGCAATTAATTGAGCAAGACCAACAGATCCGCAAGTGCTGGTAAATATAGCCTCAATACCAAAATAACCTAAGTTACTAGTTAAAAAAGCAGGAGCAGCAGTAGCAGTTAATGCAGAAGTATAGTAATTAGTTGGTGTAACAGGGGTTGCTTGTGAGCCAACTGGGTACCATGCAGCAGCACCAACACCTTGAGCAAGACCGGTATAATAATTTGTATTGGCCGTTAAAGCTTGTGGAGTTGTAAAGTTCAATGTTTGGAATGTTCCTAACATAGCGGGTGTAACAACAACTGAATTAGTTTGTCCGATAATAGTTCCTGCTGCATTTAATAATACGCCAGAGATAACATTACCAGGAGTACCAGTATCTGTTGAAACGGCTAAACGAACAGCAGTACAAGTAGAAGCAACCGGAGTAGCAAATTGACTTGAGATAATTCCTGAACCTGTTCCAAAACCAACACCAGCAGTATAAGTACCTGAAGGTGGATTATATGCCCACACGTTACATGTGATGCTTTGTGATGTAGTGATGACATTATTTAAGTTATTTTGATCGGGAGCAACTCCAACTGAAATAGTATTCACACCTTGAACAGTAGTAGTCATTGGTCCAAAAGTAATTACTGTAGAAGCACCAGCTGCAAGCGAAGCAATAACCTGGCCATTTGTAAAGGTATTAACCCCGGTAACACTTAAACCAACAATAATATTGGTTTTTGTAATATTACTTCCGTTAAAGATGCTGGCAGTAATAGATTCAGGAGTACCAAAAGACGTTGGGTATTTACCAGGGGCACTAATGCTTTGAATTGCGATGTCGTTCGTGAAAGTATTTGGACTTCCAAATCTTATAATTGGCCTGAAACCAGTGCTGCCTAAAACAGGAGCAACAGCAGTAGAAGTTGAAGAACCCGTAGCACCAAGCGCAGAGCCTGCAAAAGCAGTATAAACTGCAGAGTTAGTCGCAGTAACAGCAGCTGTATATTCGTAAGCAATGTTTAATGCACCACCTGTGTAGTTAAAAGCAGATGGTAAAGTTAAATCAACGTTAGCAGCAGAAGCTCCCACAGGGATAGCATAATTACCGGTATAAATCGTGGTCATACCAGCAGTACTCCAAGTTGTACCTGCAGTATAAGATGCAGCACCAGTATGTTGTAAATAAACGGTCAATGTTCCATTAGCAGCACTTGCAACGCCACTTGTTAAAGCAAATCCAAAAGAAGTAATCGTTGGACTTAAAGTAGCCAGATCAGCAGAAGCAATAAAATATTGTCCTCTCATTACAGTGTGAGACGCATTTCCGTTTGGTGCACGAAGGCCGGTAGTGCCAGGTGCTGTATTTGGCGTAGGAACGTTTAATACAGTGTTTACCTGAGCAAAAGTTGCCAAAGAAACCATTGCAGTAAATAAAGTTAAAGTAATTTTTTTCATGTTTTTATCGTTTTTTAGATGTTTAAGTACCAAATATATAAAAAATAAAACTGTTTCTAGAAAATAGATGGCTTAAATGTTTTTTTTTAACATATCTCAAAAGCCTATTAAAATCCCAATTTACTAAACCCTTTTAAAACAAAAAACCCTCATGGAAATACCATGAGGGTTTTAAAAAATTAAAATTTAAAATTATTTGTTTAAGATCAAACGTTGAACCATTTTATCTTTTCCGTTGCTAACAGTTACAAAATAAACACCGTTAGATTGGCTGGTTAAATCTAATGAAACAATTTCGTTAGAAATTCCATCATATTTATTGGAAATGATTTGTTGTCCTAAAGCATTCGTAACTGTAACAGTTATGTTTTCAGTTTGAGCTAGAGCTATAGAAACATTAACTAAACCAGTTGAAGGATTAGGCATAATTGTTACATTTTTGCTTAAACCTAAATTTTTAGAGATACCGCTAATGATGTTAGAACCACAAATGTTTGGGTAAAAAGCCATATTAGCTTTGTACGTAGTTCCCCATCCTGCAGGAGTACCCATATCAACCCAAGTACCAGGACCCGGAGCTTGTTTTTCCCAACCTAAATTAGCCGGAGCAGCACTTTGATTAAGAATAACGATGGTATCACCAGCAGCATTAGGTACAGTTAGTGCACAAAAGAAACCGGCAGCAGGGGCTACAATAGGAGTAGTTAAAGTAAATGTATAAAGAAATGCACTATTGGTACCGGTTTGCGCTGCTATAATTTGAGCTAAAGTAGCTACTTTAGTCGCTAAAGGTGCGCCGGTAGGACCAGATGCCATAGAACCATTATAAATATTTAAGGCAACTGTACCTGTTGTACCACTTGTGCCATGGCCTAAAGTTTTATAGAAACCAACAGCAACATTTGTAATTGTTGGCCCTGTAACTGCTGAAAATGTTGAAGGAGCAAAATAATTTGCTTTTTCTAGATCACCATAACAATTTGTACCGTTAACAAATCCACCAAAAGGAGAAGTTGTTACACAAGGTGCAGCCGTGTTAATTGTAATTGAATTAGTTGTTTGAGTTGTAACTTGAATACAACCAGCTGAAGCAGTTTTGCTTGCCGAAATGATATTGTTTCCGGTTGTTGCATTAAATGAATTAGGACCAACTGACTTCGCAGTTTGAGCTGTAATTGTTGCAATAGAGCCAATTGCAAGGATTGTAAGTAATTTTTTGATCATTTTTTTTGTTTTTAAAGGTTAATGTGCAAATATAAATCTTTAATTTTAAATTATTGTTAATTTATCCTATTTTTAACACAACTAGTATGGAAATATATTAATTACAGCACCTTAATTTATATAGCACTTTACTAATAATATTATTAATTTTACAACAATTGATTTTATGAGATTAAGGTTTTATACCTTATTTAACGTTTTATTACCCGAACTGAAAATTGTTAAAAAAACTATCGTTTTATTGACATTGATAATTTCTTGCCCAGTTTTTTCTCAAAATGTTTCTATTGAAGATATCAAAAAGGAAGCCAATAAATTATTCGAGGATGATGAATTTACAAAGGCTTACAAACTATACGCACAGTTAGTTTCCAATTATCCAAAAGATCCGGAATACAATTTTAAACTTGGGGTTTGTATGATATACAGCGAGCCCGATAAAATGAAATGCCTGCCCTACCTCAATTTTGCTAATAGCCATGCCGACGAGGCGCCGAAAGAGGTGAAGTTTTACTTGGGCAAAGCATATCACATTAATTACCGCTTTGATGAAGCCATTAAATATTATAACGAATATAAAAAAGTAGGTTCCTCATCTAAACAAAAAAAATTAATGGTCGATCGGGAGATCATTTCCTGCGGCTATGGTAAACGCTTGTTGAGCAATTTATCTGACCTTGAAGTTAAAACCAAAAAACAATTAAATGAGGCCGATTATTTTAGAAGTTACGACCTAAAGGATATTGGCGGAAAATTATTAATTAAACCCGAAGCCTTTAGAACAGCCGCCGATAAAAGAAAAAAAGAAAAATCTGTAGTTTATTTACCTCGCAGCGCCGATAAGGTTTTTTTTAGCAGTTATGGAGAAAATACAGATAGTAAAGACATTTATTATGCGGTGAAACTGGCCAATGGCGAATTTGCAAAACCTGTAAAACTAAATGGTATTAATACAGATTATGATGAGGATTACCCATTCCTGCACCCCAACGGCAGAACACTTTATTTTGCCAGTAAAGGTCATAACGGTATGGGGGGTTACGATATCTTTAAATCAGATTATATTGATGCAACCGATTCGTGGACACAACCTGTGAACCTTGAATTTCCTATAAACTCGCCGGATGATGATTATTTATACGTAACCGATTCACTTGAAAAAGTAGCTTATTTTAGTACCGGCAGGCAAAGTCCGCCGGGTAAAATTGATGTACTAAAAATAAGTACCGAACGTAAGATCATCGATATCCTTGCGCTTAAAGGTACTGTTGTAAAAGAGAACGCCGGGCAGAGTTTAAAAAGTAAGGTCACTGTTAAGAACATGGGTAACGGCGAGATAGTTGGTGTTTATGAAGCAGAAGATAATGGCAATTATAATATGGATCTTCCTAATGGCGCAAAACTATTATACACCGTTGAAACACCCGGTTTAAAAACGCAATCAGAAAGAGTTGGCTTACCACTTGCTACAAGCTCAAGACCGTTAAAACAAACCATTTCATACGACAGAGGTATTTTAAAAATCCTTAACTACTTTGATGAAACACCCACCGACGAAAGTTATTTACAATACTTAAAGCTCATCGAGAAAAAATCAAAGCTTGATGTAAATGAAGGAGAGAATAAACTTGGCCCAACCACTCTTGATACAACTGCAAAAAATAATGTAGCAGTTAATACAAATACCAACACCGGGCCCACTATTGTTGATGCGGGAGTTGATACCACAAATAAAACGGCCGTAACAAATACCATAGCAGTAGTAGCTACAAAAACAGTGGCTGCTGTATCAAATAAAGAGTTGGTAAATATTGCCAAACAAGATGCCAACGATTCTAAAAAGGAAGCTGCACAATTACAGCAGGATGAATGGGATGCCGAGCAATTAGGGGAACAAAAGAAAATTGATGCCAATAAAAAATTAACCGAGGGAGAAGATATAGTTAAGAATGCGCAAACAATTACCAACGAAGATGAAAAAAATAAGGAAATAGAAAAAGGTAATGCCATTAAGGCAGATGCTGAGAACGAATTAGCTGTAGCCAATAAAATTTTAGACTTTGCCAATAAGTTAAAGGAAGATGCTGCCAATAAACAAAAAGAAGCCATTTTAAACGAACAGTACGCAAACGAACTTGCAAAAATAAACATTAATAAAAATAAAGACAACAAAGAATCTTTAGCCAAGCTGGATGATCTGCAAAAACAAATTGCCCAACTATCCAACAAAGAAAAAAGCTCTGATAACCTTTATAAATCTATTAAAGATAATGTAGAGCAAAAAGAAAAAGAACTGGCTATAGCTGAGAAAAATAATAATGCTACTAACACTAACCTACAGGAAATTAAAACCGAAGTTGCCAGCAATGAAGCTGAATTGGCAAAAACAAAAAAGAAAAAGGATAAAGAGGTTATAAATAACCAAATCACCGAACTTAAGACCGAGCAAATAGAAAAAGAAAAACAGGTTGCGCAAAATCAAACTGAGATCAAAAAATTAAATGATGAACTAGCGGCGTTAAAAAATGAGTTAGATCTTGCAACAAAAATTAAGACAGAAACTATTGCAGCGGCAAAAACAACAACTATTAATAACAACACGAGCAATCCAAATGAAAATACAACTTCCATTGGAAACAATACTACAACAACGGCTACTGCATCAAATAAAATTACCGATAAGGTATTAAAGGATAAGTATAAAGATAAGATCGCAGTAACCGATATCAATAGTCCGCAAAATTATATCGCAAGCAATAAACAAATTTTAAGCTACAATAAAGAAATAGATGCCGCAATTGCCAATGATAAAAAAGAATTAGTAAAAGCAAAAACTGATGCAACAAAACAACAGATTGCCAATGATATAAAACAATTAGAGTCCACTAAAAAAGAAAATAACCAGCTAATTGCAACAAATAATAAACAAATACAAACGCTTAACGCTGATATTGCAAAAAACAGTACTGCAACTAATTCAACTGAAAAAACAATTAACCTTAACCCTATCGATGCCAAAAATAATAATGAAGCTATAAAAAATCTTGACGATCTTAATAATCAATTGAATGGTAATGATAATGCCAACTTTGAATACAACTCATACCAAAATACCGAAGCGCAAAAATTAAAGATAGAAGCCGATTCGAAAATAAATGACGCAGTTGCCCAACAGAAAAAACTAAAAGATATAATTGCCACCACAAAAGATGAGATTCAAAAATCCGGTAATGGAAACAACAATGCCAATGCAACACCCACGCAATTAAATATTGAAGCGGAAGAACTATATACAAATGCACAAAAATTAAAGAACGATGCGCAAACCAAGACCGGCGCTGATAAAGAAAAAATATTAACGGAAGCAAAAGCTTTAGAAGATAAAGGAAATGAAAAGAATTTACAAGCCGCCGAAATTGCCAAGAATGATAACGCCGCAGTTTACAATGTTAATCTCGAAAATATAAATGCATTGATCGCAGCCAATAAGTCTTCTGAAGCTGATATAACAGAAGCAAAGAAAATGAACGAGGAAGCAGCAGTTGCTTTTAAACAAGCTGCTGCCATTAGAGTTGAAGCTAATTCCTTAACAAACGTTGGCGCAAAATTAGGCAGCATGAGCAATGCGGAAGAAAAAGAAGCCTGGGCGCTTAATAAACAACAGGAAGCAATTAATCTTCTAAAAAAATCAGATCCTTCGTTAACTTTAAAAACCGCCTTAACTTCAACATCGTCGATTAAAGTAGTAAAAGACGACAATACTATTAACACCAAACTGCAAGCCGTTAACACCGAACTAAACAGTCTTGCTGAAACCAAAACAGCTGCTTACCAAAAATTATACGACGCAAACGTTTTAGAGCTGGAGCAATTAAACAATAGCTTAAAAACCAATGAAACACTTATTTCAAATACACCCAGCTTAAAAAGTGAATCAATTGCCGCTATTAATAAAGTAGCGGCTGCCGCTGGTCTAAAACAAAAATCAGATGCCGATGCGAACAATACAGATAAATTAAACGACCTTATTGCAGCAACTAAAAAACAATTGGAAGCTGTTAATCAATTAAACGGTTTAAACAAAAAAGTGAGCAACCAGTTAGTAGCTAACACAACAAAAGATAATTCTACTAAAGATAATTCTACAAAAGATAATACAACTAAGGACAATGCAGTTGCTACAAAAGATAATGTGACAAAAAATAATTCAACTAAAGATAATACTACGAAGGATAACGCTGTTGCTACAAAAGATAATACAACTAAAGCTAATTCTGCAAAAGATAACACAAATACAAATAAAAACAATACCACTAACGAAAATGCTACCTTAATAAAAGACAATACAACTAGCACTGCTGCAAAAGTGGTAGATACAAAAACAGTTGGTGTAAGTGAATTAAGTAAAACAGACACAACCGCTAATCAATTGTTAGGTTATTTTGAGAACAAACAACCTACAATTCTTAAAAATCCACAGGCAAATCGTCAAAAAAATAATGCCATAACCGAACTAAAAAACACAGATCAAGAAAACAACGCGGTTGAAGCAGAAATAAAAACATATAAAGAACAAAACCCAACAGCTACATCTAATACGGTTACCCCGGCGGAACTTAAAACAAAAGCAGATGCTTTAATTGTTGAGGCAGAAGAACTAAGTACTAAATCGTTTGACCTAAAAACTAAAGCTAATAGCACTTCCGCTACTGAGAAAGATAGTCTTATTGCAAAAGCAAATGAATTAGAAAATACTTCCCAGGGTAAAAAATTGGAGGCTTCTATTTTAAACGAACAAAGTAATGCCATAGACTATAAAACAAACAATAATGCTATCACCGAACTATTAACTAAATTAAAAAGCGAGAACCCTACCCTAAATATAGAGTTAGAACAAAAAAATAATGAGATAACTGTTTTAAAAACGCAGGCACAAAAGTTAAGAGAAGAAGCAAACGCACAATCTAATACTGCTGCTAAAGTTGGCGCGTTAAGTAATGTCGAAGAAAAAGAAGCAGAACTGCTTATTAAGCAAAATCAATTAATTACAGAGTTAAAGAAACAATACCCTGATTATGTTGTTAAACCTTCCACTATTGAGAGTACTTCTGGTTTACCAACGAACTTAGCTTTAAAACAAAAACAGGTTCAAGATAAACAGGCATTAGAATTAACCAGTTTAACCAATGCTTTAAGTTTAGAGTATGAAACAGCTAAGACCTATGTGCCAAAAAATTTAACTGCCGATGAGAAAATAGTAAAACAAAATGCAGATGAATTAAATACAGAATCAAAACGTTTATTAATTAAATCAACACAGGAACAAAACCCTGTTGAAAAAACAAAATTGCTTGCTTTAGCAGCAAAAACAGGCGATGCGGCAGTTAATCAATTAAGTAAAATTACCGGCGATAAAGTGGTTGCAAATAATACAAACCCACGAAATAATAACGCAACTAACCCAAATAACAACACAAGTAATCCAAAGAATAATACTACCAATACCAATCCTCGAAACAATAACAATACTGCAAATAATAACACAACAAATACTAATCCACGAAACAACAATACTACTAACCCGAATAACAATATCATTGCGAATAACACTAACAACCCAAGAAATAATACAACCAACCCTGCTGTAAATAATATAAAAGGAACCGTGAAGATAGAAGGTTTAGAAGTTGTTTCGGGTAATGCTTATAATGCCGCTAAACCAATTCCGGTTGATGCTAAAATGCAGGATGGACTTGTTTTCAGGGTACAGATAGGTGCTTTCAAAAGTCAATTAGCAAATGATGCCTTTAAAGGTTTAAGTCCTTTAAACGGCGAAACTGTTGGCAATGGTTATATCCGTTACACCGCAGGTAACTTCGTGAAATTCGAAAATGCAAGCGCTGTAAAAAATGACCTTCGCAATTTAGGATATAATGATGCTTTTGTGGTAGCTTACTTTAACGGCAAACGCGTAACCGTTGCTGAAGCAATTGAATTATTAAATAAAGAAGGTAAAACGATCGATAACAATGCGCCAACCTCTGCAGGTATCACAGCTAATTCAAACGTGCCTAAAGTAAATGCAACAACCGTAACTCAAACCAATTTTAATTCGAGCGAACCTGTAAATGTTACCAAAGAGTTAGAACAAATAAATGGTTTATTATTTACTGTTCAGATTGGTGTTTATAACAGGCAAGTAAGCAAAGGTCAGTTAAGGAACCTTGGCCCAATCTTTAGCGAGAAATTACCTAACGGCTTATACCGCTACACAGCAGGTATCTACAGCGATCCTGAAAGATTATTAACAGATAAACGACGCGTTACCGAAGGTTATGTGCGTGATGCATTTGTAAGCGCCTACTTAAATGGTAAACGTATAACTTTTGCAGATGGTAAAAACAAAAAAGCGAACGATACAACCATAAAATTAGAAACACAAAATCCAATTGTTTTCCCTGAAGGTGGCGCCGTTATTAATACACCGGTTAACAACACACCTGTTGTAAACACACCTGTTGTAAACACACCTGTAAATAATACGCCGGTTAGCAATACACCAACCGTGCAACCATTTACAAATGGTGTAACCACGTACCCAGCTGCTACTGCCGAAAATGGTGTTAAAGCTACTGAAGAAGGTGTAAGCTTTAAAGTACAAATTGGAGCTTACAGCAAACAGGTGCCAAATGATGTGGCTGCCAGATTCTCAGCAATTAAAGCCTGGCCGGTAGAAAATAAATTAATTAACGCGCTGTATATTTATAATATCGGTAATTTTACAGATGCTAAATTTGCTAAAACGTTAAAAGAGCAAGCCGTTAGTATTGGTATTACCGATGCGTTTATTACAGTTTATAAAGACGGTAAAAAAGTTTATGGCGCTGAAGCTACCGCTTTATTAAACAAATAAAATTGAATTCTATCACAGAAATAAAAGATCTATCCAACCAGCAATTTATTGAGAAATATGCCAAACAAGCTTGCGTGGGTTTAGTTGGCGGTACTCATTTTATTGACCAATCGATCAAAAAACATCAAAAAAAGATCACTTCGCACGGAAAAGAAAGTTTATGGTCGCACGCTTTAATTTTTAATGAAATAAGACAAGATGGAAAATGGTGGGTTGTAGAGTCAGACCTGGAATTTTATAAAAAGCAAATGCGCGTTGGTGTGCAGGAAAACCGGGCGGATAAATATTTTGATAAAGCCCTATTTTCTAATATTGCCATTCTTGATTTTAATTTAAATAAAGAAGATCAAAATAAAATAATAGCCGAAGCACTAAATTTAGTAGCACTTAGAACAGAATACAGTATCCGCGAAATATTTGGTGTTCTATTTTCACTTACCGGAAAGAATAGGAACGCAGAGAATTTATTGGCTCAGGAAAATTCCTTTTTTTGTTCTGCCTTTGTGCAACACTGTTATAATAGTATTAATTTAGACTTTAATAAAGATGTTTCTACCAAACATTTAACGCCTGAAGAGATCTTTGCTACCGATCAAAAATGTTCTATCACCGTTTTATTGTAAGAACATCGGAAATAAAAAAGGTTAACTGATCGCTCAATTAACCTTCTCTATTATACTTATCAGGGGATGGAATACTGATTTGACAGATCAAACAAATTTCCTACAGAATAAAAAAACTGTGAAGACCCGTATTACCCGTTCTATCTGTGTTTTATCACATTATTACTTACCGTATTTCTTTTTCATTTCCTCAATATACTTTTCTCTTTCTTCCGGACTCATAGCCATAATTTCCTGTTGTGATTTTACACCGGATGGATTTGAAGGAGAAGTAGAACTATTAGTTTCTGATTTAGTATAACCGGCAGGGATCTCAAAATCAGATTTTGAATAGGATTTCTTTTCCATTTTAACCAATTCCATGGTCATTTCGCCTTCGCGCTCATTACCTTTGTGTATGGTTTTTACCGGGAATCCGTCGCAACCCGCATCTTTTAATGCCTTTTGGCGTTTGCTGGAACCCATTTTCTCATTCGTGTTCATCGCCTCAGCATACTTATCATAATCAGGAAAATCTTTCGTGTTCCAAACATCATAGGTTTCTTTACCGCTTGAAACAATTGCATGAATACATTTATATCCATTTACTTTTTCTTCACCAATTTTCTTTACCGTATAAATATTATTATCTGTTGTTTCTTTTGTTTCGCCTTTTTTTCTTTCAGTATATGTCTTGTTACTTTCATTTAAAGTATAGGTAATATCAGGCTTATCCTTTTGCATTAAAGTAGTCATTTGTATTCCGCCACCCGGCATTTGTGGCATTGCCATATTCATATTTACTTTTGAACCATATTCAGAATGTTTATTAATGATGGTGCCTGTTAATCCTTTCGTGGAGGTCATTTTAAATTCAATTAAAGCGCCACTTTGAGCAATGGAGAATGTGCTTATTAATACAGCAGAGAGATTGATAAAAAGTTTTTTCATGTAATTAGTTTTAATTTTACCTAAAATTACTGATTTCAATTAAATAAAAAAAGGTTAACTGATCTCTCAATTAACCTTAATTTTTACTCTTGAATTTTTAATTTTAAATTAATTCAACGCTTCTCTTAATAAAATTAGTTAAGCCCTCACCTTTTAATAATCCCTGCGAAAGTAAAGCAAGATCAGTTGCCTGTTTAGCAAGGTTGGTCTGCTTCTCAGCATTCTTCTCATCAAGAATCTTTGTAATTAACGGGTGATTAGAGTTAACAACTAAATTATACATATCAGGCATGGTACCATAAAAGCCCATTGCTCCGCCGCCACCCATTTGGTTCATATCTTTCATACGGCGCATAAATTCTGGTCGTGTAATTATCATTGGCGCATCCTTCTCACTTAAATTCTCAAACGAAACAGAAAATTGTTCCTTGCTTATTGTACCCTCAATAATTGGTTGCAATTGTTTTTGCTGTTCTTCTGTAATCTTGCTTACCGTATTCTCGTCCTTCTTAATTAGTTTATCAATTGTATCAGCATCCACCCTTACAAACGAAATGTCTTTTAATTTACTTTCCAACTGATTAATGTAATGTGGATCCAGCATAGTTTCCATTAACAACACTTCGTATCCCCTACTCTTGGCAGCATCAATATAAGCATGCTGCTCCTGAACATTCGTGGCGTACAAATAGATCAGTTTATTGTCTTTATTGGTTTGAATGGGCTTTACTAAATTCTCAAATTCTTCAAACGTATAATATTTATTTTCAGTTGTTTTAAATAAAGAAAATTTTACAGCTTTTTCGTAAAATTTCTCATCGCTGATCATTCCATACTGAACAAATATTTTTATATCATCCCACTTTTTCTCAAAATCAGAGCGTTCTTTTTTAAATAACTCTTCTAATTTATCGGCCACTTTTTTGGTAATATGGCTTGAGATCTTTTTTACATTTCCGTCAGCTTGTAAATAGCTACGGCTTACATTTAACGGGATATCCGGGCTATCAATCACACCACGCAACAAGGTTAAAAAATCCGGAACGATGTTCTCTACATTATCTGTCACAAACACCTGGTTGCTGTATAACTGAATGCGATCCTTTGGCATTTCCAGTTTATTGCTCAGCTTTGGAAAATATAAGATCCCCGTTAAGTTAAATGGATAATCAACATTTAAATGAATATGAAATAAAGGTTCTTCAAATTGCATTGGATACAATTCGTGGTAAAATGCTTTATAGTCTTCGTCTTTTAATTCGGCAGGTTTTTTAGTCCATGCCGGTGTGGGGTTATTGATGATGTTATCAACCTTTACTTCAATATCCTTAGCATCTTCTGCTTTTTCACCTTCTTTTAATTCAGGTTTAATTCTATCTGTTTTAGTGCCAAATTTTATTTCAACCGGTAAAAATTTACAGTATTTATTTAAGAGGCCTTCAATTTTATGATCATCTAAAAATTCTTCACAATCATCAGCAATGTGTAAAACAATATCCGTTCCACGCTGTGTTTTAGAATCAATTTCTTCTACCTGGTATTCAGGGCTGCCATCACATTCCCAGCGCACTGCCTTTGCACCCTCTTTGAAGGATAAAGAAAAGATCTCTACTTTTTTTGCTACCATAAAAGCAGAGTAAAAGCCCAAGCCAAAATGACCTATTACTACATTTTTATCTACTTTATCTTTGTATTTATTTACAAATTCTTCAGCACCGCTAAAAGCAATTTGTGCAATGTATTTTTCAATTTCTTCTGCTGTCATACCAAGACCTTTATCTTTTATGGTAATGGTTTTAGCAGTTTTATCAACTATTACTTCTATTTTGGTATCGCCAAGGTCGCCTTTTACCTCGCCCATACTGGCAAGAGCTTTCAATTTTTTGGTAGCATCAACTGCATTGCTTACCAACTCACGTAAAAATATTTCGTTATCACTGTAAAGAAATTTTTTAATGATCGGAAAAATGTTCTCTGTCTGAACATTTATCTTTCCGGTTGTAGTTGTTGTCTTACTCATCTTTCTTTTTTTTAATTGTATTGTGCTAATTGCAAATATAGTACCAATGCGGCGAAAGTGACAAATTGACAACCGATTTAGAACAGAGATACTGAGAACGCAGCGTTTTATTAAAAAGCTTGACTTTATGGCAATAAAAAATCCCACTATGTTTAGCGGGATTCTTAATATATTGTTGCTTTATATTTTATTTATGGTCATGACATTTTCCAGAAGGATCTTTTGTCATATTCTTACATCTTTCTCCTGAAGCGGTCTTTCCAGAACATTGAACTGCTTCTTTTAATTCAGTAGTACTTCCGGCTTTCATTTTTTCATTCATTTCTTTTCCTTTTGCCTCGTTACCGGTTAACAAATATAATTTACGTAAAGCCCCCATAGTCGCCTTATCATCAGGCTTAACGGTTAATGCCTGCTCTAAATGCGGAATGGCTTTTTTATAATACTCCTGGCTTTTTGCCTCCATTTCTTTACCTTTTTTTGCGGCTTCGGCAATGGTTAAAGCAGAAGCTTTGTTTTGAATATAACCACCGTAGTTATTATACATAGCGCCTAAATTATAAAGCGAATTATAAAGCATTTCGGTAGCCGGTTTTAATTCAATTGCTTTTGTGTAATTAGTTTCTGCACTTTTAAATAACTCGTCAAAATTGACAGGTTTATCTTGGTCCTTACCGGTAGCTTTGTCCTTTGGATTGGCCATATTATCATAAATATTGCCGGCAACTAAATAAAATAAAGCATTGTTTGGATCTTTTTCGCTGGCTGCTTTTAAATTATTTAATGCTTCCTGTTGTTTACCCCTGGCAAGAAATTGATTAGTTTCCTGGTTCAATAAACCCATATCGTTAGGGAAAGCAACTCTTCCTTTTTTAAGATATTCTAATGCAGCGGTTGAATCTCCTTTTGCAATATTTCCATTGAACATAGATTCATAATTGTAAGGTGATGAGATCTTACCATCGATCATTTTTTTATTGTACTCTAAAATTTTAGCATTGTTCTTTGCTTTAGCAGCAGAAACACACGCATTGTAAAAATTAGAAGTATCTTTTACTTTATACAACAGCGTATTCATAATACCTGTTTTATAAAAATAATCCGATGCTTCATCATACTTTTTTGCTTTGTATTTTCCACTGGCAATATTACCCGATTCCATTTTTAATTGCTGTGCAACCATGGCAAACTTAAGATCATCTTCGCTAAGCATGGATGTTCCTTTTGTTAAACCTTCTTTAATGGTTTCCATAAATTTTGGGTCCAACTCCTGGATCTTGTTTAACTCTTCCGCAGCCAATTCAAAATCACCCAACGGCGTATTACCATAAGCTAACATAGCACGTTCATTCTTATCAGGTGTTGTGGCTTCGAGTTTTTTTAACTCCTGCGCTAAATTATATTGGTATTGCGCATAACTAATCCTGGCTTTGTAAGCATGGGTCTTGCCTTGGTTTTTTGTTTCTTCGTTCACTAAAGCAAGATCAATGGCTTCTTTAGCTTTATTTAAATAAACAAGATCAGGTTTTCCGTCTTTTACGGTTGCTTCATAGTCGTTAAGCGACCGCCAGGCAGTTTGTACTTTTGATTTTTGGGCCACGCCAAAAAATGGCAATAATGCAAGGGATAATATTGATATTTTTTTCATTTTGTTTTTTGTTATACGACGTTTATCTTTTCAATTTACATACCACATTTTGGCATTTAACAATTTTTATTCTTTTATGTCGGTAGGTGTAGTGTTATCTGTTGAAGGAAGATCTGTTTCCCCTCCGGCGTTATCGCTTTGCCCGTTCAAACTTATGTCACCGGCATTAAGCGCGCTTTCAGTTCCTTCTTCATCTTCATGATCAACTTTGGTTACTGCTGCTATCTCATCTGTTTCAGAAATATTAATTAAACGAACACCTTGTGTAGCTCTTCCCATTACACGCAATGTGCTAACGTTTAAACGAATGGTAATACCATTTTTTGTAATGATCATTAGATCGTTAGCGTCGGTAACAGATTTAATTCCAACTAAATTTCCGGTTTTGTCAGTAATATTAATGGTCTTAACACCTTTACCACCGCGGTTTGTAACACGGTACTCTTCAATATCCGAGCGTTTACCATAACCTTTTTCAGAAACCACTAAAACGTTGGCGTTCATATCATCTATACAGATCATACCAATAACCTCATTGTTTCCGCCTTCTTCGTCGTTAAGATCAATGCCAATTACACCGCTGGCATTTCTCCCCATCGGACGCACTTTCTCTTCGTTAAAACGACATACTTTGCCCATTTTTGTGGCAAGCATAATTTCATTCTTACCATTAGTTAAAGCTGCTTCTAATAAAATGTCTCCTTCACGAATCGTAACAGCGTTAATACCATTAGCACGCGGACGCGTATACGCTTCTAAAGTTGTTTTTTTGATGATACCATTTTTAGTTGCCAATACAATGAAGTTGTTATTGATGTATTCTTCATCGCTTAAACTGGTAACATTAATAAATGCTTTTACTTTATCATCCGGCGCAATGCTAATTAAATTTTGAATAGCGCGGCCTTTGCTTGTTTTTGTTCCTTCTGGTACTTCGTAGGCACGTAACCAGTAACATTGTCCTTTTTCGGTAAACAATAATAAATAATTGTGTGTACTGGCAATGAACATGTGTTCTATAAAATCTTCCTCGCGTGTGTTAGAGCCTTTACTTCCTTTACCACCCCTGCCCTGAGCGCGGTACTCATCTAAATTAGTACGTTTCATATAACCCAGGTGAGATATTGTAATTACAACATCTTCATCGGCTATCATATCTTCTACTCTAAGATCGTCACCAGAGTATACAATATCCGTGCGGCGTTCATCGCCATATTTTTCTTTTATCTCAACTAATTCGCCTTTAATGATTGTGTAACGCAGCACTTCATTACTTAAGATCTCATTTAAATGAGCAATGGTCTTCATTAACTCTTCGTACTCTGATTTAATTTTATCACGCTCAAGCCCTGTTAAAGTTCTTAAACGCATATCTAAAATTGCACGGGCCTGAATTTCTGACAAACTGAATTTGCTGATCAATTCATCTCTTGCAATATCCGGACTTTCGCTTTCGCGAATAATTTTAATTACTTCATCTAAGTGATCAATAGCAATTAATAAACCCTCTAAAATGTGAGCGCGTTTTTCTGCCTGTGCTAATTCGTATTTTGTACGACGTACAACTACTTCATGCCTGTGCTCAACAAAATACTGGATCATGTCTTTCAGATTCAACATCTGTGGACGACCTTTTACCAATACAACATTATTAATTGAGAATGAGGTTTGTAAAGCAGAATACTTATATAAATTATTTAATACAACATTCGAAATAGCATCAGCGCGTAATTCGTAAACAATACGCATTCCTTCGCGGTTACTTTCGTCACGGATTTCACTAATACCTTCAATTTTTTTCTCGTTGCAAAGTTCCCACTGGCGTTTTATCATTTCCGCCTTATTTATTTGGTAGGGAATTTCTGTAATAATAATACGTTCCCTGTTTCCAACAGGTTCAATGTTTGCTTTAGCGCGCATGATAACGCGGCCACGACCTGTGTGGAATGCTTCTTTTACACCTTCGTAACCATAAATGGTTCCACCTGTTGGAAAATCCGGTGCTTTAATATGTTTCATTAAACCGTCGATATCGATTTCGCGGTTATCGATGTATGCTAAAATGGCATTAATACATTCTGTTAAATTGTGCGGCGCCATGTTAGTGGCCATACCCACGGCAATTCCGGAAGCACCGTTCATTAATAAATTGGGGATGCGCGAAGGCATAACCGTAGGCTCGGTTAATGAATCATCAAAGTTAGGTCGAAAATCAACGGTATCTTTTTCGATATCTGCTATCATTTCTTCTGCAATCTTGCGGAAACGAACCTCTGTGTAACGCATTGCTGCCGGAGGATCGCCATCTATTGAGCCAAAATTTCCCTGCCCGTCAACCAGCATATAGCGTAAACTCCAGTCCTGAGCCATACGTACCATTGTGTCATAAACGCTGGCATCACCGTGTGGATGGTACTTTCCGAGCACTTCTCCAACAATACGGGCCGATTTTTTATAAGGGCGGTTATGTAGTACCCCAAGGTCCAACATACCGTATAAAACCCTGCGATGTACTGGCTTCAAGCCATCACGAACATCAGGTAAAGCACGTGATACAATAACAGACATCGAATAATCGATGTATGCCGTTTTCATTTCATCTTCAATATTAATCGGAATAATTTTTTCTCCGTCAGCCATGGTTCTTTTTCTTTATTTAATTTTTAATTTACTACCTTTAATTAATGCTCTTTTGTCAGACAATTTAAACAAACTATCGTTAAATTATTTCGTACAAAAATTTGAACTTTGAACCCATGAAAGTACCGAAAAATCAACAAATACACTCAAAACTTATCAACAAAAATATTGTTAAAAAAACCACTTGTAAAATTTATCAAACCGATTATTTAAGACTATTTTTGAGTTTGGCATTATATATGTAATTTCACTTATTAAAAGGAACAATTTATGGAAGCAAAATTTTCGCCCAGGGTAAAAGATGTTATTACCTACAGCCGTGAAGAGGCTTTAAGATTA
>JACCXH010000031.1 GCA_013697245.1 Bacteroidota bacterium
GATATTACTGAAAGAAAAATATCCGAAAATCGCAACAAACAATTTTCAGAAGAATTACAGAGCAAAGTCAAACAAGGCAGTTTGCAATTAGAGCAAACCAATACGCAATTAGATCAGTTCACCCATACAACCAGTCACGAATTCCAGGAGCCGCTTCGCAAAATTGTGATGTTTGCAAAACTTTTACAAGAAAACAAAAATAATTCTGATCCTTTAAAAGTGAAAGAATACCTCAATAAAATTGAAATAGCCTCTATACGTATGACAAAATTAATGCAGGATATGCTTGAGTTTGCAGGCGTAAAGAATCATGAAAAATTATTCGTAAAAACTGATTTAAATGATATAGTCAAAAATATTTTATTTGATTTTGAACTACTCATAGCGGAAAAAAAAGCGCAAATAATAATCAATGACCTGCCTGAAATTGAAGCAGTCCCTTTTCAGATGAACCAGCTATTTTATGATCTTATTCATAATGCCCTTAAATTTTCAAAAACTGATATTATACCTATAATCGAAATTTCTTCCAGAAAGCTTACAAAAGAAAATGTAAAAGCACACTTAAAACTCAATCAAAAACTTAGTTATTATGAAATACTAATTAAAGATAATGGGATTGGGTTTGATCAAAAATACGAAAAACAGATATTTACCATGTTTCAACGACTGAATATTGTTAATAGATATACCGGAACAGGGATCGGCCTGGCAATTTGTAAAAAAATTGTTCAAACATATTCGGGGGAAATATTTGCTGAGGCAAAAGAAAATATGGGTGCTACATTTCATATAATACTTCCAATTGAACAGCCCGAGCTAAATCATGATGAAGAAAACAAGTTGAAAAAAATAAATGTAAATTGAATTATATTGCTATTTTTTATAGAAGCTTATGGATATTACCGGAAAGAAAATGTTAAAAAAGAAATAAACTTCGATTTGAAATACAAAGAAATCGCTTTTTATACGCCGTTAAGATTCAAATAATTTCAAATTAGTTTTTGCTATTTATTACATAAATATTCCGTCAGAAGCATAATTTTTTCTGACAAGTACGTCTTTCTGATTAGGTTTGTTCCAGGTTTTTTCAATTCTTTTTCAAGATTAAGAACTAATCCTTCTACATGGATAGTGGAAAGTTTTGTTCGTTTGGAAATTATCTCCTTAATGACTATTCTATATTTTGCAACTGTATCAGGTTTGGTAAAAAACCCGTCTGCCCCAAGCTTAAAAGCCTTATCAATATCCTGCTTTAGATCACTGGTGCTAAGCATAACAAATATTGTATTTGTAAAAGAATACTGTTTTAACTCCTTTAAAACATCAAAACCAGAGAAAAAAGGCATGTTTATATCTAAAATAACAATGTGCGGGTCTTCATGTGAAAAGTCTTCACAAACACCTTTTTTAAGCATATAATCTAGAACCTGTTTTCCATTATAAAATGAAATCAGCTCTGAATTCGGATATTGATGCTTTATAGCCTCACGAATAAAAATTTGGTCATCAATATCATCGTCAACAATTAATACCCTCAGTTTATTATATAAATCTCCCACGCTTAAAATTAAGAATTTTTAATTTTTTTGACTAATAAAACAAATAATAATATAAAAAAGTCCATTATTTTAAACAAAAATCAATGAACATTGTAATACCTTAATATATACAAATATGAAAACAGGTACAGTTAAATTTTTCAACCAATCCAAAGGTTTTGGGTTCATTAAAGTAGATAACACAAATGAAGAGGTTTTTGTTCATGCTAATGATCTAAAAGGTGAAATTAAAGAAAACGATAAGGTTCAGTTTGAAATCGTTCAGGGCAAAAAGGGGTCTAATGCTTCTAATGTTACTTTGATAGATAACGGAAAGTCATAATTAAATAGGTAATAGGATAAACTATGAGTAGTTTTTAGTAAAATTGATAATTGCTATTCATTTTGATTTAAAATTTCTTTTTTATAGAATTTTTTTAGTCTTTCTTGTTCATTCAAGCAAATTGTCTTTGGCATTTGCCCACCATACTAAAGCCTCTTCTTTGGTTTTGAAAGTCTTTAGATCCATTTCAGGCTTATAATTGTTTTTAAAAAAATCTGCTGTTAATTTATTTGGTGTACAAAAATTATAATAAGCTGTTGCAACCCTGTTTTTAAATGTGGTTTTTTTTGAAGTATAAAGTAAGGTCTCATGAGACGTTGTATAATAGTTTCCTGAATCTATCAATGCCAAATGTTTTTGACCTTTTGTAACTGTCTCTATTTGTTGGTAATGTTCTTTAGCGTTTTCTAATGTCAGTTCTGCATTTTCAAGGATATTTATATAAAGCACAGCATTTTCTTCATCATAAAACAATTCCGCAACTTTAGTTATTATCCAATCCATTGTACAATTACAAATAAGCATAAAATATCTTCAGAATGCAATTTCATATTAGTCTAAATTGTTTTAATATGTAAATTATGTAAAACATTAAGATGAAGTATGAGATTTAAGCGAGTTTTATGCACTCCTCGATACAAACCCATTCTTAATCGAAACAATCACATTACTCCCAAATACTTTTCTAACTGTTATCTTTTTGGTGTTGTATCGTCCTGAAAAAAGTTGACAGTGTATCTCGTACCGAGTTATGTTTATATTAATATTAGATTAAGTTTATTACAAAAAGTACTGAAAGTACATTTTGTAAATTCAAAAAAACATTTAATATAATTCTTAAAAATATTTCGGAGCATTTATGTGTTTTCAAGTGGCTAAAAAATAAATTTTTAAATATGCTTTTTTTTATTACCTTTAGAGAAGTAATTCTTTGACAGTTTTGGATTTCAAAAAGCTAACAGTTTTGTTACCTATTTGTTACTCAAACAATCTTAATATCCTATAAATAGCCTGTGGATGGCTGTTTCAGAGAAAATTGAACCTTAAAAATTCCGAAAGATTTGGGTTTTTAATTTTTATCCCGGCAAATTTTAAATGCATAATTCAATTAAAATATTTTTGCATGTTGGTGCATTTAAAATTATTCGAGCCCGCGCTGTTTGAGCCACTCGCAAAATAGTTCTGCAAAGTGGTGAGTTTGCGGGCGATTGAAAAAATTAAAACATCAAATCAAGGAATTTGTTTGCAGTCTTGATTTTTGCTCAATTTTTTATCAAGGAAAAGTGGAACTAAAATAGTTTATAAAAATTTGGCGTCATTTTTTTACTCGCGAATGCCCTTACGTATTCGCAAAGTCATAAAGAATAATTTATGCAAAAAAACAAAAAAAGCCTGCTAGAAATAGCAGGCTTTTTATAATAAAAAATGTTTCTCAGTGTACTCAGTGCCTCTGTGGTAAAAAACTATTCTACAATTAGTTTTTTAGTAGAAACTAAATTGCCGTTTTTAACGCTTACAAAATAAATACCGCTGTTTAAGTTTAATAGATCAAGGTCCATTTCGTTTTTGCCAAATTGTGCTTTATAAACTTTTTGTTTTACAACTTGCCCTAAATAATTTAAAACCGAAATTTCAAGAGTAGCCGCTTCTTTAAGATCTAAAGCCACTAACGCGTTTTGATGCGCAGGGTTTGGATATAATGAGAATTGTACCGCATCTTTTTGAAGTTCATTAAACCCGGTGCCATTCGAAAATAAGAATGTTAAAAGCTCAGTAGAGTAATAATGCGTGTTAGGAGCGTTTTGTATATATGTAGGATTAAAAACATTATGTGTAATTGTAATAGGTGTTTTTACCTGCACAGTAACGGTATTAGGCGCTGTGGTTATGGATGCCGAGCTGGATGTTGGCGAGGTAAAATGGAAAAAGGCCTGGTTGCTGATATTTGGTATTGCTGTAGCGGGTTTGGTAACGTTTATCTCTGTGCCGCTTAAAGTTACAGGTAGCGAAGGGTCAGTGCTCCACATTCTTGCCTTTATATTAGGGATGTTGTTCCAGAATTTTCCGCCATTGGTAAAGTTCGGATCTGATTCTGCCCAAGTGTAAGTTATAAATTTTCCATCCGGTGTTCTGCTAATTTGTATACGTGAGTCTGACGTTACTTTACCTGCGTCATCGTCCCAAGGGTTATCTGTAAAACCGGGATTACCCGAAACACTGCTTGGCGCCTCACTGGTAAGCGAATCTATGGTCATAAAGTTCCACGCACCTGTACCGTCACCATAAAAATCGTAAAGGTATGGGTGTTTGTTAGCGGTGTGCGGCCAGGTATATTGTTCGGTAGTGTAACCGTTAGTGTAAGCTAACGAGTCAGGATCCGAACTGCTGGTAGCGGCAATAACGCTGGCAATGTGTAATTTGTTATTCGCATCCACTGTGCAATCTAATCCTTCGTATGGGTTAAAGAAAGGAATTACTAAAGTAGTGTTTGAGTTTACAGGATCTAACCTCTTTTTTACTAACGCAAATGCTGCGTTGTTAAAATCAATGCCCGGTAATAAAGCCCAGGAGCCGCCGCTGTTTGTGGTTTTATACACAATTGGCTGCCAGCCTCTGTTAGATAATGTGGCGCCCGTTCTGCTGCCAATAAACACAACGTATCCCACGGTGCCGCTTTCGCTCCAGGCCATATAAGCATAACTGTTCATTTGCAGAAAAAGATCCGATTTTACAAGTACCGGCGGCACTATCGAATCGGTGCTCCAGGTAAATGTACCGGCATTAAAAACACCTTTTTGTATCACGGCGCCTTTCGCATTAATAGGCGATGCATCCGGGTCCGGGGTTAACTGGCCCATAGATCTTATTACACCATCATCTGTAGAAGAAAAACCATATACCGGCCAATCGTTAGAATATACGTTTGGTCCGAAAGGTCCTGAGGTACTAAAAAACTGTTGTGCGTTTGGCGTTTGGCTGGCCACATTATTAAATAAAGTAGAACCCGGCACGGCCAATTTTTTACTGGCAAACCAGCTACCACCCCAGCTACCACCAACATTACAAGGCCCCGAACCTACCACGTAAGCATTAGCTACATTGGTATTACCCGGCGCGCTATATACTGCACCTTGCGGATAACGGCCAGGGTTATTGGCGTCAGCCCAAATACAAGTACTGTCCCAACCTGCACCCCAATTGCTGGATATCATGGCAACTATAACACCGGTATTATCTACAGGGCTGCCAACATAAGTGGAGCTTCTACGGTGAATAAAAGATACCACATTTACATTATCATTATAATTCAAAGGTTTTTCGGAACTAATAGTTACACCATAAATATTAGCCGATGATGAAAAAGCATTAAAGCTGGTAACGCTAGCATCTTTTTCTGCCGGTCCAACCAACTCTTTTATTGGCGCTGTAGATTTATTGTTGTTTAATTTGTCTTTTTCAAATGCACCTTTATTTTTAAGGGCTATTCTTTGCTGCATATTAATAACGCTTCGCTGTTTTATTGCCTCCTGCGCATTTGAAGTTAACACTGCAAATGTTAAAATCGATGTAAATAATTTAGTCATGTGTATATGTTTTATTCAATAAAGATAAGGCTTTTGAAGCAAAAAAACATATTTTTTTAAAATACTACAATTCATAGCAGGACATTGCTACAAAATGCGCATACCTTTGTGTATAAGTTAGGGTAAAAAGTGGAGAAAGGTGAAGGAGAAAGAAAAAAACAAGCCCTAACTTTATTTAAAGCGTAATCAAATAAACTAAATATCATGGCAAAAAAAAATGCAGAAGAAGTACTGGAAGTTTCGGAAAAAAAGACCGTTAATTCCGAAAAACTAAAAGCGCTTCAATTAACATTAGACAAATTAGAAAAAACATATGGTAAAGGTACCATTATGAAACTGGGCGACACCAAGATCGAACCAATAGAGGCTATCTCTACGGGCTCTTTAGGTTTGGATATTGCACTGGGCATTGGTGGTTTACCAAAAGGCCGCGTGGTAGAAATTTACGGACCGGAATCTTCAGGTAAAACAACTTTGGCAATACACGCTATTGCCTCTGTACAAAAAACCGGTGGCATTGCTGCGTTTATAGATGCAGAACATGCCTTTGATCGTTTTTATGCCGAAAAATTAGGAGTAGATACAGGAAGTTTATTGATCTCTCAGCCCGATAATGGTGAGCAGGCTTTAGAAATTGCCGATAATTTAATACGTTCGGGTGCTGTTGATCTTGTGGTGATAGACTCCGTTGCTGCACTTACGCCAAAAGCCGAAATTGAAGGTGAAATGGGTGATAGCAGAATGGGTTTACAGGCACGTTTAATGAGTCAGGCCTTACGTAAATTAACCGGCACTATTAATAAAACAGGTTGCTGCTGCATCTTTATCAATCAGCTGCGCGAAAAAATTGGTATCATGTTTGGTAATCCCGAAACTACTACCGGTGGTAATGCCCTTAAATTTTATGCGTCGGTACGTTTAGATATTCGTAGGATAAGCCAGTTAAAAGAAGGCGATGTGGTAATGGGTAACCGTGCACGTGTTAAGGTTATTAAAAATAAATTAGCGCCACCGTTTCGTATGGCCGAGTTTGATATTATTTTTGGAGAAGGCATTAGCAAAGTGGGCGAGATCATCGACATTGGCGTTGAAAAAAACATTATTAAAAAAGCAGGCTCGTGGTTTAGTTACGAGGATACAAAATTAGGCCAGGGTCGCGATGCAGTAAAAGCTTTGTTTGCAGAGAACCCCGATTTGGCACAAGAGATTGAAGATAAAATTAAAGCTGTATTAGTAGCTGAGGCTGCGCCGGCTGAGTAAAATTGGTTTCCCGGAGGGGAGTTTGAGAGATTTGTTTAAATGAGGTCATCTTTTCTTAATTGAAAGGGTGGCTTTTTTTATTGCATTCAATTATTCATGACTCTCAATTTATTTTCCAACTTTGGTTATGAAATAGTCTTAGCTAAACGACTAAGAAAATATTTAAACTTTAAATTGGAGAAACTTCCATTTATACCAGACCAAATCTATAATCGCAGAGTAGATATACATGCTTTGTATGGAGGAAATTGGCAAAGTGGTATTTGTCCTTCAGCAACATATCCGTACATTTTTATTTTTTCAGGTAAATCTGGCCATCAACATGGCTACAAAGATGGCTGGGATAATCCAAATGTATTTACTTATACTGGTGAAGGGCAAGCAGGCAACATGCAATTCACAAAAGGTAATCTAGCCTTAAGAGACCATATTAAAAATGGGAAACGAGTTTTTCTTTTCGAAAGCGGAAATAAAGGTTTTGTAAAATTTATGAGTGAAGTTGAACTATTTGATGCAGATTATTTCGAGACACACGATACATCTGGGAATTTACGAATGGGAATTAAGTTTTTCTTCAAAAGAATAGGCGCATATATTCCAATCCAACCCGCCTTGTTTGACGAACCATCTATTGCCGCCGACCCCTTAGCCTCCTATGAAATAAAACTTCCAAATGTTACAGAAAGGAAAGGATTAGTTACATCAAGAGTTGGTCAAGGTGCTTATAGAAAGCGAATAATTCATAGATGGGAATATAAATGTGCTGTTACCGGATTTGATAAACTCAATATTTTAGTTGCCTCGCATATTGTTCCGTGGTCTGATTCAAATGATAATGAAAGATTAGATGTACATAACGGCATTGTTTGCTAACGCGGAAAAACCCCAAACAGCTAAACACATAATTAAGTATACAAATGCTGTCTGCGCAAGCACACATTGTGAATCGGCCTCAAATAAATTCCGAAAGATTTTTTGATTTGATTTTTTAACTAATGGTAATTCTAAAATGTAATTTGAGTTTTGAATTTGTGCAGCTATGCCATTTTAGAATTTCACTTGAGCCCTGACTAGTCTTTAATTCCAAAATAAATTAAATTCAGGGCGACGGAAAAAAAGCAAATCATTAAAAATCAAGGAATTTGTTTATGAGCCTTTACTTTTGCTCCACTTTTTGTCAAGAAAAAGTGGAAGGAAAAGAATTTAATCCTTCATTTTTTAACGCGCAGAACGCAGAGTAAAATAAAATTAATTTCATTATCTTTAAATAATCTTATGGATAAAAACAAAACTGCAGTTAGCATCTTTAATAAAAATGCAGAGCAATACCAGGAAAAATTTATGGATGTAAATTCGTACAGCCCCTCTTTTGACCTATTTTGTGATTCATTACAACCTAATGCTGAAGTCTTAGAACTCGCTTGTGGCCCCGGCAACATTACCAAATATTTATTAACCAAACGCCCTGACCTTAAAATATTAGCAACCGATCTTGCGCCAAACATGGTAACCCTTGCCAAAATAAATAACCCAACAGCTGAGGTTATAGTAATGGATTGCAGAGAAATTAACTTGTTGGATAAAAAATACAACGCCATCATGTGCGGTTTTTGTTTGCCCTATCTTTCTAAAGAAGAAGCTGTTAAATTAATTGCAGATGCATCAAAACTTTTAAAGCCCGGCGGAATAATTTATATCAGCACCATGGAAGATGTGTACACTAAGTCTGCTTTTAAAAAAGGAAGTACCGGCGAAGAAATTTTTATGCACTACCATCAGGCTGATTATTTAACGCAAGCCCTTAAAGAAAATAAATTTATGATCATCGATCTAACCCGGCAAGACTCTAAAGAAAAAGATGGAAGCACTACTACAGACCTGATCTTAATTGCTGAGAAGTAATTATTAACCTATTACTTTTTTATTAATGCGATAACCTTTACCCTTTTGCGACTGAATAATGCGTTTACCGAAAAATTGACGGATGTTATAAATGTGAACATCAATAGTGCGCTTGTTGGCAACACTTTCGTCAAGCCAAATTAAACCGGCAATTTCTGTTTTGCTAAAAAATTTATCAGGGGTGTTATATAATAATTCAAATACTTTAAATTCTTTGCGCGGTAATTGAACAGGCTCTCCCTTATTAAAGATCAAAAATTTCTCGTCATCCAATATCACTTCTTTGCTTCCACTGGTGGTAACTTTTACCCTGCGTTTTAATAAGTTTTTTAAGAACAGGATCATTACTCCCGGCTTGGCATGAAAATTAATGAAGGAATCGGCACCGGAATTAAAAGCAATTTCCTGTGCAAAATCATCCTGCTTTTCAGAATAAACAACGATGTAAGGTTTTGAATTTAAATTACGCTGCTTAATTTCTTTGGTAATTAAAACAGCATCGTTAGGCGCAAGATCGAGGTTCAAAAAAATAATATCGCATTCGTTTTTTTCGATGATCTCAAAAAAATCGTTCTCCTGATTGCAGATAAAAACATTGGTGTACGTATTTTTGATCAGATCAATAGTTTTAAATATTCCACTAATGGAATTATCAAAAAACACTATTGAATAAGGATGAACGCTCATAACAAGAACGTAAAGTTTACTTATTAAGTTTAACTCTAAGCCAATTAAAAGTTAATTTAATATTAAATAAATTCAACTCCTAATAAACAAATGTCATCGGTTTGTTCGTTAACACCTTTCCAGATCCGAAAATGATCTTCTACCTCAGAAAACTGCTGTGCCATTGGTAAATGAGATATGGAATTTAAATGGTTCTTAAAATTGCGGCTGCCTATTTTTTTATTTTGTGAGCCTCCAAATTGATCCTGAAAACCGTCGCTGAATAAATACACCTTTGCAGCATCTTTAAGTTTGCAGTATTGGGTAGTGAATTGCCTGTTTTTTTCAATTTGCCAACCACCTATAGGAAAGCTATCGCCACAAAGGTTAATGGGCGCATGATCATTACTGCTTATTAATATATTTGAATTGGCACCCGCAAATTGAAAATCCCGGGTTTGGCAATTAAAAGCGATTAAAGAAATTTCCATCCAATCGTTATTTAAATTGTCGTCATCTTCGTGTCGTTTAAATGTTTCTATCCATTTTTTATCGATCTCGTTTAAGATCTCACCCAAATCGGAATATTTTTTTGAATAAACAATATAATTTAAAAAGCCAATGGCAAGAGTAGATAACATGGCTCCACTTACGCCATGCCCGGTACAATCGCCAACAGCATAATAACTCCAGTTGTCTTTTTTTCCAAGCCAGAAAAAATCGCCGCCAATTATCTGTAGTGGGTTATAAAAGACAAAATAAGAATTTCCGTTCTTTTTAAAATGCCTTTCCTGTGGCATCATGCCTTGTTGCACCGAGGAGGCATAGTACAAACCGTCAATAAGATCTTTATTCTTTTTTTCAAGTACCTGGTAAGCTTTTGAAATTTCGTGAGATGGATTCTCGTGGATAAATAATTCTGTTGTCATACACTTAATGCACAAAGTAAAAGAACTACTATAACTTTAAATGGAATTTATAATTAACGTAAAGTTAATTTAGCCGAGTAGTAATAAATTTTAGATGAACCTAAATTTCTTTATGCGCAAATATTTTGTATGCCGAAATGTTTAGTACGCCAAAGATCTTTTGCGTTTCGTTAAACAGGCTTTTTGTGTTTTCGGGGCTTTTATGTTTTAATACTTTAAAGAAGTCATCCATTTTTGAGGCCCATACTTTTACGAGCTTTAAATTTTTTTTCGAAATAAGAGTTTTAAGCTTGGTGTTTTTTTCTATTTCAGAAGATAGCTCGGCAATAATTACTTTTATTTTTTTATCTTCTGCCAACTTAGCGGATTTGGAATAAATGAATTTTAAAAGATCTATATTCAGGTGGTAATTAGCCAGTAATGCTTCAAGGATAAAACCTTTTTTATAACTTGTTTCAATAGTTTTTAATGATGCCTGTACTTTTTTTTCTGTCATATAGTTAAATAAAAAACGCCTGCTAAAGATAGCAGGCGTTTTTTAAGTATTATTTAAAGATTATTTAGTAACGATTAATTTAACAGTTTCTTTACCGTTAGCAGTAGTAAGTGTTACAAAGTAAACTCCACTATTAAGATCGGTAGTGTTAAGGTTAAATCTGTTTTCACCTACTGATAGGTTTTGATCTTTAACCGGAGTGCTAACTAATTTACCGGTAACATCATAAATAGAAACATTTAAAGATAAAATGCTAATTGCATCTACCATTAAAGTGGTTACACCGTTAGTTGGGTTTGGAGCTAAAGCAATTGAACCAATTTGTTTGTTTATTTCAGCTAAACCAGTAAATAAAGTTAAAGGAGCAATTGTTGGATCTGAAAAGCTTGCGCCTGTTGCAGCTACACCAGCAGCAGCCGGGCGATAATCAGGAGTGAAATATTGGTATGGGTTAACTAAGATACCGGCGGTAGAATTTAAAGTATCGTTATTGTTAGTTGTTTTCACCCAAAGGTTTGGATTAGCTAAAATACCAAAAGTACCAGTTTCCATAGCACGTTGACCGTAACCGGCAACGATATTGTTCATGAACTTTAAAGCACCGCTATTAGCGTTTGTCTCACATAAAGAACCGTCAACATATAAACCACGGGTTGCGTGATCCATAATTAGTGAGTTATAGATTTTTAAGTTTGAGTTACGACGAATACGTGCACCTCTTCTGAAACCACTTGCGTAAGTTGCAGTTAAAACACCTCTTAATGGACCAATATCAGTTACGTTTGAAAAAATAGCAGAAGTTAAAGGAGTTGCCGTAGTTCCGTTTGGATCATTATCAGATTCAAAACCTTCTGAAGTAGATACAGCCGGGTTATCAGAAATTTGAGGATCACGAACACCTAAGCAGTATTGAACATATCCTGAGTAACCGTTATCTGTATCCCAATCATCATCTAATCCTCTGTAAGCAACCAAGTGCTTGCAATTTACATTGCCACCAAACCACTCAAACGAATCATCGTTTGAAAAAGATACTTGTACATAATCAATTGTAGTACCATTACCAACAGCACCAAAAGTTAAACCGTTAATTTCTTTATTTGGTTGGTATATGTATCCACCAAATTCGATACGGCAATATTGCATAGAACCAGAGTTATCAGCAGGGTTAGATCCACCATATTGTGTATCTGCAGAAACCGGTAAACCTTCTATATAATTAGTACCTGCTGGATTTGTTAAAGTACCAGTTCCGGCAGGACTGTTATTTGGAGCAAGGCCCATTAAAATAACACCACCCCAATCACCTAAACCTCTAGCACCAGGAGCCTGATCTGAAGTAAATACAATTGGTTGGTTAACTGTTCCGTTAGCAATTAATTTTGCGCCGGTAGTAATAAATAAACCAGCACCTGTTACAGATTTATCACCTCTGATAACAACACCAGGTTGAATAGTTAATACGGCATTATTTTTTACAAAGCAAGTTGACGATAATAAAATTGTTTGCCCTGTTGCCCATGTTGTGTTAGCGGTAATGTTACCTGTAACCGTCATTGTAGGTGCAGGATAAACTTTATTTTGCGGATCCCACTCTGTCCATGTGTTTGTCCACATTGGTGTTGGCGCCGGAGCAAATGCACCGCGAAAAGTTGTTTGGTTAAAGAACGCTTGTCCCATACTAACTGATACGGTAGCAAGTGTTAATGCTGATAATAAAAGTTTTTTCATTTTTTTAAGTTTTAATTTATACGGCAAATATCACCAGATGGTTTTCATTTATTATTATTAGAAAATTAAATAAAAAGCAACAATAGGTTAACTAAATGTTACCGAAGGTTCTTAGAACTTGTAACTAATAACAAATGAATAAGTGCTTCCGAACTTACGTTTAAAATTAATGTAATCTACTTTAGGGTCGTATACATTGCTTTTTCGATCGTTACCTTTATAATATATTACATAATCATTATGCAAAAGATCTTTTACGTTGATGCGCAATTCTAACCTATTCTTTAAAAACGACTTTGTAGCTTGCACATCAACAACTGTTCTTGCTTTTTCCCAACGGTTACCGTCTATCTCATTACCTACGATCCAAATTCTTTCGCCAACACGGTTAACCATACCTGTAATACTAAAATTATTTATATTATCAATGTACGAGATACCTGCATTGATGATGTATGGCGCCTGACCTTGCATTACTCGTGTATCTGGCACTTTGCTATTTAATCCCGCAACGTTTACTTCCGATTTAATAAGCGATAGGTTTGAAAATAGGTTTAAGTTGTTCAAAAATTTAACCGAGTCTTTCTTTAAAATTGCGCCAACATTTACACGGTACTCTAATTCGCCACCATATACTGTTGCAAAGTTGGCATTACGATAATAGATTTGGTTCTCATTGCCGCCCAACATATAACGCTCAATAGGAGTATTAAAATATTTATAAAAACCCGAAACAGTAAATAATTGGCCACGGCCCGGATAGATCTCGAAACGCGCATCGTAATTTTTAATATAACATCTTTGCAGATCGGCATTACCGGCAATAGATAAACGCGTTTCCGGATCAAACCAATTGGTAACTGCCAATTCTCGGAATTCAGCCCTATTTAATGTTTTGTAGTAAGCAAGTCTTACACCAAGTTTTTCGCTGATATTATATATTAAATTTACAGATGGCAAAAGATCATTTATTGTGCTCTTTACAATTATAGAATCTATTTTACCATATTGTACATTTACCTGCTGCGTGTAACTCTCATATCTAACGCCGCCAATTAATCTTATTTTGTCTTGATATTTAAATTCCGTCATGCCGTAGTAAGCAATTAATTTTGATTTAGCAGAATAATTATCATCAGCATGCGTAATTTCAGTTGCTTTAAAACCACCGGTGTTAACAGGGGTTACACTCATGTTTTGCGCTGAAAAAATTTGATCTTCCGGCAAATACAGCAAACTATCATCTTTAAACAAGCCAAATGGCGCCCATTGATTTAATCCAAACTGACGTATGCTATACTGGCGTGTTCTATACTGATAAAACGCTCCAATTTTCGCTTCTATTTTAAAGTCTTTGTTTATTGTAAAAGGCCTTAAAATATCAAGCTTGGCGTTTTGAATTTTTTCATTAAGCTTTGAATACACTCTGTAGCCGGCATAATTTGGCCCTGCATTTTGTCCATTGGCTATGTCAGCTCTGTAAACTGTATCTTTTGGATCAGAGCCATTTGGATCATGAAATGCATTTTTTGAATACGACATTAAGCGTAGATTTGGAACTGTTCTTTGAACGTTGCTTATTCCGCCATTCCAGTTTATTTTTATTTTTGACTTTCCTAAAAGATGATCACCATTTATTTGTGATGACAAAATTTGGTTTGCAGTAAAAAACCGTGAAGTGATTCTGTTCCTTATGTCAGGGGCATCTGAATAATTTATTCCATTGGCAGTTATAAATTTATTATCAGCGTAACCGGTTGCCATATTCTTTATGCTGATTGAATTGTTGCCATTTATTTTACAGGCTAAATTTAATAAAGCTCCGGTTGACGTTTGTGTTTGATTTACATCGTTAAAGGTTTCGTTTTGTTTTTGCACTTGTGTTGGATCATTATTTATAATTTGTAAGCCAACATATTCAGTTCTTTTTAAAGTGTACAGGTTTTGTGTAGCATTATAACCTAAACTAAATATCACGCCTAAAAAATCTCTTTCTTTTAATTTAATGTTATAGCCTGTTGCAAATTGGAAGCTTGAGTTAGGAGAGAATTTTGATTTACTAGATGCCCAATCGTTTGGGAAATAGCCAGCAACCCTCGCCTGATCCTTGTTAGCGATCCACAAAGCTTTATCGCTTAAAGGTGGTACGTCAGAGGATAAATTTCTTGAGCCATCATCAAATCCAAATTTATCATACTTACCGCCATGATAAACAATTTTTTCTTTACCGGTGGTTATAGTATTGTAACCTGCGCCGGCACTAAACGAAACAAAATTCTTATCGGGAATACTTTTAGTGTTTATCTGAACGATACCGCCCGCAAACTCTGATGGCATATCGGGTGTAGCGGTTTTATTAATGATAATATTATCCAACATGTTTGCAGGAAAAAGATCAAAAGAAAATGCTTTTTTGTCGGGCTCCGTGCTTGGCAGTGGCGAACCATTTAAGTAAGAGGCATTGTAACGCTCATTCAATCCTCTTACAATAACAAATTTATCATCTTGTATCGTAATGCCACTTATACGTTTTAATACATCCGCTGTATTTCTATCAGGCGTGCGCTTAATTGTTTCTGCACTTATACCGTCGCTTATACTGGCGTTGTTCTTTTGTTGAAGCACCAATGCAGTATTATTTTCTTTATTCAGTGTAACTACTACTTCCACTTCTGTTAGATCCTGCGAAGAAGAAGGTGCTAATAAAATATTGATGTCCGTAACCTCGTTTGCTTTAACAATAACTTCGGCAATTTTTTTTGAAGTATAAGAGATATAGCTGGCAACAAGGGTAACCTTACCTGCCGGCACATTATTTAATGCAAACTTTCCATCAAAATCGGCGCTGGCGCCCTTGCTCGTACCTTCTATCAAAATGGTAGCGCCGGGTAAGGTCTCCCCGGTCTTAGAATCCATAATGGTACCAGATATCCTGCCGGTTTGAGCATTAGTAAATGAAACGATACAAAGTAATAAAAAAGAAAAAACCAGTTTTTGCATAATGTGTGTGATATACGCGACAAAAAAAGCAATTCTAAATTATGGCTACTTAAATTTGATGTTACCAAAAGTTTAACTTAATTGTTGTTTTTAGTTTATAATTTAATAATTAGTTAACTTTGGGGCATAGGCATTGTAGTAATTTTGCTTCAGATACACACAGAATTATATGAGCAATTCTAATTTTAAAATACTTTTAGTTGATGACGAGCCGGACATAGTAGAGTTTTTAGGCTACAATTTAAAAAAAGAAGGCTACACCATACTTACTGCAAACAATGGGAAGGACGCCATTGAAATAGCAAAAAAAGAGATCCCGCACTTAATAGTTTTAGACGTAATGATGCCCGACATGGATGGCATTGAGACCTGCCGTGAATTGCGCGAACAAAAGAATTTACAGGAAGTTTTAATTGCTTTTTTAACTGCCCGAAGCGAAGATTATACCCAAATTGCAGGTTTTGAGGTTGGTGCCGACGATTATATTACAAAACCTATTAAGCCCCGCGTATTTATTAGTCGCGTAAAAGCTTTATTGCGCAGGTTACAGGCAAATAATATTTCAGAATCTGTTATAGAGTTTGGTAATATTCGTATTGATAAAGAAAAACATGTTGTTTATAAAGGCGAGTTGGAAATTGCTTTACCAAAAAAAGAATTTAAGCTATTTTCATTACTTAGCAGCAAACCCGGAAAAGTGTTTACCCGCGAATTTATTTTAGATCAGGTATGGGGCGATGAGGTTGTTGTTGGCGATAGAACCATTGATGTTCACATTCGTAAATTACGCGAAAAGATTGGCGACGATTATTTTAAAACCGTTAAAGGTGTTGGCTATAAATTTGAGTTTTAACTCTCTATAAATTCAACAAAATTTATCCAAGCAAATTATTGGTATTAAAGAACCGAATAAGACAGCACGCTTATCAAAAAACTTTTTCATCCGATTAACGTATAGTTATTTACTGTCTTTTAGCGGCCCAAAACCAGCCATCATACTTATAACCATTTTTCGGCTCATTAATTTTTGTAAGCCTATCATAAAACGGTTCAATCCACCGGAAACAACTTTTGGTTTTCTTCTGCTTTCCAACGCACTTACCATTTCAGTAACTACTTGTTCTGCTGTTTGCATTGTAAATTTCGGGAAACTATCTTTATCACCACCCGATACTTCATGAAAATTAGTGTAGGTAGCGCCTGGACAAAAACCCATAACATAAATGCCTTTGTTTTTATATTCCCACCAAAGCGATTCGCTTAAACTGGTGGCGTAGGCTTTAGTTGCTGCATACACCGCTGCGCCCGCATAAGACGTGGTGCCAAGTGTAGAAGCAACATTTACTAAAGCATCTCCTTTTTTTGCGGCGCTTAAATAAAAATACGATAAGGCGGTTAATGCATTCATATTAAGGCTCATCATTTTTTGCTGGTCGCTTAATGGCATTTCTGTAAACCTGCCATACATGCCAACGCCCGCATTATTTATAAACACATCGTATTTATTTAATTCAATATCTGCCTTTAGGGCGTCAACATCTTCTTTTTTACTCAGATCGGCAACAATGCTACGATGCCCTTTGCCAGGCAATGCCGCAACAACGTCATCTAATTTTTCTTTTCTGCGCGCTACAAGTGTTAGCTCATTATTTTTGGCAGCAAGGTGTTTTGCTATTGCAAGGCCAATGCCATCGCTTGCCCCGGTTACTAATATTTTCATAGTTAAAATTACTATTTAATATTAGTACATTTTGCTTCTTTTAAAATGTTTATTGCAGAATTTAACTTTTTTATAACCATTCTCGCAAATAAAAGAAGTCAAAGTAATAAAGTGTATACGTAAAAATAAATGAAAGGAATTGAGAAAAATTTGGATCTAAAACTATTTCTTTTTTGAATATTTATTTTTAGTTTTTGTAATTCTAGCCTTTTTTGGCATTTCGTCACGAAGTTTGGCAATTTCTTTGCTTAACATTTGTAACGCAGATGTTACATCTGCTAATTCTTCTTTTGTAGCAAAACCATAATCAGTTTTGGTTTCTCTAACGTGGGTTAATTTTGAAAGACCGTAATAATTGAAAAAATCATGTTTTAGCACTTCGCTTATTTTTTGCAGCTGCGTAGTGTCAATTGCTTCTTTCTTAAAAATTTTATAAACGCCATCTCGGGTAAGATTAATGCTTTTGGCAAAAGCCACAATTGTAAAGCCTGAATTATCAACTATCTCCTGAATCTTTTTTCCTATATGGACCTTCGTCATGCTGTAAAATTCTGATTTTCAAGTTTATGGGCATATTAAAAAAGTATACATTACGTATACATAATGTATATAATATGTATACATTTGATTTTATAGAATATGCCCACATTACATTGGATAGGAAAAGAAAAAGTGATCAACCATCACCTGGATGTGCCCTACCGTGTATTGGATCATCAATATGGATTCGAAAATGGCGTTAAAAAATCTGAAGCAACAAATAGTGGAAATAAGATCATCCATGGCGATAATTTAGAAGCTTTAAAATCTTTATTACCCGAATACGAAGGGAAAATAAAATGCATTTACATCGATCCGCCTTATAATACCGGCAATGAAAATTGGGTTTATAATGATAATGTAAATGACCCTAAAATTAAAAAATGGCTTGGCAGCATAGTTGGTAAAGAGGCAGAAGACCTTACAAGGCACGATAAATGGCTGTGTATGATGTATCCTCGCCTTAAATTATTGCACAAGCTTTTAGCTGATGATGGAGCAATTTTTATTTCAATTGATGATAACGAGCAAGCTAGTTTGAAATTATTAATGGATGAAATTTTTGGATGCAATAATGTCATTTCTTCGTTAGTTTGGAGGCGGCGGGCATCTTCGCAAATGTCGCAAAATAATATTTCGGTAGATCACGAATATATAGTTACATATTTTAAAAGTCTTAATTCAAAATTTAGAGGTATAAAAAAGGATTATAAAAATTATTCTAATCCAGATAAAGATTCAAGAGGTGAATGGACATTAGGTGATTTAACTGTAGGTATGACAAAGGATCAAAGGCCTAATCAATATTTTGACTTAGTTGACCCAGATACAGGAAGAATATTTAAACCAAGTCAAAGACGGGTTTGGACATTTTCTCCAGAAACCATGGAAGTGAAAATACTAGAAAAAAGAGTGGTTTTCCCTAAATCTAATACTGGGCAACCAATGATGAAAAGATTTATATCAGAATTGAAATCTGATATAAATCCATTATCCTCTTGGATAAATAGTGAATCATATTCAGTGGGATTAAATTCAGAAGGCACAAAAATTATTCAGCATATTTTTCAAGATAAAGTATTCGATTATCCTAAACCAAATTCGCTCATAGAATTACTCTTATCCCAAGTTCTAGAATCAAATGATTTAGTTCTCGATTCCTTCGCTGGCTCTGGAACAACAGCCCATGCCGTCTTAAATTTAAATAAACAAGATGGCGGTAACAGAAAATTTATTTTAATTGAAATGGAAGAGTATGCTCAAACCATTACCGCAGAAAGAGTAAAACGTGTTATAAATGGCTACGGTTCGGCAGGCTCACCGCAAGCAGAAGGAACACGCGGTAGTTTTGATTATTATGAATTAGGTCCGGCTTTATTTAACGACGACAATGAAATAAATGAATTAGTGGGCGTTGAAAAATTACGTCAGTACATCTATTACACAGAAACCAAGTCCACCTTGTCCTCCTCCAAAGGAGGAATTTATATTTTATAATTAATTGATAATTAATTATTTATATTTTATTATATTTACTACATACATCATTACATACAGTAATGATATTCTGTAGCGTTTGATCCTTACTTTTAGCTATAAGTAAATTTAAGGCAAAAAACGAAAAAGTCGAAAAAAGATTTCAGATAGAAGCAGGTTAAAACGCCCATAATAATTTACTTATTATAAAGAATTTATTTGGACACAACTATCCTGCCTGTATTTGTGCCATACTTGCTTGAAATACGTAACAAATAAATGCCATTAGTTAAGTTGTTATCTACAATAGCAGTAGTGCCGTTTATCGTTAAGTTTAATATTTGAAGACCTGTCATATTATACAAGCTTACAGTTTGGCTATCTGTTGTGTTTGTTTTTATAGTGAATATCCCTCGACAGGGATTGGGGTAAACATCATTTTTGAGTACAAAAGGACTTGTCGGCTCTTCTATTACGGGAGCGGAATATATAAGCGGATCTTTTTTGCAACTGAAAAAGAAAACAACAAAAAGAAAAATTATTGATAATAGCCTTTTAAACATATTGCTTTGCTAAACAAATATAGTATAATTTTTTAGATATGATTTGTGGCTTAACGAGAAAACTATAACTGTATTTTGTATTTAATAATATTGTGAGGTTTAATTTATTTTTTTTCTTCGTGATACAATGGTCGCAAAAACATTGATTAGTCTTTTGAAAATTTTTTTAATTACGTTCCTGACGTTTTTAACATTTTAACTTTAAAATTTACTTAGTACTTTTAAAGCGTTGTTTTTAAACAGATTATCTCTTTTTTAACAATTTCGTATGAGTAATATTACCTACTCCAAAATAGGTAATATTACCTATTGCAAAGCTCAATTTTATTATAAATATTAGCCATGTTTTAAATCCAATACTAATAATTTATTAATCAATCTTAAAAAGCATGAGATATTTTTTGTGTATTCTTTACCCCCCATAGCTGTACTAACCACAGGTAGGTTTGGCGCATTTTTGTTAAGTCTAATTCTCAGCGCTTGTTTTTGGATACCGGGAATAATTTATGCTATTCTAGTTACAAAATATTATGCTGATAAAAGGCGCAAAGAATTATTAGAAGCTCAAAATATGAGAATTATTAAACAATAACTAAAAAAACAACGAAAAATTAAAACAATGAAAATATAATGTAATAAATCTTTTATGTAACTTAGTTCTGAATTATAAAACATAACTTATAAGAAGAAACAAAAAGGAATAAAAGACATAATACGTTTG
>JACCXH010000039.1 GCA_013697245.1 Bacteroidota bacterium
CATCAATTCCGCAAATCCCATAAAACGAAGGGCAGTTCCTCCTCCACCCGCCACGATGTATAACGGAATCTTATTACCTGCTGTTTTTAATGGGACAAGATATTTAATGTTTACGTTAGGCAAAGAAGGATCTTTAAATTTCTGAAGAAGGTTTTCAGTAAAATCCATGATAGTTGGATGTATAAATACATCGTTAAGAGAAAGCTCCAAATCCATTTTCTTTCTAATTGCTGAAACCAATCTTACAGCTAAAAGAGAATGACCGCCAAGTTCAAAGAAATCGTCATTTATTCCAACTTGATCCACTTCTAATACATCTGCCCAAATTTCTACCAGCTTGGATTCAACGTCGTTGCGGGGAGCTATATATTGTTTATTCGCCGACTTACTTACGTCAGGATCAGGAAGAGATTTCCTGTCTATTTTTCCATTAGCAGTTAACGGGAAACTATCAAGCTCAATAAGGACTACCGGAATCATATGATCCGGCAATTTATCTTTCAAATAAGCCAAAATTGCCTCCCTATCGAAAAGCTCATTAGTTATCACGTATCCTACCAGTCTTTTATTGCCCTGTTTATCATCCAATGCTAACACTACAGCCTGGCTTACAAAACTGCATTGTTGAAGGGCATTTTCAATCTCCCCTAATTCGATCCTGTATCCCCTTATTTTTACCTGGTTATCTACTCTTCCAATAAAGGAAATATTACCATCCGGGAGATATTTGACTGTGTCTCCTGTACTATACATTACTGAATCTGCTTGTTTGGAAAATGGATTGGCAATGAATTTTTCTTTCGTCAATTCGGGATTGTTCAGGTATCCTCTTGCCACACCGTCGCCTGTTATAAACAACTGACCGGGTACTCCTATAGCACATAGTTTTAGATTTTTATCTAGCACAAGCACCTTTGTATTTGAAAATGGCTTTCCAATAGGAACAGTATATTCGTATTTTGATCCAGATTCAACAATATGTAGCAATTTACCAATAGTAGTTTCTGTAGGTCCATAATGATTGATGATTTGGCAACTACTCCCGGATAATCGAATATCTTCAACTATCTTTTCCTGAAGAGCTTCTCCTCCAAATACCAACAACTTTTTAGGAAGAAGGAGTTTACCTTCCAAATTGAGCACTCTCCAATGCGATGGAACAATTTTCAAACAATCAATATTCTGCTCTTCAAAATATTGATGTAACCTTTCTATATGGCTTACTAACTCCTTACTTAATATATGTAATGTGCCACCCGTTGCCATGGAGCCATATATTACAGTATTACCGAGGTCGGTAGCAATTGTTGAAACCAGCGCGAATGAATTGCATTCATTTATACAAATCTTATTTGCAAGCCCAATCACATAGTCGGAAAGGTTTCCCTGCTCTATCATAACGCCTTTTGGATTCCCGGTAGATCCGGAAGTATAAATTACATATGCAAGGTGGCCAGCCAATACCTGGGTTTGCAAATTATCAGTGCGCTGATTCTTTAATGAATCTAATTCAATAACCTCTATACCTTCGGTGCATGGAAGTTTTTGCTTGCTTTTTCCGCTGCTAACAATTATTTCAGCTTCTGTATCCTTCAGGATAAAACTCATTCTTTCTGCAGGAAAATCTATATCAATTGGAACATAAGCGCAACCGGCCTTCATAATGCCAAGGATACCGGTGATCATAAAATTGCTTCGCTCAATAAAGAGTGGGATCAACGTCTCTTCCTTTATACCTGTACTTCGAATATAATGTGCTAATATGTTGGAATGTTCATTTAATTCTTTATAAGACATTTGTTCACCCTCAAAAACCACAGCTACATTGTCCGGTGTTTTTAATACCTGCTCCTCAAATAAATCTATAAAACTTTTATTCATTATTTAATTATGGTTTTAATTAAACTCAACAAGCAATTGTTGTTCTTCTGCATTGGTTAGCATCTGTAATAAATCTATATTTTGATGCGGCTCTTTTATAATAGAATTTAAGAGTTGTTTAAAATGACCAGCCATTCGAATGATGGTATCTTCGCGGAACAGATCAGTGTTATAAACCACTGTAAACGGCAAACCGCGGAATGATTGTGAGATATGAAATGTAAAATCGAACTTAGAGATTTTAATTTCAAAAGCTTCATTCGATAGCCCGATTTGATTGAAACCGAGCTTTTCAGATTCCGGAGTATTAAGCAACACAAGCATAACCTGGAAGAGAGGGGACCTGCCGGGATCCCTTTCTTTTACTACTTCTTCCACAACTTTTTCAAATGGCACATCCTGGTTTTCATAGGCTTCGAGGGTAGTCATTTTCACAAGCTGCAAAAACTCAATAAAAGTAAATGTCTCTATCATTTCATTACGCAAAGCCAATGTGTTTACAAAGAAACCGATCAGGCCTTCCAGTTGTTGATGAGGCCGATTAGCTATTGATGTACCTACACAAATATCCTGTTGACCGGTGTAGCGACTAAGCATTATCATATAAGTTGCGAGGAGCGTCATAAACAAGGTAGTACCCTGTTCCTTACTTAGTTCATTCAACTCATCTGACAATTCCTTTTCAATCATAAAATTCATTGAACTACCAACAGTATTTCTAACAGAAGGCCTGGCATAATCTGTTGGCATTTCCAAGGGCGATACTCCAGCCAGTTTTGTTTTCCAATACGATACTCTCTTCTGCATCACTTCACCTTGAAGATACTTTCTTTGCCAAATGGAATAATCTACATATTGCATTGGCAGTTGCGCAAGTAGCGTAGGCCGTTTTTCCTGGAATGAATTATATAATTCTACTACTTCCTGAACTATTATCGGCAGTGACCAACCATCAGAGGCGATGTGATGCATTGTCACAACAAGCACATGCTCTGTCTCTTCAAGTTTGATTAAATCTGCACGCAACATATAATCTTTTGATAAATCAAAAGGTGCTGCGATTAAGTTTTCTATAAATCTTTTTAACCCGGTTGGGTCTTTCTCATATTCTGATCCATTCACAAATGAAAGATGCCAATCATCTATGTCAATAACGGATTGATAAGGCTTTCCATCTGATTCATAAAATACCGTTCTAAGCACTTCATGCCGCTTTATAATATTCTGCAATGCATATATAAGCGCTTCCACATTCAACCTTCCTTTTAATCTTAATGCTGCAGGTGAATTGTATTGAACACTGCCCTCCAACTGATCAATAAACCATAAACGTTCCTGGCTAAATGATAATGGAATATGCTCCGGCCTGTTGTGCACTTCAATGGATGGAAGTAAAGATTTATTATTCTCTTTCTGAATATACCTAGCCAATTCTGCAATTGTTGGATACATAAAAAGCTCCCTTACCATCACCTCTGCCTGCAACTCTTTACGAACGGCTGAAATTAATCTCATTGCCAGTAAGGAATGCCCACCAAGTTCAAAAAAGTTATCGTGTATGCCTATGCGTTCTATTCGTAAAATATCTTTCCATATTACAATAAGTTTTAGTTCCATTTCTGTATCAGGAGATACGTACTGATCACTGAGAACATAAGATAGATCCGGTTCCGGTAAGGCTCTCTTATCTACTTTTCCATTTGACGTTAATGAAAAACGGTCGAGCTCAACCCAGATAGACGGTATCATGTAGTCTGGCAATTTTTCGCGCAGATAAGCGATAAGTATATTTTTATCATAATTACCAGATGGAACAATATACCCAACCAAAATTTTATTTTGTTCTTTATTGAGCCATGGTAGTACAACGGCCTGGCTTATAAGATTTGATTGCTGCAGTACAGCTTCAATTTCTCCAAGTTCAATGCGATAACCACGGATTTTAACCTGGTCATCGATCCTTCCAAGGTATTCTATATTTCCGTCAGGCAACCATCGGCCAATATCACCAGTTTTGTAAATTTTTTCATCCCCATGTTTACTAAACGGATGTTTTACAAATTTTTCGGCCGTTAAATTTGGCCTGTTGAGATATCCCCTGGACAACCCGTCACCACCTAAACAAATTTCTCCAGGTACACCTACAGGAACCAATTGCTGATGTTCATCAAGAATGTAAGCTTTCCTGTTATTTAATGGCCGGCCAATGGGTATAGCAGACCTGATTAGGAAATCTGTTATCTTGTAAGTGAGTGAGAAAGTCGTATTCTCTGTTGGGCCGTAACCATTGATAATTTCTATTTGGGAATAGGTTTGTCTTAATTTTTCTATGTGATGTTCAGACAATTTTTCTCCACCAACCATAACGGTGTTTAATCTTTCAAAAACGGAAATATGGTTTTCAACCAACTCGTTAAACCAACTTGAAGTGAACCACATTTTGGTGACTTTCCTTTTATCAACTTCAGCTTTTAATAAATCACTATTTAATAATGTCTGTTCTTCACAAATAACTAATTGGCCACCGTTGAGCAGCATGCCCCAATATTCAATCGTAGTTGCATCAAAAGATGAAGACCCGGTAGATAATAATACGTCTTCTTTGCTTAGGCTTACATAGTCAATTCCTTTCACAAGGCTTACAACATTTTGCTGAGTGACCATAACACCTTTAGGTTTGCCTGTTGATCCTGAAGTATAAATTATATAAGCAAGGCTGCCCGGTTTAACTGTGACTTGTAAATCAGCAGTAGATTGCTTTGCAATCTCAGGCCAATTGCCATCCAAACTAATAATCTCAATTTTATTACTTCCGGGAAGTTTTCCAATTACTTTGTTGCTTGTAATTATTATACCAGCTCCTGTGTCTTCAAGCATAAAAGTGATACGGTCTGCGGGATATTCAGCATCAATAGGAACATAAGCACCACCTCCTTTCAATATACCCAAAATACCCACCATCATTTCCAATGAACGTTCTATACTTATAGCAACAAGTGTTTCTTTCTTTACACCTTTAGCCTGTAAATGGCGAGCCAACTGGTTAGCCCTGTTATTCAACTGGTAGTAAGTGAGTTTTTCGTCAGCAAAAATTACAGCTGTTGATTCAGGATACGCAGCAACCTGTTCTTCAAATATTGCTATTATTGTTTTATCTGATGGGTAGGCTGTATCATTATCATTTAGATTGAAAAGAATATGATTTGCTTCATCCTTGCTCATAAAAGAAAATTCGCAAATCTTTTTCTGCGGCTCACTTACAATTGAAACAACAAGTTGGTGAAAATGCATAAGCAAACGCTCAACAGTTGCTCTCTTATATAAGTCAGCATTGTATTCTAATGATCCATTTAGACCCTGTGTTGTTTCAATCATGCTAAAAGAGAGATCGAACTGTGCTGTAGCATGTTCATAGCCTTCTCTTGCAAATTCCAATTCTCCCAATTTTAGAGTAGGTATTTCCGGAGTGTTCTGTAGTACAAACATTACCTGGAAAATCGGGTTCCTGCTTCTGTCCCTTTTCTTTACAAGGGTATCTACTATCTTCTCAAAAGGTACTTCCTGGTTTTCATAGGCTTCAAGTGTGGTTTTTCTGACTTTTTGTAATAGCTCAATAAAATTATCATCGGCTTTTATTTCATCTCTTAGAGCAAGTGTATTTACAAAAAACCCAATAAGTCCCTCGACTTCTTTTTGCTGGCGTCCGGCGGAACCGGTTCCTACGCAAATATCTCCATGGCTGGTATAGCGGTATAATAAAACTTTCAATGATGCAAGCAATACCATAAATAAAGTGCTGCCGTTCTGCTGGCTTAAATTTTGCAATGCAACTGATAAGTCTTTATCAAAAGTAAAGCTGACGCTTCCTCCTCTTATTGTTTGTATAGCAGGACGTGGAAAATCAAGCGGCATTTGAAGAGGTTCTGTTCCCTGTAGTTTTTCTTTCCAGTATCCCAATTTTTTATCTAATATTCCTCCTTGTAGATAACTGCGTTGCCAAATGGCAAAGTCAGCATATTGTATCGGAATAGGTGCTAAATCTGCAGCTCTATTCTCTTCGAATGCCGTATACAATTCAGTAACTTCTTTTACTAAAATAGATCTTGACCAACCATCAGAAGCAATATGATGAAGCGTTACAACTAATATATGTTCCATTGGATTCAATACTACCAGGTATGCCCTTAGCATATTATCTTTTGAAAGATCAAATGCACTGCCGATAAATTGCTGTATTAAATTCCCGCGCCCTTGCTTGTCGTTGTTATATGATGTGCCATCAATAAGCGGCAGTTCCCAGTTAGCTATATCTTTTACAAGCTGATAAGCATCACCATCCTGCTCCAAGAAAACTGTTCTAAGCACTTCATGACGATTTATAATGGAACTCAATGCATGCTCCAAAGCTTTTATATTCAGATGGCCCTTTAATCGCATTACTGCTGGAATATGATACTGCAGGCTTCCTTCAAGACGATCAATGAACCATAAACGTTCCTGGCTAAAAGATAAGGGAATGTGAGCGGGACGCTTTACAGGTTGTATAGGAGGAAGAACTATGGCACCTGATTGTGTTTCTATTTGTTTAGCCAGCGTTGCAATGGTTTGGTATTCGAATAAATTACTGATTGGCATTTCTACTTCTAGTTCTTTCCTGATTGCCGAAACTACACGTATGGCTAACAGTGAGTCTCCTCCCAATTCGAAGAAATTATCATGAATGCCTATTTCATCAAGCCCAAGCAACTCCTGCCAGATATTTGCAAGAATAGTTTCCCCGTGATTTCGCGGCGCAACAAATTCTTTGTTTGTAAGGTCAACTAATTCCGGATCAGGTAATGCTTTCCGGTCAACCTTTCCATTTGGATTTAGTGGCAAAGTTTCCATCTCCACCATAATCGCAGGTACCATATATTCCGGTAGCTTATTTTTTAGATAAGCCAGTATTGTCGATTTATCATATTCACCATTTGGAACTATATACCCTACAAGGCGCTTAATTCCTTCCTGGTTTGCTCTTGCCATTACAACAGCATGCTTTACCTCTTCACATTCCTGTAATACACTTTCAATTTCTCCTAATTCAATCCTGAAGCCCCGGATCTTTACCTGCTCATCTTTTCTACCGACGTATTCAATATTCCCATCAGGCAGCCAGTGACCTATGTCACCGGTTTTATAAATCATAGTATCGCTTAAAGGGCTTTTTATAAATTTTTCCAATGTTAATTCAGGGCGATTTAGATATCCTCGTGATAAACCGTCGCCACTTAAACAAATTTCTCCATTAACACCTATTGGAACTATGTTATAGTACTCATCCAATATAAATGCACTTCGGTTGTTTAAAGGCCGGCCAATCGGGATAGGCTTTTTTATACTTATCTCCTTAATTCTGTAAGTAAGTGAGAACGTCGTATTTTCAGTAGGTCCATATCCGTTTATTATTTCAACAGTGGGATAGGTTTGTCTCAGTTTTTCAATATGAGTTGGTGATAATTTTTCACCACCAACTAGAACTGTGCTTAATTTTTCAAAAATGGTGATATCTGCTTCAACCAGCTGATTGAACCAGCCCGATGTAAACCACATACGGTTTACCCTCCTGTTATTAATCTCCTCCTTTAATAGTTTATTATCAAGCAATTTATTTTCAGGACATAATACCAATTGACCACCATTCAACAGCATGCCCCAATATTCAAGAGTTGTTGCATCAAAAGAAGAAGAACCGGTAGAGAGTAAAATATCTTCGCGGGTTAAAGAAACATATCCAACTCCTTTTACGAGGCTCACAACATTCTTATGCGATACCATTACTCCCTTTGGCTTACCTGTTGAACC
>JACCXH010000042.1 GCA_013697245.1 Bacteroidota bacterium
ATGGAACCCTTCTATAAAATCAGAATCAAATAAAGTTGGTTTAATGCAGGCTTTAAAAGATAATAAGCTTGATATTATTGCTACCGATCACGCACCGCATACAATCGAAGAAAAAAGTGGAAATTACATTGAAAGTAAATCGGGCGGCCCACTTGTTCAGCATGCTTTACCGGTCTTATTTGAATTGTATCATCAAAATAGAATTTCGCTACAAGAAATTGTTCAAAAAACCAGTCATAACGTAGCTGAGATTTATTGTATAAAAGATAGAGGTTATTTACGCGAGGGTTACTACGCCGACTTGGTTCTTGTTGATTTAAATAAAAGTTGGACTGCGAGCCAGCAAACAATTTTATATAAATGTGGCTGGTCTCCATTTACAGATTACCAATTTAAAAGTAAAATCATAGGAACATTTGTTAATGGAGCTCATGTTTATGATAACGGAGTTTTTAAAGATGTAATATTTGGAAAACGCTTACAATTTAACAAAGAAAGATAAACCAACAAACAACAACTATAAAATCAAACAAATTATGAACTTAGATTTACTTATTTCAAACATTACAAATCCTGCATTCCTGTTTTTTATTTTAGGTGTTATAGCAGTTAAGCTCAAAAGTGATTTAGAAATACCACCAAACTCTTCAAAGTTTATTTCGTTATACCTGCTGTTCTCTATTGGATTTAAAGGTGGTCAGGAACTTTCTCATGAAACCTTTAGCGCTGAAATTTTATGGTCGATGCTTTTTGGAATTGGAATTTCTTTAATCATTCCCGTTTACACTTTTTTCATTTTAAAACGTAAAGTGAACATTTATGATGCCGGTGCTATTGCGGCGGCTTATGGATCAGTTAGTGCAGTTACCTTTGTAACAGCGGTATCCTATTTGGATATTCAGAAATTACAGCTTCATGGTCATATGGTGGCTATTATGGCCTTAATGGAATCACCTGCTATTATTGCGGGTTTAATATTGATGTCGATTTATAATAAAGAAGAAAGCAGTAGCACAAATAAATTATCAGTTATAAAGCATTCTTTTACTAATGGCAGTGTTTTACTAATATTAGGTAGTTTGGTCATCGGTCTATTAGCTAATGCCAAACAAGCTGAAGGAATTAAACCCTTTACAAATGATATTTTCAAAGGATTCTTGGCAATCTTTTTATTGGATATGGGTATTACCAGTGGCCGTAAATTAAGCTCTTTTGTAAGCAATGGCTGGTTTCCCTTGATATTTGCTATAATTATACCTCTTATTAATGGTTGTGCGGTTGCCATATTAAGTTCTTTAGTTACTCATGATATAGCAAATCGATTTATGTTTGCTGTATTAGCGGCGAGTGCTTCTTACATTGCTGTTCCGGCAGCTATGAAAATTGCTATTCCAAAGGCAAATCCGGGGCTTTATTTACCAATGGCATTGGCAGTAACATTTCCATTAAATATTACTTTTGGTATGCCTTTGTATTTGTATTTAGTCAAATAAACTTTGGTTGATTTCAATGAAAACTAATTCCTACCAGCAAAACATTGCTTTCAATAATTTTGCAGATGGTTTTAAAAGACAATTTAATTTGCCTTAAACTATACTAAGACTAAATCTAATGGAAATTACTACTTTGTTTTTTTGAAGCTATACTCTGTAAATTTTAAATCCTTCTATATAAAAACTTATTATTTATCGAAGCATTCATATTTGCCCCTAAACTCTCCTTTAATAGTTTAATGGACAAATATTTGTTATAGTTTTTTAACAATAATATAAATTACATCAATCTTAGAGAATTTTTGCAAATTTTTTAGGCTTTCAACAAAGAAATACATCATTAATTAACAACCAGTTTAAAATTTCCTTAGTCTTTTTCTTTATTTCATAGACTTAATTAGTGAAGAAATTATATTTATTTCTGTATTGCCTTAGTTTTATTTAAACGAATTTGCATCCCAACTAAAGCATAGGATTTTAATTTAATGAAATCCAACGCATTCACCTTTATACCGCACTCGCCAATAATTGCAATACGTTTATTGTCATTCAAGTAATACGTTGCGCCAAGTGGTATAGACCCACTAAAATTGCTTTGTGCCTGATTATATATATTAGCACCTAATCCAACACCTGAATACATATTAAATCGTTCTTCTTTCAAAAAGTTGACTGTAGTAACCATTTCTGTATTCATAAAAACATTTGATTCTGCATTTGCAAAATCAAACTGAAAATCTATTCGAGGCTCTATAGATATTTTTTTATCAGGAAAAAATTTTATCCCAATAGCCCCGTTTAACGGATATAGGTTAAGTGAGGTTTGCGCAAATGATATGTCAGTTAACAGGTAACTACTAAAGATTAAAATTATTTTTTTACTTACATTCATACTTCCATTGCGTTAAGTCTCTATGCTTTAAAAAGGCGAAATATTTTAATTTTATGGCTTTATTGCAAACAAAAGTATTGAAATGTATTATATCCATGTCATCAGTATATTCTGCCGAAAAAACAGGTTTCCCAGAAGAGATATAAACAGAGTAATCATTTTGAGTATTTTGATAAAAAACATTTTCTGTTAAAGCCCAATCAAATTGTTTATTCAACAAAGGAACTAATTCTTCTGTGTTTTTTTGACCAATGCAAAGCCCTCTGTCGTGCGCTTCCTTAATAATATACTCGCAAAATAATTTTGTGTCATCCAGCGTTAATTTAAAATCTGTTGCTTCACCATAAATATCAATATTATCCGGCTCAATACCATCAAATCCTTTGGCTTTTATCATATCAAAACGAGATGTAATAAAAGGTTTCAACTTTTCGATTTGTCTTAAATCTAAAAATCTTTCGTCAGGCCATGCAGGATATATATTCCCAATTATATCAGGAGGTAGTAAACTTCTGTCGGGTCTATATGTTTCGAAAGTTCCTACTGAAATGTATGCTATTACTTTAATTCCCCGCTTATGAAAAGCTTCAACCAACTCTTTAGTAGCAGAAAAGGCATCAATGTCTATTATTTTGCAGGTGTATTGATTTACCTCATTTAAACCGATGCTATCTAAACGCCATTCAAAATTATCACCAATTTGTGGTTTATAATAATTTCCTGTTGATATTTTAGATTGCTCTTTCTTACAAGAACAAGAAATTAATAATACAATAATTAACATAAGAAACCTCATGACTATTTGTTTACTTTCTTAGCTTATAATTTTCAAACATGAAAACACTTTACTTATTCATAAACCATCAAATCGAATTTAAACAACTTCTTAGTACACAAGAAATTTTCCTTTTGCAATTAAATTGTTATTTTCTTTTACATCATAAAAATAAATGCCATTGTCTAATCCGGCTCTTTCAAAAATTATTCGATCACCGAAAAGATTTCTGATTTCTTTGATTTGTCTGCCGTTAATATCATATAATATAAATTCTGCATTTGTAATTTCAAATTTAAAATAAAGAGTTGTTTGCACAGAAAAAGGGTTTGGAAAAAACTTATTCTCGTTTTGTGTCACAATTTTAATTCCTGCCGGAGCTGTTACTTCAAACGCTCCCACATCAATAATTGTATTTATAATTCTGGCATTTCCATCATAATCCGTTTCGCCAATACTTATAGTTGTTGTAGGTTTACCTGTGTTAACACAAGGGCTTGAATTTAATAAATGCAAATCCAGAGTTGCTAACGTTGTATTTATTAAACTTGGGTTATTAAAAAAAGAATTACTTTCTTGCGAAGCCCCGGTTTTATAGGCTGTAAATGATGAATAAACAGTATTTCCCCAATTAACTGAAATTGCATTGGGGTTGCCTGAAGGTGTATACCAACAATTGTAATTGTAAACATTACCGTTTTGTGGAGAAATATTATCTCTCGTTAATAATACCGATTGAGCCGTTGTATAAAACACATTGTTTTCAAACTTACAATTTGATGCTTTTGAAATATTCATTTCCCCTGTTCCATTATTTGCGTAATTATTTTGAAAAAGTGTATTGTTACGAATAATTGTATTAAGCACTTGTCCTGTAGTAGCGGTAGTGTAGCCTCCAACATAAATACCAACATTTTGATTATTGTAAAGAAGATTGTTTTTAACTATAATACTATCTGTAGTTCCATTTTCTTCGCAACCAACCTCAATTCCATTTCCATTTCCGTAGCATTTATTTTTTTCTACTACAATACTTTTTCCTCCATCAACATAAATACCACCCGATGTGGCATACAAAGAAATGTTGTTATAACACTCGTTATAATTTATTACACCATTTCTGGCGTGATCTGTTGCAGGCACAGTGCTTGTTATATAGTTGCCTATTAAGGCAATGCCAATATTAGTATTGTCGTGCACTTTACAGCTTTTAACGATAAAACCATTTATATTTCCATCTAATGATATAGCTTCGCTAAACCCTAGAATGTTATTAAATACTTGACAGCTATCAATAGTTAAATTCGTAATTCCACCGTTGCGACCATAAGCGATAAAACCTTGGGAGTTATCGGCAGCACTGGGTATGGCAGATGCATTGTTGTTCCAATTTATATTTTTAATAACTATGTTTTTGAAAGATAGCATTGTTGAGGTGCCAAGGCCCGTGGTTTCAACTAAAATACCTTGTGCATTATTAACCGTTTTATTTTGAATTATTAAATTTAAAAAATTAAGGTAATTTTTATTTGAAATTGAAAGTAATGTGTTGCCGGCTGTTCCAACACCATCAATCATTACTATATCACTTTGATAATTTCTAAATGTAATGGGATTGTTAACAGTACCGTTTACATTTATTACCACATTTTCATGATATGTACCTGCTTTAATATAAACAGTGCTATTAGGCGTAGCTGAGTTAGCTGATTTTTGGATTGTTTTCCAAGCTGCTGCTAAACTTGTTCCACTATTCGTATTGTTACCGCTAACATCGTCAACGTAATAATTTGTTTGTGCTTTTAGGTTATGCACACACAAAAACGCAATAGTTAAAAAAAGTATATTTTTCATCATCATTTGCTTAGGATTCATGTTTTACTAAGTTTATTACACTATACAAATGTACTGAGATTTACTCAATACGCAATTTCTTAGTTTTCCAATTTAAAGATTCACAATGTAAATATACTCTTGTAGGGGTCAGAGTAAAAAATTGCTGCAAAATAAGAAAAAATGTAAAGTTATTTCAATACAATAGATTTAGCATTAAAGAAAGATACTACCGGGAATAAGAAACAGCCTAATTAACCCCCTCACTAATTTTGGTATTGCTGAGATTGCACTCAGAAACCCATATTGGCAATAATTTCAAAAAATGCTTTCCATTCCGAGTGAATCACAAAAAAAGCCGCGTTTATGAAAAAAGAGACAGGGTTTTTGTTTTTAAAAAATATGGTAAGTTTAATGAATGAAAGCAGAAGACATTAAAGCCGTATTTGTTCAATTTGAATTAGTAGCAACTATGATTGAGGGTATTTAATGCTGGAGTGCGCATAATTTGCAACTATTACTTGGCCATAGTAAATAGGAAATTTGAAAAGGTAATCTTCAAGGCTAAATAGGCATGCAAAAATTCCGGTGAAAACATTTTTGATCATTTTCTCGGTGTCAGGAAAAAAATAGCAATGACTGCCGGCAGATTTTTACATCTCTTTAATTAACTTTAAAAAATCATCAAGCTTGTGCGCATTAGCAACTTCTTTTTTATCAAATACCATAAAGTATTTAAAGTTGTTCCCGGATTTTCTTTCCCATGCCTTACCTAAACGAATTTTCGCTTCGCTGTCTGAATTATCCCTGTCATCGCCTTTAGATTCTAGCACAATAGTTTTATTACTTTTGGTGTGAATGATAAAATCAGGATAATGATTTTGGAAAGCATTAATTTTAAATTGTTTTTTAGAAATATTACGTGTCCAGAATGCTATGTTAGATAAGTTGGCGATTTCATTCATCACCTTTTCTTCAAATCCATTCATCTCGGCTTCTTTTTCATATAAAGATTTAGTAATATCTTTAGAGGTATTGCCCGGGGCGATTTCTTTTTGAAAATTATAATTTGGTTTAATAAAAACCTTATCGGTGTCTAAAAAATCTCTGAATTTTTGTTCTGCATACACAGCAGATAATTGTTTTATTTTTTCTTTGATTTTTGATGTATAACTATAATGATGGTTTAAATAATCGTGATATTGTTCGTCAGTAAAATCTTCCACCAATTTATGAACGTATTTTTTTATTTCGTGTTCTGTTATTGGATACATGTTTCCAATAATAGCCATAATTTGAGCTGTTAAATTTTTAGCCCTGCTTTCTTTTCTTGAAGGATCAAGGATATAAGCCATCAGTTTGTCTTTTACATCACCGTCTAACTTTACAAAACTCGGCGTATAATCGCTTTGGCTTTCATCCAAATCTACTTTATATAGTTCGGAAGTTACACTATCAAAGGCAATATTAGAATCGCATTTGCTTAATTGAAAACCTTCCAGTAAATCTTCCTCGCTTAATAAATGTTCATCATCACTAAAAATTTCGCCGGAGGGTTTTTTGATAAAAAATTGTGGTAACTGTATTTGCAAAGCCTGCTTGGCAAATACCTCTTTCATTTTATATTTTTTCACAAGCGATTGTAATTCGGGTGGTAATGAAATGCTTTGAGTTGATTCTAACTGAAGAATTGTTTCTTCATACGCTTGTTCTTGCTGTAGGGCCGTTTTTTCGATACTTGATAATATAGCTGTGTCTTTTATTTCTAAATTAATATCCGCAATTCTTAATACATCTATGTCATCAGATACATTTCTAATTTGTTCATCAAATAACTGTGGCGTTGTTAATTCTTCTGTGTTATTATTTGGTAGTTTTATTTCGTCGGCAGGTTCGGCAACTTTATAATCTTTACTACTAAAACCGGCCTTATTCATTCCTTTAACAATATTATCCAACGTGTCTAAAAATTTGGCTGACGCGGTTAGCACATAACACAAATTTAATAAAGCCGACGCGTGCTTTGCCACGTATGGCTGGCGCAAGACCCTACCTAAAATTTGCTCAACATCAACGGCAGATGATTTATCGGCTAACGATGCCAGAATGTAAGCAAATGGACAATCCCAACCCTCTTTTAAGGCATTTACGGTGATGATATATCTTACGGGGCAATCTTTAGATATCAGATCAATATCTTTTATTTCATTAATATTTGCGGTTTTAATTTTAATTTGCTCTGCCGGAATTTTTAATTCAATCAATTTTTCTTTAAGCTTTTCAAAAGTAGTATTATCACTTGCGTTTTTTGGTTGCGCCTGAAATAATACAATAGGCCGAATATATTTACCGCCGTTTTTCTCTTCTTCTTTTGCTTGTAATTCTAATTTACGTTGTAATTGCAATGCCGAATTAATGACTTCTGTTTTGTCGTGATGATTGTAAACAATTACCGGCAACTTTACCATGTTTTCTTTTTTCAAAGCCATGGCATCTACAAAACTAATAATGTTGCTGTTTTTTCTAGGGGTTGCCGTAAGATCTAAAATAAAACATGGATTCAAATTCTTCAACATCTCTACACTCAGATCACTTTCGGCATTGTGACTTTCATCCACAATTAAAACAGGATTTAACGCTTGTATCACACGCATTAACGAAATATCTTCTTCGCTACCCAGCATGGCGCCAAACGATTGTAAGTTGCCGTTTTCCTGATATACTTTTCGGTCTTCTTTATTTTTCGCTCGTAAGCTATCAAAGCTTAATACAAAAATGCTTAATTGTTCTTGCACAGAAGTTGCATTAAAACTACTGCCTTGCAATAATGCTTGTTTATCATATACCTCAACCTTATTCCCAAAATGTGAATTTATTTTTTGACGATAAGGATGTTCTGTATTTTTTAAATTTTTAATGGTTTGGTCTAAAATAGTAATAGAAGGCACTAACCAAACAACGGCTTTTTTTCTATCGTAATGAAAGGCATCAAAAATAGTTTTGATTGCGTTACAGGCAATAAATGTTTTGCCTCCTGCTGTTGGAACCTTAACGCACACATGTGGTACTTGGGGAATATTATTTTTATACGGCTCAATTGCCTTGCCAATAAAAGGCTGTAAAGGGGTTCTAGGGTGCCTGCTCCAGAAGTCGTAAAATGCATCGCCCACATTTTTAGTAACCTGTATGGTTTCTAAAAATTGTGCCAGGTCATTAATAACTTCTTGTTGGTAGGGCTTAAGCTCCATGGTTTAAAATTTCGTAATGTCGCGTGGTATTTTTTTGAAAATAATTTTATGTTTTATCATAAACTCTTTTGTGAGCAAGCAGTTATCTGCATAAATAATATATTGCTCTGCCTTGATTTTAATAGTACTTAAAAATTGGTAGTTTAATGTGGTTACCAGATCCTGCTCATAGAAAAAATAGTAGGCTGTATCGTTGTGTTTGTTTAATAAGTACTCATTATCCTCCTCCGTCCTACGGACACCTCCTCCAAAGGAGGTATCTAACCACTTAAACAGAATAAAATAACTTTACTCTACTTAATAATTATGCCTATTTTAGGGACTTGTAGACTGTTTGTAACTTAAACAAGATAAAGGCAAATTTAACTCAATAAATCAAAAATTGTATGTAAATTCGTATGTAGAAAGGTCTTATATAACCCTATAAAAAGCATACTATGGCAGAAGTTAAATTTTATTTAGAGAAGCGTAAAGATAAGAGCACGGGCGAAATTATCATTAAGAACGTTCCTATTTTTCTTTTTTACAGTTTTCACGGTCAAAGGTTACAGTATTATACCAATATGAGGATTGATGCCCAAAAGTGGAGTGATGAAACCATGAAGGTAAAAAAGAACTATTCAGAAGCGGGAGAATATAACAGGGAACTTACCCGATTAAAGGCAAAAGTAGAAGAGTTATCTGATAAAGCCAAAGTATTAAACGAAACCCCAACACTCGAATACTTTAGAGATAACTTAAATGGTCGTTTATTGGATTTGACCGACAAAAAAACAATATGGGAAGCCTACAAGGATTATTTAAAAAGCCTTGCAGTTAGTAAAACACCAAAAACGGTTTCCAACGCAAAGTTAAATTATAAAATATTAGAAAATTTTAGCAAAAGCCGAAAATATAAATTAACCTTTGAGAATATTAACCAACGGTTTTATGATGAATATTTGGATTACTGCTTTAACGAAAAAAAGTATTTTAATAATTATGTAGGAACAAATTTAAAACGATTAAAAGCCTTTTTAAATTGGGCGCATAAAAATGACTACCATAAAACAGTAGAGTTCAAAAAAGAAGAATTTAAAAATACATGGGAAAATACTGAGATCATCTACCTGTATTATGATGAAGTAATGACCCTGTTAAATTTAAAACTAGAAGATAAGACACTAGCAGAAGTTAGGGATATGTATTGTTTGGGATGTTTTACGGGCATGAGATACTCGGATATAAAAGGCTTGAAGCCCGAAAATATACAGGGAGATTTGATTGTCAATAGAACAATTAAAACAAAAGAACCCAATATTATCCCTTTAAATCCACATAGCCGTAAAATTATAAAACGCCATGCTAAAAAACATTTGCTGTTTTGTATGCCACAATATAGAGGCGGTGAGGCCAACCAGTATTTAAAAAAAGTAATGGAAAAAGCTAAACTTACCCGTAGTGTTCAGATTATACATTTTAGAGGTGCTAACCGTTTTGAAGAAACGCAACCCCTTTGGCAATGCGCCACCTTTCACACAAGTAAAAAATCCTTCGTTACCAATTTTTTAGAGCGTGGCGGAAGTTTAACAACAGCGATGGCAATAACAGGCAATAGAAGCTATAAATCAGCCCAACGCTATTTTAAAATTGCAGATACTTTAAGAGCCAAAGAAATGGCAAAAGTCTTTGGTAGCGTGTCTCCACCGAAAAAGCAAAGAAAAAGCTAATTTTTTATGTTAAAATGGTGCTGCGAAGTTGCTATGATAGTGCTATAAAAGTGTTATAATGTTGCTACAAAAGTGCTACAAGAATATCAAACTTGCTACAAAGTTGCTATGTTATTGCTAGGAAATTGCTTTTGCGTGATTATTCATTCTTTTTCTAAAAGATACCTGCGAGCTACAACCGAAAATTTGATTTAAGTGTTTCCATTAACTATATTTGCTTATCGGGCGTTTTACTAACTAACGTTTGTTTTTTTAAAGTAGCGGTTTAAACGGGGTTAATAGCCCCGTTTTTTATTTTAATTTGATACAATAGCTAAGAAATATATCTATTTTAGCCTGTAATTTATAATTCATTTTACCGTTATTAGCTTATGATAGATGACCGAAAGCAAGTTGCAGCAATAGTATATAGTGCCTTTGTTAAAGACTTTAATGAAAGTATAAAGCCCCTATCGGATATTAACGATCAAATTTATTTTGTTGAAACCCTGCGGGAATATATAACAGGAATTTTTAGTGTTGTAGCTCCTAATGAATATTTTGAAACCGTCGATTTTGACAGAGAAGAATTTATCCGAAAAAAACTGCTCGCTAAGTTTAGAGATAAGATGGTTTCATTTGTACGAACCAACCTAATTAATTATTTCAATGATGATGAATATAGTAAAACCTTGTTATTTCAAAAACTTAAAATAAGCGAGCCAATTTTCGACGAGTTGGATTTTGAACACTATACCAATGGCGTGTACAAAGTTCTATCAATATATTTAGATAAATTATTATTGTTACCTCCACACAATGCAAATACAGATAAGGATGCTAAAACTGAATTACCAAAAACATTAGAAGAAACAGAAGGCAAAATAAAAAACCCGGAGTTTACCCGAAAACGACAAGCCTTGATGTACTATTTTGTCCTTAAAATAATGGGCATACAAACACGTAAGGATGACGTTTCCCTTGCTGCATTAACAAGGTTTGGCCATGCCCTATTTAACTGGCCGTACAGTAATATTGATAATGCCCCACTTTATAAAGTCATAAAAGATCTTCCTTATATAAAGCCTGATAAGTTATTGTTAGCAGATCTAGAATTCGTCAAAAGACAATTTGCAGACATTAAACACGCAGACGGTATTGCCTTTGTTCAAAAAGAAATTGATTCTATAAATAAAACTTTGTAATCAATACAAAACTCTAACCAATCCCAAACAGAACTAAATCTGTTTGGGGTTTTTGCTTTTATTCCTAACCAAAATATAACTACCCTAAAATCGGGGTATAAATCGGGGCTACCCCGCCACCTTGTTTGCCTCCTACCTTTACGTATAGATAAGAAAGAACTCTTATTTATTTAAAAAATTATTTACCATGAAACGATTGATAATAGAAAACCTAAGCGTAGATGATTTAAAAATAATTATCAGTGAGGCAGTTGAACAAGGTTTACAAAAAAGGCAAGATGAAGACGAATTTTTTAATGTGCAACAAGCAAGCCAATATTTAAAAATACCGGTAACTACATTATACGATTATACAAGCAACAAAAAAATACCCTTTCATAAGAAGGGCAAAAAATTACATTTCTCCAAGCATGAATTAAATGCGTGGATGAAAACAAAAAAAGAAAAGGAGGTCAGCCATGAGTAAATAATCAAAGGGTTGTTATTGGCTACGAAAACTTAGAGTTTTCAAACCATTGATTAAAAAAAAGAAGGAAAAATGAGTGAAGATAATAAACCGTTATACACTCTTACAATAGAAGAGTTTATAACACTAACCAAAAAGTTGATAGCAGAAGCAATAAACGGGAGCAAAGAAGGAGATGGCACAATCAAAAACAATATTAAATCAGAAGAAGAAGTCTTTAATATTTTAGAACTGTCAAAATTCCTGCGATGCTCAAAAGTAAGCATACACAATTATAAAAAACTGGGTATGCCTTTTTATAGGATCGGGCGCAAGCTACTTTTTAAGAAAGCCGAAGTCTTGAATTTTATGAAAAGCCTAAAACGCAAACGAGTTATCATCACCTAAAAAACGTTAAACGAGTATTAGGTAAATAGTCAGTACGGATAGGGCAAACAGGCATTAAAAAAAGTTTGCCCTCCTTACGAAAAATTAAAAAATCAAAGAATAAACAATTAAATAAATTAATAACAATAAAAAAAGTAAAAACTATGAGACACGCAACGTTTGAAGTACCCTCCGAAATAATCGGAGACTTCACAGAAAAACTAACCGAATTAGAGTTAGACAATACCATTGCCGGAAAAACAGATGATGGTGAGATCATTGTTCAGGTATCTTATGAAAAAGATGAAGCCGATAAGATCGATGAGCTTGAGGAGCATCTTGAAGAATTAATTGAAGGCATCGAGGAAGAGGAAGAGGAAGAAGACGAGGACGAAAAGTAAACCTGTCTTGCTAACAAAAACTAGGGGCGGAAACACCGCCCCTTTTCAAGCAAGTAAAAATTAATCGATTAATTAATCGATTAAACCCCTGAATAACCGATTAATCGGATAATTAATCGATTAATTCAGTAACCGATTAAAAATAATGACCATGAAAAAGTATTGTTTAATGTGTGGCGCTTTATTATCTGATAAGAGACATGGCGCACGGTTCTGCTCTTTACATTGTAAAAATAAATACAGTTATAAAGAACGTGTAGGCCAATTAAAAGGAATTATAAAAGAAACTAAACAGCATCCCGAAAAAGAAAATCCGCTGGAAAAATCTTTAAGAGGGGTAATTGATAATGAACCCAAAGAAAAAAATGAGCAGGTAAGCGATAAGGCCAATTTTAATTTTAAAAATCAAAATCCAACTATTGATTCCGATTTTTTTAACGAGCTAATTAACGAAACAGTCTTTAACGTTGATAATAAATTGGAGCAGGCAAATGATAACCAAAACGAGAACAATCAGAAAAAAGGCATCGATACAAAGAATACTTTGCCCGAAAAATATATTGATAAAGAAGTAAAAACAGAAAATCCATTTTACAATTTAATTCTAAGCACCTTAAAATCACAACAAGAAGGCAAACTAAAATTAGAGCAGGAACTAAGTAAATTACAGGCTGATCTAAAATTTCAAGCGGGACGCAACGGCAATGACTTAATTGGACTTGGTGCAAGTGTTGGAGGCTTCATAGGTTTGGTTAAAAGCAATGAGCCTGAAACTAAAAAAGAGGCGAAAAGCTACCAAAAAAAGAAAACAGCAAAACAACAAAAATCAGTCTGGTGGGAGGTATTTAAATTTGCAATGGTTGGGGCTGTCATCGGAAAGGGCACACAGGTATTAACTCAGGATAGTAGAGAAAAAGATAAGCTATTACAAATTGCTGCGATAAAAAATAAAATAATTACCGCCAAACAAAACTATCAGAACAGTATTGACGGCATTAATAACTCCAGAACACTATTGGTCAAAACAGCTCAATATACAATCCTTGTTCAAAAAGTAATTAATCCTGCTTATGAAAAAGGCTTGAACAGGGCTGTTGAAAATATCAAGCCGGAAAATAATTTAAGCGGCACTTCAACAAAAGGATCTAGGCCGAAACTGCCAGCCACATTTAAAAGCGATAAAATTATACCGGCTACCGATTTGGCTAAAATAGATTACAAGGCTTTTAGTTTTGATGGGCTTTGGAAAGAATTTTTCGGTTGTCCGTCCATTAACTTTCATGCACTCATACATGGTAATTCGGGTGAAGGTAAATCTACGTTTTGTATGTGGTTTGCTCGTTATCTTGTTGAGAATTTTGGCAGGGTACTTTACGTTAGCGGTGAGGAAGGTTTAAACAAAACCTTTCAAGATAAGTTAAAAGCTTGCAAGGTATATATTGAAGATTTTTATCTTCTTGATGTTAGAACTGGGGATGAATTGATGAAAGAAGTTAGTGTAAACGATTTTAATTTTATCATTTTAGACAGCCTGCACGATATGGAAATAGATGCCAAAAAATTAAAAATAATTTTTGAACGGTATAAAAACACCGCCTTTATTTGTATCGACCAGAACAATAAAAAAGGCGATCTTTTAGGTGCAAACGAAAAAAAGCACCTCGTAGATATTGTAGTCAACGTTAAAGATTATACCGCCGAAACAACAAAAAATCGTTTTAAAGCGAAGGGCGTTTCTTTTAAAACTGCTGACTTTACCGGAAATAAAAACGGTAATAAAGGCAAAGGCAACGAAGAGCAAGACTTTGATTTGGATGCGGATAGTATTGATTAAAATTGAGTTTTATAAAATATGAAGGGCGGTTATCACCGTCCTTTTTTATTTGGATAAAATATAGGTAAACGCTGTAATCCACTACTAGCAATGAAATTAATCGATTAATTATCCGATTAATCGGTTATTAATCGATTAAATGCCGTATTAAGCGATTAATTAATCGATTAATTTTAAGCGGATACTAACTAGTGAAACAGACTTAGCTTAAAAGTAATGTCGGCATTGCAAAATAATTTAATGCTTTCTACCTTAAAAAAAATATTGGCAAAGGTTTTATTTGAAATAAAGAAGCCCGATTTTACACCTTCGATCAGGTCAAAATCAATCAGTATGATTTTGGTTGCCCCCTCGCCACTTAAATCAGCTTTAACAACTTTTTGCTTATCCGTGAGATTATATACGATCTCGTAAAACAATTTATCAGTGTCGGTTTTTTCTTCAAGAATATGAAACCAAGGCTTGTTCGATAATATGGTTATTTGTTCTTTATAAAGAATACGTTGCATAGGAGGGCGAAGCTATAAAATATTTAATGGCTATCATAACAAAACGTCTTGTCCGCCATTTGTGCAACTTTCTAAACTATTAAGGGAGGGGTTGAGGAGCAATGTGTAATCTTCGATAAACGATGTGATTGTATAGAGGAGTATAAGACACATGTCTCGTACTGAATAAACCTTACACTTTTAAGAGTTATTACTGATATAGCTTTACAGTTTTTTCAGCATTAAAGTTTATTCCTAAAATAGCTTTACAGTCAATTTTTATTACTGTTATAGCTTTA
>JACCXH010000017.1 GCA_013697245.1 Bacteroidota bacterium
AATTCGCTTAAATTTAATAATAATAGGCGCCCTGAATTATCAGCTGTTAATTATATAAACCTTGGAGAGGTTAACGAAGCAAAAGGTGATTATAAAGAAGCCTTGAAATTTCAATTAGCTGCCTTAAAGTTAGCTGAACAAAATAAATTTAACGAAGTCTTTTGTGTTGCCCAAACAAATATTGGCCGTTTATACATTAAATTAAATAAACCTAAAGAGGCATCTATTTATTTAAACAAAGCATTACAAGTTTCAAAAAAATATTTTTGTAGAGAAGAAATAAAAGATACCTACTATGGTTTATCACAATTAGATAGTATTAATGGCAATTATAGATCGGCTTACGAGCATTATAAGTTATTTACTCTTTGCCGTGATAGCATAGATAACGAAGAAACAAAAAGTAAGTCTCTGCAAAACTCTATGCAGTATGAATTTGATAAAAAGCAAGCTGTTTTAAAAGTAGAGCAAGAAAAAAAAGTAGCTATCACCAATTTAAAATTGCTTGAAAAAGATAGAGATATCGTAAAAAGAAATTTTATTATTGCTGTAACGGTAATCATTGCCATGATTATTATTTTTAGCATTTACTTTTTAAATAAAAAAAATAAAAAACAACAACAAAAGAAATTTTCGCTACAGCTAATACAATCGCAAGAAGAAGAACTAAAACGGATATCCAAAGAGCTTCACGATGGTATTGGCCAAAATTTATTGTCGTTAAAAAACATATACAATATGAATATTCCGCTGATGGAATCTACAATTGAAGATTTAAGTAATATTTCACGAAATATGCATCCGGTTTTACTTGAAAAATTAGGTTTTACAAAGGCTGTAGAAAGCATTATAAGAGAGGCAAAAGAAAGTTGCAACATTATGTTTACCTATGAGTTAGATAATATTGATGATGTACTAATTCCAATACAACAAATTAATTTATTTAGAATTATTCAGGAAGGTATTAGAAATATAATTAAACATTCGGAAACTACAGCTGCAAAAATATCAATAGAAAAAAAAGAAGCGAAAATCATAGCTTGCATTTTTGATAAAGGTAAAGGGTTTGATCCAATTTCAGTTAATAATAAAAAATCTCTTGGGTTAACATCTATTCGCGAACGTGTTGAACTAATGAATGGACAATTATCTATGACTAGTGATGCAAAAGGCACGAGGATAGAGATAATAATTAGACAATCACGTAATTAATTTAGTAAAAAATAAATATGGATAAAATTAGGATTATCATTGCCGACGATCACCCGGTATTTAGACTTGGCCTTGTTAGTATAATTAAAAAAAACGAAAACATTATTCTTTGTGGCGAAGCTGAAAATGGCGAAGAAGCGTTAGTTTTGATTCATGAACATAAACCGGATGTTGCCATTCTTGATATTGAGATGCCTTTAATGAATGGGTTGACTGTTTGCGAAGAGATAAAAAAGAAAGGCATAGCAACAAAATTAATTATTTTAACTTTTTTTAAAGAGTTAGAACTTTATGAAAAGGCAATTTCACTTGGTGTAAAAGGCTATTTGTTAAAGAATAACGCAATAGTTGAAATTGTTACCGCTATTGAATCGGTATACTATAATGGAGAGTATATAAGCCCTGTTTTAAAAGATAAACTTTTAGGTACAAAAAGTCGTTTACTAAACTCACCTATTATTATGGAGGCAATCAGTAAATTGAGTATCTCCGAAAAAAATATTTTAACGCTTATTGCGGAAGAGAGAACTACCAAAGAAATTGCGGGAGAGCTATTTATAAGTGAAAAAACCGTGGAAAAACATAGATATAATATATCTAAAAAATTGAATTTAGAGAGCGGAAAAAATAATCTATTAAAATTTGCATTAGCTAATAAGCAGTTTTTTTAATAATTTATTTAAAAAATTAAAACACCTAATTAAATTGTAATTATTGGATAGTTAATTTGCAACACTTTCTGTAAATATTATAGTATCAAAACAAAAAACGGAGCACTTAAGGTAAACCACAAAAGATCAGTTGAAAAGCATCAACTTGCGAATAGTTTTCGAAACTATATATTAGAAACAGATTGCTCTAATAACGAGTTTGGGATTTTGTATTTTAATCCTGAATCAATTATTATTTCCCCCACCTGTACGAATCCTGCTCTAATCCCGCAAGATCAATAACCCTGTCAATTACAGTAGCTGCAAGCTCTTCAATAGTTTGTGGTTTTGAATAGAAAGAAGGGGTTGCCGGACAAACAATGGCGCCTGCCTCGGTAACGGCTTTCATATTGTTTATATGAATTAAACTTAAAGGTGTATCGCGCGTTACTAAAATTAATTTACGTCTTTCTTTTAAAATAACATCTGCGGCGCGTGTAATAAGATCGTTACTAATACCCGTGGCAATGCGGGCAAGGGTTCCCATGCTACAAGGGCAAACTATCAACGTTGTATATTTTGCAGAACCCGATGCAAAAGGTGCGCTAAAATCGGTTTTAGAATAAACTTTAAAGGGATAGTTTTTGTAGCCATCATTTCCTAATTCATATTGCCAAATATCTTTAGCGTTATCGCTCATCACAATACTTATTTCCTGAGCCTGCTCTTTTATAAGTACTAATTTATCAAGCAATACTTTTGCATATACGCTGCCGCTGGCGCCGGTTATGGCGATTGCGATTTTATGGTTGTTGTTCTTCACTTTTCTTTTTATAATCTATTTTATACGAAAACATTAAGGTGAGCACATTATTGTAAAGTCCTTTATTAAAGAACCTGGCAATAACATTTGGATAATAAATCTGATTGGCAATTGGGCCATAATTTCGGATCGGTAAAAAAGAATTGGAGCTTCTTACTTCCACAAAAAATTTATCTTTTACCATTTTTCGACCAAGGCCTATATTAAAGCCGGCGTCAAATTTATTAAATGGATACATGCCGGTGTAATCAACATAATTTTTATTTTCCGAATAACTTACAAGGTAACCTACTGATGGGCCTAACGAAATAAAGTAAACGGGGTTAAGATTAAATTTGAGCAAAACCGGTATATCTACATAATTTAAATTTACTCTGTAATACGAAAAATCGCCTTTATTTGGCGCTGGATTATGTTTGGCTCCCTTTTGAGAAAAATAAAAACCAATATCCACACTTGTTCTTTTATTTAAGCGCGTATTTACTGCAACGCCCGCCAACATACCTAATTTATTATAACCGCCATAACTGTCGCCATCTATTTGGCAACCGTTTAATCCTAAAGTTGGTTTTAATGTAAATACAGACCTTGTATTATCTTGTGCATGACAGAGAAGGGATGATAAAAAAAATATCAATAACCGGTATCTCATGACATAAGGATTAAGCTTGTTATAAAGTTACGTTTTTTTTGATCACTAGAATTTATATCCAAAGCCAATTGCCAATGTAGTTAGCATTTGCAGACGCGGCCCGTTAATATCATTCGGATTATCATATTTACCGTCTTTATTCCAATCGCGTTTAATAATGATATCATCATCATAGATCATTTGAGAAATAACATTGGCAGTAAAAAATTTATTGATCTTAAAAGTAAGCAGGTTATTAAATACCACATCAATATTACCGGGATGGTGGCCATAATTTGAGAAAAGGTCTAAATAAGAATCAAGGTTAACGTTCTTAAAAATATCTTTTTTAAATTTTAGGATTATACGTCCACCAAACTCAAACCTTGTTTTTTTGCCGTGTGTAACTATATTTCCAGCAGTATCGGTTACAGCCTTATCAACGCCGTAAGCCCCTTCATCTGCAAGGTACTGGCGGTTAACCATAGTAAGCTTACCTGCAAGTGGGGCAAATGTGGCAGAAAAATAATCAGTGGGTTTATAGTCTAGCCCAAGCGCGATCTGCAAGTAGCCCGGCGAATTAAAATCAGAGCGTGCTGTACCAACAATAGAGTCGCCGTTGTAATTATAACCCGGGGCAAATTGAGAGCGGTAATCTGCCTGCGCAGCATAGAACCAATATTTACTAAAGGCTTTAATCTCATATTTGGAAAGAGCAAATAACTGATCGATATTTTTTTTGAATAATTTGTCATCGCCGGTTCTCACAATACCAAATTGCGCGTCTAATTTGTTGGCCCAGGCAACTTTTCCTTTTTGGTAGTTGGCTTGTAAATTAAGAATAGTATTACCGGCAAGATTATTTTGTCCACCGCCTTGCCAGTTACTTAAAGCAGTTTGACTAAAATTAAGGCCAAAAAAACCGGAGGTCTTCCAGGAGGTATCTTTTTTTGATTGTATTGTAGTATCTTTTTTAATTGGCTGTAAGATAAGTGGGTCTTGGCCCTGTGAACTTAAAAATAAAGCTAAAATAGAAAGTGTAAGCAGTTTCTTCATAAATTTTAAAAATAACGGTTATCAGTTTGTAGTAAAATCTTTAACAACATTGTAAAGGGTATCTCTTTCAACAGGTGTGCGGCCAACTGCTTTTATCATATTAACAAGTTCTTCTGTAGATAGTTTAGGATTTTGTTCTTCCGAACCGGCCATGCTGTATATTTTAGTAGTGTCGTCAATTGTTCCATCAAGGTCATCTGTTCCAAAGTTCAACGAAAGTTGTGCCGTGTTTCTTCCTATCATTGCCCAGTAGGCTTTTATGTGCGAAAAATTATCAAGATAGATACGTGAGATAGCATAATTACGAAGATCTTCAATAACATTCACTTCGGGTACATCCGACATTGCATTTTCTTTATTTCTAAATTTTAGAGGAATGAATGCATTAAAGCCTTTTGTTTTGTCTTGTAATTTCCTCAACCTGTCCATATGATCAATGCGGTTTTCAAAACTTTCAATGTGACCATATAACATAGTAGCATTTGAGTGTTTGCCCATCTTATGCCAAATCTCGTGAATAGAAAGCCACTCATCGGTACTACATTTTCCGCCAGCTATTTTATCACGGATGGCTTCATCAAAAATTTCGGCACCACCACCGGGTAAACTATCTAGGCCGGCTTCGGTCATTAATTTTAAACCTTCTTCGTAAGTTACTTTTGCTTTTTTAAAGATATAATGAAACTCAACAGGGGTAAGGGCTTTAATATGTAATTCAGGTCGGTGTTTTTTTATCTGGCGAAATAATTCTGTATAAAAAGCAAGATCTTGTTTTGGTACAACGCCTCCGGTTATGTGCACTTCGGTTACTGACTGATCGTCGTATTTTTTAATAATGTCCATTATCTGCTCAATAGAAAGCTCCCAACCCTCGTCGCGGTGCTTTATTAAACGAGAATAGGAGCAAAAGGCGCATGTATACACACAAACATTGGTTGGCTCTACATGAAAATTATGATTGAAATAAACATAATTACCATTCTTTTTTTCGCGGATATAATTGGCCAGTGTACCAAGAAAGCCTAATTCGGCTTCTTTGTAAAGTAAAACCCCCTCATCAAATGTAATACGCTCGTCGTTAAAAACTTTTTTTGCAATAGCTTTTAATTCGTTCGAATAAGAAGAGTTATTTAGTATGGTTTGAGGGTCGTGTTTGGTTAAAATCATAACGGAACAAATTTACGGCTTCTTTAAATAACACAACAATTAAATCAAATTAATTTCAGGTTTCCTGTTAACATTATTCTTTTATATCACAAAATTCCTTTTTTATAAGAGGTTTTCGTAACAATTGGTAGTTTTTTTCGTCTATCCACTTATAAAACCGAATGGGGTTCATTTTTTTTGCTTTTTTAAGGTATTTGATCCAGTCTGCCTCTGGTATCGCTCCATTTTCAAAACTGGCATATGTTTCTACAAATAAAAAAACCAGATCTTCATTTTTAGTTTTATTTTGCATGTAAGGTAATAACAATTCACAGGCCCATTCATAGCGGGCATATGTATTAAACATTAAGCCAAGTTTTACTGCTTCCGGCTCGCTGATATGCGCCCCGGGATAATATTTTTTTACGTTTAAAAGATGTTTATCTATATTATGATATAAATGCCGGTACCAATTTTTGTATACCGATAAAATGGAATAATTAAGCCACATATGATTAACGATAATAGAATCATCGTAAGTTCCAAGCTTAAAACACTCGTTCATTTTAGTTTCAAGTTCAGGTAAAGGAATTAAAGTATCATTAAAAATATTGAGGTATTTTAAGCTTATAATACAGAGATTAAATTTAACGGGTAAATAATTTTCATCTATTTTTGCCGCTTGCAGCGCAATGTTTCGTGCAAATTGAGAATAAAATAATTCATCATCTTTCACCGTTACGGCTAAATAATTAGTTATGTGCGGCAAGAATTTTTTCGTGAGTGGAATTTGTATCGGTAAAATGTCTCTACTCTCAAATTGAGAGCGTGTAACATATTCTAATAATTTATTTTGATTGGCGAATGATTTCAATGAATCACCTTCTTCAATACTTTTTTTGTATGCTGCCAGTATCAAATACGGATTTGAATTATTATCGATATATGCCGTTATGCCAACAGTTAATAAAGCGGTGCGATTAATTCTTAACAAGTAATCCAACGAATCGAGCAGGGCCGCAGATCTTAATCTTTCTTTGATCTTTTCTTTGCTTAATTTTTTAAGATAAGCAACTTCTGTATTTTCAATAAGCGCAAAAAAATCATCCCAGTTCTCAGTGGCCTGTGTTTTAAAATTTAACGGATTTGAACTGTAATCTTTTACTATTTCTGCAATGTTTGCAGCACGTTGTTCCTGAATTTTTAAATTAACCTGAGTACTTCCTTCAATAGAGCTAAATGTTTGAAGGTCTACAGAGGTAATAAATGGTTTATAGATCTCGAGCTTATTTTTTAATTGTTTTTTCTTTTGCTCTGATAGTTTAACTTCACCACGTTCAAACGGAATAGTAAAGGATAATTTGCCTTTAAATGAATCCGGTTGTATCTCTAAATTTTGAATATAGATCCACTTCGGATATAGATCCAGCATGTTTAAATTCTCATCGGGAACACTTATTGGATAAATATATTGACACGAATAACCATTTTTTATAAACCCATAACATAATTGATCGTTCTTGGTATTATTTACAAGCTGCTTTGGCAGTTTGCAAATTGAGGCGTACAAATTCTTGCCATCTTTAATGCGGCTGCGTTTAAAAATAGTACTGAATAACACCGGCTGAAGCATTTTACCATCATGTATGCCGGAGCCGTGCAATAAATTATTTTTTTCACATACAAATTGTTTCCGTTGCAAAATGTCAAAATAAATAGCATCGTTTGGTTTATTAAAAAATTTTTGAAGTAAACCCGCTTCTTCACTTCTTATAAAAATAGAATCATCGCCATAAACCAACTGCAGGCTTTTCATAGCTTTGCGGGCATCGTTGGTTTCAAACAACTGACAAACTGAGGGGGTACTTTCTAATATACCATATGCATCCGGTGGAGAAACATATTCAATTCCAAAAACAAAAGGCTTAGCTCCAAAAACCTGGGTGCAATACAAAAAACTACTGTCTTTATCAAAACTAAAACCCAGGCCGCTTACATCATAGCTTGGTTCAATCATATTTTTATAATGTCCCGGCGAGTTTTTCCAACCTAAAAATAATGCTTCAGCTGCGTCTGCATATGTTTTAACTTCAATTTCGGTTTTTTTATATTTTGCTTTAAATGCTTTTTTTAAAGGTATCCTGATACAATTTTCTCCAACAAAGTCGTGAGTGCCATTATAATAAAATACACGGCTTTGTGGTTTTTCTTTTCCCTTGTTGGTTTGGTTGTGTGTAACAAGATGCTTTCCGTTTTGGTAAGCGGCCTGGTCTGTTGCCGCTTTTTTAAGAATATTATCGCTTACTAAGGCATTTAATTTTTGATCACCCCGTAGTTTATTTAACCTGTTTAAAAATTCAGATTTAATTAAAGGATAATTGATTGAGTTGACGCTAATTTCAGATGATGCAGTTTGACTGCTTGCATAAATTGAAAAAGAAATAAAAATAATTAGCAGTAAGTTTTTGATCATTTAAGCTTATAACACTGTTTTCTAAAAAAGTAACTAATTATTCCACCCAAAGCACCATGCCTTTTAAGTATTCTCCTTCTGCAAAATAAGGCGTTACCGGATGGTCGGCAGGCTGGATCATGTAATGCAGCACCTTCACATTTCTTCCCGCTTCAATAGCGGCCGCCGTTATGGTATTGTAGAATAAATATTTATCCACCACGCCACTGCAACTATAGGTAAAAATAATACCATTAGGTTTTATCAATTTTATGGCCAAAGCGTTTAAGCGTTTATAACCTATTACTGCATTGTGTTTACTATCCCTGCTTTTTGCAAACGCAGGCGGGTCTAACACAATTACATCGTAAATATTTTGTTTATCCTTTAAAAATTCAAAGGTATCAATAGCATAACTTTCATTGTTTTTAACCGTATTTAATTCAATATTTTTGTTGCAAAGGTCTATGGCGCTTTGGCTCGAATCTACCGAATGTACCATCGCAGCCCCTGCTGCGGCTGCGTATACCGAGAAGCCTCCGGTATAACAAAAAGTATTTAAAACATTTTTGCCTTTACTATAATCACCTAATAATTTTCTATTATCGCGCTGATCGATAAAAAAACCTGTTTTTTGCCCGTTAATAAAATCTATTTTAAATAAATGATCATTTTCTTTTACAATTATCTCGCTGTCAAGCTCGCCAACAATAAAACCATTTTTTGTTTTTTCGGCATGATGTTTATTAAGTGTTTCAGCACTTTTATCATACATGCTTTTTAAAGAAGTACCCAAGATTTTTTTAACAGCTGCAACAATATTATCTTTTTGCATGTACACGCCCCAAGAGTGGGCCTGTAATACAACATGTCCGTCATAATAATCCAATATCAGGCCGGGCACGCCATCGCCTTCGCCAAAAAACAAACGGCAAACGTTCGTTCTTTCATTTAAAATACCAAGGTGCAAACGGTATTGCCAGGCTTTATTTATTTTTTTGAACCAAAAATCTTCATCAATAATAGTTTTTTCAAAGGAAATGATCCTTACAGAAATACTTCCTCCATTAGAAAAATAACCCATGCCTAAGAACTGGTTTTGCTGTGAGTAAACTTCAACAATATCGCCATCAGCAAGGTTATTGTCTTTTTTTGAAATTGCACCCGAGAACACCCATGGATGCTTGCGTTGTAAAGAGAACTCTTTGCCTTTACCTAATATTATTTTTGAGTATTCCATGTTTAAAAATTATAATTTGTGGTCCAGAAACGGTAGGGGAGTTTGGCATCTTCGCCGGCATAATCAATGCCAATGCGGGGACCCACCTGTATATCGCTTTTCTTTATTTTTATCTTATCGTCCTGCAGCCATATTTCTTTTCCCGTTAAAGATAGGTTATTATGTAATAGATTAATACCCAAAGCCTGCGATACTTTGCCCGGGCCAACACATAAATTTGACGAGAATTTTAAACCCCGGCGTTTTACTATTTCTTCTATGCCTTTTGTAGGATAAATTGCGCGGATTAAAATAGCCTGCGGAATATCTTTTTTATTGGTAACAATATTAAAAAGCCGATGAATGCCATAACACAAGTAAACATAACTAACGCCTCCTTTGCCATACATGGTCTCTGTACGGGCGGTTCTTCGTCCGTTGTATGAGTGCGACGCTTTATCTGTAATACCTGCATAAGCCTCGGTTTCTGTTATAATGCCGCAGGTTAGTTTATTATCAATGCGCGTACATAGCGTTTTGCCAATCAGATCTTTGGCAAGAAAAACAACATCTTTATTTAAATAATAGGAAGCTTTAAGCATTGACCTCACAAATTAAAATTAAAAGCTTTGTAAAATATTTTCGCAAAAATAAGATATAATTAGCCCTTAGTTGGGATTTTAAGATTATTTATTATACTTTAGGTGCTATCAAAAACAAAATTATGTTAGAAGTTAACCAGGTTTATTCTCACGATTTTCAATTCTCACAAGAAGAAGTAAATCGTTTTGCTGAAGTTACAGGCGATAAAAATCCTGTACACACAGATGCTGAGTATGCAGCAAAATCAATGTTCAAACGCCCCATTATGCATGGTATGCTTAGCGCTTCGCTTTTCAGTAAAGTATTTGGTACTTTATTTCCCGGCGAAGGAACAATTTATTTAAAACAAACTTTAAATTTTTTAAAACCCATGTATGTGGATACCGCGTACGAGGCCGTTTTTACAGTTAAAGAAGTAATGAAAGATAAACACCGAGCCATTGTTGAAACCGTTATTAAGGATAAAACTACAGGTATTCTTTGCACCAGTGGCGAAGCTACAGTATTGAACAGTGATAAGATCTAATGCGATATATTTAACCTGCCCCGAACATTAAGATAATGGTGGCATTTTATTTTTGAAAAAATTTAAAATCTATAAATATGGAAAAAGCTAATAATAAAAGAACCGTGCTTGTTACCGGCGCAACCGGCGGACTTGGAACAGCCATGTGCAAAGAATTGTATAAAGATGGTTACCGCGTGGTTGGTAATTATATGACACAGGAAAAAGCGGATAAATGGCTGCAAACTATGAAGGCAGAGGGTTTTGACATTCAATTGTTTCACGGAGATGTTAGTGATTTTGACAGTGTAGGTGCCATGATCAAAAAGATAGAACAGGAGGTAGGCACCATTGATACCCTAGTAAATAATGCGGGTATAACACGCGACGGCCGTTTGGCAAAAATGAAAAAGGAGGATTGGTACGATGTTATCAATACCAATTTAAACAGTGTTTTTAATTGTACCAGGCAGGTTTTAGATGGCATGATAGAGCGAAATTTTGGCCGTATTATTAATATTTCTTCCGTTAACGGGCAGCGTGGTCAATTTGGGCAAACCAATTATAGTGCCGCAAAAGCCGGTATGCATGGTTTTACAAAGTCACTTTCAATGGAAGTAGCTAAATATGGTATAACAGTAAATACAATTTCTCCGGGTTATATTGGTACAGATATGGTTATGGCTGTGCCTGAAAAAGTATTAACGCAAATTATAGCGCAGGTGCCAATGGGCCGTTTGGGCGGTACGCATGAAGTGGCACATTTGGTAAGCTTTTTAGCGAGCGAAGAAACCAGCTTTATTACCGGCGCTAATTATAGCATTAATGGTGGGCAACATGTTTATTAAAATACATTCTTAATAGCTTGGTGTTAATTTTAATTAAATTATTTCTTTTCTTTTAAAACATATACTAAATTTGACCTCGAAAAATCTAAGTTAAATGTTGGGAAGGCTTAAAATAAATGTTGCATTGTTAATTTGTTTGACATTTGTATTCAGGCTTTTGTTCGTTAATGTTGGTATTATCTCTTCTTTAAACTCTAAACAAAACACCAACCTTTTAAAATCATTTCATTCAACCTTAAAGAAAAGGAGAAGGGGCGCAGACTCCTTTAACAATCAGATAAAGACTGAATATTCTGCAATTGAGATCTGTGAAGAGAACCAGGAAGATGAAGACCATATTTCTAAAAAAAATCCGTTAGTTTTAATACGAATACTTTATTCTTTTCTTGCAAATAAACTAGCCTCTTTAGAATCGAATTCTTCTTTCGATTCTGTCAATCATAAATTATCTTCAAAGAAATACCTTGCTATTTCTGTCCTAAGAGTTTGATCTTAGGATACACGGCTCTTATCAAAACCAACGAGCCATTTTCATCAATCCAAAATTAAATTTTCAAGAATTATGTTATGCATCTTTCTTAAAAAAAAACATTAACAAACCATATTGGTTAAAAAGAGAAAAAATTATGATGAGGAAAATTCTCATGTTCACGGGCTTTTGCGCTATGCTATGCTGCGCTGGCTGTAGTTCAAAAACCGAAGAAAAAGAAGAAGAAACCAAGTTTTTGGTAACAAGTCCTTTAAAAAAAGACACGCTGGTTATAAGGGATTACGTATGTCAAATACGCGCTATACAACATATTGAAGTAAGAGCACTTGAAAAAGGCTACTTGCAGGAAATTTTTGTAGATGAAGGCCAGATCGTAAAAAAAGGCCAAATGATGTTTCAAATCATGCCGCTGATATTACAAGCTGAAATGCAAAAAGCAGAGGCGGAAGCTAATTTTGCCGAGATTGAATACCTGAACACAAAAAAACTGGCTGATAGCAATGTTGTGTCTCCAAATGAATTGTCATTGGCCAAAGCTAAATTAAATAAGGCAAAAGCTGAATTGTCGTTAGCGCAAACGCACCTTCAATTTACACAAATAAGGGCTCCGTTCGATGGTATCATGGATCGTTTCCAGGTAAGGTTAGGCAGTTTAGTTAACGAAGGAGATCTATTAACCACTCTTTCTGACAATAGCAAAATGTGGGTATATTTTAATGTTCCCGAAGCCGAATACTTAAATTACAAATCACGCATCAAAAAAGATAGCTTATTAAAAGTAAAACTTTTAATGGCAAATAATCAATTATTTGATTTTCAGGGTGTAGTAGAAACTATTGAAGCAGATTTTAATAATGAAACCGGTAACATCGCTTTCAGGGCAACATTTCCAAATCCAGAAGCGCTTTTAAGACACGGTGAAACCGGAAATATAGAAATGTCGGTGCCTTTTAAAAATGCCATTATTATTCCTCAAAAAGCCACTTTCGAAATTCTTGAAAAGAAATATGTTTTTGTAGTTGGTAAAGATAATGTAGTAAGACAAAAAGAAATTGTAATCGCCTCCGAAATGCCGGATCTGTATGTGATCAGAGCCGGCTTAAATGAAAATGAAAGAATAATGCTAGAAGGCATTCGTAAAGTAAAAGACGGCGATAAAATAGAGTATGAATACGAAGAGCCTAAAAAAGTAATTGCCAACTTAAGAGTGTATGTTGAGTAACATAAAATTAAAAACGAAAGAAAATGTTTAATTTATTTTTAAAGCGGCCTGTACTTGCCATCGTATTATCACTTGTAATTATTTTTATGGGTGTACTGGCAATTAAAACATTGCCCACATCACAATTTCCTGAAATTGCACCACCGGTAGTAATGGTGTCTGCATCGTATCCCGGAGCAAGTGCTAAATCATTAGCGGAATCTGTTATTATTCCTTTAGAGCAATCTATTAATGGTGCATGGGGCATGCGTTATATGACCTCTGATGCTACCAGTGCAGGTGAAGCAAACATTCAGGTTGTATTTAATCCCGGTACAGATATTAACCAGGCCTTGGTGCAGGTTTCCAACCGTGTGCAACAGGTAACTAATAGGTTGCCAATACTTGTACAGCGCGAAGGAGTTATTATTACCCCCGTAATACCAAGTATGTTAATGTACATTAACTTGTACAGCAAAGACACCAGCGCAAATATGAAGTTTATCTTTAATTATGCCGGTGTAAATATGATACCCGAGATACAAAGGATCAATGGTATTGGGCAAGCAAGAATATTAGGTAGTCGCCAATATGCTATGCGTGTTTGGTTAAACCCTGATAGGATGCGTGCTTATAATGTTTCTCCGGATGAAGTAATGCAGGCATTGAGCGATCAAAGTATTATTGGTAAGGCTGGCCGTATTGGCAGGGGCGATAGTAAACAAGCCGAAGCGTTAGAATATGTATTAGCTTATTCTGATAGGTTTAATGATCCTAAACAATATGAAAATGTTATTATAAGGGCCAATTCTAAAGGGGAATTGCTTCGCTTAAAAGATATAGCAAAAGTTGTTTTAGGAAGTGAGTATTATGATATTTATTCAAACCTTAATGGAAACCCTTCGGCAGCTATTGTATTAAAACAAACTTATGGCAGTAATGCTACCGTGGTAATTGAAAATGTAAAAAAGAAACTGGAAGAGTTAAAAAAATCTTTTCCTCCGGGTATGGATTACGAGATCAGTTACGACGTTTCCAATTTCTTGGATGCATCTACAGAAAACGTCATTGATACGTTAAGAGATGCCTTTATATTGGTAGCCTTGGTAGTATTTATCTTCCTCGGCGACTGGCGATCTACGCTTATTCCAACGCTTGCAGTACCAATATCTTTAATTGGTGCATTTATCTTTATGCAATTATTTGGCCTCACCATAAATATGATCACCCTATTTGCGGTTGTATTAGCAATTGGTATTGTGGTAGATGATGCGATCGTCGTCGTCGAGGCAGTACACGCTGCCATGGAAGAACATCATTTGTCACCATACAGAGCGGTACAAAAAGTACTAAAAGAAATTAGCGGTGCGGTAATTGCCATTACTTTATTAATGACAGCGGTATTCGTTCCCGTAGCATTTATGCCCGGCCCGGTGGGAACATTTTACAGGCAGTTCTCTATTACCATGGCTAGTGCCATTGTGCTTTCCGGTTTCATCGCATTAACCCTTACACCTGTTCTTTCTGCAATGATCTTAAAAAATAATCATGGCAAACCAAAAAAGAATAATCTCTTAACCAGGTTTCTTGATAGTTTTAACAGGGGATTTGAAAAATTGACAAATGCATATGTTAGCTTATTGCGATTAATAGCCCATAGAAAATTAGTAACGGTTAGTTTATGGTTGGCATTTGCTGGTGGAATTATTTTGATCGCAAATATTTTACCTTCCGGTTTTATTCCAAGTGAGGATCAAGGTATGATCTATGCCATTATCCAAACACCTCCGGGCTCAACACTCGAAAGAACAAATGATATCTCGCGCCAATTACAAATTATTATTCAAAAAGTAGAAGGTGTACAATCTGTTTCTTCCATCGCAGGTTACGAAGTATTAACCGAAGGGCGTGGGTCAAACGCCGGAACCTGTTTGATCAATTTAAAACCATGGTCGGAACGTAAACACACCATGCAACAAATTATTTACGAACTGGAAGAGAAAGCAAAAGCGATTCCCGGTGCAACTATCGAATTTTTTGATCCTCCGGCGGTACCGGGCTTTGGTGCCGCGGGCGGTTTTGCTTTACAGTTATTAGATAAAACCAACTCCGGAGATTATAATCAATTAGATAAAGTTACAAGAGACTTTATGAAAGAATTAGGCGAACGTAAAGAATTAACCGGCCTATTTACATTCTTTAGCGCTAACTATCCTCAATACGAAATTGAGTTTGATAACCAATTAGCTATGCAAAAAGGCGTTACCATAGGTAATGCCATGAACACCTTATCAATCTTTGTTGGAAGTACATATGAGCTTGGATTTATTAAATACCAACGGTTTTTTAAAGTTTTCGTTCAGGCATCTCCTGAGTTCAGAAAACTTCCTTCAGACATTATGAGCTTGTATGTAAAAAGTGAAAGCGGTGAAATGGTTCCTTTTTCTGCCTTCATGAAAATTACAAAGAAACAAGGAGCGAATGAAATTAACCGCTACAACATGTATAATACGGCGGGTATAAGGGGAGCTCCTGCAAAAGGTTATAGCAGTGGCGAGGCCATTAAGGCTGTACAGGAAGTGGCTGCAAATACATTGCCTCATGGTTTTGATATTGATTGGGCAGCGCTTTCTTACGATGAAGTAAGACGCGGAAATGAAGCAATCATTATTTTTATCATCGTTATCATATTTGTTTATTTTGTACTTGCTGCACAATATGAAAGTTTTATAATTCCATTAGCAGTAATTTTCTCTCTGCCTCCCGGAGTATTTGGATCATTTTTGTTGATTAAGTCTATGGGACTCGCCAATGATATTTATGCCCAGGTAGGATTGGTCATGCTCGTCGGGCTCCTGGGTAAAAATGCGGTGTTGATCGTGGAATTTGCGGTGCAAAAACATAAAATGGGTGCAACTATTCTTGATGCGGCGATAGAAGGTGCCAAAGTACGTTTCCGTCCGATCTTAATGACGTCGTTTGCTTTTATTGCCGGGTTAATTCCTTTGGTGTTGGCGCACGGTGCAGGTGCTATTGGTAACCGCACCATAGGTGGTTCGGCATTGGGCGGTATGCTTTTCGGAACTGTTTTTGGTGTGATTATCGTGCCGGGTTTATATTACATCTTTGGCTCATGGGCTAAAGGCAGAAAGATGATCAAAGATGAAGAAGAAGGATCTTTAACAGAAAATTTTGTACATGGAATTGACAGTTTTCCACAATCTGAAGATAATGAGCACTAAAAAAATAATAAATTGTTTAGGAATAACGATAGTTATACTAATCTGTAACGCTTGTAGTTTGCCATCTAATCTAACTCAAAAAGCAGAAAATAAAAAAGTTCCTGAAAATTATAACGGTTCTCAGGATACCGTAAATACAGCTATGGTAAAATGGAAAGATTATTTTACAGATCCTAACTTAATTTCCCTTATTGATGATGCCCTGAAAAATAATCAGGAATTAAATATTACACTACAGGAAATTAATATTGCCGGTTATGAGGTAAGAGCTAGAAAAGGTGCTTACTTGCCTTCTCTTGTTGTTGGGCCAAGTGCCGGCATTGAAAAAGTAGGGAGATATACCAGCCAGGGCGCTAGTGATGCGGTTAACGATATTATACCCGGCCAAAAAGTGCCGGATGTGTTACCAAACTACATGCTTTCTGCCAACATCTCATGGGAAGTGGATATCTGGAAAAAACTTCGCAACTCAAAAAAATCAGCCTTGTATAGCTACCTGTCGACTATTGAAGGAAAAAATTTTATGATCACTAACCTGGTTTCTGAGATTGCTATTTCTTATTACGAATTAATGGCATTAGATAATCAGTTGGAAATATTAAAAAAGAACATCGAAATTTATCAAAACTCATTGGAAATAGTAAAACTGGAAAAACAATCTGCGAGGGTGACTGAATTGGCTGTGCGAAGATTTGAAGCAGAGGTTCTTAAAAACCAAAGCCGCCAATATTATATTCAACAATCAATTGTAGAAACAGAAAATAGGATTAACTTTTTAGTTGGAAGATTTCCTCAACCTGTTTCAAGAAATTCTAAAACATTTGCTGAGTTGGTACCCGACACTATTCGTTCCGGTATTCCATCACAATTATTAGAGAACCGTCCGGATATAAGACAAGCCGAACAAGGATTAGCAGCTGCAAAACTAGACATTAAAGTTGCCAAAGCTAATTTTTATCCTTCTTTAAATATTAATGCAGGTGCGGGTTACGGCGCATTTAATCCCAAATTTTTAATAACAACCCCTCAATCATTAGTGTATTGGTTAGCTGGAGATCTTATGGCGCCATTGATAAACAGAAATGCAATAAAGGCCATGTATTATTCCGCCACTTCAAAGCAGGTGCAGGCAGCTTATAACTATGAGCGTACGATCTTAAATGCTTATATCGAAGTTGCCAACCAGCTTTCCAACATCAATAATTTGAAAAAAAGCTATGATCAGAAAGCAAAACAAGTTCAGGCACTTACAGAATCCATTACTATTTCAACCAGCCTTTTTAAATCGGCCAGGGCAGATTATATGGAAGTTTTATTAACACAACGCGATGCCCTGGAATCAAAATTTGAATTGGTTGAAACCAAAATGCACCAGATGAATGCAAGGGTAAATATTTACCGTGCTTTAGGCGGTGGATGGCGATAATAAGAATTAACCCAATAAAAAAAGAGCCACTTGTTAAGTGGCTCTTTTCATTTTAATATTTTTTTTGAAGAATAAGTGTGGATCAGTTTACATCATAAGCGTTCCATTCCCTGAATTAAAAACCTGTACCAAAATGCACTAAACTTTCGCGTTTCATTGGCTGGATGGTCATAACCGGTATGTTACTGATGTCAACAATACGCTGAGCATCGGTTCCACCAAAAAATTCATTTACATTTAAGCCCGGTTTGTTCATGATCATAATAAGATCTGTTTCAATTTTATTGGCATATTCAACAACAGTTTCTGCAACATCTTTAGCAGGAATAGATTTGTTGGTGCAAGAAATACCTTTGCTTTTTATAAATTGTTTTACCTGATGCGAATATGCTAATAATTGATTCTCGTAAGGAGCATCAGCAGGATCAAAAACACCTAGAATACGGATACTGGCGCCAAAATACTGTGCAAATTGTACTGCGGCATCCACTTTTTCGCGGGTTTCGGTAGAAAGATCTAACGGTAATAATATGTTCTCGCAGCCATCACGGTGATCGTTACCACGAATGGTAATTACAGGGCATGGCGCTTTTCTTATCAATTTGCTGGCACTGGAACCAACTATGTTCCTGAATTTCATGTGACTTTCAAGCCCGGCAATAATAAGAGTGGCCCCTAATTCCTCTGCCACGCGGTCTACTTCCTCGTAAATATCGCCTTTTACGTTCATGAATTCGGTAGGCACGCCGCTTTCCTGCTCTGTTTGCTTTGTAAGCTTATTTAAAGCGTCATAACTCTCTTCGCCTGTCTTTAGATAAACATGCAGTAAAACCAGTTTAGAATGGGTGTATTTAGCTAAATTATAAGATTGTTTTACCGCTAAAAGCGATTGTTTTGTGAAATCTATTGGAATTAGAATGATACCTCTTTCTTTAACTTGCATGTTTCTTCTTTATTTAACGCAAAATTATAACTTTTCCCCATGATGGCAATATTTTTGTGATTTTTTTGTTAAAACAGATTTTTTTACGATATTTGCAGCCTTAATTTTAAAACTTAAACAAATGGCAGTAAAGATTAGACTACAGAGACACGGAAAAAAGGATTCAGCCTTCTTTCATGTGGTAGTTGCGGATGGTCGTGCACCTCGCGATGGAAAGTTTATTGAAAAATTAGGTGTTTATAACCCTAATTCAAATCCGGCAACAATTGACATTAACTTTGATTCAACTTTGGATTGGTTAATGAAAGGCGCTCAACCTACAGATACTTGTCGTGCGATATTATCGTACAAAGGTATTATGATGAAAAAACACTTATTAGAAGGTGTAAAAAAAGGCGCTTTAACTGAAGCACAGGTTGAACAAAAATTCAGCAAGTGGTTAAGTGAAAAAGAGGGTAAAGTTGTTAGTAAAAAAGACAAATTGAAATCTGAAGGCACTAAAAAAGTGGCAGATAAATTTAAAGCAGAAACTGCTTTAAAAGAATCAAAAGCGGCTAAAATTGCAGCTAAGAACATTGCGGCAGCTGAAAAAGTTGAAACACCGGTTAACGATGCTCCTGTAACAGATGCACCTGCAACTGATGAAACACCAGCATAATTTTCTTTCTAAAAACATTAAAAACCGCTTTTAGGCGGTTTTTTTTTGCTATTTTGTGGGCATGTATGTACTGATTGCAGATAGTGGTTCTACAAAAACCGATTGGGTTCTTTTAAAAGGATCACAAATTGTTAAGCGCGTTAAAACAATTGGTTTCAATCCTTATTTTCAATCTATTGATCAAATAAGCCTTGAGATCTTAAATAATTTAAAACCACATTTAATTGAAGAACTTAACAAGATCAAAGTGGTTCATTATTATGGCGCAGGCTGTTCTACGTTTGAGAATTGCATGTTGATAGAACATTGTTTAACCATTACTTTGAACGTTGCTAAGATCAATGTTTCGCACGATTTGCTGGCTGCAGCAAGAGCCTTATGCAAAAAAGAATATGGCATTGCTTGCATATTGGGTACAGGTAGCAATAGTTGTTTGTATAACGGAAAATTTATTTTGGAGAACATTCCTTCGGTTGGATATTTATGGGGTGATTACGGCAGTGGCGCCCAAATTGGTAAGAATTTTATCCGCGAATATTTTGAAGGTAATCTTCCTCCTGAATTAAAAAAATCATTCGAAAAAGAAGGGTATAACCGCGAGGAAATTTTAAACAATACTTATAAAAAGAACATGCCCAGCCGTTACCTGGCCTCAGTTTGCATGTTTGTAGGAAAAAATAAAGAGCATCCTTTTATTGAGAAAGTGTTATTTGAATGTTTCGATTCTTTTTTTGTGCAACAGGTAAATAAGTATTCCGATTCAAAATCATACAAGGTGCATACCGTTGGGTCGATCGGATTTTATCATAAAGAACTTTTTGCCAAAGTGGCTGCCAAGCATGGTTGCCAAATGGGCAATGTTATTCAATCGCCTATAGATGGTTTAATTGACTATCATTCACAAACTAAATGATTTATGTTTTAATAGCCGTTACATCACTTTTTGCTTCCTTCCTGACTTTCTTTTCCGGATTTGGATTAGGCACCATTCTATTACCTGTTTTTGCAATTTATTACCCGCTGCCCATTGCTGTTGCTTTAACGGCTTGTGTTCATTTATTGAACAACCTATTTAAATTGGGCCTGCTGTATAAAAATATCAATTGGAAAATTGGTTTTAAATTCGGTATTCCCTCTTTGATAGCTGCGTTCTTTGGCGCCTGGGCCCTAAAGGATATTGATAAACTGAAGAGCGCAATTGTTTCATACTCTTTAAATGGTAATGAGTTTATTATTACCTGGCCGGGCCTTATAATAGGCTCTTTAATAATTTTATTTGCGATCATTGAATTAGTACCTAAACTTTCTGAATTTTCTTTTCATGAAAAATATTTAATACCCGGAGGTCTGTTAAGTGGCTTCTTTGGCGGCTTTAGCGGGCATCAGGGTTCTATTAGAAGTGCATTTTTATTGCGTTTAAAATTAGAGAGAAGCGTTTTTATTGCCACCGGTGTTTTTATTGCTTGCCTTGTAGATGTTATCCGCATTTCTTTTTACACGAGTTTTTCAGAATTAAAAAATGGTGAAAGTAATTTTGCTTTATTGTTGTTAGCTATTTTTACAGCTTGGATAGGTGCTTTTGTGGGAAATAAATTATTTAAAAAAACAAGTCTTCAGTTTTTTAAATGGTTTGTTGGTATATTTATGTTAGCAATGGGTATTTTAATTATACTTGGTATAATACGATGATAAAGAAACTGCTCTTCTTAAGTTTTATTGAAGGGTCTGTTGTAATGGCAGCAGAACTCTGTGGCGCAAAACTGCTGGCGCCTGTGTTTGGCAGTAGCTTATATGTGTGGGCTTCTGTTATGGGCTTAACATTAACGGCATTAGCTTTAGGTTATTTTTTTGGAGGAATGATAAGTGAAAAGACAGAGCAACATTCAAAAAAATTATTTCATACCCTTATCTTTGCTTCTTTATTTGTGGTATTAATGCCGGTATTAAGTCGTTATGTTATTCCATGGATCTCTTATTTGCCTTTTTTAATTGCGGTTGTACTAAGCACTTTTATATTGTTATTTTTGCCGGTATTTTTTTTGGGGGCCACATCGCCGTTGTTCATTTACATTCAAACAAAAGAAAACAGTATGTCGGGTAGGGTAAGTGGCACAGTGTACGCGGTATCTACCCTTGGCGGTATAATTGCCACTTTTTTGTGTGGTTTTTATTTGATCCCGGCTATTGGTTTAACATATTGTTTAATGCTGTTTGGCGCTTTATTATTTTTAACCAGTTGTATCATTTTCAGATCTTACAAGATCGTTCACATGATCTTATTTACCGGGTTTATTTATTTAAACATGCAGTTTACACTGCTAAAAAATAACAATTTATTCTTTGGTAATAGTATTTTAGGGCAACTGGAAGTAGTGGATGTTATAAATGAAAAAAAAGAACCTATCAGGATCTTAAAAATAAATAGCATTATTCAAACAGAAATGAGCTTAAATACCAGCCGGTCGGTATCTGAATATGTAAAATTACTAGATACACTTGTACCTTATTCTGCCTCGCCAAAGAGTGCACTGGTGTTGGGTTTAGGTGGCGGCTTAACAGCCAACCTGTTTAGTTCTAAAAATTATATTACCGATGGTGTTGAGTTTGACAAAGGAATAATTGACGCGGCCAACAACTATTTTTATCTCAGTAAAAATGTAAAAGCAATTTGTTCTGACGCACGTTATTTTTTAAATAACTGTATTAAAAAATACGATCTTCTTTTAGTTGACATTTTTAAAGCAGAAGAGCAGCCCTCGCATGTTATTACAGCAGAGAGCCTCGAAAAATTAAAACAAAATCTTAACCCATCAGCAGTAATAATTATTAACTGGCATGGATATATGAAGGGCGAGAAAGGGATGGGCAGCAGTATTTTATTTAACACAATTGCCAACGCCGGTTATCATGTAAAAATATGTTCTGCATCACATAATGAGAATTACCGTAATTTATTATTTGTTTGCTCCTTAGATACAATGATACTAAATAATTTACCGTTTCAAATTGACTCGGAGTTTAAAAAGACAACTCTTTTAAATACCGACGATAAACCCTTGTTCGAAAAGTACAATGCCCTTGCTAATAAGGCCTGGCGAAGCAATTACCTTAATTATTACCAGTCTGTTTCTAAATAAGATTTAACCGTAAAGAATACTAAAGACCTATTTTGTATTTTCTTTGTGTTCATGGTGCATTCTTAATACCCTTAGTGGTTAATTTTATGTAGTTATTAAAAAACTTTACACATTTCAATAAAATTCAAGAAAAAATGAAAAAAGGGATTATATTTGCTATCAAAATTTATAAAAATGAACAAAATACTTTACGTAGCAGGCTTTTCGTTATTGGCAATTTTAAATTCTTGTGGTGATAAACAAGCCGATGAATTTAAGGATACTGCTGACTCTGTTGTTACAGATAATACACCAAAAGATACCACTGCTATAACGGTTAACGAGGATACAAAATTTAAATTTGATTTTGCTATAGCAAATATTCCTTCACCGGTTTCAAGTGTTAACCAATTATCAAGCTGGGGTGTGCCTTATAATAGTGCTTTTTTATTGGATACAAAAAAGCAATTAACAGGCGATGAGTTCTTTAAAGCCGCACAATTAGGTGCTTTTAATATTGACATGTCTTACGCCATGGTAAATAATGTAGGTGAAGATGTATTAAAATACATGAAAGCGGTTTTAATAAAATCAGATGCCTTAGGTTTAAAAAGCGCAGTAGACCAAATGGTTGGAAAACGTGCAGAAAGCAATATTGCCAATAAAGATTCATTGCTAAGAATATTAGATGAGATCTTTGTAAAAAGCGATTCCTATTTAAGAACTAACGAGCGTGTTTATACAGCTGCCGCTGTGTTTGCAGGGTCTTGGGTAGAAGCTTTATATTTAACTTGTAAAGTTACTGAAGCAGGAACTGATCCCGCTGTAAAAGAAAAGGGGTATAAAGAATTATGGGACCAACGTTTTTACCTTAAAAATCTATCTGAACTATTAGCAGAGTATAAAGACAAAAAAGAATGTGTGGCTTTAAACGACCAATTTAAAGTTGTATTAAACGAAATTACCGCTATTAAAGACCCAAAAGATTTTAAAGAGGCGAATTTTAAATCTATCTCTGAAAAAATTTACGGTTTGCGCAGCTCTATTATTAAATAATTAATAGATCAATAAGTTTTAAACCTTCGATAATATCGGAGGTTTTTTTTTGCAAATGCGCGCTTATTTTTTGTAATTTTAATTAAGTAAATACCCTTAAATATGAAAAATTTTATACTTGCAACATTTATACTGATTTCAGCTTTGGCCAGCTCACAATCCAACTATCAGCGTAAATTATTTCAAGCTCCTGCAACAGGAACAGTTTCTGAAGTTGTTTATTCGAATGAATATAACACTACCACCTTTGTTATTGAAAATTTAATTGGAACGGGACAGTATTCAGGTTTTTCTACCATCACTAAATTTACAACTACCACCGGTAATGTAACCAGCAGCAAATCTTTTTCTATTGCAGGTTATGATCTTGCGATTAAAAGTGTTGTAAAAAGTAATCAAATACTTTATATGGTAGCAAGTTTAACTAACTCTGCCGGCGTAACAGGCATGATCATTAAATATAATTTAAGTACCAATACCAGTTCATGGAGAAGAACGGTTGCTATTAGTCAAACACCATATGTTTTAAATACGATTGCTTTTGATAACGATAAATATTTATATGCAGTAGGAGCTTGCAATCATTTTGCTTTTAACAGTGATCTTTTTGTGACCAAACTAGATACCAATGGTACTTTGCTTTGGGTAAAAGAATTGGGTGAAAATAGTTTGCAACACATTCCTTCTTCAATTATATACAATGGTAAAAGAGAGTTGTATGTTACAAGTAATGGAACCCTTACAACCAATAGTTATGCTATTACATTACGATTAGATTCCGCAGGAACTATATTAAATACGAATGTGTTAAATACGATTGTTTCTACGGGTTTTAGAGAAAAATTCTCTGCTATTTTAAATGGAAAATTAGTGACCATTGATAAAACAGTTAATTCGGCAACGGGTGACGCCGGACCATTCCTGATTAGATCAATGGATAGTACTTTAAGTGTAATTACTACCAAAACATTAACTGGGGTAAATATCAAACAAATATTCTCCAACAACGTTAACCTTTTAGTAACCGGCCTTGCGCCTGTGAATACAGGTTTTCCGGGCTTTAGAACCATTCGTTTTGATGCTGCGTTAAATGTATATGGTTCGCGTTACTTTAAAAAAATTAGCACAACAAATAATACGAGCTCGGCTTCTGCCTGCATTGTTACAAATAATAATTCGTATCATTTTTTTAAAGCTAACGGAAATGATACACTAACTTATGTAAGGACGGATATTTTTGAAGGAGTTGGCTGCCGGGACACAGCATATGCACCAGCTTCTGTAGCACTTGCATACTCTGTTTCGCCATACACCTTTACAGTAATGCCAATAACCGGAACATTAACCACTATCACCATACCAATTACAACAGTTACTTATTCTTCTACCAGTTTATGCACTGCTATAACAACCGGCGTTAATTCTATTTCAGAAAACGGAGTGCTTAGTGTTTATCCAAATCCGGCTAAAGAAATGCTAAATGTTAGATTTGAAATGATAAATGGAGAAGAGAAACATATCAAATTTATAAATTCTTTAGGCCAGGTTTTAATTGATCAAAGGTCTACTGATGATAATTTAAAGTTTGATATTAATAATTTTCAAAAAGGTATTTATTTTATTTCGATGTATAACACCAATAACGAACTCATATACATTAAGAAATTCATTAAGGAATAAAAAGAAACCTCCGGCCTAATTGGTCGGAGGTTTTTGTTTGATGTAATTTATTTCTGTACAATAATCTTTTTATTTACCTCTCCATCAGAAAGCCTTACTTTTACAAAATAAACACCGCTGGCGTAAGAAGAAGTGTTCAGGTCTATCTTTTGCTCTCCTTGATACATGGTGCCCGTATAAAGTGTTGAAATGACTTTTCCGGTTATGTCAGAAATGGTAACATTTACTTTTTCTTCTTTTGCCAATACAAATTTTAATTCGCCTTTATCTGCCACCGGGTTTGGTGAAAAACTTAATTCTTTGATATTAGCGCTAAAGTTCTTTATGCCCGTAGATGCTGCACAAACCTGGATGTTACCGGATAATAACGAAGCGTTATTGCTTTTAGAAGTTTCGGTAATGGCATTTGCAGTATCAGCCCAAACACCAATACGGTAATTGGATGCAGGCGCCGGTAAACAGCAATAATTATTCATATCAATATTCCAGTTGCTGATAGTGATACAAGCATTACCGCTTAATGAATTTATGGTTGTCTGGTCGAGCACCCAGTGCTTTTGAGATGATGTCTCATAAAGATATACCCCAACAAGGAATGAGCCCGCGGAAGAAGAGCCGTTGTTACAAATATCAACCGAAAGGCTTGTTATTTGATTGTTACAGTTGGTAGGCGGATTATAAGAATAATTTAATCCTATTGTCAGGTCAACCTGTGCCGACATTAAACTTGGAATAGCGAATAAACAAATGGCCGCTGCTTTTTGTAAAATTGTTTTCATGATGATTTGGGTTTTAAATTGTTTCCACAAATTTCTGCAGGATGCAAAAAAAACTCAGTAAACTTTGTTGCGAAGAAATGTAATTAGGTTGCACAATCTTAAAGTGCTGAGCGACAGTCGGTTTATTTATTCTTTTGCAACATTTGTGTTGGCGAAATGCCAAAATGTTGCGTGTAACATTTGGTAAAATACGATTGGGACGAGAATCCGGTTTGGTAAGCTACCTCCGTTATGTTACCATTTTTGCTTAAAAGCAGTTCGTTTGCTTTTTCTAAACGAATGGCTTTTATTATTTCTGATGGCGATAAACCTGTAATGGCTTTTACCTTGCGTTGAAAGTGACTGCGGTTGGTGGCCATTTGATCGGCCAGTTTTTCTACCGAAAGTTCAGGGTCATCTAACTGTTTAAAGATAAGCGCGAATAATTTTTGTGTATAAGGTTCGGTGCCCACAAATTTTTCTTCTACTTTTTTCTCCGGTTGAGAAATTAATTCTTTGAATTCTGTTTTTCGTTTACTTAAGATCTCAAGTTGGTTAATGACTATCGAGAGCATTTCATCCGGTAGAAAAGGCTTGGCTAAATAACCCTGTGCACCTATTTTTAAGGCTTCCATGCGCGATTCTGGGGAGGCCTTGGCTGAAAGAATAATAACAGGAATGTGATTGTATTGTGGGTTATTCTTTACTGCTTTTAATACGCCAATGCCATCAAGTTCGGGCATCATAAGATCGCTGATAATAAGATCGGGCAACGTTTTTTCCAATAGTTCAATGGCTTCTTTACCGTTAACTGACTTTAAAACTTTAAAATTATTTTGTTCAAGATAAGTGGCATTAAAATCTAAGATATCTTTATCGTCCTCAATTAATAAGATCTGGTGAATCGCGTCATCCGTATTAACAGACATTAGTGGCGTTTTTAAAAGAGTGGTTTCTTCTTTTGCCTTCATCATAAGTGTTGCAGTAAAGGTCGATCCTTTTCCTTCTTTACTTTTAATAGTAATAGTTCCCTGATGGATCTCGATCAATTCTTTTACCAGCGACAGTCCAATGCCAACACCCTTTGTGCTGCTTGCTGTTTTATCACTTCGGTAAAAACGGTCGAAGATATTTTCCTGATCTTTCTGCGAAATACCAACTCCTGTATCCCACACATGAATTGTAAGTTTAATGCCGTGTTCAGTTTCTTCGGTGTAAACATCAATACCTACTTGGTTGTTGTTTGGCGTGTATTTAATGGCGTTACTCAATAAATTGCCGGTTATTTTTTCGAGGGAGTCTTTATCAAAAAAAGCCACTTTGTTTGGGATCACAAAATTATGCAATAGACTAATGTTTTTTTCAATGGCAAGTTTGGTGTAGGTGTTTAGAATCTGATCAAAGAATAATTCAATATCGCCAAAGGTTTCGTTAAGTTTATATTTTACCGAATCTATTTTTGAGATATCCAGCATTTGGTTAACCAATTCGTTCAGGCGTTTTATGTTTCTTTCAGCCAGCTCAATATTTTGTTGATCTTCTATGGAATTTAATTTCTTTTTTAACACTGTTAAAGGTGCTTGTATCATACTTAACGGTGTTCTTATCTCGTGCACTACGTTTGAGAAAAATTTCTTTTTTGCTTCTTCTATTTTTACATTTAATCTTTTCTTAAAATTAAAATAGAAAACCAGCACTACTAAAACACCTGCAACAATGATAATAGCCATTAAGGATAAATAAATACGCCTGTTCTGTTCTTCTATCTTTATGGTCTGCGCTTCTATTTCTTCTTTTTGTTTTTTTACTATTTCTGTTTTTTCTATTTTATAACGTCTATCTAGTTTTGCTGTGTAATCATTGATCTCTTTTTTTTGAAAGGTATTATTAAACTCAATGTATTTTCTAAAATAATCTGATGATTTTTTAAAATCTTTAAGATCGTAATATACTTCGGCAAGATTGCCGTAGAGGGTGATCTTATAGGTGTTTAAATTATTGTTTTCTGTTATTTTTTCTACCTGCAAATAATTATCCAGGGCTTTTTTAAAATCGCCTTTTAAATGATAGATCAAACCAAGATTGAACAAAGGGATCATTGCTTCATTCTTGTTGTTTAAATTTTGCCATATAGCTAACGATCTTGTAAAATAAGCGGCAGACGAATCTAATTGTTTATTTGCCTGGAAGTTGGCGCCTCTTGCCTGGTAGTAATATCCTGCAAGAACAGAATCTTTTTTATGGCTTAAAATTATTCTCACTTCATCTAATACAAAACCCGCACTATCCAATTCTCCCAACCTGCGGTGCATGGCAGATAAATTAATAAGGCAGGTAGCTCTCCCAAAAATATCTCTTATTTCTTTCCTAACCCTGATCTCTTCTTTGTAATAATATTTAGCGGTTGCTGTACTTTTTTGCCTGAAGCTTAAACCGCCCAATTCATTAAAAATACTTGCTTTTATGCGGGCTGTTGACGTGTCGTTACAAAGATCAAGTGCGTTGTATAAAAAATCAATGGCAGACTTTGTTTTATCTAGTTGTGAGTTTATAATTCCCATCCTATAAAACGCACGCACTTTATAACTGTTTGAATTACTTTTTTTTGCTTCAGTTAAAAGTTTCTCAGCATAAATAATGGATGAGTCGAAATTTTTTTTGTTGTAAGTCCTGTCAGCAGCAGCTTCAATACTCTTTAAATTATCTTCTTGTGAGCTTACATGAATTGCGGATGATAGCAGGAACGCAAAAAAAATAATTCTCATTTTAAATTGATCTGCTTTCAAGAGATGATTAGTTAATAGAGACTAAAATACGATTTTATCGTGAAATGATCATTTTTTTAGTAACAGAAACACCGTTCACCGTTAATTTATAGAAATAAATTCCTGTAGATAAAAAAGATGTATTAAATGGAACCGACTGCCAGCCTTCTTCCAGGCTCTTATCCAATAGAGTATTGGTATTATTACCCAACATATCAATTAGTTCAAGTTTTACTTTTGCAGTTTTTTCTAACCTAAAATCAAATGTACATTTGGTATTGGCCGGGTTTGGGTAGCAATTAATGAAGGTGCTATTTTCTTTTTGAAATGTATTTGTTTTAATTCCCAAGGCCGGGTAATTTTCAAAATGCAGAATAACATCGTTAGTATTAAAATTTGACTTAATAACGGTTATGGGGTTTCCAAATTCATCTTCAGCTTTAATGCTTGCTAATAACTGCCCTTTGTCAACTACAAAACTTATCATTTGGTTTAATGGTAAAAAGGCAGATGGAACTATCACCGTTAATGAATCGTTAGAGATCTTTGAAGTAAATGAGATAGCATTTCTGGCTTTCCAATAATTAGCAAAAAGATCGAGGTTTGTTACAAAAACACCGGGAGGTAATCCATTAACAAGATCTTGTTCTGCTGTTAATTTATAAAGCCGCGTTGGATGTATTAGTAGAACATTAGGCGCATTATTGGCCATATTTCGATTGATAACATCCAACCAGGTAGCAACCTTTTGCGGATAATTTGTTGGTGTAATGGGATTAGAAGTAAATACATCAGAAATGGTCATAGGATATTCCCACACATTAGTTAGCGCACCTGAAGTAGAGCGGTTCTTCCGCTGTTGAAAAGGGAAGTTATTAAGGATGTCTGCTGCGGATAGAGTTGTGCTGTTTGTGTAACCTGTTGTATCTAATGCATTAATTATCTGGTCATGAAAACAGAGATAGCCGGCACGGAATGTTTTTATAACTATTCCAAAATTAGCTTCTAAAAGATTTTTTGACACTTCTGTTTCTCCTAAAACCGATCCGGCAGTTGTTGAACCGGAACCAAAGTTATAAGGCAAGTAAGAGGAAGAGGTATTGCCCAACATACCCAACGGAAACACAGATTCATCATCAAAGTCGGGGAAGTGTCCAACAGAGTGGCTTCCGGCAATATGGCCTTTGTTTAGAACATCCTGTACTTTTGGTATAGTATTTAAATTATAAAAAGCAGCCAGCAAAGCATCATCAATATAATGCGTAGTAAAAAAATAAGAAGCTTTTAACCCGATAGAGTTTTCGTAATCAGAATAATAATGCATGGTATCGTAAGATGATGTTGCGTCAATATCATGTGTGATCATTAAAGAAGTTTTACTGTCGTAGGGAGAGGTGTGCAGCCAAACAGCCCTGGGTGCATGATCGAGATAAATACCTTTTATAAAAAGCATCATGGCATCCGAGGTAGGTTCAAAACCATTTGAGTAAAACCGATTGGCGCTATAATCAAGGTTTAATTGATTGGTAAGAATTAAATTCTTAAAAGAAAAACCAAGAGCATAAGTGGTACCAAGGCCATAATTTCTTTTAGTGATTGCTGTACTATTATCATCAAATACGGCTAAGCCCAAAGCTCCTGCTAAAGTATAACTTCGCGAGCTAATTACAGAAGTATAAGTTGTTTTACCTAAAGATATGGTTTGTTCCATTGTATCGTTCAGCCATTTAAAGGATGGGTCGTTGAGGAACATTTTAAATTTTACAAGATACCTGCTATTGCTGTTAAGGTGCGCCGAGATCCCAAAAAGCGGGAACATGTAAGAGTCTCTTACGTTAGGCGCTACCAAAACGCCGCCACGGTTCACATAACTTATCAATGTATCTTTTTCGGCAGTGGTAAAAGTAGTTACATCAAATTTAGAAGCAGCCAGCACCATGCCGTAGTTCTTTGCAACATCCACATTACCGGTAACTATAAAAGGAATACCGGCAGTTTTTAAAATGTACTTGGCAGAGTAGATCTCAGCATCAGAGGTCTCGGAATTTTTTACGGTAAGATCAAGTAAGGCAACAACGCGTTTGTTAACGGTAGAAGTGATCTGAGAAAAACCAATAACCTGAAACAAGGTGATGCACCCAATTACTATTATTGCTTTTAATGTTTTCATAAGGCAATTTACGAAATTTTTTGGGTAGACAAACATGCCTTTTGGCTATTATTATAAAGAAAAGTATGTCTTAAACCATTCTCTTGCAGCGTTATAAATTTCAAAATCAAAGTCATTATCGTATTTCATAAATTCTTCAAGTTTGAAATCGAAAAAATTGATGATAACTTGTTTTTGCGATGTATTAAGTATCTCATAGTCTAAAAGGCCGTTTATTTTATACGTTATGTCGGTTATCAAAGGGTTATTTCCGCTATTTTTTTCCTCTAGGTCTTGCAATAAATAACAAGGTATGTGAAAACGTTTTCCTTTGCTATCCATAAAAAAATAATTGCTTGAGGATACTCTTTCATGAACTGTGTGCGTTAAGAACAATGGAAGGATTGTTTCCCAACTATCGCGTTCATCTTTTTGTTTCCAGCTAATATAAATAGGATCGTTCGGATGACGATACTCGTCCAGGCAATCGGCTTCATATAATCCAACCCCATCTTCCAGTTTTACATTTTTAAACGCTGTGTAAATTGCCTTGGTTAGCTCCTCCTTTGTCATGCAATTTTATAAATATGGTTTTTAAATTTTATCTTTTTCGTTCAACACCCTATCAATATATTTATGAGTTGGGAGTAGGGAGGTTTGGATACGCTTAGCATAACGAATACTGTCTAAAATATCTTTGTTCTTTTCTTCTATCTCTAAATTTTTTTGTGCTAACTCTAAATTTGATCTTTGTTTTTGTTTGTAGCTTCTGTAAACGAAAACTACCAATAATAAAACTAAAAATAATACTGCACTTATAGAATAAATGATATTTCTTTGTTTTTGTTTTTCCTTTTCGTTGATGGCTTCATTTTTTTCCAATTCACTTTTTGCTTTCAATTGCTGTTGGCTCAGTTCGTTCTGGAACCTTTCCTGAGTAGCAGCTTTACGTACCAATTCATTATTGAGTTTGTTCTTTAATAATAAATATTTTTGATAGTGCGCAAATGCATCTTTAAAATCGCCGGCGGCAGAATCGATCCGATAAACAAATTTTTCGCACTCAAATATATCTTGTACATTTTCTATTTGATACGCCAATGCCAATGATCGATCGGCTTGTGGTTTTGCCTTTTTAAGATCTTTCATTAAATAATAATCGGTTAATAAATGTTTAGAGGTAAATAAAATAGCTACCGGACTATTTATTTTAATGGCAAGTTCATAAACTTGTTGATGAATAGATATGGCCTCATTATATTTTTTTTGCAGAGAGTAAATATCACCAACACCAACCAAAGCAGCATAGGTATATTGAAAATTATGATGGTATTGTTTGGCGAGATCGCTGCAAATATGATAATATGTCAAAGCACTGTCAAGATCTTTTTTGCTTTGATAAACACCTGCCATTTGATAATAAATATCCAATAATTGACTGGTGTCTTTTATCAGTTTGTATCTTTTTTCTGCTTTTTTAAAATAAACGATCGACTGTTCGTAATGTTTAATATCGTTTAAAAACCTCGCTTTTAAATAATAACCTTTCGAGATCCTTGTAGAATCGCCTATCTCAGCCTCCAACGCTTCTACCTTTCTTATGTAACTTATGGCATGTGTGGTGTCGTTAAAATCAGAATAAAAAAATGCCAATTGCAAAAGAAATTTGGCTTCGCCTTTTTTGTATTTCATTTCTTTCATAAGCGAATAGCCCTCCTGTAAACGCTCCAACTTTTTCATAAGTTCGCCATTATTATCATATACATCGGTCATATCAATCAGAACATCAACTATACCAATACCATCTTTATATTTTTTACAAACCTCCAAATGCTCAGCGTAGACTTGCATCATTTTGGCGGAACTCAATCCTTCTTTGGTGCGGTAATAAAAAGCGGCAAAATTAACACCTTCGTATCTTGCACGGATACAATTCCTGACAGTAAGACTATCTTTTGCCGTGAGTAATAATTTATCTGCTAGGTTTATTAATGGTTTGGCATACTTTAAATTATCATCTACTTCACAGGTATTACCCAATTGCACCAGAGTTTTAATACGTTCAATATCATTCCTCGAATTTTTTAAAGCAAGGTTCAAAGAATCTAATACCTTATTCTGTGCCAATAGACTGTAATTACCAAAGAAGAGAAAAACAATAAATAAAATAATGGCTTTAATTCTTTTCATTTAAGCTAAAATAACAATACAAAGCGAAATAAACAAACACACAGCTGAATCAAGACCTTGGCAAGATGGTTATTAAGCTTTCGAGAGCTTGTGCATATCACTGACGTCTAAAATGAAACACTTTTTCAATGTTTCATTGGTTTCGAAAATTAATGATTACAAATCCTTGCTAACGGGGTTAAATAAGTTCCGTTTTTTTAACTATCGTGACTATTCATTTTTAAGTTCTTTTTTTTGTTTTTTTTCGAAATAATAAGTTACTCCAATATCCCCTATAATATTCATTTTTGTATAACCAGGAATTAACAGAAAGTTCAAACCTGACTCTAAATTTAATGACAGTGTTCTTATTTTTTCAAAGGGGAATACCTCCATGCCAAAAGGAAGTATAAAACTTTTCGTGTGTATTTCAAAATTAATTCCCATTCCTGAATAAAACTTAACAGTTTCCTTATTCATCATTCTATAATTTATCGAAGGCTGGAATGAGTATAATAATGCATTGGCAATTTCAAAATTGACCTTGGTTTCAATAAACCATTTTTTATTCATAGCAGATTTAAAAGATAGCGATTTGGATATGGGATGAAAGCCTATACCTACTTGCGCTTGTGCTTTTGTAATAGAGAAAAAAATAAATAGTATTACGATTTTTGTTTTCATTTTCCGGATATTATTTTTCCAATTCTCATGTATTCATCTTTTGCATTTTGTGGTAATTCCCTGGCGCCCTTTGCCCCCGGATCATCAAAACCCCCCGGCCAAAAATAACCTAAAAGTGCTACTACATCCTGGTCTGATTGCGCAAGATTATAATAGCTTGTTGCAACATCTTTCATTTGCATTTCGGTTATACCACCATAATCTAAGTGTAACGATGAAATAAAATGTGCGTCTAAGACCAACGCTATTTTTTGAGTTTGTGATGAGCGCTTTGATTTAAGCGTAGCAAGTTCATTTAAAAACACACTACTGTTTTTTGGATCTTTTATAAAGTAATGGTCAAAGCCAATCCAGTCAACGCTAGTGGGAACCTGGAGGTTATTAAGAATTGGGTAAGCTTCTATAACCAAATTTGGAACTTCTGGAATTGTTGCTTTCATGTAATCAGTTGCGGCTTTTAATTCAAGGTATGAAATGCTATTCCATGTTGGCTCTTCTCCAATATAAAACGCTTGCAGCATGGAATGATTGTTTGTGAGGTTGTTGGTGCTAACAAAGTCGTTCCATCTTGCTTGATAGTCAGACCTAAGATCATACAATGCGCCGCTTGGTCCTCCAGGTCCAACATATTTAAAGAAAATTTCATTAACGTGCAAGATTGCTTTCATTTGGTTATTTGACATCATTTGCATTCTAGCTATTATGTTGTCAGTTGGATTTACGACAAGAATATCTGCAACATTTGAAAATGCAGCTACTTCATCCACATAATTTGTTTTAGTAATACTGTCCAGCGGGTCGTCCCAGCCTACGTCAACTAATGTAAAGCCAAAATATTTTAAATGGCCTTCTATACATGAGGGACCGGCTTGAGCCTCTTTTTTACAAGATGTAAATAAAAATGTTGAGATGATTATAAGTAGGAAATAATTTTTCATTGTTATTTTTATTTATGTCGTCTCAGGCGCTACATAACCCTATTTTTATTATTAAATGTTTTAAAAATTAAAACAAAAATGGAGTGTGCTGAGGCAAAAAAAAGACTTATAAAACTTCACACTACATAAGATAGAACACTAGTTATACTTACAAGAATACCTTTTCCTGCAGCAACAACACTCTTTAGCACAATCCGGAATGCTGTTTTTACCCGTAAAAATTATTTGTTACTGTTAAATTCATTTCCAACTTGACATACTCTAATGGCAAGCATTAAGGATACCATTAAATAGTTTTATTTATGTTAACTATAAGCGGGTTAGAGAGTACTAATTATTTAAAAGGATTTTGATTTTTTTTAAAAAAAACTTTATATTTATTTTTTAAATTATTAATATAATGAAGCTACCTCCGTTGACGCATCTCTTAATTGATCAAAGCAAGGATCTTATTTGGATAATTAACCTCGATTTTCAATTAATTTATGCCAATAAAGCATACTTACGCACCATGAAAGAAATGACAGGGACGGAAAAAAAACTGAACGAGTCTGTATTGGTTGAAGGTTTTGGTGAGGGCTATATTGAAAAATGGAAAACTTATTACAACAGGGCACTTAAAGGAGAGTTTTTTGAAATAGAAGAACATTATTATCATCCGGAATCAAAAGAAATTCAATATGGTCAAGTTACTTTTGAACCTTTAATTGGTGACGATAACAAATTTTTTGCCGTTGCTTGTCAATCAAAAGATGTTACGAGCATAGTAAAGCAAAAGTCTGAGGCTAGTCAGTTAATTGATGCTTCTTTAGATGTTTTTTGTACTATTGATGAAAAGGGCAATTTTGTGTATGTGAGCGCCGGTGCTTTAACTCATTGGGGTTACATGCCTGAAGAAATGCGTGGCAAACCTTACGTTAATTTTATTTTAGAAGAAGACGTACCCAAAACGAATGAAGTAGCTGCTAATATTCTTATAGGTGCAGAGGTTAAATCTTTCGTTAACCGTTATAAGAAAAAAGATGGCAGCATTGCCTATAATTTATGGTCAGCGAGGTGGGACAGTAATGCCAAACTGATGTACTGTGTAGCCAGAGACGGTAAGGATAAAATTGAGCAGGAAGAAAAAATTCAGCAAAGCGAACAGCGATTTAAAGCATTGGTTCAAGATGGATATGAACTAATGACAATAACAGATTTAGAAGGCAATTACTTATATGTTAGTCCGTCAAGCACTGCCATTACTGGTTTTACCCCAGATGAATTTATGGGCATGAATGGCTTTGATTTTATTCATCCAGAAGATGCAGAAAGAGTTTTGGATAGTGTGAAAAAATTAGCCACACAAAATAGAGTCGTTTTAGAACCCTTCAGAACAAGACATAAAAATAACCAATGGCGATGGGCTGAAACAATATTTACAAATATGTTGGATAACCCTGCAGTTTTGGGAATAGTGGCTAATACTCGTGATGTTACTGAAAGGGTAAATGCGCTAAAACAAATGGAGGAAAATGAATTATTTAACCGCACCGTTTTAGAAAGCAGCCCTGATTGTTTAAAAGTATTGGATACAGAAGGGCGACTTCAGTACATGAATTTTAACGGGCTTTGCCAGATGGAAATAGATGATTTTTCAACTGTTAAACACAAAAGTTGGTGGACACTATGGGGCAGTGAAAATGAAGCAATAGTAAAAGCAGCTGTAGATAAAGCATTAAAAGGTGAATCGGCACAGTTTACAGCCTTATGTGCTACTGCCAAAGGTAATCTTAAATGGTGGGATGTAATGGTGTCACCTGTTGGTAAACCAGGCGAATCTATTAAGCAAATTATTTCTGTATCGCGCGATATTACTGAACAAAAGAAGGAAGAACAGCGATTAAAACTTCTTGAAAGTGTTGTTAAGAATACAAATGATGCCATTTTAATTACCGAAGCAGAACCTTTTGATGAACCAGGGCCTAAAATAATTTTTGTAAACGAAGCCTTTACAAAACTAACAGGTTACACAGCAGAGGAAATAATTGGCAAAACGCCTCGTATTTTGCAAGGGCCAAATTCAGACAAAGAAGCTCTAGCAGAACTTGGGCGTAAGATGAGAAATTGGGAGCCATGCGAATTAACAACTATTAACTACAAAAAAAGCGGAGAGGAGTTTTGGATAATTTTTAGCCTAACACCCGTGGCAGATGAAAAAGGCTGGTATACCCATTGGATAGCGATAGAACGTGATGTAACTGAGCAAAAAATAAAAGAATTAGAAAATGAATTATTAGCACGAATAAGTATAAACTTTAATTCGGAAAATAATTATATCATAGCCATAAACGAATTATGTAAAACCATTAGTGAATTTGGAAAATTTGATTGGGTAGAGGTATGGACCTCTAACCTTGAAAAAAATCAAATACAATTGTTTAGTCATTATTTAGCAGATCCAAACGATGAAAAATTTTATGACGACAGTAATAAGCATATTACATTTAAAATAGCTGAAGGCTTGGCAGGCAAGGTTTATTCAGAAGGAGCGCAATTGCTTTGGGATGATATTGAAAACAACAAAGATTTTGTTAGGCGAGATGCGGCAAAAAAAATAGGTTTAAAAGCAGTACTTGGTATACCTCTAATTTTTAATAATGAAGTAGTAGGGATACTAAAAATTGGCATAAAGCAGTTTAGTAATTATTTAAAAAAATATGTATTAATATTTCAACGCCTCGAACGATTTATTGGTGCTGAAATTAATCGAAAAAAATTAGAGAACGATTTGAGCCACTTGTTTGATGCTATTCCAGACATTATTTGTTTAATGGATTTTACAGGTCGCTTTCTTAAAATAAATAAAGCAGGATGTGGGTTGTTAGGTTATACCGAAGAAGAAATTCTTTACCATAACTTTAATGAGTTTTTACATCCGGATGATAAAGCAGATTTTAATACTGAATTGACCCTTAAAGAAATGGGAGCAACCACTCACGAATTTGAGAACCGGTTTATTACCAAAAGCGCTGAAATTATAGCGCTGAGCTGGTTTTGCAATTCTTCATTTGCAGAGGGTTTAATATATGCCACCGCTAAAAACATTACCAAAGAAAAAAAATTAAGAGAGTTAAATCGTGTAACGCGCAGTTTGGCAAAAATTGGTAGTTGGGAATTAAATTTAATTAATCAACAGCTTTTTTGGTCAGATGAAGTACATCAATTACATGAAACTGATGCCATGTCTTTTGTTCCAAAAATTGATGAAGCCATTAATTTTTATAGAGAAGATTTTAGAGAAATAGTGCAAACAAGTATTGGTAAATCTATTACTGAGGGTTTGCCCTTTGATTTTGAAGCCGTAATTGTTACCGCAAATAAAAAAGAATTATGGGTGCGAGCCATTGGCAATGCAGAATTTGTGAGTGGGCAATGCGCTCGTATTTTTGGTAGTTTTCAAAATATTCACGATCGTAGAGTAGCAGAAATAAGGCTTCAATCGTTGGCCGATAATCTGCCTGGTGTTGTATATCAATATCGGATATATACTGACGGAACAGATAGTTTAAAGTATGTTACCAAAGGTTCGCAACATGTATGGGGATTTACTGCTGAAGAAGTGATGCAAAATAACCAGTTGGTTTGGGATAGAATAATATTAGGTGGTGAATTTGACAAAGTTAAGAAAAGTATTTCTGATTCTATAAATACAAAAACTAAATGGACTACCCGCTGGAAATATGTGATGCCAAGCGGAGAAATAAAAACCCACCTGGGTTATGGCTCACCAAATTTTTTAGCAGATGGTACAATACTTTTCCACTCTGTTATTTTAGATATAACGTTAGAAGCTAAAAACGAAGAGTTATTAGAACAAGTATCACAACTCGCTAAAATTGGAAGCTGGGAAGCAGATTTGAGGGATAATAAACATTATTGGTCTCCAACGTTACACAGTATTTTTGAAACAGATCCAAATCAATTTGTTCCTGATAGCAATAATGCGCATACGTTTTACCGGGAAGATTTTCATCCTATTATACAGTTGAATATTGAACAAAGTATAGAAAAGGGTACTTTAATAGATTATGAGGCGGTAATTGTTACCCTAAATAATAAAGAAAAATGGGTGAAGGTTTTAGGTAATGCCGAAATTATTAATGGCAAATGTGTTAAATTATTTGGTAGCCTTCAAGATATTACGGAACGTAAAAAAGCCGAAGAGGAACTCGCTTATAGCGAAAACAAATTTAGATCGCTGATAGAAAATAGCAGTGACATGCTTACGCTTATAACTGCCGATGGAAGGATGGAATACATAAGCCCCTCGGTAGAAAAAACGTTTGGTTACACTAACGAGGAAAACAAAACGCGCAAGGCTATGGATGTAGTACATCCTGACGATGCCGTCCTAGCTGCGAAAACAATAGAAAACGCGTTTAAAACTCCCGGCGTGCCATTTGCATCCACCATACGTAACCGCAAAAAAGATGGCACCTATATTTGGGTAGAAGGTACCGTTACAAATATGCTACATGTACACGGTGTAAATGCTATTGTGGCTAATATACGCGATATTACCGAACGCAAAAAGGCGGAAGAACAGAAGGCTTTATTTTCTAACATTGTAAATTCATCGTACGATGCAATTTTAAGTTGTAGCCTCGAAAGCGTTATTTACAGTTGGAATACCGGAGCAGAAAAAATGTTCGGCTTTACCTCTACCGAAATTATAGGCAAAAAAGTATACGAAATAATACCACCCTACCTTAACCATGAAGAGGTTGAAATAATAGAAAAAATAAAATGTGGAGAATTTATTAGGTATTACGAAACTGAAAGACAAAGAAAGAATGGAGAACGGATTTTTGTTTCTATTACTGTGTCTCCAATAAAGGACAGTGAGGAGAATATCGTTGGAATTTCTAAAATTTTGCGTGACATTACCGAAAGCAAAAAAGTAAAGGAAGAGCTAATAGACCTTAATAAAACTCTAAACGTGCATGCGGCTGAACTTAAAAGATCCAATGAAGAGTTGGAGCAATTTGCCTTTGTGGCTTCTCATGATTTACAAGAGCCTCTAAGAATGATTTCGAGCTTTATGGATCTGTTGCAGCGAAAATATGAAGATCAGCTTGATGAAAAAGGCCACCAGTATATTCATTTTGCTGTAGATGGTGCAAAAAGGATGAAGCAAATTATCCTCGATTTGTTAGAGTATTCCAGGGCAGGTAAATCAACAGACGGAAAAGAAGATGTTGATTTAAATGAAGTACTTTCTGAATTTAAACAGTTAAGAAGAAAGCTTATTTTAGAAAAAACTGCTTCAATTACATCTGTAGCGCTACCAAAACTAAATACTTATAAAGTATCCATCACACAAATACTGCATTGCCTACTCGATAATGCGCTTAAGTATTCCGTTCAGGGAACCCCGCCAAAAGTACAGATTAAAGCTGTAGAAAATGAAAATGAATGGGAGTTTTCTATTAAAGATAACGGTATTGGAATTGCACCTGAATTTTACGATAAAATATTTGTTATTTTTCAAAGGTTGCATAATAAGAATGAATATGCCGGAACAGGAATAGGTTTATCTATTGCTAAAAGACATATTGAATTTTTAGGAGGAAGAATTTGGTTGAAATCTATACCCGGCGAAGGCACAACATTTTATTTTACAATTTCTAAAATTAAATAATATAAAATAACTAGGTTTACCGGAATTTACAAAAACAATAAGGCTATACTATATTGAAATTTAAAAAATAATAAAATCTACCTATGAATAATGAACTTAAACTCGCCCACATTTTATTAGTAGAAGATAATGAAGGGGATATTTTACTAACACTGGAAGCATTTGAAGAATGCAAAGTAAAGTCTGAAATTAGCGTTGCTAAAAACGGAAAGGAAGCCCTTGATTTTTTGTTTAAAAGAGGCGAATTTGCAGATGTAAAAAAGCCTGACATTATATTTTTAGACATTAATATCCCCATTTTCAATGGTCATGAGGTTTTGAGGCAGATCAAGGCAGATCCAAACCTCAAAAAAATTCCGGTAATTATTCTCACTACGTCATCTAATCAAAAAGACATAGATAGCGCATACGAAAACCACTGCAACAGCTATGTGAAAAAACCGCTCGAAATCAGTGAATTTCTAGATGCAATACTAAAAATTGAAGACTTTTGGTTGCAACTAACAACATTATCAAATTAATTGAGTGAAGCAAATAGAGGAATATTCGGAAAAATTATCTGTTCTTATAATTGAAGATAATCAAGGAGATTTTGTTTTAATTGAGGATTATTTACTCGAGAAATTCAAACACATTACTATAATACACTTTAAAGATTATGCTTCATCCATTAATTACCTACAGAATTCTCAGGAAAAAATTTCTGTAATATTGTTGGATTTGCACCTGCCGGATTTGGTGGAGATTGAATTAATAAATAGTATTATAGACTATAATTTTCAAATACCCATCATCGTTTTAACCGGACATTCAGACTTAGCTATTGCAAAAAGCAGTCTTCAAATTGGTGTTTATGATTATCTTGTAAAAGATGAAATAGATCCCGCTATACTTCATAAAACTATCATTTTTGCAATCAACAGAAGTGGTTTTATTAATCAACTTGAATACGAAAAAAGTAATTACGAAAATCTCTTTAATTTTAATCCACAACCTACCTGGCTTTTAGAATTGGGCACTTTGCGAATACTCAATGCAAATATTGCTGCACAAAAAAAGTATGGATTCTCTCTGGATGATTTTCTAAAGATGACCTTTATCCAATTACATCCAAAAGAAGAAGAACAAGCTATTAAGCAAAAATTAATTTCAAAAGATGATGAATCCACAGGAAGTCACTTTACACATTTTTTAAATGACGGTAAAGAAATTAAAGTAGATATCTACTTCAGGAAAATTAACAGCATTTCAAATAATGGATTAATTGTACAATCAAACGATATATCAGAAATTTTAAATCATATCAAAACTATTGAAATTCAAAACACAAAGTTAAAAGAAATTGCATGGACACAATCACACGTTGTGCGCGCACCTCTTGCCAGAATATTAGGAATCATTAATTTGATTGAAATGAAAACAGGTAATTTTGATGAACTCTTGTTTTGTTTGAAGCAATTAAGAGTTTCAACCAACGAAATCGATGACGTTATAAAAAAAATTGTAGAGCAAACAAATAAAAGTAAACCAGACTATTTTTAATTCATGAAAAAAGAACTATTTATTATAGATGATGATCCAATTTACAGAATGATTGTTTCAAAGATGGTAGAATACACGGATTCATCATTAATAATTAATGAAAGCGAAAATGGCAGGATAGGCTTAGCCAAGTTGGAAGATATTAAGAACTCTAAAGATAAAATCATTGTGGTTTTAGATATAAATATGCCAATCCTGGATGGATGGGGTTTTTTGGACGAAATTGAAAAATGCCATTTTTATGATCTGGATGAGCTTGTAATTTACTTGGTTTCTTCATCTACTGATGAAAGCGACATATTAAAAAGTAAAAGATATAAATTTGTTAAAGGTTTTTTTCATAAACCTTTAACAAATGAGGATATTAAAACAATTATAGGCAGTAATTGAAATTGTTTTAATGTACATACTTTTTTTTTGGTATAAATGTTAGAGTATTTTGAAAAAGAAATAATTTTTTACATTCTTTATCATTTTTTTTAAATTCTTCTACAAATCAAACTTCAATTGTATTAAACAGTATATGTGGTAAAATTGCAAGAAATATTTTTGATATTATTGTCTGCATTTTAATATCCCTTGTTTTGTCTACCACTTGTAAATAACGTATTGCGGCTTTGCGCCGTATTTTTTAAAATCTAGTTTAGTATAATTTTTCAAAGAAAATTACGTTATTAACACATTGAAAACAAATCTTGCTATAATAGCCATTTTTAATTGCGTTTGGCTATGCGCTCAGCATAACTACAAGTCAACCTATCGCGCTGGGCTTAAGCTGGGATATTCGTATCATACGCTCACGGGAGATCTTACTAACAGTCGTCCTGCAGGCGACTTTTTAGCCGGACTCTGGTTCCAGCTAAAAATGAACAAAAAATGGACGGCCCAAACGGAACTTTTGCTTTTAGATAAGGGAATCGGTGATGCACAATTTAGAAAGAAGAGTCCACATCAGATCAACCTCCATTATTTTGAAATTGCTGTCCTTTTTCAATACCATAGTAAGAATATTTATTTTGAATTTGGTCCGGGTTTGGGATATCTGATTAATTTTGAAGAACATTTAAATGGTAATTTATCACCCGACCTAGTAAATGATCATCCCTTTATCAGAAACGAACTTACATTCAACGTTGGTATTGGCTGCAGATTAAATGAGAGGTGGGCACTCGGATTAAGGCTCAGCCATTCTTTATTGCCGGTGAGGGACGCTGTTCCTTTAGTCTCTAAAGAGTCTTATAATCGTTTATTAGCTTTAAGCATAACTCGGCAGCTAAAGAAAAAGAAAGCTAGTGATCGGCAGGAAGAATGAGCAAAGCTGTTATTTCTTTTTATATCTGAGCACACTGCGCGTATAGGCTCCAAAACAACCAAAACCACCTTTTACATTGGAGTACATGAGGGTTGGCTCAGCTGGAGGAGGAAAACTGATTCCTGAGCCTGAGTCATTTTCAAGTGACTTATAAAATTTGTAATACGATTCGCTACAATTATAAAGAAAAACATCATAATACTCAGTAGAATAATACTGAGTAGAATCAGATGTCGGATCAAATCTTCCATCCAATGAAACGTTCTCGCCATCATGGTTTAGATCACTATACAATTTGATAATGCGCGTATCGTTTGCTATTGTATCTGCTTGAGAAGTGTAAGCATAAGCATGTAATGCCGCTATTCGATAATAATTCAATCTTCCCAGTTCATCCGTAAAAGATACTTTGATGTGGTCGTATGTACTGTAATTTGCTGCAACGGTTTCTACTGTTACCGCATTTATTGAAACGGTGGTTAATGGTACTTGTGTTTCTGCAGTTGCAACATCGCCGTTACTTGTTGTGACCGTCATTTTATAAACCTGTCCTGGCATAATAGGGTACGCATTTGTTTTTAATTCGTAATAACCGGTATTTTGGTTAAAAATAAGTTGTGCTGTTCCTTGCGCACTGCTAATCTTCACGTCCCCATCGGAAACCGCCGCCAAAACAGCTATTTGATTGCTGCTAAATAAAGGCGAAGACGACATTAATTTTAAACGGATGACGGAGTCTATGGGGCATATATACGAATACATCACAGGTAATGGTTTTGCTTCTGGTAATTTCACTTTTGCTTCTTTTGTACAAGAGAGAAATAAAAAACAATTTATTAGTAATATGAAAAATAGTCTCATCATTTAAAATTTATAACTCCATGAAACACTTGGTAAAATTGGAAACAATGATGCTTGCATCAATTTGTTCTTCTTTGCGTTTTGATCGTAATCTATATAGTAGAAAAACGGATTTTGATGACTGTAAACATTATAAACACTAAATTCAAAGGTGCGAACACAACGCTTTAATTTTTTATGAAACTGGATGCCGATATCCATTCGATGGTAAGGAGACATGCGGAAAGAATTCTTTTTGCCATAATCACCAGTTATGCTGTAAGGCCAAATACTACCAGATTGCGATTGCTGTGCGCCCGCAACTGTATGGTGCTCTACGCCATAAGAAGAGATTGGTAATGTGATGGCGTTTCCTGTTCCGTATACCCAAGTTGAAGAAAGGGTAATGTTATCATTTATTTTATAGATGCCAACTACCGAAATATCATGTCTTCTGTCATAACGTGCAGGGAATCTTTCTCCAAAGTTCAACGAATCAAATTGTAACCAGGTCCACGATAAAGTGTAACCAATCCATCCGGTAAATTTTCCAACTTTTTTTTGGATTAAAAACTCTGCACCATAACTTAAACCTTTGCCTGAAACAACTTTGGTTTGCCAATCGTTTTGTGCTCCGGCATTGTTATTATCAACTATATTAAAAAAGCTTGAACCTTCTTTATAGTTCAATACATTTTTCATCCATTTGTAATAACCTTCAACAGTAATGGTTAAATTTTTGCTAGGTAAGTCCTTCGCTAAACCCAGAGCTACTTGTTGCGATTGTTGTGGTTTTACTTTGTTGGTCGCTGGCACCCACAAATCTGTTGGAAGCCCAATACCTGTATTAGATAATAGGTGTAAATATTGGTTCATCATGGCATAAGAACCTTTTAATGAGAAGTTGTTACCTAACAAATATCTTACCGCTGCTCTTGGTTCAGGATTAATAAAATTACTACCTTGACTAGAGAAAGCTGACAAACGGAAACCAATGTTCATTTTAAGTTTGGAAGTCATTCTCCAATCATCTTCCATAAAAATACCTCCTTCGTAGGTATCAATTGCCTGCGATTTGTTGTTTAACTCATTGACAGGATCGGAAGATTTGATAACTAAAGCCTGAGGAATAAAATGATGCCACGTTGCGTTTGTACCGAACCGGATGCAATGATTTGGATGGGGCATAAAATCAAAATTGTATTTTGCTCCAAAGTCACGGATGTTAGATACATATTTCAAATTGTAATAATCACTGCCGTATTTATCTTGGCTCTCGATACCCAATTGATAATTAGTGAATATAAGAGAGAGGTTTGAAAATAAACGATTGTTGAATAAATGGTTCCACCTTAAAGTACCGGTGGCATTTCCCCAAACTAATGCGGCCTTGCTTTCCGAATTATTAGCTTTTGTATTTAAATAAAATTTATCTTTTCCGAAATACCCGCTCAAATACAAACGGTCTTTATCATTAAATACATAATTTATTTTTGCATTCATGTCATAAAAGTAATATCCCAGTTTGCCATCTTTGGGAAGAAATGGATAAATAAGTGCGTCAATATATGTTCTTCTTGCAGAAACAAGAAAAGAGCATTTGTTTTTTATAATTGGTCCTTCCAATGTAAAACGGGCTGCTATGATACCAATACCTGCTTCCCCATGGATTTTTTCTTTATTGCCATCTTTCATTTGAAGATCGATTACTGATGAAAGCCTGCCACCGTAGCGCGCAGGAAAACCTCCTTTGATTAACTCCACACTTTTTAACGCATCACCATTAAATATTGAAAAGAAACCGAATAAATGATTTGCATTGTATACCGGAGCTTCGTCAAGAAGAATTAAGTTCTGATCGGGTCCGCCGCCACGAACATAAATACCCGAGCTACCTTCACTTCCTTTTTGTACACCCGGCATTAATTGAATTACTTTTAAAACATCTTTTTCTCCCATTAAAGCGGGAATTTGTTTTATCTGTTCGATAGGGATGTCAACGCTACTCATTTGAGTTTCATCGCTCACCTTTTTTGTTTGTTCAGCGGTTACTGTCACTTCTTCGAGATCTTCGGCACCCATTTCAATATTATAGCTCACGTTTTTATAAAGATATAAACTCAGTTTTTTGGCTTTAAAGCCTACATAACTAAAAATTATATCTACCGAATCTTTTGGCAATGTAATCGAGAAGAATCCGTAATTATTTGAAGCTGTTCCCACTTTTAATTTTGGAACGTAAACTGTAACGCCGGGAAGATTTTCCTTACTGCCCTTTTCGTTAATATAACCGCTTATCGTAAATTTATTTTGCGCGTAAATGCCCTGAAAGACTATTAAAAACAAAAACAGATAAAGGGTTTTTAGGATCATTAATCCTAAACGTTAAACATTCATTTTTATTATGAAATAAATACAATAAACTTAAGTTCACCGGAATCTTTTTGTCGAAGCGAAATGTCTTTTGTCTACCGATGAATTGTCTTACAGAGAATTGTCCGCCCCTATTGGTGGTAACGTTTGGCGGCCTTGCGTAGTTGGGCTTTTGAAACATCAACATACTTAACCGACAAAAGGTATTTTAAAGATACCAAACTTTATTAGCGAGCACAAATTAATTTCGCGAAGCGACCGCTTTGATCGTGCGAGCGATGAGCTTTTCCGCCCCAATTACGCAAGACCGCTGTTAGTAGCTGGCAGTCTTAAAATTTGGTTTCTTACTTGTCCCGATGTTGTATTTGATTTTGCCTCCGCCGCTATTCGTGCAATAACCAACGGCCGTCTCATTTAAAACTTGCCCATCTTTATTATATGAAATATCTATTTGGCAGTCACCATAAATTCCGATCCAAATTTCTTTTTCTTCGCCGGGACCCAAGTCCGAAATTACTTTTGATTCACACCCAATAATATTTATGTCGGAAATGTTTTTGTCGGTAACATTTGTCAAGGTAAGTCTGATAGTGTTCATTAAAATTAATGTCAAATAGCAGTAGATTAAAGCAACGGGAACATTTGCGAGCACGATGAAAATTGTTCTCAAAATTCTTTTTCTATCAGCGACGAATTTTGTCCAATGTGAATGTAAAAGGACAATAGAAATAATATTGATAATACCAGCAAGGATGATATAGCCATAACCAAAAAAAAGAAGTTCCCAATTGTCGGAAATATAATATGACACAAAAATTGTCGTACCGAAAAGAAAGGACAGAGCAGCAGTCCAAAGTGAAATTTTTAATAGTCTGTTGGTTGTCATGTCTGCTTGCTACTAAAGTTTTCCGACTACACGCCGTTTTTTTGCTTTGTCAAGTTACACATTTGAGCGTTAACACGCAAAAAATGAAGCGTAGTTGGTGTTACCGGCTGGTGGTGGCACACAGTTTAATTATGCGTCTAACAAGTTGTCGATTTCAATTGTAAGTTTGGGAATGTCGCGAATAACGATAGCCCAAATAATGTCGTCGGATACACTGTCGTAACC
>JACCXH010000023.1 GCA_013697245.1 Bacteroidota bacterium
TTTTGAAAACCCTCTGTTTCAGCTTCCTCTGAAAAAATTGTCGGCGCTTTATATCCTAATCCACCGCCCAAACGAGTAGTAAGTTTTGAAGTCAGTTTGTATAACAAGGAAAGACGAGGCAATACAAATACACTTGCTTTTGCAGACTGATTCGGTGAACCCAAGCTAACATAATCAATTCTTAAACCTGTTTCAGCAATAAATTTTTCTGTTATTTTCCAGTTGTTCTGAACAAATGCACCAATGGTGTTTTGAGTATAATCACGTTTATTTATAGTTTGATTATTTGTTTCTTTAAACTGATCTGTCCATGCATTTATACCAGTGATCCATTCCACTTTTTCCTTTGGAATCAGATAACTAACCTCTGAATAACTTGCGGTTTGTTGTCCACTAAAATTATAATTATTTAAACCTATACTTCTTGAAAATGTTGAAATACTATTTTTGACAGTAAGAACGGATTTGTTTTTAAATATTTTTTCAAATTTCAATTGAGTTGAATATCTGTTTGAACTGTTCTTTTCATAAAAGGTATGGGTACTATCGCTTTTGCCTTTAATAACTTGCATATCCCCACCCAAGCGGTCTTCAAAAGAAGTGTTTGCTCCTAAACTAATTGTGGTTGATGGATTGATGTAATAAAAAATACGAGGATTAAATGTATACCGTACATACTGCGGAATATCGGAGAAGCCGTCTTTATTGGGGTCATATGCTATTTGAGAATTACGTGCAGCAAATAATGTGACACCAATTTTTTTAAACTTTTGATTATAATACCCACTTAAATCCAAGGCTTGTGCATTGTTATAGTTTGTCATAAATGTCAATTCTCTTTTTTCAGTTGGGTCTTTTGTAATGAGATTGATAAGCCCTGCAATAGCACCGCCACCGTATAAAGTAGATGCTGAGCCTTTAATGACTTCTACTCTTTTTAAATCAAGCGGAGGGATTTGCATAATGCTTAACCCACCTGCAAAACCTGAATACAAAGGAAATCCGTCTTTTAAAAGTTGCGTATATTTTCCATCAAGTCCTTGTATTCTAATACTGGCATTAGCGGATGTGGCAGATGTTTGTTGTGTTTGAATACCTGTACTTTCGGTTAAAATCATTTTGATATTGCCCGGTTGCATACTTGCTTTCTCATCTAATTCTTCTGCTGCAATAGTTTCTATTCGAGTTGGAATATCTGAAATGGAACGGCTGCTTCGAGTAGATGAAACAACGACTTCGTTTAATTCTTCCCCTGCTTCCTGTAAATAAATTTTCACGGGTAAAGTGTCTTTTAAAGGAAAGTAAAACGTATCGACTACTGTTTGAAATCCAATAAATCGAAATTCTAAAATTTGCTTACCATCAGGAATATTGTTGATTACAGCAAATCCATTCACGTCTGTATATGAGCCATTAGTCGTGCCTTTTAGCAAAGCAGTTACCCCAACCATCGCCTCTTTTTCTTCTTTATTTAAAATGATTGCTTTAAACGAATTTTGAGCATTGGCATATTGAACACCAAAAAATAATAATAGGAATATTCTTTTCATTTGATTTTATACTATTGTTAGAATGACGTAAATTCAGTTGTCTAACAGTGTATCAAATAAGAAGTGAGGAATTTTTTATGAAGAGTCTTTGTTGGGATTTTGGCGGTGGAGCATTAATCTTTGCTGCTTGGTAATCGAAGAAATACGCTTCTGTAAGAAATGAAAGTATGGGTTTAATAATAGCTACTTCTTTTATAATCTTTATTGAATTAATACTGGTACTCTTATCCGATGAAATAAAGGAATGTTGCTCTTTATCGTAATTCTGTTTACATTCTTTTCCCTCTAGTTCTAAGATAGAAGATACGAAGCATATCCCGATGAATAGAAGTAATATTTTGGAAATAATGATTTTCATTTATTTGCTAAAGATACAAGTTTGTATGGAATTTTACTTTTTTACTTTTCAGGATAATCCAGCAATAATTGCTTTAATTTTTCCCTGCCAGTAGAGGTTAATTGCCCACCTATGGCAAGCCATACATTTGGTGGGATTTCCTCACGTATTGTAGTATCGGAACTATACATAGCATAATCCATTGCTTCAGCATAATTACCCTCATCATAATACTTTTTTATATGTTTTAATTTTTGCCAATCCGATGGGCTTAAATCTTTAGGTTCTGTCCAATCAGGAAATCGTGAGCTTTTTTCGTTTAATGGGAGTGCATTAGATACATTTTTCACTTCAACTATTTCCCTTTTCTTTTTTTTAATTCCTTCTAACTCCCTTGGCTCTGTCATCACATCATTATCAAATATTCTCATCTCCCCACCTTGATTAAAGCGACCATTTTGAACGGCCAAGCCTTTTTCGGGGATGTTGATGACAACGTCCACATCGTGCTGGAACTCATTAGCACCTCTAAAATTACCCTCTTTGGTGGTTTGGAAGATGTACACAAACGATTTGCCTGGACTTGCGTGTTTTAATGCTTCTAAATCGTTTGAAGATAAACCAAGTTTATTGACACTATCTAAAAAGATAAAATCGTAAGGACTTAAATCATTGGGAATATCATTCGCTACATCTAAATTTGGATGCGCTACCTCTTTACTGTTTAGTTTTTCTTGTAAAGTAAAATCTAAACCCTCCTCTTTAGCTACATACAATACTTTACCATGATTACGAGCTAAATAACCAGCAAAATCAATACATAAATACGATTTACCCATTTTCGGTTTCCCATAAACCATCGTTGTAAAACCCTTGTTTGGGTCGCCTATTAATTTGCGGTACTTACCAGCAAAACCCAGCGTTTTAAATTGCATACGAGCAAAATCTATGCTATTCATAATGCCTTGTGTGTTTTTCGCAATTGGAATTACTGTATCCCTCTCTAAACAACTCATCTCATTTTCAGTATCAATGCCTGATAAATTGCAACCACAGCCCAACACGCCATTTAATCCATTTAATTCAGCTTTTGGAATACTTAATATTTTTTGCGTTTTACTTTTGATGTAAATAGAAAGGTTAGCGTGCATTTGGTCTAAGAGTTTGTTGTACTTATCCATCTTCGTAATTTTCTTGAGTTTAAATGCCTTGTCCATTGCATTTAAAAGCAATTGTGCTTTATCTTTTACAGCATATTTACCATTTAAGGTAATGTAGCGTTTAATAAGCATCACAGATGGCATTACCTTTTCTTCTAAAATAACTCCCTTTAGTTCCAAGAGTTTTTCTTCATTGATTTCAACGGGGATTGCCTTTTTCATTTTATTAAACACCATGATTAATTTATCTTGTATGTAATCTATGTGTTTAGCATAAGGCGATGCTTTTCGCACTTTCTTTTCAATCATGGCGCGTTGTAAGGCATTGATAAAACGTAAAAAATCATCTTTCGTTTTTTTCTTACCATGAAAGGATAAAAAGCGTTTTATAAATTTTATTTCTTCGGGAATGCGTTCCACAAAACTAAAGTCTATTTCTTCGTCCTCTGTTGCAATTTCTTTTGATGCAATTACTTTAGTTGGTTTTACTTTGTGTTCCGTATGATTAGTTTCCTGATGTGAGTTAGCAATTTTAACCACATGAATATTGTTTGGTAATTCATGTTTTGGTTGAGGATAATGCTTTTTCAAAAACTCATCCAATTTTATAAAATACGCATCAATGGTTTTTTTAATTGGCTCACTTGAATTATAAATATTCCAATTGGTGTAATTCTCGGTCGCTTTTTCTACGAACTGGTGTGTTTTCCAATAAGTAGCTGGTAAGGTTGAATAATCAAGGTTTTGAACGCTGTCTTTGTAGTTGTGTATGTTTATCATGGTTGTAAAATTTAAAGTTTAAAAAATTAGGCTGCTAAAAGTTCTATTTCTAAAATGAGTGCTTCCGCTTCGAGTTCTAATATGCGTATTCGCTCATCTGCTTCATTGTTAGGTTCGGGAGGTAATACAATTTGTTTACGAGTACTTAGCTTAATCACGTTATCCTTTATAAGACTTAATTGATTAGGACTGATAGAAACACTCACACCGAATTTCCTTTGTAAAATTGTTGCAAAGGCTTCTACATTTTCTTTCGGTAAATAAGCAGCCATTTTATCGGATGCCTTTTCAAATATTCCTTTATCCACCAATGCCATTAAATCTCTATCGGTGTAAACATCACCGCCACGAGAACGAGATAAAGGGACGATAACTCTATATTTATCCCCTGCGCTAAAAAATGCAATTTCATTTGAGGCATATAATGCAGAGCCATTACTTAATGATTTTAAAATCGGCAAGGCTTTAATAATCGGTACAGTAATTTTTCGTTCGCCCATTGCTTTGGGCTGCCATTCTTCGGGCATTAAAATTCCTTTCTTGGTTTGTCCCTCTAGTGTTGTATAGCTCACTAATTTGCCACTCTCAGAACCAAAGGCTTGTAATAAATTACCGGTAATAAGGTAACGGAAAGTTCTATCCTTAGTGCGTTGTCTAATTTCTTGTTCCCATTCGCTTAATAAATCCTCTTGGCTTGTTTCCTTTATATCCATACTGGCAGCCATTATTTTAGAAATACCATCGTTAAAACTGGCTGGCATTGCAATGTACTTGCTACTATTAGCGATTGCTACTCGTACTTTAATGGCACTTGGTGCATACGGATTTTTCTTTTTCTTATCTACCATAATCCCCAAGCTAACTGCCATAACCGTTTCCTGTCCATTATCAAATGTGAATACAGGATAGGACAATCTTCTACCTATGGTAAAGAAATTTAAAATACGCTGTAAATATTCTTGTTTGTATTTATAACTTTTTTGAAGCATTTGTACATTGGCAGTATGGGTGGCTCTTAGTTCCTTTTCACGTTCTCTGATAGTATGTTCGTAAGTGGGAGAACCAGCCAACTTCATCATTTTCTTTTCAGTTGGAATTTCTTTTATGAGCTTCTCGTATTTTTCTTCCGATGTTTTTATCTCATCCGTTAAGCGTTGTTCCATTGCATTGGTAAAATCATCTAACAACTCTCGCTTGTGTTGTTCAGCATATTTACCGCCCAACGTTTCATTGATAAAACTTTCCAAATCTATTTTAGAAAATGGCTTTTTAAGTACATTGGCTTTTACCTTTTCTAAAATGCTATCCTCGCCAAAAGCAGTTTCACCACCCTTGCCCATTTTAATGATGCTGGTTTCAATGGTTTCTGTTTTTAGGTCAAGAGCTTCTACTTCCAAATCATACTCGCCAATTTGTTTTAAGTATTCTACATAATCGTTGTAACGCTCAGTGATGTCTGAATAAAAATCCGCTTGTTGCTTAGTGGATAATACTGCTACACGCCCTGATACTTTATGCGCTGCATCTTCTAAATTCTCATCGCTTTCACTTCCTTTACCTACAAAATTTAAAGGGTCGTTTAATAATTCGTTCACTTCTAAATTTTCCATCAAGTATTCTTTAACCACCTTATCCCCATACTTATTTAAAAAATCGGGTACATCTAAAATTTTGGTGCTTTGTTTTTGGTTAGAGGTGGTGTTAGCATCGAGAGATTTTAATTTCTTTTGCAACATCATCATTAACCGCTTTTCGGCTGGTATAGCCGAAATAACATAGTCATAAATCGGTTTTAAAATTTGTCCTGTACGATTGATACGCCCACGCTTTTGAACTTCGGTATTAATATCTAACTCTGCTTGTAATACAATCATCACACGTTGTTTTACTTGTTCTTTTGATACTTTCTGCGTTGGTATGGCGTGAGCCGATGCGCCTGTACTGCCCGATTGATTTATCATTAACACATCGGCTTCGTTGTTGTTAAATAGACGAAAGGCATCGTTGGTATTTAATCTTTTTCTGTTTGTAACCAAGCCTTTATCGCCAGTTGCATTAAGTTGAATACTGTATTTTCTGCCTGTTACTTCGGCAACTACATAACCCGCTTTCTCCAATTTTTGTACTATCACATCAATAGGACTAATAGATAAACCCGAACTAATGGTATTGATAGTGGTTATAATACGTTGGTATTCCATACGTGCATCCTCATCAAATTCAGATAAATCAAAATGTTTAAATACCGATTGACCGTTAATATCCTTTTCAGTATAACGCATTACACCATCTAGTCCTTTTCTTAAAACGGCTGAAAAATTAGCATCTATGGTATCGCCATCGCTTACCAATAACCCTTGTTCGTTTTCCATTTGCTCAATAAAACTTCCCATTGTAGAAGCAAAGGCAATAACTGGTTTCTTCCCTTCTTTTAATCGGTCGATGGCTCTATCGGCAACGGCTTCGGCTTTAATGCTGAATAGCATTTGATTAATCACGTTAAATACTTTCGAGAAATACGGAATGTTATCTACGCCTGCTTGTGATGTACCTTCACGCATTTCAATTTCTTTGCCCTCTGCAACAGCAATCTCATCCAGCTCGGTAACTTTTTTATCTACGTGGTTTTTCTGAAAAGAAATTATATCCCGTAACACTTGCGTGATACTATCCGATAAACGCTTATGTTTTTCTTCATACATTTCTAAAGAAATGTAATTCACTTCTATACCTTCAAAGGAACGCTCTCTGCGTATCATTTGCCCCTCTGCTACTAATTGACTGGCTAAGATTTCTTGTAGGGCAACGCCCCCTTTTGTAATGGCTTCTACCAATTCATCACGAGTTAAGTTCGCTTCGCTGATAGATGTTTTCATGGCATAAATTGGCATATTGTCGGGGCGTTTAGCAAACGTGGCTGACAAAAACACCACGCCTTTAGTTCGGCTTACCACACGTTGCATAAACTCTCCTGTGTTACTTGAACCGCTGGAGTTATGGGCTTCGTCCATGATGAGTATATTGCCTTGTGCAATTTGCATTAAGTAATTTGGTTTCTCAGGTTTTTTTTCGGGAGAATTAAATTGAGAATAAGTACCTACTACAAAGTCGTAATTTGCGGGTATAGTGTTGGATTGAAAAACAGTTTGTTGTTCGCTAGGTGCAAGGGCTTGATAAATCACTATGCCGTCTTCGTCTTTAATATCTGTTTTGGGTTCTCTGCCGTTAATGATAAAGGGTTTTAAGTGCGCTGAACCAATAGCGGATAAATCACGATAGATGTCTGAAAATAAATTTGCTTTCTCTGTTATGAAAATAGGCTTCATATTTTGTTTACAGGCATAGCGTATCATGGCTGCTGCAATACGCCCTTTACCAATGCCTGTTTGGTCACCGATAATCATACCTTGCCCTCTTGCTTCGATATTATAAATGCTCATAGCAACGGCATCTATTTGTTCGGCTGATAAGGCTTTGCATAAATCATTCTGTGTAGCATATCCTAAACGATGCCTTACAAAATTATCCATGCTGCCACCAATTTCACTTTTTACTTTTGCAAGAGCTGCATGAGTTTCAAAACCCATTGAATCGGGTACTTGAGTGTCTAATACGACACAAGCATTTGATGCTGGCGTGTATGGCATTCCTAATTCATCGCCCTCAAAATATTTTAATAATTCCTGCGCTTCTTTTTCTAATTGGTTTATATCCTGCATGGTGTTGTTCTTGTTAATTGGTTTTTGGATGTCATTTTCTATATCGGTTACGCTCATTACTCGTTCGTATAGTTCTGTAAATGATTTAACGACTTGGCTGTTTTCTGAATTTTTTATTGGTGCAACTCCAAAGGGTTCTGTTTTTCTACCGTTAATCAAAATCAATCGTACAGGAAAGCCAGTACCTTGTCGTGTGTACAATCGGTTACCATCAATTTGTATGACTTCCTCAACAAAATAATGATGATACAAGTAATTAAAGAAAATACGGTTCTTGCCTTTTTCTATTCTACCGAGTTTATCCCAACGTGTATGACCACCAACAATAATGGCTGCTTTTCCCTTATCTGCCATTGTATCTAAAGCACGTAAAGCCATTAAATGGTCTAGCACTTTTATAGGAAATGTGTTATAGTCAATAGCTTTGTTTAATACTCCGAATGGTGGATTGGTTAGTACTGCTTCAAATTTTCTGCCTATTAAATTAAATGGCTCAGAAGCATCCAAATTATTTACCTCTAAAAATCCCTGTGTTTTAAGGTTGCGATTTCTTATTACATCAATTTCGTTAACGATTATTTTTTTTGGATTTCCAGCAATGGTTAAAAGACCATTACCAGCGCAAGGCTCAAATGCCCAGTCGTTAAATTCAAAATGGGGTAGTCCGCAATACACGCCCATTAAATAGCCAATTGGTGCTGGTGTGGAATATTGTTGCAATAAAATACTTTGTGAAGTGCGGTGGGATAAAATCATTTGATTGTTATATAACCTAACAATGCGCTCAAACTTATCTTCAACCGTTCCCTCGCCTTGTGCAATCTCTCTGCCGATATTAACAATAGCCAGTTCGGTTAATTCTTTAATTTCAGTTTTGTCCTCAATCTTTAATGAATGGGCTAATGCTTCTACACTTCGTTTGTTGTGTTTGTAGCTCATACGTAAATCTTTTGTCATAAAATTTACAAATTCCAAAAGGTTTGGAGCAAGTGATTTTTGCTCCAAACCAAATAAGGTATTTTTGTTATTTGATAACTCGGACATTATACCGTAATAAATTTTAAGGTTAATGTAGCTGCACGTAAATAAACTAACTGAGTTGATGTGCCATTACTTCTGCGTAACGCAAATGAATAAACCTTTCCTGCTTCTACATTAAATACATTGCTTGCAATGGTAGTATAACTTATGTTTTTAAAAGAAATGGTGGAACCAGCAACAATCTTGTTCGTTGCTAAATCAACCAAACATAGTTCCCCCATTAGTCCCGCATTAACATATACGTTAGCAAAAAATTGTGTTTTAATCTGTGTGCTTCTGTTTGGATAAAAGTTTCCGTTAGTTGGAATTACTATTACGTTTGGGTTAATCACAAACAAAGCGCTCTTAGTACTAAATACAGAAGGTAACACTAGCGGTATGCTAGTGTTACAAAATACATCACTTTCACTTAATGCCTTTGGGCTGACAATTAATTTATCGGATAAGCCAATATTAATATCAGAGCCATTGGCATTTTTAAAAGAATATAATTTTCCTGTGAGTAAATCTAAAAATCGTCCCATGTTATGCGTAGATTAACGTTGCTCTATTGTTCCACACATTATCAAAATTCTTATTACCATCTGCCCATTGGTAAGAACAGATTTCAGCGTTGATACTGACACGCTGTATTGCCCAAACTGCATCTTGGGTTATAGCTGCTGGAGAAGCAAAGCCCTTGTAAATAACATTTGGATTGCTTTCATCTATTAACACAGGCTCGAAAAAGATTTTGTTATCTAAAGCACTTACCGCATTTTTAATGGTGTCAGCAGTTGTATTAAGTGAATTTAATTTTTCAATCTCAATAAGTTGTTTGGCTTCGGTTGCGGTTCCAGCCGTAGCACTAGCCGCTAAAAATTCATTAATTGCTTCTTTTAATGCTTCGGCATCGGCTGCTACTGGCGCTGTTACATCGGCAAAGGGTATAAACACATTATACAATGCCCCTTTTCCTATATCAATTTTAATGATGTTTGTTTTTATAACTACGATTTCCTGAATTTGATGTTTCATAATGTTGCGTACTTCCGCTCCATTTGTGATTTTGATACTTGCTCCGTTATTTGTGATTTGAATGGACATAAATTTTGGTTTTAAATTGTTTGTATTATTAATTTTTATCGTTGTCTTTTTTGATAACAACGTTTGAGATTATTTCTCCAACCCACGCTCCAATAAATCCTCCTATCATGACATAAGGCACTACGTCTTTTGCGTGTGATTTGCTGTAATAGTATGATGCTAAAGAACCGATGAGTGTGAAGGTGGATACTAATGTTTTTTCTTTCATAACTGTTTTTCTCCTTTCTATTTTAAATTTTGATTAATCATTAATGCAGTTGCAATACCCGATACCACTAAGAACGCTCCCACAAAGAATTTTGATTTAAAAACAGACTTTCGTTGTTGTTTGTATGCTGTGTTTAATTCTTCCGTTAGTTGCCTTTCTCTTAATTCATTTTGGCGTTGTATTTCTTTTAAATTAGTAAGATTGGTTTCCTGTATAAAAACGATGCTATCCTTTTTTGAGGCTACTATTTCGAGTGTTGAGATAGTTTCATGACAGATTGAATCCTTTTCATTTTGCAAAGCGATGTAGTGTTCTGTAAGTGTTTGCAAACTATCCTTCAAACTACCAGCCGTATCATTTAAACTAAATTGTTGCTTAATAGAAACTTCTATTTGCTTGGATTTAGTTTGCAAGGATTGATACGTTTTTTTATCTGTTTTTACCAACGCCAGCAAACTATCATTTGATTTTTTTAAAACAAACACTTCTTTTTTGTACTGTGCTTCAAAATCAATTTGTTTGGTTTTTAAGTGTTCCAAATAGGTACTGTCCGTTGGTGGTTTATTTTGTTTGGCGTTGGAATTAAACGCACACGTTCCTACAAAAAAGACAAGGGCAAAGGCTACAATAGCGATACAGAAATTTTTAATCACGTTTCTCATAAATTATTTTTTTAGGTTTAAATGGTTATTGATTTGATTTGGGTTTTTCGATACTATATCCGAAGCATCCAGCGGCTATTAAACTGACAATAGAATAAAACATATACTCAGGCGTGTTTTTATTAAATAGGATTTGTGCTAACCAACTAATGATGATTAAGAGCATACAAATAGCAATCACACTTTCTCGCATACTGTAATTATTCGTTTTGTCTTTTAAGAGTTCTTTTAAAAAATTTAATAGTGTCATGGTGTTTTTGGTTTAATTAATTCTTTGATTTGGTTTCTAAAAGCGAAAGCAGTAGCGGCTAACACAACGGTACTTCCCAATACATACCACATGGTAAAATCATCGCTCGGTTTTTTGTTATCAAGTTCCTTTAGATGATAGGTACTTATCAAACCTCTCAGCACTTTACTGTAATTGGGGCTTTCTGAATACCCTGCTCTCTGTAAGGCTTCGGCTTGTTGTTCTGGTGTTTTAGCTGCAAACACACCATTTGCCTTGTATCGGGTATTAACCATTAAAAAATGTGTATGGTCTTTTAAACTATCCAATGGTGCTGCATATACTCTGAAATAACTGATAGGCTTTCCATCTCTTGGTGTCGATAAGGCTATTTTTTTTCCTTTCCATCTGCTATCTGCTTTTATTCCAAAATAGTTGTTTGCTTTTCTTACTGCCAGTCCTTTGCCTATTCCAAATTTTCCGTTGGCATCTTTGCCACTGCTTTCAATAATCATTTGAGCCGTTTTTACAGAAGGGAAGAGGCTGGTGTTTTGCACGCTGCGAATAACATCGGCTGCATTTCTTTTAATAAAGTCCACTACTTCTTTGCTCATTTGATTTTGTGTTTGCTGATTGGTGTTAGATTGGTTTTATATCGGGTGTATAATTGGCTAACCATGTTTTAACATCGAAACTCGGACAAGCCTTATGTACATCAGGAAAATCACGATGACCCACAGGCTTGGCTCCTTTATAGCGTTCGGTTAATTCTACAATTAAGTCGAACATAGCGTGTTCTTGAGCTTTGGTACGAGTATCTTTTGGTTTGCCATCTTTATCTATTCCCCCGATGTATGCAATGTTTACACACTCGCTGTTGTGCATATACACACCATTGCTGTTTTTAGCCTCATCTACTAATTGTGTTACTTCGCCATCTGCTTCAATGATGTAATGATAGCCTGCTGTGTCGCCCCAGCCCCTTTGTACTTTCCAATAATTTTTTATACTGGCTATCGTTGTATTGCTTGGTGTCGCTGTGCAATGAATAACGATGTATTTGATATTTCTTTTCATTTTGTTTTTTTGATTGTTGTTAATTAATTTTCATAGGGCTTTACATGATTAGTTTCTACTAAAAAATATTGCTGTTCATTTTCAAATAGTGTGTAATTGCCTTTGGTTGTGATTTTTTTTCCGAGTACCATGTTTGACGGAACGGATACATAGTGTTTAGGAGTTTTCCATACTTGAGTAGGTTGTATAGTGATAAGCGTTACATCGCCATCAATTCCACTCAACGCCCATTTGTTCCCATCGTACTTTAATCCCATGTTAGAGAAAGCTAAACGGATGGCATCTTTTTGTTTAGCATCAGCAAAGCTGTTTAACATTCCATTGACTAAGGTTTGACGAACTGTCCCTATGCGATAGTTTACAAACGTGTCGCTTACTGCTTTGTAGTCATCGGCGTTACGAAGTGTTTTTAATAATCCAATGGCTTTATTAAAATTCTTTGTCAATGCTGCGTTATACAACTCTTTGGCAACCGTTGCATGGTCAGGACTTGCGCCTTTTACATACAAGTTGTAAGTGGTTTCGCTTATGGTGTTTGGTAAGTTTAATTTTGCAAGTGCTGTTACCATTTCTGAACCAAAATCGCCATCTGCGCCATACTTCGGTAAAATGGCTTTACCATGTTTTGCGATGAGTGCCTCTTGAAACGTTTTTATTAAATCGCCTTTACTTCCTTTGACTAGCGGAAATAGTTTAGTTGCGGTTTCTTTTGGTGTTGCTTGTTTTGGTGCATGGTATTTTGGTGGCGGATACGTTTCTTCTTTTGTAGTGTTTGTATATACATCAGGTGTTTCACTTTTCTTTTTACGCTTGTTCCAATACTGATAACCAAAATAACTCAATGCGCCTGTCGCTGCTACTCCTAAACCAAGCAGAACCCATTTACCTCTACCATTTGGTTTTTTAATGGTTGCTGGTAGGCTGGCTTTACTGGTACTCGGTTTATTTACTGTTTTATTTTTCTTCTTTTTTAACATGGTGTTATTTGCGTTTTGAGGTAATTATTTTCATGTATTCGGGATATTCCCAGTATTCCAGTTCACTTTTTAAAGCGGTGATTAAATTTTGTCCGTACTCACTCATATAAGCTGCGCCAACTTTTATAAAATCGGTTTGTGTTGGAATTTCATTAAACACCGCTCGGATAGCTGGTTCATCTGTACCGGGGATAAAACTGTATGTTTTGTCAAAGGCTGCTTTCAGTCGTTTTGCCCATGCTTTGTATAGATTGGTACTTGGGGCTTGCCCTACTTTATCGGGTTTGGCAGCAATAATTTGTAGCATCTCGTTGTATTCACTTGCTTGTAATTCATCGCTCATATCTTCATACATATTGCGGTGGTATTCTTTTTTGTAAGCCTTAAATACTTTATCCAACTGCTCTTTACTTTTCAAATCAATTAATGCTTGCCTTATTTTAGTGACATCTGTTCCCCAGTAACCGTCATTTTCAAAAGCCATTTTAATTTGCTTGGCAATGGTTTCGGGAGAGCCATCATCAAAACTTTTTGAATGTGCTTTATCTTCTACTTTGTTTTTAATCGCCTTAACACCAAACCATACCAAACCTGTTAATCCAGCGGCAGCAAGGAACGAGTAGCCAACCTTTTGCTTGAGGCTCAATCCTTCATTGTTGCTTTGTTGACTTTCAGCAACAATAGCATCAATGTCGGTTTGTCTATTTTTAATTTGGTGTGCCATTGTTTGTGGTTCTTAAACTCCTAATGCAGATTTCGCCATCGCTGTTTTTATCGGGTCATTTTTTATGATGTCCGCTAACTTTTCAATTTCCTTTACAGTTAGTTTAGTAGCAAGAACCGTTAAGGATTTCATTTTGGTTATTGCTTCGCTCTCGCTGTTTGCCGAGATTTCGATTTTATAAGTGAATTTTGCCATTTGATTTTTTATTTTTTGATTATTACTTTTGTATTTTATGATTGGTATTGCATCTTTTATCCAATACTTGTTTGCTATTCTCCTGCTTCGTCTTTAAGGGTTAATTCTGATACCGATACAATTAATTCTTTGTCTTTAGCCATAGCATCCACAATGTCCAGTACAGTTCCAAACTCATCTTCTGTAAATTGATTTTCGATTTGTTTGATGAGTTCTAACATCACTGCATCCTCTTCACTTAACGCTGGGTTAGTTGCTGCCTCATCCATCTTTTGAAAACTTGCTTCACTTTCTTTTTCAGATTTAGTAGCTTCTAAACTCTCAGGTTCTTTTTTTGTAATACCTGCTAATCCTGATAAGAAGGGAATTTTTGATATACCATCTTTGTTACGATTGATTAATCCTTCGGCAGCTACGGATAAGATGTCGCCTAAATGAAAGCCCCCGATAGTGTTTCCATTTCGTTTGGCTTTTTCGATTTGCTTTTCTAACTCATCAATGTATTCTTCATTAAATTGGTTCTTTGCTTTTAAATCAGAACATTCTCTTTTTAATCGAAGGATTTCAATTTGCTGTTCGTCTTTACGGGCTTTGTTTTCTCTCCATTCAGAAATACTGTTGCGTGAAAACTTTTGTAACGGGACACCGTTTAAACCAATGTTTAAGGCTTCGTCTTTATCTTTGGCTTGCAAAATAAAAACGTATTGGTCGTTACGTGGCGATAAAGCTGTATTGTAAATAACGATTTTAATTTGCTCGGTATCTTTTGTGATGTAGTCTTCGTAAGCATCGAAGTCGCTTATCTCATCGGTTTTAGGAACTGCTTTTAATCCATCGACTATGATTTCATAAAATTTAGCTTTGTTTTTATCCGCTAAGGTGGATAAGTGATTTTTTAATCGGTCGATTTTTGATTGTTCAAATTTGTCAAATTGTATGGGCATATTATTAGTGTTTAGGGGTTAGTAATTAGTTTTTAATTTTTTTCTTAGGTCTTGAATCTTGTGTCTTTATTTACTTTTTAAATCGGTGTTTCGGAATGACTTGTATAAATCGGATGTGATTGATGTGCGAAGCATAATTGTTGATGCTGATTGAGCCTTGGTGTTCGTATGTTTGCTCATTGATTTTATCTTCTGCTATATCAAATAATCCAAAATCGGATTGCACACTCATATCCGCTATTTCTTCTACCAGTATGAAAAATTGATTGTAGGCATCGAACTCAATTTTTTCATTTCCTTGTAAAACAAAGTGTCGAAAGCGTATGTAGTAATCCGTACCGTAACCCAATTCTTTCATTCGGCGTGGGATATATTCTAATGCAAGTGCTACGTTCATTTTTTGTTTCTTTTGAATTTTACTTTTTGAGTTTTTGATTTAGCTTGCGTACCACACATATACATTCACTTGGTAGTTCATATCAAGTTGGTTTTCTAATCCGATGTTGTCCTTGTACATTCCAAGTATGATGGTGCTATCCGCATCTACATTTACTTCATCTTCGAGAGATAAACTTTGATGCGTAAAGGTTTGTGGCTGCCATGTATTGGTTTTAGAAAAATCTCCATAACCTATACTGTTGTCTAGTCTTAATTCTCCAGCGTAAAATATATTTGCTTCTTCACAGCTTTGTAATTTTAAGTCGCCAACTAAAGTGTTTCGTTTAAATGGTGTTGCTTTCACTTCGCCCGTTATTACCGCACTTGGATTGCCTTGTTCTTTTACAACATCTTTAATTGGTACGGCTGGTTCTGCTAACGCAACTGGTGTAACTGTACCTCTTACTTTGCTGTCCTTTAAAAATTTTCCTCCCAATTCAATACCAATAATACTTTTAGCAGTTTTGGGTAATTTGATTTGAAAATATTTTACCTGACCAGCTTTTGTAATCAGTACAGGCGTGATACTTACTTGCTCTCTCATCATAATTCGTCCTCCATTTCACAATCCACATAAAGCGATACACGATAGTTTACAAATTGTGTACGTCCATCGTCAGCATCGGTATAACTTAATTTGATGATGCCATTGCCGATGTTAACTGTATCAATGATGTAATAGCGTTGATTAGGCGATACGTTAATGCCCGACATCAATAATTTACTTTCGTAGTTCTCAGGGAAAAACTCTTGACTGTTGATTTCAATTTTTTGTGTTCCTCTGTAATACAGTAAATCATCTTTATCCGAAGTAACCAACACACCTTTAATACGCTTGATGTTTTTATCCAACTCAAATGTTTTGCTGATGCTTCGGTTAGCATCCACCACATTTATATCGTATCGTTTTTTTACTTTCTTTAACATAATTTTTCAATTTTAATTTTTTAGTTTATAAAAGTCCGCTGCCATTTACAGCGGACTTTTTTTGTTTTAGAATGGTTACTAGGGGGTAGTAATCGTTCCATGTAAGCCTACAAACAAATGGGTCTTTTGGTCTAAGCCGTCCATTGTTCCTAACTCAACGGTCATCTCCATTAAGATGTCATCGTGAATTAGTCGTGGGTTGGCTAACTTGTAGTAACCCAATGGCACGTTGTGCATATTGCTTGTTTTAAACACATTGTTGCTGGTTTCAGGTACAATTTGTTTTTTGTTGCTCTTTAATGAGAACTCGCCATTTGTGATAGGTGCAAAATCTTCTAATGCGCCAAAGCGTGTTGCCATTACTTTGTCTTTGGTCATCTCAGCAGCTATACCAGCTAACAACACAATACCGCTTACTAAAAACGCTTGGTTCTTTGGCAACTTAGCATTGGACACATTACGCAATCCGATTTCTTTGTCGTCTTGTGTTTCAAACATTTTAATTGTTTTGGAACTCACAGGTTTAATACTGTAAATAACCGTGTCGGCTAATCTCAAATCGCCTTTGGCTAATCCCTCTCTGATGTGTGGCGGAAGCTCTGCAAAATGTTTTTCCATTTCAGCTCTTGAGCCTCTGCTTGATGCACCTGTGCTGGCTAACTTGTTAATCGCTCTCAAGCGTTTTAGTGGACTCATTCGGCGCAATGCCCCTAGTAACTCATCGCTACCTTCTAAGCCTTCTAATCCTAACAACGCTCCTACGTTGTTGTATTCTTCTACTCCTTCTAATACGTCTAGCATAATTTTTCTTTTTTTTGGTTTAACTTTTCTTTTTTTTACTTCGGTCGCTGAGCGTGTCGAAGCATTGTTTTTTGTTTACTTTTTTATTTAAAAAAAGGGCATAGCTTTCCTGTATCGCTAATTTTATCCATTAGGGATTTTGCTTAACTGCAATAAGTTTATTAGGAACGGATAGGCTTACAGCCCCTTTTTAGTGTTGATGACTAATAAATTTTATCGTCATCTATTCCAGCCACGTCATCACTCATGCCTGACATTTGTTTGCGCTCATAGTGTTCGCCTAATCGTGCTATTTCCTGCTCGATGTTATCCAACGAACCCATATCGAGTTCCTGCGTTTGGTCATTAGGGTAATTAAAATACTGAACGTTTCCCATGCCATTTGTGCCATCGTTAGTTGTTGTTTTTTTAGACTTGATGAGTTTGTCCAAATACAAACGTGATTTTAAGTTTTCTCCAAACGTTTTTAATCTTTCTTTCATGCCATTCACGCCCGATACGCCATTCATTAAATCCGAACCGATTTGATAGCTTCCCGATGCCATCATTCCTAATCCGAGATTTGTAACCATTGGTACATTTACATAATGACCAACTAAGGTTGTACCGATACCAACCAGTAGCGAAGGTTTGCCAATTGCGCCTCCCGCTGCGCCTCCAACAACCGCTCCTGCTACCAAGTCTTTAGTGGTTTCTAAGAGTGATGCTCCTATTTTCCCTTTTGTTTCGCTTCGTCCTAAGAGTGCTGCCAGTTTTGATTTGGCAGTTACTTTACTCTTGCCTTTGGATTGTTTACTTTTTTTCTTGCTCATTGTTTCTTGTTTTAAGGGTTTGTACTACATCATAGCGATGTTGCTTTTTTTAATACTCGGTTTCGCTTTTCCCTTTTTAGCTTTTCGTTTTTTTGGTACTCCATTCAACCCAGCACTAGATTTTACAGCCGTCCCTTTGCTTTCTTTGTTTTTTTTCCATGCCTTGTAGCCCAATGCTAATGCCGAAATTACACCCACACCAATACCTACTGGTTTTATCCACTTCTTATTGTTCTCCCAAAATTCTTTAAAGCCTTTCTTGGGTTCGTCCGTTGTGTTTGTGGCAATAGTACCTTTACTTCCAGCTTTTCGAGCGTTCGCATTTCCTTCGTCTGTATTCTCTGCGCCTTCTGTTCCCTCTTGGTTGTTAGCTGGTGTGTTGCTAGATTCATTTTGGGTGCTTGGTACAGAGGATTGCTTATTGCTACTTTCCGAATTGCTATTGCTACCTTCTTCGCTATTGCTGCTACTGTTAGAGCTGCTGTTTGGGTTTTCATTAGAAGAATTATTTTCCTGCGAACTGTTATCGCTGCCATCCGAATTACTTTCAGTTGAACCGCCATCTTCTGCACTTCCTTCTTTAAAATCGATGTTATTCTTTTTTTTCGGAAATAAATTTCCAACACCTTTTAATAGTCCTGCAATAGCTGTCATAACGGTAGTTGCTGCGGTAATGGCCGCTCCTGTGGCAACGGCTGAACCCAACTCTTCTGTACCCTCTAATCCATTTACAAACTCATCATAGTAAACGTCAGTCCCTAATAGCGTCCTCATCGGTGTTAGTTCATTCATGCCAAACAAATTGTTATCACTACCATTAAGATAACCTAATGCTACTTCTTTGTTATGATTGCCTTTCCCTGTTAGTATCGCTTTTTTTAAGTTTTCGGGTTTACCTCCTGCTGTGAAAAAAATCTGTTCTATTTTGTAAAGTATTTTTTTCATCTTTCCAAACTTGCTCATGTCTGCACCTTTTTGTTGCGCTTCTGTTTCGCTTAAATACGCCCATTTTAAACGTTGTGCCACTTTCATAATATTGAGTTTCATGGATGCCAGTATTCCTACTCGTAACAGTGCTGCTGCTGGGTTAGCTTTATTTGCAACGTTGGAAACTCGTTTTATAACTGTTTTAAACTTTTGGAAACCTTTGCGTTTCCCCTGTGCGCCCCCATTTTCAGAGGACATGGCTGATGTGTTCTTACTAAATAGCTTTCCTCGTTTCCCTAAGTCGCCCATTTCGTCCTCCCAACCAAATAAATCTTGTGCGTCCACATTCATCATTGGTTTTTTCTCATCTATACCATCTAAAAATTGTAAATCCATGTTGTAGTCTTTTTTTTCGCTGTATGGTTCTTCATAATTAAAATTATCTACTACACAATCCATCGTAATGTATTTGCCATTCCCTATTGGCACTATCGGATAAATGTGTTGAAAGAAATTTTCCTTGTACTTCGTTATTCTGTTAATCACCGGTATCTTCAAAGACGTTAAACACGTTGCTATGAATGTGGTAAAACAATCACAGTCGCCAGTTGCATCGTGTATCAAGCGTCTCGGGCTTCGTACTTGTTCTATGCCTCGCTCATCTTTTTTATAAGCTATGTGTTGTTTTACAAAATACCATAGTTTTTCACAAGCCTCATACGTTCCTAATCCTCGTAGTTCTTGATTCACAAACTTTTCTACTTGCCACTGACATTGCACCACTACCTTTGGTATAAAATCTACGGTATCGCTTACGCCAGCTCCTTTTTTTATGGTCTTGTCTATCGCTAATGCTTTCGGGAACAAGTGGCCATAAGGTGCAAGACTTCTTATTTTTATGTCTGTTGTTGATTCCATTTTTTATGCTTTTGGTTTTAGTGTAAAGTCTTGGGATTTTTCGTAGGCTAATTTTTTCCAGCCTAAATCCACTTGGCTTTGTGTAGTTACGGTGATGATACTTGGCTTTCTTTGCAATAAGTTTTTAACTAATCCAAATCCTACTGAAAAAATATTACTAAGTGGTAGGTTTATCATAATGCCATTTACATTTACTTCCCCATTCTTAGGAATGGTAATGGTTTCATTTATTACTTTGGATGTGCCTACGGTTGCTTCTTTATATTTTAGCAATACAAAAGGGTATTTAATTTTAAACTTTAAGGGACTTGGATTTTTTATCTGTACATCTATTCGTATGGTTAATCCATCTGCTTTTAATGAATGGATATTGGTTTTCACTACGGTTTGCAAATCATTACTGGCTTTGCTTAGTCGGTGGGCGTAAGTAGCTAATCCTACTACGCCTGCGCCTATGCCTGATATAATTCCTATTTTTTTCCAGTTTGCCATTTTGTTTTCTTGTGTCTTTAATCTTTTTCCTGTGTCTTGTTTTTTAAATCTATTTCTGTTTCGTATTAATTTGTTTTACCTCCTGTATCTTGTTTCTTTTTTAGTTTGATGGATAAATAATCTCCAGCCAGTTTAAACGTCATCCATATTGCTCCGCCTATGACCGCCTTAACTGCATAATCGGTTAAGCCTGAATAATCTAAATTGGCAAAGAGTATAGCACCAGTTAAAAAGGTGTGTGAGGTGCTATCGGTTACTGCTTGTGTTGTTTTCATATTTATTTTTTTGTTATTAGATTGTTTCGAGTACAAAGATTAGCAAGGGGTTTGAGATGTGGACTGGATTCTTTACGCTCATTGACATCTTTGATTAGTCATTGATAACTTTGCATCTTCTTATGCTGCTTGGTTTACAATTTGAAAGGGTACGCCATACGTTTCTATAATTAATGTTACTTGTCTAACATTGTACACTCCGCCTAATACACGACCCAATGTTGGCTCTAAGGCTTTTACCCATTTTGTAAAAATGTATTTTGACACATTCATCTGTTTATACATTTCTTTTTTGTTGTAGGGTCTAACTTCAAATGGTTTTTCCATTACTACTATTTTTGCTGATTGGCTCATGTTATTTATTTTTTTATTGGTTAATTATTTTGAATTTTTTTTTAGATGCTGAAATATTGTAAGTGCATAATGCTATTCATAAACACTTGCAATAAATCGTGTTGTTTTAATCGGATTAATTCTTTGCGGTAATGCAGCATATCCAAGATATTTCGTTTATCAGCATACTTTAATAATGCTTTTGCTAATAGCGTGATCCCCTCGTTATAATGTGGTACGTTTTTGCGTTGTTCTTCTACAACCTTATACCAACTTAACGTTCCTGCTAATCCGTTTGTGTAGTTAATGTTTAACCAATCAATTGGTTTAGAAATGTAGCGCCCTTTTCTGCGTGTTAAATAACGCTTGGTTAAGCATATTCGCTCTACTAATTGTTTAAAGGTTACATCAATGTTTTTACTCCCTTTAAAGTGTTCGGCTAACAATACTTTAAATTCTTTTTCTTCTTCGTTAGAAAATAATTGTGTGTTCCAAAAAGATGCTTTACAAATAAACCATAAATTTTCGGTAGCGATTTCTTTTTTTGTTTGTGGAAATAATCCGCCTCTGATTACACGTAATGTGCTTGTTCTTGCTTTGCTGTTTGCTGTTGTTTTTTTTAATGCGCTCATGCTATTTTGTTTTAATTGATTACTTGTTTTGATTTGACGATACAAAGTAACAGCAACATAAAAGGGCAATGACTGGATTTGACTGGATTCTTTACGATGGTGGTTTCCCTGACTGGTTTTGACTGGAAATGACTGGATTTGACCGCAAAATATTTAGCAACTTTTAGCGCAATTTTGCAAAAAAGAAAGTTTTAAGCATAAAAAAATCCGATTGAATTTTCAATCGGATTTTAAGTAATTATTTTAGTGTACTAAACTAAGATACCATTTTTTTTGGAGTTCTTTTAATTAAAAATTGCCAGCTTATCTCAGACTGGCATTCTCAAGTTTATATAAAAAATGGTTTATTTGCTTTCTTCTATCATTTCGTATGGTCTGCCTAACAGCTCCATAATTTGCTCTACTTGCTTCACATTCCAACGATGTCCTAATCTAGGTGTTAAGTGTTTTTTAATACGTGCCATATCTCTACGATGTGTGCTTTCGCTGGCATTAAAAATTTTTGCGAGTTCTTTGTTTGTGTAGGGTTTAATTACAATTTTTAATACGGTCGTCGTCATTTGTCCTCCTTTTCTCTATATAGTTAACTTGTCTAAAAAATACTTAATCGTTATACCTGTTTAAAAAATCCCCTGTTCCTAAATGGAAAAAGGCTGCCATCTTTGCTACACTTAATTTTTGTTTCGCTCGGTAGTTCGTCATTAAATCACGAACCAATTTATAGTGTTCTACTTTTATATCTAATTCTTTTGGTTCTTTACGTCTTATTTTTTGTTGGTTAAACTGTTGTATCAAATAACGCTTTTGATTTTCTGTTATTAATTCTAAATCCGATGCTCGGTACATGAGCGATTGCATAGATACTTTCCACTTACGTTTTAAATCGCCAAGTTTGGCAAGTGTTAGGTCTTGCAAATCGTTTTTAATTTCTTTTTCGGGCATCAATAGTTCAGCAGCAAAAACATTTGCTTCGTGCGATAAATCCCTATCGTATTTTGGAGCGGTATGCAAGTGCATTACTAAATGCCCCAGTTGGTAGGCTAATGTAAAGCGTTGCCTATCGCCTAATAAATTTTTGTTGGTTACTACTATAGGGTATTTATCATTAGCTATGGTGCATCTGCCATCTACTCGGTCGGTATTAAAATCAAGATTTAGCAATATGATTTTATTTTGTTCCAGTACTTCACTTAAATTTTCTAGGACACCTTTCTCCAGTTTCCATAGTTTGCGCAATTGTTTGGCGCACTCTTGGGGTGTACCATGTTTTTCAACATCTAACACAGGCAATTTAATTTCTTTTAGACGCACCATGTTTAATAATTGCTCAACGTTTAGGCGTGCAATATTTATATTTGCTTCTATCTGTGTCATTACTTTACTGGCAACCTTATTGCGTTTGCGGTAACTTAATGCTAAAGGCAACACTTCGCCTTTTTGGTAAAAAAATGTATCGGGGTAATTTAAAATGTGAGTTAGTTTTTGTATAACATCTGCGTTTACGTTTAAATCATTGTTCTCCCAACGCATCACACTTGTTTTATTAACGTCCAACTTTTCGGCTATATCGGCATACACTAGACCTCTTGATTCTCGTGCAATGGCAATCATTTTTTCATTTATCTTATTTTGGGTTTCCATAGTTTCGTTTTTTGCCGTGGTTTAGCAAATGTATTTATATTTTGTAATAATGCAATATAAGTTGCGTAAATAGTTGCAGTAAATTATGCTTTACGTTGATTATCAGGTAGATAAATTTCATCACTTCCTTTAATACGTTAAGCAAATTAATTTTATTAAACGTATTTGAAAATGTATTCTCAATACAGCTAAAGTAAAGAAGAAATTGCCTTATAAAATATTGCAGTTAGATGGATGTGCAATAGGAGGTAATTTAATTTGAATTAAGGAGTATTAGAAGTTATTAACATTTCCTTAAAGATTTATTAAAAAACTTGTGAAATTTAATGACTTTTATACATTTACAGTGCTCCGTAATATAAACAACTTAAATATAATATTATGCCAACTACACAACCCATCCCAACGTCAGAAGCGTTCCGATTTGCAGCACTTAGACCGGCGATAAAAAAACGTCGTATAGCTATTGATATAGGTTTTGTGACTTTTGCCTTTTTTGACGCTATCCCTGCACCTACTTTATCGGCAATTGAAGCGTCAGAACCATTGCTGTATAAAAAATTAAAAAGCCATTTGGGTTCACCTACTGCAAGGGCTGACATGGAGAAAGATGTTGACGCTTTTAAATTAAGTCCAAACTATATATCTGATGAAAAAACACTTAACACTCGTTTTCCTAATTTAGACTTAGTTATCGCTGTAATGGAAGATAGCCGTAAGGGTTTTAATACAATTCAATTGAAAAATAAAATTGAAACCGTACTAGGAACTTCTATTAATGCTTTTGTTACAAATGCAGATTTTTTAAATAAGAAATTGCGGCTTTGGGATAATTTGTTTGCTTTAATGGTAAAACCCTCTGATGATTATCTGCGTGAATTGTTAATCAACTTTATTAAGGCATTGCGTTTAATGGAACGAATAAACGTTAATGATGAACTATTAAAAGATGGCGGCATTAAAAAAGCGGTTGAGAGTACGATTATTTTACCCGAACCATTGTTTCCTCTACCTAAGATTATAAATGTTCTACCCGAAATAAATCCTACCCCAATTGAGATCGACCCTGAAATTGGATTAGCTTCGGAAAAAATTACAGCTTTGCAAAATGCAAAAACAGATGTTAACGAAGTTTTTAATTTACAATTACTAAGCTTAAAACGTAAATCATTTATACGCCAAGCGGATCCAAATGCTATATTAAGTGAGGCGCCGAGGCCAAATGATGACCCGAACACAGCTTCGGATATACCTCAAGACAACATGTATCTCTCGGATGCAGCATATAGTCAGCTAAAAGATGCAACTAAACTAGTCCTAAATACTTTAAGGATTTCGCAAAGCCAATCGCATATACAATTTATTAATGAAATTATTGACGATGAACTTAGAAAGCAAGGCAAGGTAGCATATTCTAACTATGTGGGGGAATCTATGTCGGTTAGGATTGGTGGCAACTATATCGAGATTAGAAACTATTGTCTAGATGCAGAAATTAGCAATCCATGTGATCCTTATACGGGCGTTTCATTACCTAAAGGTTCAGGGAAAATTAAACCTGCGGGAATTGCTGATTTACTTTTAGTAAAACAACAATTGCTAAAATATTCATTAGGAGAAATTGCGCATGTTGAAAACATAATGCTTACTGAAAAGAAGGCGAGAACTTTCCGACAACTGAACAGAGAGGAGAGTACTTTTACTACGGAAACGGAAACCACACGTGAACAAGAAAGAGATACCCAAACAACAGAACGCTTTGGAGTTGAAAAAGAAAGTTCTAATATAATACAGGAAGATCAAAGTTTAGAGGCTGGAATTACAATTTCGGCCTCTTATGGAGGGATGATAACACTTACGGCAGGGGTTAACTATGCTACCAGCAGCTCCTCAATTAGTTCTACAAGTGTGGCTACTCAATATGCTAAAAGTGTTACTGAAAGGGCTGTTGAACGGATTAAAGAACGAGTAAGATCTAGTAAAACAATAATTACAATTAGTGAAACGGAAGAAACTAATCTACACGAATTCGATAACACAAATACTGCAAGTCCAACGGCAAGTCATGTAATTGGTCAATATCATTGGTTGGATAAGTTTTATCTTAATCAATTGGTAAATTACGGTAAAAGGTTAATGTTTGAATTTGTGATTCCAGAACCAGCAGCATTTTATATTTTTTCAAAATTAAAAAAACCTGACGCAGGCACTACTACTCCAATACCAACAACACTTGCAGAAAATAAAATTCAATCGCATAAAGATATAACTATCGCAAACTTTGGTACTTTTATATCTATTTATGGTGTGCAGGGAATTAATTCTCCTCCTCCACAGTTCCAAACCGTATCTACAACCATTACAAATCCTGTAAGCAATGGCTGGAGTGTTTTTGGAACAAAAGATTTAAAAGTGCCAACGGGTTATTTAGCTAAAATGGCTTACGCCACAGTGGGTAGTGATTGGGGTAGTGCTTTTATAATGTTGAGAATAGGAAGGCATAGTTGTGGAGGGACTGTCGGTAATCTTTATTCGACTCCCCTTGATAATGAAACAGACCTTGTTCCTGTAACTGGTTTTGCAAATTATAAAAATACAGCATATATAAATATCGAGATAGTTTGCGAAAGGTCTCCTGAGTTATTTGAAGAGTGGCAACTTAAAACGTATCAAGCAATTGTTGAGGCCTACAATAAGAAAAAAAGTGATTATGAGAATGCATTAAAAGCAGCTCAAACATCTGCTGGAGTTACTATTTACGGAAATAATCCTGAAATAAACAGAGAGATTGAAAAAACTGAGATTAAAAAAGGCTGTATAGAATTATTAACGGATCAAAAGTTTGATGCGTTTGATGCTATGCGAACAGCACAACCAACGCAAAACTATCCTGAGTTTAGAAACATTGAAGCAAAAGCGGAAGGAGATTATATTAAATTTTTTGAGCAGGCCTTTGAGTGGAGCCAAATGACCTACATTTTTTACCCATATTTTTGGGGACGTAAAAGTCAATGGTTGGTTAATAGCCTCATGTCAGATAATGATCCGCTTTTTACCAGTTTTTTAAAAGCTGGTGCTGTAAGAGTTCTTGTACCGGTGCGAACTAATTTTACAGAAGCTGCATTGTATTATACAGAGTCGGGTAACATTTGGAATGGCGCAGGTGTACCTACCATTGGCGATCCTCTGTATGTATCAATTATTGATGAAATAAAAACAGCGACAGGAGATCTTGTAGGTACAAATGTTGGCGATCCTTGGATAACCAAATTACCGACCAATTTGGTTAAATTAGCGGCGGGTATTGATCCTGCTTTACCCGATAATTCAGTAGCCCTTGGTGTCTAATATTATGAACATATTTTATGGCTACAACCGAAAAAATAAGAGTTTATGAACTGATTGATGTTTCATCGCTTGTAAAAAATGAAGAGCTTATTAGAGGTGTTTTTTTTGAAATACTAAAAGTTCCGCAGCTTCGAACTGGTTATGAATTTTCCATATCGCCCATAAGCGGGTGGATAAATTTTGCAAATAACAATGAACTTTACTCTACATTCAGGCTGAAGTCATTGTTGCCTAACGACCCAAAGGATGCAGAAAGACATGCATTAAATTTTATTAAACATGTAAACCATTTTTTTGCTGATAACACAAAGTTTGCGAAAAGCGGTTTGCCCATTCCTTTTCCTTCGGTGTATTTGGTGGATAGTACACTTATCTTTCAGAAAAACGGCTATCCAAATCTTGATCATTGGTTGGTACGCTTTGGAATGAAATTAGGAACTGGTACAACTTCGTCGGAAGTCTACGGAGCGGCACTTGAAATTAGAATCGGTAATAACTCTAATAAAGATTTTTCACAAATAATTGGCTTTTCTTTAAGATGGACACCTCTTAAACGTTCTTTTCCTGACGATCAGATTCCATTTGTGGATGACCATCAGGAAGAAGAAGTAACTCATCATAATGAACATGAGGAGGAAGAGTTATTAATCATGTATAAGCTGCCGGGTGAAAGCATTCCTCAAAACTTTTTAGCACCGTATTATGTAAGCCCTAAAGGCCATCACCTAGAATTCACGCCTGCTGTTAAACTTTATGCAATAACTGCACGTATTTTTGAAGTAAATAAAGAAACGGGCAAAGACCTTTATCCTGACGTAAAAGGTGGAAGTGGGGATTTTATTTATGAGTGGGCTTATTGGATACAGGGAGATTTTAATGCTACTGTTACAACCGTAGATGGAGACTTTGTTTCTTTACCTATTGGTGTATATAATGTGGCATTAAATATTATAGATCGTAAGACCGCTGTTTTTACACAAACACAAAGCACTGTGTATTCTTTAGGTAGTGAAGAACTCAGATACAAACCCTTTTTTGAAGAAATTATTAAAGGCTGTATGCATCCATTAGCGACAAATTACAAACCTATGGCAAATGCAGATGATGAAAATGATCCTTGTGATTTTCCTGCTTTACCATCATCATAGATATAAAAATGGCCGAACCGAAAATTAAATCCTATAAAAATGCCACAACAGGTGGTTGGGAATATACTTATGATTTATATGACGAAAAGGGCGATGTAGATAAACGAAGGGTTGATAAAGGTTGGGTACCAAAGGGTGGCTTGGCTATTAAAAATGTATATCATAATGGTTATTCTTTTGCTAAAGATATAAGGGTAGTGAGCATTTGGGTATTTCCAAAAAATACCGAACGTTTTGAACCTAAACAATTAGTTTTAGGCCCGCCTGATTTTATCCAAATACCTATTAACGAACATAGTCAGCCGTTTTCACCAAACGTTCAAAAGCCTTTGACTGCACCTCTTAATTTTAGCAGTTTTAATACAGAAAGTGCACTAGAGGTACGATGGGTAAGCAAAGAACCGATATTTTCGGATAAAAAAGGCAAAAGTCGGCATATTGTAATAACCCAAACCTACATTTTTACAGATTATAATAATGAACCACGACATGAGCCATCAGGTGTTTTAACGGCAGCCAGATTATTTCCTATAACAACGGTATTTTATGGTAATGAAGAAGATGGATATATTGCCTCTGTAAGAGTTGATTATCGTCTGCATTTGAACCTTGATGGTACCTTAAAATATAAGGCTAATGAAGTATTTTCAAAGCTCATTAAAGATAACATCAATCTTATTAAGTTGAAAAACTATCCGAATCAGGCTGGCGTATTTAAAGATAAGGAAAGTAGTGCCTATGTCAATGCTATTACAATTGACCCAGTTAACAATCCATCGGGAAAACCTTTTATAGATGCTACCAACATATTTGAAGCAATAGAAAAACCCTTACTTTATGAAATTTACAGTAATGGGGTTATAAAAGGCTCTACACTATTAGACGACCAGGATAAGCAGGAAGGTTGGGATAATATTCATTGGTGGGGCTACAGGGGGAAAGCTCAACCAATAATTTCCGCACCAGGCGCTACTCATGCAGCTCACCTTCATTGGAGATGGGGGTCATCGGCTCAAACTTTCGGCAAACAATTTAAAACTGGCAATCCAAATTTAAATGAACTTATAAAAATGAATGCTAAAGGTAATTTTATAGGAGGACCATTAGTTGACCCAAAAGTATGGATACAAACTGTAAGATTTGCGGTATCAATTAACAAAGATCCTTTTATTTTAAATGACAATAATTTCAAGGAGCTAAGTTTTGAGAATTTTGAAGACTTATTCATAAAAAATAATATTGAATCAATAGAGAACGGAAGTGATCTAATTATGTTTTATTCTATTGAAGCTTACAAAGAAAAAAAAATACAAAAAAATACAGAGGGTCCTAAATATTCTATTACTGACGAACATAAGCTATTATCTGGTATTAGTGGAACCTATTTCATACAAGGACTGTTTTTTGGTCATGAGGCGGAAAAAAAAATTGCTGAGGCAGGTTCGACGAAACCTGAATATGTGAATCCATCAAAGAAAGGTGTAAAAAAAATATGGTATAGAGTACCTAAACAAAAATGAGGTATTTAATACGGATAACCGCCACATCGATTGCATTAATATCATTATATTTTTGCGCTGCATATTTTCAGTATAAATTTGCAATGCCCTTACTGATTGCATTAATAATGATGTTATTTATTTATTTATGGGCGACTAATAAAAAAAACTTTATATTCTATTCTTTAGCATCATTAATTACAAGTTTCATTGCGATGTTTTCTTTTAGCTTTCTAATCTTAACTTCAAAAAGTATAAACTTATTTTTCGAGAATTTTAATTGGAATAATATATTTTATTGTTTTTGCCCCTTCTTTTCTATTTATACAATCAGTTCATTCTTTAAGAAGGAATTAATTGAGGAATACAAATTGTTTTCATTTTTCTATTGTATAACTTTGTCTTTTGTCTTATATTTATATTTTAATCCATGAAAAAACTACTAATAATTTTATTATTTGCCCTTAGCTTGCAAATACGGTCTGCAATTATTGTGACACCTGTCAATATAAATTATTCTTATGTAGATTGCGACATAGATCTTGATTTGAACGGAATTGTGGATTTTAAAATTTCCCAGCCAGCTCCATACACTGTGATTATTAGCTGTATGAATACGAACGCCTTTGTACAAGTAAATGGAGGCGGAAATGCTGTCGCATATATTGTAAATTCTAGTATTGGAGCGAGTACTTGGTCTACCACATCAGGCGCTCAAATGGGTTCATTTTATGGGCAAGGCATTAGGTATATTGGGGTTAAATTGATCGTATCCGGACTTACACATTATGGATGGATTAAAATTGATGTAGCTTCAAACGCAACTAATTTCTCAGTTTACAAATTTGCATATCAGGATATTGCAAACACAACTGTTAAAGCAGGTGAAGAAGATGTTGTGGGAATATTTGAATATAAGGCAATGGTTAAAGATTTTAATGTTTTCCCTAACCCTTTATCCTCAGTTGGAACACTATTTTTTGATAAAAACATATTAGGTGAAATATTTGTTACAGTTTTTGATATAAGTGGCAGAGCAGCGTTTAAGTCTACAGTAAAAAGTAATTCGATTGATTTTTCCGAAGCAAATCTGCAAAAAGGAATCTATTTTATAACAATTTTTGAAGATGGGAATTATATTGGGCAGAAAAAGATTGCTTTGTTTTGAACGAACTTCCTATCAACACTTTTAGACTGAATTAGTACCAAAAAATGCACGAAAAACACCTAAAATAACTCAAAAAAACAAAACCTTTAAATGCTCCTTAATTGCTCCTTAACTTTAAAAATTTGTAATCAAAGTTTTCATAACGAAACCTTAATCTTTTGAGAGATGTAATCAATTTCTCCGCCACTTTTTAATATTTGTAAGCAATCACCTAGTTAAATACAACTTTGTAATCATTCAATACAAAGATGTTTATAATCATTCCAGTTATGCTGTCATCGCTCCAATTTAGTAAGTATTAACGCCAAGTCAGTTATCAATTATTTTTTTGATATTTAGAATACTCCCGATTTGTTGTAATAATTCCTACTTTGTTATCATCTGCCCCGGTAAAGTCATAAATTCTTTTTATTTAGAACCGAAATATTACAAATATTCTTGTGTTTCTAGAATCAATGGTATCAATTGTAGATTCTCATCATAATAGGCCACCTGTACTCATCCAAAATAGGCCACTCATTCTCACCAAAGTGTACCATTGATTCTCATTCAAAATAGGCCACTTTAAAAAGGGTTGTTTTAAGAGCATA
>JACCXH010000043.1 GCA_013697245.1 Bacteroidota bacterium
TGAGAGACTCTCTTTTATCACGATTTGTTTTGGTAATGACATATTGATTTATTATATAGTCCAAAGTTAATACAAAATAATCCAATATGCAAATATTGGACTATATATTATTTCAAATTGGTATTACTTTTAGATTTCCAAAAACAAGCAGCGGACCATTTGGTAATACTTCAATAATATTTTCGATGCCGGCAGATTCTGAATTATTTGCTTCATCGTTATAATAAAAACTTAATGCACCCGAAGGACAGTTATTTACGCGTATAATAATTTCGTTACTTGTTGCGCCATGTGGCTTTATCCAGGGCTTTTCGGCAGGGTTAAACACTTGCCTTAAGCCTTTTTCACCTTTCCAGCATAAAGTAGAATGAATACATACTTTTGGTTTCCATACAATGGTGATCTCATCATTATTGTATTTTTTTTCACCCTCGCTCATAAGATAAATTTAGAGAAAAAAGCCACAGATTTCAAAATAACAGAGATTAATTTTTAATTAAACTCTGTGGTAATTTGAGAAATCTGTGGCAAAAAAAAGATGATCAATACAAAAAACCCATTTTTCCATCCTGGTAATCGCGCATAGCTTCCATGATTTCGGTTTGCGAGGTCATTACAAATGGACCATGAGTTACCAGGGGTTCATTAATTGGGTCACCGGCCATTAATAACAATTTGGCGTCAGCAGTTGCATTCAATTTAATTTCTTCATCGCCATGCTCAAATGCAATTAAACTATGTTGTTTAGCGGTAACTGTTTCGTTAATTTTTAATTCGCCTTCCAAAACATAAAAAGCAATATTATTTGAAGCAGGAAAAGAAAATATTTCTTCGCAGTTTGGTTTCATTCGCAACATAGCTGTAAATACATCCGAATGAGCCGGACCTTTTTTATCCAAGTATTTTCCTGAAACCAATCTTAACTCTACGCCATCTTTTTCTATCAACACAATTTCATTTTTAGTAATGGGTTGATAAGAAGGTGCGTCCATCTTATGCGCTTTTGGTGTATTTATCCAAAGCTGTATGCCCTGCGACCTGCCACCCTTTTCAATAAATGCTTTATCTGCTTTTTCGCTGTGGATCAAACCCCGGCCTGCATTTATCCATTGTACTTCGTTATCACCAATTACTTTTTTATTCCCTAACGAATCTTCATGCTCAATAGAACCTTCAAACATAAATGTTATAGGACTAAAACCCCTGTGAGGATGAGGCGGAACATTAAAATCATTTTCATTTGGTCCAAAAGTATTATCAAAATGATGTAATAAAATAAAAGGGTTAACTTGTTGCATACCTTGTAATGGAAAAGCCTGTCGTAATTTTATAGGCCCCATCATTGTTTCAGGTGCAATATGTATGGATTGAATTTTTCTATACCTGCTCATTTTGTATCTCCTTTATTAATTGTAATAATTTATTTTTCAGATCTTCATTCACAATTCCTTCACCGTCTTTAAAATTTTCTTCAAAGCTTGGCAGCGAAAATGTTTTTAAGATCTTTGCACCATAGCGTGGGAAATATTTTTCAGCGATCTCTAATACGCTGGCCCCGCCCCTGGCTCCCGGCGATGTAGCCATTAGCAGCATGGGTTTTCCTGCAAAGATATTTACATCAATGCGCGATGCCCAATCTGTAATATTTTTAAACGCTACAGAATAATTGCGATTATTTTCTGCCATAGAAACTACCAAAAGATCTGCAGACTTCATTTTATTTAAAAAATCATGCGCCAGTTTTGGTTGCCCTAATACTTTTTCACGATCAACGCTAAATAACGGCAACTCAAAATCATTCAGATCCAACACTTCTACTTCACTGTCTTTAAATTGTGTGGCAGCGTAGGTTGCTAATTTTTTGTTTATCGACGTGGAGCTGTTACTTCCAGCAAAAGCTATTAGTTTCATATTTTATTTTTAAATAAATGTAAAGATCGGGCTTACATTAATTTTGCGCATCCCATTTTTTGCTCAATCGCAAAAAAACCCACTATCCCCCTTTTTCAAAGGGGAATTATATTAGGGTTGTTTTACCAATTGAATTTCAGCATGTATTTTTAATTCTTCACCAACTAACACTCCACCGGCTTCTGTTGCTGCATTCCAGGTTAAACCAAAATCTTTACGGTTAATTTTTCCTTCAACTGTAAATCCTGATTTAATGTTTCCATACGGATCTTTTGCAATGCCACCAAACTCTGCTTTTAATTTTACAGGTTTTGTTACATCACGAATAGTTAAGTTTCCATCAACAGAGAATTCATCATCCGAAACTTTATTCATTTTGGTTGCTTCAAATATTATTTGCGGATACTTTTCAGCATCAAAAAAATCGCCTGACTTTAAATGACCGTCACGTTGTTCGCTCTTGGTATTAATTGTATTTACATCAGCAGTAAAAGAAACTTGTGACTTTGTAAAATCATCACCTTCTGTTTCTGCAGTAACATTAAAAGTTCCAAAATGACCTGTTACATTAGAGATCATCATGTGTTTAATTTTGAAGCTTACTTCACTGTGGCTTGGGTCTAAAGACCATTTTGTTGTGCTCATAATTTTTGTTTTTTTATTTATCGTTAATTAATATATCATGCATTCATTGGTACTTCCATTATTAAAAACTCTGCAGCGGTATTTGCCGTTAAAGTTATTTTATCCGTATCCCAAATGCCGAAACCATCACGTGAATTCAACAACTGTCCGTTCACATCAAGATCGCCGCTTAAATTAAAAATGTAAATGCCATTACCTTTTAATTTTAATGTGTACTCTTTTGAAACGTCTTTATCAAACTTACCTAAATGGAACCAAGCATTTTGATGAATCCAAACTCCGGCATCATCTGCATTTGGAGAGAGGATCTGCTGTAATTTGTTATGCCTATCCTCTGCTTTAAGCGTTATTTGATCGTAGCGCGGTGTCACATTTTTTTTGTTTGGAAACACCCAGATCTGTAAGAACTTAACGGTGCTATCTTTACTTTTGTTATACTCGCTGTGCTGAATCCCTGTCCCCGCGCTCATTACCTGTATGTCGCCATTTTTAATAACGGCTACATTACCCATACTGTCTTTATGTTCTAAGTCGCCCTCTAAAGGAATGCTAATGATCTCCATATTATCGTGCGGATGAGTTCCAAAACCCATTCCACCACTTACGGTATCATCATTTAAAACGCGTAACACACCAAAGTGCATTCTTTCGGGATTATAATAATTAGCAAAACTAAAAGTGTGTTTGCTGTGCAACCAACCATGATCGGCATCACCGCGCGTGTTGGCTTTGTGCAAGATTGAATTTTCCATAATAGTTGATTTTGTATTTGGTATATGATTAAACCCTAATATTTCCAGTTCTTTCAGTTCATCAATATCATTTTTAATGATACTTCCAAGTGAGTTAGCGGCAACAAACATTCCGGTGCCAAGTAACCCTTTTTTTAAGAAATCTTTCCTGTCCATAGTATTTGGTTTAATTCTATATCAAAGGTACAAATAGAAGCAAGAAAAGTTCTTAATCTAGGTTAAGAAATGAAAAACTATACGTGATCGGACACAGATGACGTTGATTATTATGATCATCGCAGTTTTTGCTACGAATTTCACTAATTACACAAATAAAAGGCAAATACTACGCCTATTAATTTATAAAATAAAGTCTGCGACTTAATTGCATTTCACTAATTCAAACCGCTTAGGCATTTAGATCAGTGTAATATAAGCCGAAGCCCTAAAAATTAGTTTAGCTTTTAGTAAAATTAGTATAATTCGTGTCAAAAAATTTACTTTGTTTTGAGATATTTAGCCTTCAACTTACTTAAAAACTCGGGGGTAACGCCAATGTATGCTGCTACCTGCTTTTGAGGGATGGTATTGATAATAGCAGGGTAAGTTGTGCAAAACTTAACGTAGCGCTCTTGCGCGGTAAGGCTTAAATTATCCATTAAACGTTGCTGGTAGGCCACTAAAGATTTTTCGGTGATGATGCGGAAGAAACGTTCAAATTTTGGAACTTTATTATATAATTTTTCCTGATTGTTCTTTGAAAGCATTACCACTTCTGTATCCACCATGGCCTCAATGTTTAAATTACCCGGTTTTTGACTGAGTAAACTATACATATCGCCAACCCACCAATCCTGCGGTGCAAATGATAATATATGTTCAACACCGCTTTTATCAACCGTAAAAGCGCGAAGGCAGCCGATTGTAACAAAACTTGAGTGTTTACATACCTCTCCGGAGCGCAATAAAAATGTTTTGGTTTTTATTTTTTTAAATTCTAATAAAGAACTAAAATATTCCTTTTCGGTAGCTGTTAATGAAATGTGTTTAGAAATATTCTTAAAGATCAGCGAATGGTCCATTATTTAGCCGGCTTAACAGGAGCTTGTTTAAAGGCATCTAATTCTAATAATTCTGTCTTTACATTTTCATGCCAACGTGTAATTGCTGTTTCAAAGGTACCGTTCTTCGATTCTTTTTTGAATTGTTTTAATCTATCCATTTGGCCAATTTGGGCGGCTTTGCATTTTTCATTAAATGATACCGGGTAAGGATCATCCTTAATTTCTTTGATTGATTTTCTTAATTTGCGGCTATACAATTCGCCGATATCAAACATCACCTGAAAATATTGTAAATAGGTATCTGAATCCATTTTAGGTTTAACCCAGGAATTACGCCAGTCGAAAACAGTAACTACGTAGCAATTTGAGAGCGAGTATTTAGCCTCATTTTTACTGCTTGCGAGTATTTTTATTTCTGCAGTGCCATTTTCTGTTGCAGTATCAGGTACATCGCCTTTAAAATCATTCCAGGTAAGCGGCTTGCCGGATGACCAATGGATCGTATCCATTTGAGAAAATGAATATAAATTAATGAAAATGAAAAATAGGAATATGGAAAATTGTTTCATAGTTATTTTATAATATCAAGTTAAAGTCCAAGGTCTTTCTCCACTTTTGGATGAATTTTTGCGCCATTTTGTTTTGCCATCTTTAAATATTTTATGGCATTTTCTTTATCAGATTTGTAATAATAAATAAGACCAACCATGTATTGTCCGTCATTTACCAAAGGCGATTTAGCGGCTTCGTATAACTCCAATGCTTTTTTTGCGTTTACAAGCGCGTCATCAAAACTAGATTGCATCATGCTAGAATTTGCAAGTCCGAAATAAGCCTCTGGATCGTTTGGCGAATTCTTTAACATAGCTTTGTATTCTTTATCGGCACTTTTATAATCCTGTTTAATGCCATAAATAGCGGCAAGGTTCTGATGCGCCGTTTGGCCTTCAGGAAAAAGCTCTATAGATCTTTTATAATTATCAATGGCTTTATCATATTCACCCATTCTTCTGTAAGTTAATCCTAAATTATCATAAGCCTCCACATATTTTGGATCGGCTTTAAGGGCCTTTAAATAAAGTTTCTCCGCATTTTTATAATCCTGCTTATCGCCAAGAATTGTGGCCTGGTTAAAAAGTTCCTGTGCTTCTTTTGATTCGGAATCTTTATACATACCCGTTCCTGAAACGGTCATTTGATTCTCTACATTGCCCGATTTTACTGTTTCTTTAGTTTGTTGCGCCAAAAAAGAAGCGCCAAAAAAAACGATGGCAAGAGAATATGCTGCTTTTAAATTTCTCATGATTTTAGATAAACTAAAGATAAGAAAATATTTTGCTTATTAAAAAAGATGAAAGATTATTTTGGCTTTTTAATGGTACTTTTGGGCAGTAAATTAAATAAACTGGAGCGTTACTTTATCATATACAAGCCTTATAAAATGATCTCGCAGTTCATTAGTCCCTACAAACAAAGACTGCTTGGCGACCTTGGCTATGATTTTCCGGAAGGCACCAACGCTGTAGGCCGTTTGGATAATGACAGCGAAGGCTTAATAATTTTAACAACCGATAAAAGCTTAGCCAATCGTTTATTACACCCTACGCGAAAACATAAGCGAAGCTATATTGTGCAGGTAGAAAGAAAAGTGGAAGAAGAAGCTTTAAAAAAATTACGTGAAGGTTTAAATATTCTAGTGAAAAAAAAAGGCGTTTACACCACACAACCCTGCGAAGTGACTTTAATTAATAAACCAAAAGATCTGCCTTTTAGAGAACATACATTTAGAGAAGAGTTACCACAATCGTGGCTGGAATTTGTTTTAACGGAAGGTAAGAACAGGCAGATACGAAAAATGTGCTCGGCAGTACGACACGATTGCAAACGTTTGATACGAACAAAAATAGAGAATTTAGAACTGGGCCAAATGCAACCGGGTGAAGTAAAAGAGATAGAGCAAAAAGAATTGTTTGAGTTGTTGTTGCTTACTGATGATGTAATGCCTATAACGCGATGGAACACAGATGACGCGGATCGAGCAGATTGACACTGATCTTATATTTGCTTTAACAAATACAGTATCTCCCTCTTGAGGGTTTTGCGAAGCAAAATGAGGTTCATTGGAACCGAGGAAGGAAAGATAATCGCGGTTTAAACTTTTTTTTATTACTTCGGTTATAACATTAAAACAATTTGTGTTTTAATGAAAACGAATATGATATATCTTTAGTTTTCCTATATGCGATTGGCAAAGAATCTCTCTTGCCGGAAGGTTTTCGCAAAAAGATTCCTTACTCTACCACTTATAAACAAAACTTAGTATCTTTATCAGATGAAAATAAAACATCTTTTAATCACTTTTGTAGCCCTCACAAATTTTTGTTTCTAACAGATCAATGTGGGATTATAAATCCGCGCTAAAGGGATTCTTTCATATTATTCAGACAGAATTATTTCCTTAGTGCCTTGTTTAATTAATTCATACACCATTGAGTTTTTGATTTTTATTAAAGAATCGTTTTTTTAATCTTATTTTTAAAATTTTCATCAGGAAAAGTTATATAATAAATCGACCCATCAACAATTACTTTGGGTATACCTTTCTCTTCAATTGTAATATCCTGAATAATACCTTTAAAATCATACTTTTTTTCAATTATGTAAGCTCTAAAATATAAAATCAATGCAATTGTAAAAAATAGCGCTCCAATTAATAAAAAATTTCTATGCTTATTTCGACCAATCATTGCCTACACTTTTGCCTAACCATGCTAGCATGGCCCTAATCAGAATCGAACCAGTATCAAATTCTTTGGAATCCATTTTATAAATATACGTTTTTTTCCACTTTTTCTGAATGCAAATCTTCGGTACTTTAGGGACGATAGGGTTTTATGTAGCATCCCGTTCGCGCGGTCCCGATAGCTTTAGGGATGTACTCTGCACTAATGGAATATTTTTAATTTACGCTTTTTAGTCTTCCTTTCTCGGCTTCATTATTTGATTTAAGGCTTTGACTGATTTTCATCTTGCCAAATTTCCAAACGATAAATCCTCGTATTCTTCTTGTATCGTTTCTCTCAGTGTAATAAGAATATGCTCCTCCAACCTCATTTGTATACGGATGAATATCACTATAAAAAACATCAAACAGGCTCATTGAAATATTTAATTTCTGACTAAAAAAAGACTTGGATACAGTAAGGTTTACTGCACCGTTCGGATAGTAGGTTTGTATACCATCGGTTGACAAAGAATTGTAATAACCCTGAAACTGGATTTTGAAATTTTTTGGCAGCATAAATTCCGTATTAAAATTTACATTATATAAATAGGAATTTAAACTAACAGGAAGGCCATTTACAAAAGTAGAACTGGTACGATAAATCCCTCCTGCAAAAATTTGAAAACTGAACCATTGAATTTGTTTCTGTATAAATAACGACAAGGAAGAGTTGTTCATGTGAGCAAAATTAAATGTAGAATCAATTGTTGCTTTGCTCTGTGGATTGCCATATGCGTAATTATAAATATTGTCTTTCGTGGTTTGATAAGAAGCGCTTATGGTAATGAAGTTGTTGTAACCATAATCCAGATTAACAACATGAGAATATTGGGGTTTCAAATAGGGGTTACCGGCTCCGTAGTTAAATTGATCGAAAAATGTTCTTACCGGGTTCATCTGATCGTAACTCGGCCTATCTATGCGATAGCTGTAACTGGTTTGTAAACTGTTTTTACTGCTTAATTTATAATCAATAGAACCGCTTGGGAAAAAATTGATATAATCGCGGTGCAGCGTAAATGGCTTTGGATTGTCGTTAGCTTCAATAAGTGTGTGTTCTGTTCTTACGCCTCCCCTCAAGTCTATTTTTTTAAAACTTTTACCCAGGGTAAAATAACCCGCTACTATTCTTTCGTGATATTTATACATATATGAATATGCAGTATCCGAATAAATTTGTCCGCTAACAGGATCATTTCTCTGAAACACCGAGTTACTCGAATTCTCTACAAAGCTGGATTTAAAGCCCGCTTCAAGGCTCAGGGATTTTTTAAAATCTCTCGTAAAATCCAATTTCTGTGTAAATATTTTAAAATCAGAATTTACAACAGAGCCAACATGAGTATACGGAAGAACTTCCACATCTGCATTATTATAAAAATGATTATCAGTAAATCTGCCCGATTGTTCAAGATAATCAGTGTAGTCCGCAGATAATTGTAGTTTTGTTAGCGAATCAAATTTATGCTGAACATTAAAATTTAAGGAAGGTGTATTAATATTTTGTTTAGATGTAGTTAAAAAATGGACATAATTGTAGTTGTAAATATTTCCTTGGGTAATATTAAGTGTGTTATTCCCTGTATTAGTAATTTGTGCGACATTGTTGCTGTAATTTAATCCGATTATTGTCTTTTTGCTTAGTTCATATTCAACTCCTGCATTCCCGTAGACAATAAAGCGACGAGGCAATTGCAATCCATAAGAGTAAACACTAAAAGTACTGCCTGTGTCGGTTATGTTTCGTAGATAATAATTATCTGTTGCAAATTGTAAATAAGAGACGGCCATATTACTGAAGAGCGTAAGTTTATTTGATTTATAATTGAGCGTAAGAAAAGTACCTCCCCTGTTATAATCACCATGGCTTCCGCTTTGCGATAAACTTCCACTAAAGCCTTTTAATTTTGCTTTTTTTAGTACTATATTTATTAAACCTCCCGTACCAGCCGCATCGTACTTTGCGGGCGGATTTTTTATAAGTTCTATTGTAGAAACTGCTTCAGCAGGCATACCCATAAACATATTTATTAATTGACTTATAGGTATTTGTTGTAATCTGTTGTCAATTAAAAATCGTACGCCACCCCTTCCGTTAACCGAAATATTATTCTGAGCGTCAATCGTAACTCCTGGCACCCGTTTTAATAAATCAAAGATAGTATTGCCGCCCGTTAAAATATTATTCTCGACATTCATAATCACAATTCCTTTTTTAAACTCAATAATGGGTTTAAAAGCGGCTACTGATATTTCTGTCAAATTTATTCCTTCTGATTTTAATATCTGCGGAAGCAGAGATATTTGAGATAAAGAATCAACAGTAATTAACTGCGACCATCCGGCTTTAAAGCCCACGTTATTGAATTTTATGAGATAATTTCCAGCTTTTATTTTTTCGAAAACAAATTCTCCTTTATCATCGGTAATATTGCCTTTTACTATGCTGCTGTCTGTTACATTTAAAATAGCCAAAGCGCAATATGAAATAGGGGTGTTGGTAGAATCAACTACAGTACCTTTAATAAAATTTTGGGCAGATAAATTGAATGTAAAGAAAAAAAAGACAATCGCGCCAACAATTGTTTTATTTAGTTTTAACTCAACCTTCATACAAACATTTACGCAATTGGACTCTGCTTAGAATCGAAGCTTTATCTAATTCTTTGGAATACATCATATAAATATACGCTTTTTTTCCACTTTTTCTGAATGCACGATCGTTGTGTAATCTACAAGAAACGTAGATTAGTTTCCACAACGACGGGCAAAACAATTAAAGTTTATTATCTAGATGAACTGGCATAACAATTGAAATATGACAGTCTATAAACAATTAAACTAAAAAAAAGATGAAAAATTTATTAATGATTTTGGCAGTAGGGGCTTTAAGCCTTACATCATGCAAGAAAGACTATGTTTGCGAATGCGTTAAAACCAGCCCAAACGGTTCAAGTTCTGAAAGCCATAATACCGGCAAAATGAAGTTAGATGAAGCCCGGGCAAAATGCAACGATGGCGATAAGTCTGAAACTACTCTTGGCCAAACGTATACTACAGATTGCAGTCTTAAATAAGCGTTGATGGAACATGGATTTAACCGATCTAACAGGTTTTCACGGATCATTTATTTATCTGCAAAAATTGGTATGCCCCTTTAAATCCTTGTTCCATCTCCTATTTTTTAATACGTCGGACGAAAAACTTTGAACTTACCTTTGGTCATATCGGCAAATTTAAACGGACTGATACCAACTTTTTTACCTGATCTTCCTGTATTTTGATCGGCCAGTACAAAATCTTCTTTGCCTTTTACTTCGTAAACAATGGCCGTATGATGCTGCATTTTTTCCATGTAGATTTTTGTACCAATTTGATACTGTAATGTTACGCCTTCAAATTGCATAATGTCACCCGGAAAAACACAATCTTTTTTATAATTTACTTCGGTACCAAATTTATAATTGCCGTCCCATTTTGCATTAACCGAATTCAAGGCTTCAGCAGCTACATCCCAGCACTCGCCTTTGCCCACTTTTTTACCGATCTTTGTTTTTACAAAATCAATTATCTTTTTATTTAAAACCGGCGTGCTGTCGCAACTAACTACTTTTTTTGAAATTGTGTTTCTATTATTGAATGGCAAAATTAAAAAGCCAAATATTGCTACTGCTATAATTAGAGTTGTTCTCATTATCTTAATTTAAAAATTGTTCAAAAAATCCACCTATTTCTTTTTTACTATCTATAAAATGGATCTCGTAGATCCAAAAACGTTCGTTACCAAATTTATCTTTTTCGCTCATTAATATATCATTATCGGGATGGATATAATTAATAGTCTCGTCGCCAATTATTTTTTCGTGCGGAAAATTTCCGATTAAATGTCCGCAATGAACATTACCATACTCCCAGCCAAATTTAGCAGCTATTTTGTGTGTGTGTTCATATAAGGCAGCGCCAGTAAGCGTATCTTTATTTTGTAGGTAAAACTCTTTGCCCTCATGCCAGGCCAGTTCAACATCTTCTTGCAATTTTAATTTATCATTATCGTTACCTATTACGTAGGTTTTTCCAATATCAGCTTCCCAGCTTTCGAACACAGGACCAAAATCAAAAAATAAAATATCATCGTTCTTCAAAATAAGGTCGGGCGGGTTTTCCTTATAAGGACAAAGTGTATTTTTTCCTGCCCTTACAATACGTTTATGCCAGTATTTTTTTATATCAAACAATTCAAAAGCCAAAGTAAAGATCTCTGTATTTAAAACATGTTCCGATTTTCCGGCAACAATTAAACCACGGTTTTGTATCTCGTTAAACAAACGCAGCGCTTTTTCTTCAGCCTCAATTAATTTATCTTTTACAGAACTCATTTTGCTGTACATTGTTTTTTTAAGCTCTCTTTTACTTCATCAAACCATTCTTTTCTTAAAATACTTAGCACAATACTATCTCGTCGTGTTACACCATCAATATTATACATACTACTACGCAAAACACCTTCGGGTTTGCAACCTATGGATTTCATAGCGGCAATACTGCGCGCATTGCTATTATCTGCCCTAAACTCTACCCTTTCCATTTTCATTACCTCAAAGGCATATTGTAATAATAAAAATTTACAATGTTTATTTAAGCCAGTGCCTTGAAAATTTTTACCGTACCAGGTGTAACCTAATTGCAGGGTTTTATGAGAAAGCAGTATATCATAAAAACGAGTGCTGCCGGCATAAGAATTTTGTTTTTTATCAAAAACAATAAAGGGATATTCTTTTTTTGAGTTACGACCCTCCATGGCAATTTTCAAATAATTTTTTAAGTTCTCTTCGCCACCGGCTTGTACTAAAGAGTATTTCCAGATCTCGGGCTCGTTTAAAGAAAACCCCAATAAATTATTATGATCTGTTATTTCGAGTGGGCGAAGCAAAACACGTTCGTTCTCTAAAATTATTGATTGACTTAGGTCAAAATTTTCCATATTGATAAAGGTACAAATGTTTACAAAATTTTATAGAGACAAAGCCTTAAAAAAAACTAATTTTTTGCTTTGGCCTTTTCTCTGTTCGCAATATCCAGGCTAACAATAGCAGCAATAGAAACAAACACCGGCATGGCTATCTTATCACCTTCTATAAACCCATTAAAAAAGCCATGAATAAAATAAGTTATCAGTCCCATAAATACAAAAATAGCAATGGCCTTTACTTCTTTATCTCTACTTGTATTAATCACTCTTAAGGCTTTTGTGCAAACAAATATTACCAGCAAAAGAAAGTTAATGGCGCCCAAAAGGCCCGTCTCGCTTAAATAACCGAGGTATTCAGAATGCGCGTGGCCTTTATCGCCTTGGAAAGTACTAATATGGGTCATATCTTTTCTTACCTGGAATTGACCATAAAAAAATTGGTAAGTACCCGGGCCAAAACCAAACATGGGTTTTTCTTTGAACATTTTCCAGGCGCATTTCCAACGGTTGATCCTTTCTGTATTGGATACATCCGTATTTACATTCGCCATCGATTTAAAATGCATGCCAACATCGTTTTTTTGGCTTACTGATCTTGAGCGGCTTGAATATTCGCTAATATCGTTTCTAAATATAAACAAGGTGCTTAAAAATAATAAAACACAAATAACAAGATAAACAGCTTTGATCTTTAATTTTATTACCAGGAAAATAATAAAGGCAATTAACAAACTAGCCAGAGCAGCTCTCGAAAAAGAAAGAAATGCCGCCACAACAAAAAGTAACAGTAAAGACCTATAAAATAAGGTTAAAAATAATTTACGGCGAACATAAAACGCGTTATAAAATAAAAAAGGAATAAAAAATACAAGCGCTGCTCCATAAATTGTGTGATCGTTATAAAAAGGCTGGCAGGCCTGGTTAGCACCGCCGGTAGAAAAGCCATAATCCTTATGGTGATCAAATGCAACAAAGATAGGCCACAACATACCCACGCAATGAATTGAAAAAATAAGAATAATATTTTTTTTATCGGCTTTAAATAATTCGTAAAAAAATATGTAATAGGTAAAAATATAAATAAAGCGTATAATAAACCGTTTGTACGAAACATCCGGCATTGAACTTTGGTGACTGGTAATGAGCAACCAAAGGAGATCAATGGCCAAAACAATCGTAACCGGATGTTTTAAAAAAGCCTTATCCGCTTTATAATTAATACAAAAGCGAATACAGACATAGGCTGATAAAAGAACACAAATCAACTCGGAAGGAAAATTAACGTTGGCACGCCCGAAGATAGAAACAGGGAGTGTGAGCGGAACTGTAAACGCTAAAATATATAAAAGGTATTCTTTCTTATACAGGAGCAGAACAATGCTTGCAAAACCAATTAAAGCCATTACTACCATTAATATATTTGGTGAGTTATGGTCTAAAAAATAGTTCATATTTAATAGCAGCAAAAGAATACCAACCAGGTATAACTCAAAATAAGTTTTTGAAAACGTGTTTATTTTAAAATTATTAAACAAAAGAATTATTGTTCTGCTTTAAAAACCGAAATAAGAATTGTAAGTAATAAAGCGATGAAACCGCTTATTAGCGCATTGATAGTAAAAGAAGGTAAAACCTTTTTATAAGAAACAATAGCGTGATCCAGCACATAAATACTTGGCACAGGATCTTCCATTATTTTTTTAACACGAATGAACTTTCCTTCAAAATCATTTTGCCTATCGAGTTGATGACGGTATTTTAAAATATTCTCGCCTAAATTTATATTTTCAGGTTGATCTGAATTTACTTTTGACACATAATCAAAATTTAAATGCGCGCTTGGCGCCAATAATACCAGGCCACTAATATGCAGCATCTCAATATCTTTTTTTAATTTAAACAACATTGAATCGGCAATGTGCTTTTGAATAAGAAAATCTTCTGAGGCTTTGTTATAAGCAGTTAAAATATTTTGTTTGTATAATTTTTCGCGAACACGGTTGGTAATGCCAATTATGTAATTAACAATATCTGCAGAAAGTTGCGGATCTTTAGTTTGGGCAGAGATGATAATAGACATATAAGCTGTACGTTCAAACTGTACATCACTTTTATATTCTTTTGTCAGCTTATCGCGCCAGTCAAGATCTTTTTTATCCAGTTCGTAATAATTAAATAGGTCAAATTTTTTTGCAACCGAATCCATAATGGTGTTGGATTGCAAAATCTGCAATAAACGATCGGCTTCAATATCGTAACCAAAGTTAGGGTTTGAAATATTGTTATCTAAACTGGGATGATCCGGCGGAAAAACAATGCCTGATGACGCATATTGTTTTGGAATAAAAAAAGTGATGATAACGGAAATAATTATCGCAATTGTGGGATAAAGCACTAATCGCTTTTTATTCTGTTGAATGAACCTTACAATCTGTATAGATTCCTGCTTTTGCTCGCCTTGTGAAAACATAACTTAAGTTTGAAACTTAAATATAGCAGTAAAAATCACAAATGCAAATAGAATATTTAAACAGCCTACTCTGTAAGCCCATATTGTTTAAAGTGATGCGTAAAATGCTTATTGTGTAAGGTTAGCCATTCAGCATGGTTAAGATCACCCATACGTGGCTGTGTATGAATTGCTCCTTTATTTTTTTCATAATAACTTTTAAAATGATCTACCTCTTTATGTAATTCGCTAATAGCGGTTGTAAGGTCGGGATAAACTAATGTAGGGGGTTCATCAGTTAAAATAGGATTTTTTATACCCTGAGTTAATTCTGCCTGGCTATGTATAACGTGGCTTTTTATTTTTTCTGCTTCTTCAACGGTCGAATAAAATTTTGAATTGATCCTACCGGTAGAAATTTTTACCGCCATTGCAAGATGTTCAATAATATGTTGCGGCGACATTTTACCCCAAAGTGGTTTAGCGTTTGGTTGTAATTTATTTAAAATGTTATTTAATTCGGATGTGTTATGTATATCTACCATAAAACAAAAATACAGTATTTTGTATTGCCTGTATAAAGAACAAAGTTAAAAGCGTACCGTTAAATGAAGTTTTGCAACGGGCTTCATATTACCCTCTATGTAATGGAATCTTTTAGGGTTGCCATAGATTAAATGAGACGTTGAATAATTTACATCACCGTAAAAAATATTATATCCTAACTCAGGCAAAAGAAAAATATCTTCAAACAATTTAAGTTTAAGCCCCATGCCCAAAAGCCCATCAATACCATTTGTAGAAGAAGAGAATGAATTATTTAACCCGGCAATACCCCCATAAACAAAACCCGAAGAGAAAACATTTCGATAAGCAAGGTCAGAAAACGCGTATAAAACATTTTTTTTCTTTAGAAGTGAATATTGAAATCCTACTCCTGCCCTGAAATCTTTATTGCCTGATTCTCCACTCGTGCAATCAAAACAACCGGGAGGGGCATAATATTTAAAATAACTTTCGTTATAGCTTATCACAGCTCTAAAGCTAATGCGTTTTTTGTTATACCTAAAAAAAAGTCCGTTGCTATATTCTATGAATGGCCTATCGATAATAGAGTAATACGTTTTACTAAGTGAATTAACAGTAAATAATGTTGGACCAAGTTCAAAACGTTTTTCCTTATCCTGCGCGTTGGCAAAACCGAAAAAAACAATAAAAAGCAAAACTATTTTGCAGATCTTCATCATCACAATTTTAGGTATAACGAAAAATCTACCTAAATATTGTTGTCAATATACCTTTATACTACTGCACAGTAAGTACAATAGTTTTTTGGGTAATGTTACCGTCTCTATCTATAATAGTAAAGATCCAATGCTCAGTCCCGGCCTGGTTACGGCAAATTATTTTTATGTCGTTAGAATAACTGCCGGCTTCTGCTGTTGTAAGCACATTGTTATAAAAAGTGGTACTTGTAGTGTTACCATCATAAGTATAAGATACATTATATGATTTAAGGTCGTCCTCTGTTTTGGTAGCTGTAATACCAACAGTAATAGTGTCCTTTTTATTTAGTGTTCTATCGCCGCTTGTGTAAATGCCACCAGTTTTAAATACCAGATCCGGCGGTACATGAGCATCAGTTTTTTTCTTTTTGCAGGAAACAAATATTACTGCTATTAGCAATAACAGGATCGAGCTATTTTTAAAATTTTTCATACGTATATTAATTAAATTGAAATTTAAGATTTAAAGAAATTGATCGTCCGATATTATAAATACCAAAATATTTAAAACGCGAAAGATGATCATAATAGGCCTTGTTTAAAAGATTATTACCGGCAAGAGAAATGATAAGGTTGCTTTTTGCACCGCGCAGCTCTGTTCCCAAGCTTGCATTAACCAAATCGTAAGAAGCGGTACTTGTTTCAAATTGATTGGGTGTATTTTGAGCCCAAACATAAGTATAACCAATAGCCATAAATGAGCTCTTAAGTTTCCCGATCTTATCTGCTCTGAATTTTACTTCGTTATTTATTTTTTGTGCCGGAATAAATGGTAAATATTCATTATCGCTTGTTTTACCCAAAATGCCCGAGTAAGAAGATTGGATCAAAAGAAATTTTGCTTTAGCCGGGTGAATTTTTATGCCACCTTCTGCACCCTGCAACGTAGCATCTTTTTGAATATAATTATAGATCCTGAATCCTAAATAATCATCATTACTTGGTTGCAAATAAATATAATTAAAAAAATGATTCAAATAAGCACCACCAAATAATGTAAAATTATTATTGTAATACTCAGCGTACACATCGGTGCAAATATTTTGTTCTACTTTTAAATTTACATTACCCAACTCATATCTTAAACTACCTTCATGTAAACCGTTAGATGATAGTTCAGCTAAGTTTGGTCCTCTGTAACCTGACGAACCGTTTAGTTTAATATTTAGATGTTTAGAATCAAAAATACTAATGCCTAATGCACCATTTACAGTGTTATAGTTACGTAAGGCAGGAATAATGTTTACACCCGGATTATAAACGCTGCCGGAGTTTAATACGCCGGTTGATAATGTTTCTATACTTTTATGATCGTACCTAATTCCGCCTTCCATTACCGCATATTTAAATCGTTTTTTTAAATATGAAAATAAAGAGGTTTCAAAAAAATTAGCGTTTGGCACAATGATTCGCGAACCATTATTGACGTTTGTTTGATATTGATTTTGATAACCGATCACCAACTCGGTAGTTTCATTAAAATTCTTAGTCCAGTTTATTAAACCTGTGTAAGTGTTTAAGATCATATCCAGGCTAATTCCTGAAGCGCCTTCCTGCTCCTGCCTATTATTAGAATGAAAACCAAGGTTGACTTTTAATTTTGATGCATTTAATAAGAACGTATTTTGTGAGGTGAACATATTTATCAATACGGTATGATGTGGTCGCTCGAAACTTCGTGATAATCTATCATCTGCCACATCAAAAACCTGATAAGCATCCATTAAAAAACCAAAATTATTTTTTGCAATTAAATAATTATTCTCGTTTATCCAGCGCTTATGTTTAAATCCTAAAAATGCTTTACCTACATTGCCACCAAATCTTGAATTCAAGACCCTGTTATTATTTCCATCACTATAATCCGCATGCGACTCGTTACCCAATCTTATTCCCCAATTCATTTTCTGTGTACTTCGTTTAACACCGGCATCAACAGCATAACCATAGGTATTAGAAAAAAAACGGGTAGAAACATCGGCCTGTGTTTTTCCAACTGGTGCATTTTTTTCATTAATAATATTTAATACACCTCCCATTGCTTCGCTACCATAAAAAAGAGAAGTGGGGCCTTTAATGATCTCTATCCTGTCAACGCCAATATCTGTAAGGCCAAGGCCATGCTCATCCTGCCATTGCTGGTTATCGAATCGCATGCCTAAAAGAACAGTTTGGATTCGATTACCAAACAAACCTCTAATGACAGGTTTAGAAATTCCTGCACCTGTACTCAATTGATTAACGCCCGGTAATTTGGCAATACCATCACTTAAAGATAAAGCACCCAATTCGCGCATTGTTTTTGAATCCAATACATCAATTGTATTTGCCGTTTCAGATTTTTTGGATTCCTGATTACCATAAACAACAATTTCATTCAGGTGATTTGGGTTTTGTTTAAGTTGGATGTTCTTTTTAATTACAGAATCGTTTATAAATACAACCTCCGTAAAATGCGTAAAGCCTGGCTTTATAGCCTGCACCTGGTAATAGCCGTTAGGAATATTATTTATCTTGAAATTGCCTCTGGCGTCTGTTTCGGTTTGAATATTTAAAGCAGGAATATTAATAATAACACCGGCAACAGATAAACTATCAATTGCATTAATAACATTACCGGTTAATTTATTTTGTGCAATTAAAAGATCGCCGAAACAGATCAGAGATAAAATAAAAAATATTTTTCTAAAATTTATCATAAAAAAAAGATCATCCAACCCGGATGATCTTCATAATTATTGTTTATATTTTGTAATTGTCATATCGCCATTAAAAGCGGTAGTTCTTAACCAAAGTTCTTTTGATTTTAAACGCAGGATCCTGCAGGCTTGTTCTTTTGATCCGGCAACATTTGACGTAAAATAAACATCGTCTTTATCTTCGCCCCATTTATAGGTTCCGTCATCCGGAAAATTACCGGTTACTTTATATTTTTCATCTTTGTCAATTGTAAATATATAATTATCTCCTACAAGGGCCTTATAACTGGCTGTTTGATCGTTACCATTGGTAGTTACCGATTCTATTTTCCAATCGCCGGCAAGGCGGGCTTTTTTGGTTAAAAGACTAAATCTTGGTCCGTCTACATATTTTTTGCAGGATGGAATGGCAATGCTTACTAAAAGTGTAAGTGCAATAATTTTGATGATCTTGTTTTTCATGTTTTTATTTTTTAATTAATTAAAATGAATTACATCCTACATGCGTAGAATGATAAATAATTACTAAAGCTTAGATTTCTTGGAATTGAAAAAAAAATTAAGCGAACTGAGGAGGCTTAATTTGTTTTAAAAGGAAATAAGTGCTTGTGAAAGCAAATACAGCGTGTGGTTTTTTAATATTGCCTACGCAAAATATAGCAACTGTATTAAGAGGTATATCGTTTAAATAATTAAAACTAAGAAGTAATTTTACAAGATCTACATAACCTTTTTGAGCATTCTTATTTAAAGCAAAAAATTTTTCGAATAATTTGTTCTCAGTTTTATCTGCAATAATTTTTACAACAAAATGGTCGTTTACTTTTGTTACAGAGATCACTTCGTGGTATTTGCCATTTATAAGCAGCTCTTTGTTTTTTTCTTTCCATTCAAAGCCATTTTTACTAATGTAAATATCTGCCGCTGTAAATTTAATTTCTGACAGCTGTTGCGTGTTATTCATAATTAATTCTTCCCTGAAACCGGATTTTTGAACCTGGATGTATGAAATAAAAAACACAAAACGAAAGGTGATAACACCAATAATTAAGATTAATATAAAAGGAGATATATTCTTTAACATCTTCATTCTATGCAAAACTAACTAATTTTTCGGCACAAAAAAAATCCCTTCTACAACACAAAGCAGAAGGGATTTTACTCTTTAAACACAGAACTTAACACAGAACTATAGAACAGCAAAAAAAATTGTTTACCTATTATTAAATACGCAGCATAATGTACAAAGGTTGGGTAAAACCCAAATTATTTATAAGCTATGGCAATAACAGCCTCGCCATCCTTTATCTCAAGCGAATTAGCGCCATTATAAACCGTACAATTAAATTTTATTTTAACCTTCTTAAGGGGTTGATTAGTATCAGTTGCCTGGTAATTTTCTATAGAAATTATCTCGAAATGGCTTTTTTCTGATTGATTTACCTGGGCTAAAGAATACACATTGCCTTTTGGATCATTAACAAAAATGCTAATGGTTGAAAGAGCTTTGGTATTTAAAACAGGTGTAAAATAAGCGCTAAAATTAGATTCGCCATATGAACCGTTAAATGCAGGTACCTGGTAATAAGATATGCAGGTATCTTTGTTAGCATCAATTAAAGTAAGTTTGGCCTCATAAAGTCCTGGTGCCTGGTATTCATGTGTTGGCATAGGATCAGGCGATGTGTAGCTATCACCAAAATCCCATATATAGGTAAATGGCGCAACTCCTGTAGTATTTACAGTAGAAAATTTATAACTAAAAAGATTGGTTGGACTTGTTCTTACAACATTTACATTAGTTTGAACAGGATTACCCACTTTATAAACGTTATCGTGACTAATACTGCCAAACTGCTGGCTGCTAACCAACAACGAAGTGGTATAGGTTTTATTTGCTTTAAATGTTCGGGCGCAATAAGCAGTTCCCCAGGTTGTGCTTATATCACTAAACGACCAAGTATAAGAAGACGGCTGTGTGGTTTGATGAGATGCGAAATTACAGGTATAATACGTAGGTTCAATTACAGCATCATTATATTGGTAAGAGGTAAGCATTAAAGTACTATCAATATACATACTGCCTGTTGGAGAAGTTTTATAATCATTGATCATGATCGTTAAACCAAAACCACAATTACCAGAACATTCTTTTTGTTTTAGTTCGCCTTTAAAAATATATACATTATTCGAATCACGGTAATAAGATGATTTCATATAATATGAATTAACCCCTGCTTTCAAATCCACAGGGAATCCCCCAATGTCGCATTTAAAATAAAAAACCGGCCCCGGAGTTTCATCTTTTGGGGGAAGTGCTTTTTTATTGCAGGAATTAAGGAATAGTGCAATAAGTATAACAATTAGTACATGTGCTTTCATATATTTTTCATTTCATCTTTTGTGCGAAATTATTTTTCAAATAAAGTATATTGCAATCCAACTCTTAAGCCAATTGGTTTTTGAGAGTAATTATTTGAGCTTGTGTTCTTAAATATATCACGCACACCGTATAACACCTCGGTGTTTAAA
>JACCXH010000044.1 GCA_013697245.1 Bacteroidota bacterium
CAACCTAATAAGGTTGGTGCAACAGCACGTCTTTACTTTTATTAAAAATGCTTTATATAAATTTAAAATAACCCTGCTAAATATATTTTATCCGAAAATATTTGTTGGACTTATTGAGTGAACCCTACTTAAAGCTTCTGTAACTAGAATCAAACATAACAGAAGATAGCTTGTATTTCAATAATTCTAGCTATTTTAGAACATCAATTGAAACTCATTTTAGGCAAATGCTAAAACTAATTCGAATAAATCATTGGATAAAAAATTTGTATGTATTTGCTCCGTTATTTTTTTTTCGGGCCAAATGACTAATTCGGAAAAACTATTACAGCATCTCTATTAATACACAGCTCTTTAAACTTATTTATACTAAGATTTAAATACAAATCTGAAATAACAATAAGAATAATTATTTTATTATTTGTTTTTTGCCAAAAAAAATTTTTGACAATTACAATAAATTTAAAGTGCTAAAAAAGTCAAAAAGTATCAATTTGAGTTAAAAAAATTGAAAGAATTAGATTAATAAACAATTTTATGATATTGCTTTTAAGCACTTAAATTATATTAGAATTATACTTAGACTATCTCTCTGATTTAACAAACTCAACAATTAATTTTTTTTTCTGATGTCTTTTAGTATGAAAATAAATTCCATTTTCGGGAATTATCAAGTCTTCTTTAAAAGGAGTTGTAATAACATACTTATTTTGTCCCAGCGAATCTAAAATCATTCTTTCATTTACTTGAAATAAATAAGAGTCAAAAACAATTACCCCTCCAATATCTTCATGCGCACTTGCAATCTTGCCATTAAGATCTTTTAATTGTGTTGTATGATTTGCAAATTTTGTAACTATAAATTTACTTCCATTTTTATCATTTAGAAACATCTTGCCATCATCAGATAGTTTTAAATATTTATTTTTATCTACTTTCATTTCAACAGTATCAATCCATACAATCCTATCCTGAACCCCTTTTACTTTAACTATACTTGTATCTTTTAAAATATCCGAAGGTAGTTTTCCATCGTCAATAATGGCGATTTTATATTTCTTTACTTTTGCCAAATTAATTTCAAATCTGTTTGGGATCTTTTGGTATCCTATATAATCGGTATAAAACATAAGCTTGACAAAATCAATATCATCACAATTAAACACTACATATTTTTCCTCTTTAAATTGCTTACTCATTTCTTTACAAGTGTAGAGCCAATCAATATTATGATTCCGAAAATTATGAAGTCCAAAATCCTTTTTTTGCCAAACTGTATGATTTTTTTGAAACTCTTCTAAATTGCATATGGAAATAACTGCATAAATTATAAGGCCAACAAAAAAAGTTTTTTTAATTGAATGAGAATGTATTTTAAGATAATTATATAATTGTTCTGCAATTGCTCCAAACCCGAGGAAAAAAACAAAAAAAACAATAAATGGAAAGCCAAGCATTTTAGTTGCGACATTAGTAAAAAATACATATACGATTACAAGAATAGATATATAACTAATAAACATTTTTTTGTCTTTTATGAATTTGTTTAATAATATTATGCCAAATAAAATAAAAAATGGAGCCAGATATCCAATTACAGTTTCAATACCATCCATATAAAAAAAAGAATCACCTTTATGGCCGTCTAGTGGCTCGATAATGTGTTTAACATTAAAAGAATGCTCATAAGCTGCTTCTAAAGGAAAACGTATATATATATATATTTGCCAAACAAGCGGTAAAATTATTGCCAAACAAAAAGTTTTAAAAATATTCAGCCAGTCTTCTCTATACTTTTTAAATGTATTCTTTTGTTGAAGTAAATAAACAAACCATATACCGAAAACAAGGTAACCCGGTAACCATTTCGTTAGAACTGCAAATGAGCTAAATAATGCAATCAGCAACATCCATTTAAAAACCCTCTCCTTTTTCTGATACTCAGTGTAAGCCCAGACACTGGCAATTATATAACACATAAAAATAATATCATTATGATCTGTTGGCAAAGCACCAACTATTAACACATTAAAAAAAGAATTCATACTAAATAGTAGGGCCCCAATAAACCCAATTCGCTTAGTAAGAGTATTCTCGCCAATTTTATAAATGCAAAATGTTGCAAATGTAATACACAAAACGCTTGGCAATCTTACAGCAAATGCTGAAGACCCAAGTAATTTAATGCAAATAGCCATTTGCATTAGAAAAAATGGTTGTTTGTGCACCCATATATAATTAGACGTCCATGACCTGTAATCATAATGCAAAATAGGATCTGTATATAGTTTTGGGAAAAAGAAGTTTTTTGAAAGATTTTTCGCAACTAATGCATGATATTGTTCATCCCACAAATTAATATATTCATCGACAGAAATAACGAAAATCTTAAAAATAAATGTTCCAAGTAATAAAAACAAAAGAGCAAAAGTTTGCTTTCTATTGAATTCGAATAGAAAAATAGAAATAAAATAAAATAAAAATGAACAAACAATTAGTATCTGTTGGTAAGGAAGAAAATAGCTATCTAACATTTTAATATAGGTTTTGTTTCATAATTTAAGATGAAATATTAAATTTTCATCTCAGTAATTGTGCCATTTATAGTTAATTTGTCAGCTGTTGCATTTTTTATCTTATCAACACTAATACTAGTGACTCTATCTAATAATTTTAAGTGTCTTTTCATTGAGTAGGATGTTCTTTAAAAAAAATTTAGTTGTGATTATAAAGATTTTTCTTTTAATAACGATATTTCCTGTGCCAGTTTTTTAATTTGATCATGTTGTTTTGAGTTAACAACTGATAAATGAATTAAAAAAATGAATATCATAAAAAAGAAAAATATGAAAATTAGTGATGGTGCATAATACACACCAAAAAAATTTGCTAACATATCCAAACTCTGCCTCCAAACCGAAAACACCAAAAAGATAACTGCCATTAATCCCCAAATAATTGAATATTCAGTTCTTAGTTTTCCTTTCATTATAAAACGGGTAATTAATCCTATAAAAAATAACACAGCAATTATTGCTATAATTTGAATTTTATCCATTTGACCTCATTTTTAAATGTAAAAAAATCGAATTTAAAGAAACTTTTACCATATAATAAATAGTTGAAAAACTTTTAATAGATGAGACACCCATAAGGCGTTCATTCATAACAACAGAAACTTCTTTAATTTTTAATCCTTTGTGAACTAAATAAACAATTGCCTCAGGCTCTGGATATTCATCTGGATAGTATTGGATGAGTTCAAGAATTGCTTTCTTATTATAAGCACGATAACCTGACGTGGGATCCTTAATGGAAGCTCCAACTAAGAATTTATTTAAATGTGAGAAAAAATTAATTCCAAATCTTCTTAATGGCGATGACTGAAAACCTATTTTATCAATAAAACGAGATCCAATAAGAACATCTGCTTCCTTATTAAAAAGAGGCGTTAATAATTTATTTAATTCTTTTGGCGGGTGCTGGCCATCACCATCAATTTGAACCGCGAAATCAAAATTATTTTCTTCTGCATACATAAACCCAAGCTGGACAGAGCCACCAATGCCAATATTAATAGGGTTATCGAGAAATTTTACTTTCATCTCGGTAAGTTTTTCGTATGTGGAGTCGGTAGAATGATCATTTATAAATAAAGGTGAAATAGAACAGCCTTCCAATTTTAACATCTGAAGTTCATAATACAACGGGGCAATATTTTCGGCCTCATTATAACAGGGTATAATTATTAATACTTTATGATCGATCTTATTAAATTAAATACTCATTTCTTTAATATCACCTTCAACAATTAATTTCCCGGCAGTTGCATTTTTAATTTCATCAACACTAATTCCGGGCGCGCGTTCTAATAACTTAAATCCGCCACCTGGTACAATTTCATATACACCCAATTCAGTAACGATTTTTTTCACGCATTTAACTCCTGTTAATGGCAAGTCACATTTTGATAATAGTTTAGATTGGCCTGCTTTATTTACTTGTTGCATTGCTACGATAATATTCTTTGCGCTGGCAACAAGGTCCATAGCGCCACCCATGCCTTTAACCATTTTACCGGGTATTTTCCAATTGGCAATATCACCATTCTCACTCACTTCCATTGCTCCAAGTATGGTTAGGTTTACTTTTTGCGAACGGATCATACCAAAACTCATGGCGCTATCAAAAATACTTGATCCCTTAAGCAAAGTAATTGTTTGTTTACCGGCATTAATAAGATCGGCATCTTCTTTTCCTTCCTCAGGAAACGGCCCCATCCCTAGTATTCCATTCTCCGATTGAAGCACCACATTAATACCATCGGGAATATAATTGGCAACCAATGTTGGGATTCCAATCCCTAAATTAACAAACATACCATCTTTTACTTCCCTGGCAATTCTTTTCGCTATTCCGTTTTTATCTAACATAATTAATAGGCTTTTATATATTCTTTTGAAAATTGATTTTTTAATGAGTTGGCCAAATTTTTAGCGATTATCATTCTTCCTTTATAACCGTAATGTTCAGTCGTCCAGGTTTGATCTGTAAATTCACTCCCGTTTATCAATTCTAAATTATCTACAACAACACAGTTATTTTTATTGTATCTTTTTATTAAGTAATCGCGATTTTGCCTCATTAAAAATACTAATTCTTTACCAACTAAACTATCTGCATATTCTATATTTTCGGCTAATAAATTAAGGTATAAATTGATGTTGTTCTTGTTACACCATTCTGCAATTTCATCAAAATCTTTAACGCGTGGATTATTTTCGTTTAAATTGAACGCATATGCCTTTATGTAATGACAAGTTAAAAGTATTTTATTTTTTTCAGGACTATCAGGCATATCCCAGCCATACTGACCATAGGATACATCCCAATCTCTTACTGTTTTATATTTGAAATCAAAAGGGAAAACCAATTTTACAGTTTCCCAATCGTCCAACATTTCTTTAGTGCGTTGCTCCTCTGTTTTATTATCAAAAGCCTGGAGAGATAATAAAAAACGATTTACCAGGTTGGGATAAGGCTGCGTCAAAACCATAGATTCCTGCAATTGCGTCTCTAAATTAGAATGTATCCAGGCGGCATCAAACGATCGCATATTTAGTGTAACAACAATTGCTTTTGGTTTTTTTCTTTTTAAACTAATATTCTTTAACCAAACTTTATAAATTCCAGCATGTGTTGCGGGCTTATTTATTGAAGTTAGTTTTAACGAAGGAAAGAACATACCTGTCATCTCAGAGATCATGTACTGTATAGAATCACTTTCCCTTGTATTAAAGTTGGATGACTCTGCAAAATAAAAAATATCAGTACTATCTTGTTTTTTCCTTATTTCAACAACTTGTTCGCACTTTTCATAAAGGTCTTTTTTGTATAAGGTAGCATCATAAATAAAATTTAAGCCAATTAAAATTAAAATTAGCATGAAAATTTTTATGATAATTTTTTTTGCCATTAAAACTGGAAATAAATGAAGGTGAATTTTTGAGTGCCCGACAATGCCATTAAACAAAATAGTATAACTGTGTAAAACGCCCAACGGTAGGGTGTTTTAAAGGTAGCTAGTTTTTTATCAAACCTTGAATTATATAATAATATATCAAAAAAGATCATGACAGCTACAAAAACTAATGGTATAACAACATTGATCTTTTCAACGGCTTGATTATTTGTTAGTAACGCAGTAAATATTTCTTTTACTTTTTCAAAACTCTCGGCCCTAAAGAACACCCAGATAAATGATGTAATAATAAATGTTTTTAAAACCAAAAGCACATTTATTAAAGTCCATCCTTCTTTTATGCCGAAATTAAAAAGTTTAGAAAAAAACCTTTCCAATAAAAGCATTAAACCATGTAATGCACCCCAAGCTACAAATGTCCAACTGGCGCCATGCCACAATCCGCTTATTAAAAAAACTATTAAAATATTTAAACTCCATCGTGGTAATTTAACTCTATTACCGCCTAATGGAATGTATAAATAATCCCTGAACCATGTGCTTAACGAAATGTGCCAGCGCGACCAAAACTCAGAAACACTTTTTGACAGGTAGGGTGTTTTAAAATTATCCATAATGTTTATACCCAGTAATCGAGCACTTCCCAAAGCAATAGTTGAATAACCGAAAAAATCAGCATAGATCTGGAATGAGAATAAGAACATACCAGATAAAATCCGCAACGAATTATATTTTAATGGCTCGGCATATATTTGATTAACGTATGGCGCAATATTATCTGCAACTGCCATTTTAATAAACAGGCCGAATAAAATAAGCCGAAACCCATCGGCAAAATTTTGATAAATAGGTTTATGTTCTGTCTTTAATCCTGTTCCAAGTGTTTCATATCTTTCAATTGGGCCGGCCACCATTTGCGGAAAGAATAAAACATAATTTGCAAAATAGCCCAAATGTCTTTCTGCTTTTTGTCTTCCCTTAAATACTTCAATAGTATAGCTCATTGATTGAAAGGTGTGGAAGGAAAGACCAATAGGTAAAATAACGCTTAAATTTATAGGGTGAATATCTTTCCCAAATAAGGAAAACAAAGTAGTTATATTTTCATTTAAGAAATTAAAATATTTAAAGAATGCCAGCAGGCCAATATTAGCAGTTAAACTGGCAATTAGGTAAAACAATTTTAATCGCCCGTTTACTTTTTCAATTGTAAGCGCCGCAAAATAATCAATAACAATAATTAAAAATAAAATAAGAATATATTTTGGAACGAATACCATATAAAAATAGCAACTGGCAATAAAGATGAGTATCCAGCGAAATTTTTGAGGCAATAAATAATATAATCCAACAACAATTGGAAGAAATAATAAAAAATGTAAAGAGTTAAATAACATTTTTTACTGCTTTTTTCTCACAGTCCTTTGCTCTATTCGTTTTTCGTATTTTTGTCCCTGGAAAATTCTGTGAACATAAATTCCCGGAGTGTGAATCTGATCAGGATCTAATTCGCCGGCTGGCACTAATTCTTCTACCTCAGCAATAGTAACTCTTCCGGCCATAGCCATCATTGGGTTAAAATTGCGGGCTGTACTTCTATAAATTAAATTACCGGCAGTATCACCCTTCCATGCTTTTACAATAGCGAAATCAGCTTCAAAAGCTTTTTCCATTAAATATTCTTTTTCTTCGCCATTAAACATAAATTTCCTGGTTTCTTTACCAATGGCAACCTCTGTGCCTACACCTGCTGGCGTAAAGATCACCGGCATACCGTAACCGGCAGCCATACAACGTGTAGCCAATGTACCTTGTGGCACCAATTCAACCTCCAATTCGCCACTTAACATCTGACGTTCAAACTCATCATTTTCGCCAACATAGCTAGAGATCATTTTTTTTATTTGCTTTGTTTGAAGCAGTAAGCCCAATCCAAAATCATCAACACCGGCATTATTACTAATACAAGTCAAGTTTTTTATACCCATTTTTACCAATTGTGCGATACTATTTTCGGGAATACCGCATAAACCAAAGCCACCCACCATTAAAGTATTTCCATCTTTAATATCCTTTAAAGCTTCTTCAACATTTTTTACAACTCTATTGATCATATTATTGTTCTTTTAAATTATCAAATTCATTTTCATCTCCCGAAACCTGGAAAAGATCGTTATCATATTTACTGCAATCCATTTCCAAATTCGGATCTAAATTTTTTGGTCGCGGAAAATCTCCTTTGCTTACTCTTAAATGTTTATCGGCATACACTTTGCTAAAAAATATACCCCAAATTGGTAAGGCCATCGTTGCACCTTGTCCTTCTACCATTGAGTTAAAATGTATACTCCTGTCTTCACCACCAACCCATGCACCCGCAGCAAGTTCCGGTGTTAAACCTATAAACCAACCATCGGCATTTTTTTGAGTGGTGCCTGTTTTACCTGCTATCTGGTTCATTAATTTGTGTCGCGATCTTAAGCGACTACCTGTTCCACCATCCACCACGCCGCGCATCAACTGGATCATCACATAGGCTTTTTCTTCACTAAACACTTCATCAGTTGTAGGAATAACTTCCTCCAAAACTTTTCCATTTTTATCTTCAATGCGTGTAATAAATGTTGGTTGAATATAAGTTCCTTTATTTGCAAAAGTTGAAATAGCACCTACCATTTCAAACACATTAATATCGGGTGTTCCTAAACAAATAGACGGCACCTCAGGAATTTCAGATGTTACACCAAGACGTTTTACCAATGTGACAACAGCATGTGGACCATATTGTTTCATGATCCATGCGGTAATGTAATTGATAGAATTGGCCAATGCCTTTTTCAAAGTGATCATCTTACCATTATTTTTATCATTAGGTCCGTCAGAATTACTCGGACACCAATCTTTTCCATCAGGCAATGCAATACAGGTTCTAACGTTTGGCACCTGGTGGCATGGCGAAAATCCTTCTTGAATAGCCAATGCATAAACAAATGGTTTAAAGGTTGAACCTACCTGCCTACGACTAACTTTTACGTGGTCGTATTTAAAATGTTTGTGATTGATGCCACCCACCCAGGCTTTAACATAACCGGTTTGCGGCTCCATGGCCATAAAACCTGTTTGTAAAAAACCTTTGTAATATTTTATACTATCAAAGGGTGTCATTACTGTATCAATATCGCCACGTAAACTATAAACCGACATTTGTGCTGGCTTATAAAAAGTAGCGATCGCCTCTGCATCACTCATCCCTAATTTTTTTGCAGAACGAAATCTATCGCTTCTTTTAATAGAAGAGTTCATGATATTTTCTATCTCTTGCTTATTTACATTCCAGGCAAAAGGCGCGTTCTTTTTTGTGTGAAGGTCTTTATCAAAGATCTTCTGAAGACTCTGCATGTGTTCATATACTGCTTCTTCAGCATATTTCTGCATACGCGAATCGATCGTGGTGTAAATCCTTAAACCATCTTTGTAAATGTTATAAGGTTTATTGGTTTCAGGATTGATATGTTTCTCGCACCAGCTTTTTAAATAATTATCGCGTATATACTCTCTTAGATATGGCGCTAAACCATCATTATGATCTTCAGGATGAAAACTCAGATCAAGCGGAAGAACTTTTAAACTATCGTATTTTTGTTTTGTAAGATAACCATACTTCACCATTTGATTTAAAACAACATTTCGGCGATGCATGGTTGTATCAGGATGACGTATTGGATTAAACAAGGATGGATTTTTTGCCATACCAATTAACATGGCAGCTTGTTCTATCTTTAAACTATCCTGTGTGCGATTAAAATAAATTTGCGAAGCGGATTTTACACCTACTGCTAAATTTAAAAAATCGAATTTATTAAGGTAAAGTGCTAAGATCTCATCTTTGGTGTAATACTTTTCTAAACGCGTTGCAATGATCCACTCTTTCATTTTACGAAACACCATTTGAAATTTGCTTAGCTTCTCGCGGGGAAACATCATTTTAGCTAACTGTTGTGTAATGGTACTGCCCCCTCCTTTGTTACCCCCTGTAAAAGCACCAACAGCAGCACGGCCCAAAGCTTTAATATCTACGCCATTATGATCATAGAAGCGTGCATCCTCTGTTGCAATTAAAGCATTTACAAGATCTTTATCTAATTGATTGAAGTTGACATTTACACGATTTTCGCTATAATATTTTCCTAAGATCTTCATATCGCCACTATAAACTATGGTGGCCAAATTATTTTTAGGATTTACCAATTCTTCAACATTGGGTAAAGCGCCGAAAGTACCCATGCCTGTAAGGGTTACAACGATAAATATCATTAAAACAGGACTTAAGAAAAGGATCCAGAGCCACTTTACGTATTTGCTTGATTTTTGAACCATATTGAAAGGGTAAAAATAACAAAAAGCCTTAATGTAAAAAGTGAAATAAACTAAAAATAGTAACAATATTTTGCCTGAAAAAAGCCTTATTTGCTGAATTAGCGTAATATTAGCAAACGGTTTGAATCTAACTTAATAAAAATAAAAAGTAAAATAGTAAACGACCAGAGTGAAGAGCCCCCGTAACTGAAGAATGGCAAGGGAATACCAATAACCGGCATCAATCCAATGGTCATACCAATATTTACGGCTAAGTGAAAAAATAAAACAGAGGCAACTCCGTAACCATAAATACGGCTAAAATCAGAACGTTGTCTTTCTGCTAAAAAAATAACGCGTAGTATTAAAAATAATTCTAAGAATATAACCACAGTACTTCCTGCAAAACCCCATTCTTCGCCAACGGTACAAAAAATAAAATCGGTATCCTGTTCGGGTACAAAATCGTATTTGGTTTGTGTACCCTGCAAATATCCTTTTCCTAAAAATCCGCCGCTACCAATAGCTATTTTTGCCTGGTTAACATTATAACCTTCTTTTTTAAGATCAACCGTTCCTCTTCCTAATAATACGTCTATTCTTACCTTTTGATGGTCTTCCAAATGATTATACACATAATTTGTTGTAAGCACCACGCCGGAAGCCGCAATCAGAACAAGAGTTACGATGATCAAGTTTTTACGACTTCGTTTTATAAACAAAAATGCAGAGGCCGCAATTACAGCTAATGTAATTAATAAACCGCTAATGCTTGTTACCACCAATGCCATTACAAATAAAATGGCTGTAAGCAATCCAAAAATTAAAAATCCAACGCTTAAGCCTTCGCGGTAAAGAACAATAATGTATGCAATAAAAACAATGGCCAAACCGGTTTCATTCTGCAATTTTATGATAAGAACCAAGGGGACAACAATAAATAAAAGTGCGAAAACGGTGTTCTTGTAATTTTTTATAAGATCTTTTAACCGTAACCTGAATTGCTGATTAACAATAATATTTTGGTTACTTAAAAATTTAGCCAGCGCCAGACCCGTAGCAAATTTCATAAATTCGGCAGGCTGTAAACCCGCACTACCAAACTTAAACCAGGAGTGACTGCCTTTGATCTCCTTTCCTAAAAATAAAACAAGAATGTTCAATAAAAGAAAAAATCCATAAAATCCATAAGCAAAAGCGGTATAAAAATTCGCATCTATTAATAAAATACTAAAAGCTATAACCGCTGCACCACCAATCCAAATCAACTGCTTACCATACTTTTGCGTGGTATCAAAAATGTTTTGATGTTCTTCGTTATAAACAGCCGCATAAATATTTAACCAGCCCATAATAACAAGCAAAACGTATACTATCAGCGTGACTCTATCAACACCATAAAAAACACTATTTTCGTTACGAGCCATTTTATTTATTAATGGTGCTTAATTTTTAGGGCATCTTTTTTATTATTCTTGGTGATCAGGTCTCCCTCCAACATTCTTTTTTCAACTTCGGGTCTTTCTGTTTTTCCATTTAAATATTTTTCGATCATTAATGTTACAATCGGTGCACTCCATGTATTTCCAAAACCGGCATTTTCAACTATACAGGCAATAGCTATCTTTGGATTTTCGCGTGGCGCAAATGCTAAAAAAACTGCGTGATCATCGCCATGCGGATTTTGTGCTGTACCCGTTTTACCACAAACCACAATGCCTTTTAACCTGTTTGTAAAAGCAGTACCTCCCGGCTCTAAGGCACCCTGCATACCATCAATAACATTTAAATAAGCGGTTTGATCTTGAACTGCGACATAATGTTTTGCTTTAAACCGCGCATCAAGTTTCCTTTCAATACCCACACCTTTAATGCTGTGAGGCGTTAAATAATAACCCCTGTTTGCGATCGTAGCAACTACATTTGCCATTTGCAGAGGCACAAGGGTTAATTCTGCCTGACCAATACCAAGCGACACGATCGTATTACTGCGCCAACCGTTCTTTCCAAAAACCTTATTGTAATATTCCACCGATGGCACATTACCGGGTTTATCATAAGGCAAATCGGTTCCAAGTCTTGTTCCCGGGCCAAATGTTTTAACGGTTTCTCTCCAATGATTGTAACCATCAATAAATTTTGGATATTTACGCTGATCAACAATTTCTCTGAAAACATAACTGTAATAAGAGTTGCACGATGCAGCAATTGAACCCGTTAAATTTTTTCCACCGCCATGCGCGTGACATTTTGGTTTGCCACCCATTGGCGGGTAACCCATTTGACAAGGAAAGGTAGTATTACGATTTATTAAACCATCGTTTTGCGCAATTAAAGCATCAATTAATTTAAAGATAGAACCGGGAGGATACATGGCAGTTAATGCACGATTGAACAGAGGCCTATTCAAGCTATCGTAATATAATTTTGTAAAATTCTTAGAGCGTTCTTTACCACCCACCAACAAATTAGGATCGTAAGAAGGCCCTGAAACCAAGCATAAAATTTCGCCGGTAGAAGGTTCGATAGCAACAATGGCACCTTTTTTTCCTTGCATTAGTTTTTCACCATACTCCTGTAGATCCCTATCAATAGTACAATACAAAGGTTTGCCCGCAATGGCAAGGGTATCATATTTTCCTTCCATATACCTACCAATAATTTTATTGTGCACATCTGTAATGGCAATTTGCGTTCCTTTTTTTCCGCGCAACATATCCTCGTAACTTCTTTCTAAACCTGTAATGCCAATATAATCGCCCTCTTTGTAATAAGGATCTTTTTCTGCCTGCTCTTTTCCGATCTCACCAACATACCCTAAAAGATGCGCTGCTATTGGTTTTGGATATTTTCTTACGGTACGTTTCTGAACAAAAAATCCTTTAAAGCGGTATAACTTTTCTTGCAATGCCGCATAAGTTTGAGCCGACATTTGCTTTTCGAAGATACTTTCTTTACGCGGTGAGTTAGGTGCCTGGCATGCACGCTTCATCCGCTTTAAATACTCTTGCTTTGTGATCTGCAGTACCTCGCAAACACCTATCGTATCGCAGCCCTTTGTTTCGCGGGGAATAACCATAAGATCATATGACGGCGCATTGAAAACCAACAGTTTTCCTTTTCGATCGTATATATAACCACGCACGGGATATTCGGTCATATAACGAAAAGCATTCTTCTCAGCATCTAACTTATATTGAGGATCTATTACCTGGATATAAAATAAGCGACATAAATAAATAACAACGATCAGGCAAAAAAATCCGCCGATAATTAATTTTCGATTTGCCAGTTGCGGATTAGTACTCATGATCTTTTACGTTCTGTAAAAAATAAAAATTGTATCAAGTACACTAGAACGAAAGTGCCAATACTGCTTAATATGGCCCTGAAAAAAGTCCTGAAAAATTCAGAGAAACGAAACACTTCTATGTAAAAAAAGAAAAAGTGATGAATGATAATTAAAGTACCGGCATAACTTAAGAACCATGCTAAGCCCATATCGCTAACTGTTGGCTGCACACCTACATCATAACCGTCGCGCGGCGAAATGAATTTTAGAACGTAGTATCTGCTAAAGCCCATTAATGTGCAGGCGGAAGTATGGAGGCCGGATGAATCGAAAAAATAATCAATGCAAATGCCAAGAAAAAAAGATATTAATAAGACTGTAACACGCGATAATTCAAACGGCAATAAAATAATTACCAAAACATAGGGCAACAAAATAATATAACTGGATAGGTTGATATTTTGAATAATAACAACCTGCACCAAAATTAATAAGATGAAGCGAAAAATATTTTTAGCAATCTCAGTCGTCAATTTGTTTTTGTGTTATAGTTTCTAATGAATCGCGTTCTGTTTTAAATTTATTTTTGATCACGTAAACATGATTTACTTTTTTAAGATCAGCGCTTAATTTAATTTTTGCCGTATAAAAACCTTCATTCTGCCGGCGTTCAAAACTCTCCACTACACCCACCATAATGCCTTCGGGAAAAATACCCGACAGCTCACTTGTAATTACCGTATCGCCGGCTTTTATTTTTGCGTGTGTAGGAATATCCGTAAGTAAACAATAGCGATAATCTTTCCCATCCCATATTAACGGGCCATAGCTTCCATCTTTTTTTAACTGGCAGTTTACGCGCACATCTTTATGTAAAATACTCATCACACTCGAAAAATTAGTAGATGCATTTGTTACGATCCCAACAATACCTTCACCGCTCATTACGGCCATGTCCTGGGCTATGCCCTGATCGGCACCCACGTTAAGCGTTAAAAAATTACGACGCTTGTTTACTGAGGAGTTAACTACTTTTGCGCTCATAAACGAATATTGTTGTTTGTATAGCGTATCGTTTTTTTTAAACTCACGCAATGGTAGAATAGAATAATTTGATTTTAAAAAATTTCGTAATACAGAATTTTCCAAAGCTAACTTATCATTCTCTTGTTTTAGCGAAAAATAATCTTTTGTGTTGGAAGCAACAGTATAAATATTTGCTACAACCTGGTTAGACGAATTAAGAACCTGCGAGCCCTGGTAACCATTATTATGCACCATGAACCAAATACTTATTGTTTGCAGGAACAAAAAAATAAATATAAAATGGTGTTTTAATACAAATGCAAGTAAGTTTCTCACGTGTTAAATTATTAGCGAGTGAAACAAAAGATATCACTACTTAAAGCTACGATGCGCTTAAGGTTATTACTTGATTAGGAAAGGGAATTTATGAACATTTTTAAGTGCAATTCCTGTGCCACGGGCAACGGCACGAAGTGGATCTTCGCAAACATGTACAGGTAATTTTGTTTTCATAGAGATACGTTTATCCAAACCTCTTAGTAACGAACCACCACCAGCCATAAAAATACCTTTGCGATAGATGTCTGCAGCCAATTCAGGTGGTGTCATCTCTAACGCATTTAAAATAGCTTCTTCAATTTTAGAAATAGATTTATCCAAACAATGGGCTATCTCAACATAACTGATATAAACTTCTTTTGGGATACCGCTCATTAAGTCACGCCCTTGTACAGCAAAGTCCGCAGGAGGATTATCAATTTCAGTCATAGCCGCCCCTACCTCGATCTTTACTCTTTCTGCACTTCGCTCACCAATTAAGATATTGTGCTGACGACGCATATATTCTTCAATGTTGGCGTTAAAATCGTCACCGGCAATACGTGTAGATTTATCACAAACTATACCACCCAACGCAATTACAGCGATCTCAGAAGTACCACCACCAATATCAATGATCATATTTCCCATTGGTTCTTCCACGTCAATACCCATACCTATTGCGGCAGCCATAGGTTCGTGGATCATATAAACTTCTTTTGCACCGGCATGTTCTGCGCTATCTCGAACGGCACGTTTTTCTACCTCTGTAATTCCGCTTGGAATACAAATTACCATACGTAACGATGGTTTAAAAAAACGATTTCCCGGATTGATCATTTTGATCATGCCTTTTATCATTTCTTCGGCAGCCTGAAAATCGGCAATTACTCCGTCTTTCAGGGGACGAATTGTTTTTATATTCTCGTGTGTTTTTCCATGCATCATCTGTGCCTGGCGACCAACGGCTATAACTCTTCCGGTTGTTCTGTCAACCGCAACTATACTTGGTTCATCAACCACAACCTTATCATTATGAATAATAATTGTGTTTGCAGTTCCTAAGTCAATTGCAATATCCTGCGTTAAAAAGTCAAATAAAGCCATAAAAAAATTAAAGAATAAGTTGTAAAGTTATAAAATAAGCAAGCCAGTTGCTAATGGAAAAACAGCATTTCCAAGAAAGATTTAAAGAAGAAGTTAACAATAAAATTGCCGGTTTTTTTATTGACGATTGACAATTTACCTCCGTAAATTGTCAATTGATAAAATGTAAATTGTAAATCTAATATCCTAATATTTTAAGCATGCTCTTATAGCTTTGTTCTTTTGCAAAAAGCCGCGTTGTAATTTCTCCATCCTCATCCTTATCTATCAAAACATGTTTGGGTGCCGGAATTAAACAATGTTGTGTTCCACCATAACCACTTAATGCCTCCTGGTATGCCCCGGTATGAAAGAAACCTATGTATTGAGGTTGTTTTTGATTTTTCTCTATCAATGGCAAAAATACCTGATTGGTATGTGCTTCAGTATTGTAATAATCCATGCTATCACAGGTCATACCACCCAAATTGACCGGGCCGTAAGGTTTATCCCAATTATTAATAGCCAATAAAATAAAACGTTGGTTAATGCCCCAGGTATCAGGCAGCGTTGTAATAAAACTACTGTCAATAAAATACCAGGTCTCACGATCGTTCTGTTGCTTTTGATCTACGACTGAATAAAGGGTTGCACCGCTTTCTCCAACTGTATAAGAGCCAAATTCTGTAAAAATATTTGGTTCAGGAATATCGTTTTGTTTACAAAAAGCTTTTATCTGCTCAACGATCTCCTCTATCATATATTCGTAATCGTATTCAAAACTTAAAGAGGTGCGAATAGGCATGCCACCGCCAATGTTCAAAGAATCAAGAGTTGGGCAAACCATCCTTAATTCTTTATAGATCTGCAAACATTTGTTTAATTCAGTCCAATAATAAATAGTATCCTTAATACCGGTGTTAATAAAAAAATGAAGTAACTTTAAACTGAACTTTGGGTTGGTTTTTATTTTCTCGTTATATAAGTTCATAATTTCGCTGTTGCGAATGCCCAAGCGCGAGGTATAAAATAAAAAAGAAGGCTCTTCCTCAGTGCTTATCCTTATACCAAGATTTAAATTTTCAGCTTTACTGTATTTTTTATAATAATCAATTTCATCCAAGTGATCCAAAACGGGAATAACATTAAAGCCATCATTTATTAACTCTACAATGTTTTGTTTGTAGTTCTGTCGCTTATATCCATTACAAATAATATACGTATCTTTGCTTAATGCTTTTTTTTGAAATTGCTCTTTGATAATATTTAGGTCAAATGCCGATGAAGTCTCGATATGTACATCATTTTTGAGTACTTCATCGAGTACAAAACTAAAATGTGAGCTTTTAGTACAATAACAGTACACATATTTACCTTTATAATCAACCTTTGCCATTGCCACGTTAAATAAACGCTTGGCCTTTTGGATCTGGGAGCTTATTTTGGGCAAATAGCTTATGCGTAAGGGGGTACCGTATTGTTTAATAATATCCATTAAAGGTATATTGTTAAAGTACAATTCGTCATCTACTACATCAAAACCTTCCTGTGGAAAGTTAAATGTCTGGTTTATAAGGGTTGAGTACTGATTATTCATTTGTAATGCAAGTTAGTTACTTGGTTAAATATTATCTAAAGTAAGTTGTTTACTTTGTACAAAAATAAGGCTTATTATTAATAAAAAGTTAAATTATATGATAAAACCTATCAAAATTATAGAGGTTAAGAGTGAGATCGGTGCCGGTACCCGTGGTTCAAGTATGGGGGTTGATGCCATTAAGATAGCAGCTTTAGACTTTGGTAGCGCCTTTTTTAAACGGTATAAATCGGTTGAGATTCCTAACGAGAACAATTTGTTGTTGGAGCCGGTTGTACACGACTATGCCAAACGTATAAAAGGCGTGTTTAGCCTAAATGAGCGGATTGCCAAGGAAATTCAAAAAACATTAAAGGCAGATCAAGTCCCGATAGTGCTTGCCGGCGATCATAGTTCGGCACTTGGAACCATAAGCGGGATAAGGATGGCCTACCCTGATAAGAAACTCGGGGTGATATGGATTGATGCTCATGCCGACCTTCATAGTCCTTACACCACACCTAGCGGTAACATGCATGGCATGCCTTTATGCTGTGTTTTGGCCGAAGATAACCGTGACAGACAGATGAATAAACCGGATGATGAAACGGTTGAATATTGGGAAAAATTGAAGAATTTAGGTGGAATTTGTCCTAAGATCTCTTATCCAGATCTGGTTTTTATTGCTTTACGTGATTTTGAACCACCTGAGGATTACCTGATCAAAAAAAATAAAGTACGTGTTTTTAACCTGCAGGAGATCCGCAAAAAGGCTGTTGAACGTGTGGCGATAGAATCCTTAAACTACCTCGATCATTGCGACATTATATATGTAAGCTTTGATGTAGACAGTATGGATTCAAGAATATCTAGCGGAACGGGCACGCCGGTACCTAACGGAATAACTGAAAAAGAAGCCGGAAACCTGATCTATTATATCATGCGAAGTAAAAAGATCGTGTGTTTTGAAATGGTTGAGATCAATCCAACATTAGATAAAGAGAATTTAATGGCTGAAAATGCTTTTGAGATCCTTCAAAAAACAACCAATCAGTTAAGTAACGATTTTTAATCAAACTTTTTTTGCCTCAGATTACGGTGATTTACACAGATAATTTTTTTGAATGTTAGGTTAACACAAAAATTTATCAAAAAAAATCTGCAGTATCTGTGAAATCTGTGGCTTAATCAATTACAATTTTTCTAACAAGGTTTATATTAGTTGACGAAGTGATCGTTAAAAAATACAGACCTTTTTGCAATTGAGAAACATCAATTGTGTTGTTTCTCAATTTTATTTCGAAAGATTGGCCAATACCATTTTTAATAGATATAGATCTCAATTCAACATCCGATTTGATTGTTATCATATCCTTTACAGGGTTTGGATAAATAGTAATTTTTTGTGAAAGATCATTTACATTAATTCCTGCATTAACGCAGTTTAATTTATTTATGTAGTCCCATAAGGTATTATCAAAAGTAGAAAGGGCAAAAGTTACATTCTCGGCAGAATTTCCTTGTCTTATTACCACCATACCCGTGCTAGGTATCACATAAATTTTTTGATCGTTCTTACCAAGCGCGGCAAACATGTCATTAGGGCAATTCGGAATTAAAGGTCCGTTTAAAACCAGTTGTATGCCAGGATTCATGTATGTTGCTTTGCCATTTAGCCACCATAAGTAACCGTAAGACTGATTAAAGTTCTGCGAGGTATTTATCATGGCTTTAAAGTATAAAGAATCCTTCATAATAGTATCCGTGTTCCATATACCTTTATTCAAATTCAATAAACCAAACCGCGCCATGTCTCTTGCAGTGCTATAATATACCTGTTGAAACCAAAAGCCGCTCATGCCTGTTTTAGACTCTATCCAATTATTGGTAACCGTATTGTAATTTAACCCTGCGCTTGTACTTATAACATCCTGCACTTTTTTATAGGCACCTGTATGATAGGCCCATCGCGTGCCTGCATTTACCTGGTATAACAAACAAGATTTTGCAGTATCTTCATTAGTGCATGGAAAGGGTGGCCCATCATCCAGCCCGCTTGTCATTTGCAATAAATTTTTAACCGTAATTAAATTTTCTTTTACCAGTGGCGCGCTTGTCCAGCCGGTGCCAATGTATTGAGATACTTTATTATTGATATTTATTAGGCCATTTTTTTGGGCAATACCGGTTAAAAAACTAGTCAGACTTTTGCTTGCTGAGGCCCAATAATGAAGAGAATCTACTGTATAAGAACCAAAATATTTTTCTAATACTATTTTACCATTCTTTAAAATAATGAAAGATCTTGTGTTTTTTACCTGGAGGTAATTATAAAGCGAATCAATACGCGCCTGGCACCAGTTAAGGCTTTGCGGCGAAATGGTATCCCAGGTGGAGCCGGTAAGTGGTGGGAAATATAAGGACTGTGCTTTTGTTAGTGTAAAGCAAAAAACAAATAATATACTTGTAAAGTAAATTCTTTTCATAAATGTTTGATGACTTAAAGATACCAAAGTTTAATGCTGTTTAATAATAATCTTGCATTTAAAATTAATTGTTACGTAATTTGAAATATATCTGACACTTACATGGAAAGCTTATTTAAACCAGAAACTACACAAAAATTTATTGAAAGAATAAACCGTTTAACACCTCAAGCAAAGGCAGAATGGGGAAAAATGGACGTAGCTCAAATGCTAACACATTGCCAAAAACCTCTTGAAATTGCTTCTGGCGAATTAGTTCCAAAAGTTAGTCCTATTATAAAATTATTATTTGGTAAAAGCGCAAAGAGATCTATCCTGCGCGATCCGCAATTCAAAAAAAATATTCCAACATTTGCCGAAGCAAAAATTGTTGACCAGCGTGTATTTGATACAGAAAAGAAAAAACTGATCGAGTACGTAGAAAGCTTCCAGAAAAAAGGGCCTAAAGGTATTACAAAAGCAGCACACCCTTTTTTTGGCCCAATGACCATTGAAGAATGGGATGCTTTACAAACAAAACATTTAGATCATCACTTGCGCCAATTTGGTGTTTAATTTTAAATAGTATTATGAGTTATATTTTAACCGAACAAAAAAATAACGTTTTAATAATTACATTAAATCGTCCTGATAAATACAACAGCTTTAATCGAGAAATGGCTTTGGCTTTAATTGCAGAATTAGAAAAAGCCGAAAAAGATAAAACCGTTAGGGCAATTGTTTTAACCGGTGCAGGCAAAGCTTTTTGCGCCGGGCAAGATCTTGCAGAAGCCATAGACCCAAACGGGCCTGGCATAAGGCGTATTGTTGAAGAACATTACAATCCCATCATCTTAATGATCAGGAATATTGAAAAGCCTATCATTGCCGCTGTAAATGGCGTAGCAGCCGGAGCGGGTGCCAATATAGCCTTAGCCTGCGACATTGTTCTAGCCGGAAAGTCGGCAAGTTTTATACAGGCGTTCAGTAAAATTGGACTAATACCCGATAGCGGCGGAACCTATACCCTACCCCGTTTAATAGGTTTTAATATGGCCAGTGCTTTGATGATAACCGGCGATAAAGCTACTGCCGAAGAAGCGTTTCATTACGGTATGGTTTACAAGGTGTTTGATGATAACAGATTATTGGAACAAGCTGTTGTTAACGCTCAGCACATTGCCGCAATGCCAACCAAAGCAATTGGCTTAACAAAACGATTATTGAATCAAACTTATAATAACACCCTCGCCCAACAATTAGTAGCTGAAAGAGATATACAGGTTGAAGCCGCAAATGGTTATGATTATAACGAAGGCGTAAAAGCTTTTTTAGAAAAACGTCAGCCCGACTTTAAAGGAGAATAGAAGGATTGGAAAATGTAAGAGGTAAAATAGAAAATGTTATCGCCTCAGCTATAACTTCCACCTGCCCTTTTCCATTTATTTGAACCAGCTGCTATACATTAAATAATTATTAGCGATTCGATCGATCTCACCATTAATTAGTTCCTGAGAAATATCTTTTACTTTTTTTGCCGGCACGCCAGCAAATATACAACCGCTTGGCACAACGGTTCCCTCTGTTACAACAGCTCCAGCTGCTATGATGGTATTGCTTCCTATCTCACAATTATCCATAACGATGGCGCCCATGCCAATTAAAACATTATCGTGCACAGTACAACCATGTACAATGGCATTATGGCCAATAGAAACATTATTACCCAGACTTACTTTTGTTTTTTGATACGTACAATGTAATACGGCGCCATCCTGTATATTTACTTTGTTTCCAATTCGAATACTGTTTACATCACCACGCACAACGGCATTGAACCAAACGCTGCATTCATTACCCATAATTACATCACCAACAATAGTAGCATTGGGCGCTACAAAACAATTTTCTCCGAACTGCGGGGAGATGCCTCTTACAGGTAAGATAACAGCCATAATTTTATTTTTTATAATCCCGGCAATAATCCACCTGCCGCTTTTTTCATTTCTTCTTCGTTCAATTTATCCGCCGCTGCAATTGCTTTGTTAATTGTAACTGTTAATTATTCTTCCAGTTCTTCTTTACTGCCATGTTGCAGTGCCGCTGCTACTTTAATATTTTTAATTTTTCGGTTACCCGTAATTTCAATTTTAATATCTCCGCCCGCTCCTTCAACATTTAAAGTAATGTCGTCCAGTTTATTTTTTATCTCGTCGGCCTTTTGCTTCATTTCCTGGAGCTTGCCTAACATATCACCCATTTTTCCAAACATGATTTTTTATTTTAAATTTTTTGGTATTGTGCAAACAGGTATAGCATCTATTTTATGTTTGTTTGCATTGTGCCTTGTTTTATAAATATGTAATACTTCTTTTTGTCGTGTATTTAATTCCGTTGTTTCTTTTTTTGCAAGATATTCCATAGCCCACTCCAATTCGGGGTAACTTGCGCCTATCTGATCTTCATCATTTCTGCCATCATCAAATAAACCATCGGTTGGTTTTGCCTGCTGAATATTTTTTACAACGTCTAACTCTTTTGCAAGTTGATAAACTTCTGTTTTGTAAAGATCTGCTATCGGGCTTACATCCACACCGCCATCGCCATATTTGGTAAAAAATCCAATTCCAAAATCCTCTACCTTATTTCCTGTTCCCGCAACCAATAATTTGTTATGGCCGGCGAAAGCATAAAGTGTGGTCATGCGTAAACGCGCACGGGTATTGGCCATCGTTAAAAAATCCTGTATTTCGGCTGGAAAAATTTTCTCAAGACTTTCTAAAGCTGCGGTAAGATCTGTTGTGGCGGTTTCTACATTTTTATAGTTGCTCATTAACCATTTTATATGCTCACTGCTAAGATCAAATTCGGCTTTAAACTGCCGGATGGGAAGATTTAATACAATTACTCTTTTGCCTGTTAAAGCGCACAACGTAGAGGTTACAGCGCTATCGATTCCACCTGAAACGCCAACCACAAACCCATCTGTTCCGGATGCATCGGAATAACTTTTTAACCAGTTAACAATATGATCGATTACGGCTTTTGTTTGCATTTTAACTAAAATATGTTTGTAAAGTTACAATTTTGAGCAAAATATTTATCCTAAAGATAATTAAATTTACATTGTGGATCAAAGAGCACTTCAATACCAACGCAATTCGGCAATATTAAAAAAATATTTGCCCGAAGAGACCGTTGGTCTTATTGCAGAATGGATCATAGATCTTGATTTTAAATTAAAAATCACCAAAGAGCGTAAAACAAGGCTGGGCGATTACATGTCGCCACACGCAGGATTAAATCACACCATTACCATTAATCACAACTTAAATAAATACGCTTTTCTAATAACGCTTGTTCACGAAGTAGCACATTTGGTAACCTACAACGAGCATAAAAATTCGGTGAACCCGCATGGTATTGAATGGAAAAGAAATTTTCAAAAACTAATGCAGCCCTTTTTAAATACAGATATTTTTCCGGTAGAGATCTTTGCCGCACTCAGAAAATATTTGCAAAACCCGGCAGCATCAAGCTGTAGTGATATTCAATTATTAAGGACCTTAAAGCTGCATGACGAAGATACCGGCACTATTTTTTTAGAGCACTTACCTTTTAATACCTTGTTCTTATACAATGGCGAACGTATCTTTAAAAAAGGCGAGCGTGTAAGAAAAAGATTTAAATGTATTGAAGTTAACAGCGGAACTCTTTATTTATTTAATCCCTTAACCGAAGTGGAGTTGTTTGATTCGCCCACTAACACTAACGCTCAATTAACTTTGTAGAAAGCACAATATTGGATTTATTGGTTTGTTTTCCTTCCATAATATCCAGTATCAGTAACGAGGCATTCTTCCCTATCTCTTCTACCGGCTGCGATACAGATATTACCGGTTTATCAATAATATTAAACAGTTCAATATCATCAAAGCTGGCAATTTTTATTTTATTCCCTTTTTCTACAAATTGTTTTTTCTTTAAAACATTTAAGATGGCGGTTGCAATATTATTATTTAAAGCAAATATGGCATCAAGATCGGGATTTGACTTTAACAGATCTGTAATAGCTTCTTCAACATCGCTTTGTACTTTCTCAAAATTAATAGGGCGTAAAAGCGCCGGATCGAATTTTAATTTATTTTTTGTTAAAGCATCTTTGTAACCATTTACACGATCTTCTATCGTACTAATAAAGGAAGGTGTAATAGAAAAACAAGCGATCTTTTTGCAGCTTTTTGCAACTAAATGATTTATTATTTCGAGTGCACCGCCATAATTATCAATAACCACGTAATTGGTATTAAACAAAGGTAAAACCCTGTCAATAAAAACGGTGGGAATAGATGAATATCTTGGCTGATCGTAAAAAGATGAATCTTTAAAAGTAGAAGCTATAATTAAACCGTCAACACCTTGCTGGTTGACCATCATTTCTACCAGGCGTTTTTCTTTCTCTTCATTTTCATCGGTGCTGCATACCATTAAATTATAGTTCTTTTCAAAAAGAACACCTTCAATATTTTTTGCTATTTTAGAGTAAAAAGGATTAGCAATGTCTGCTACGATCAATCCAATAAAATTACTTTTCCCCGTTCGAAGTGCTTTTGCAAATTTATTTGGCGTATAGTCTAATTTCGCAACGGCATCTAAAACCTCTGCTTGCGTTTTTTTACTAATACCATATTGATTACCCTTACCATTTAACACCATCGAAATAAGAGTTTTTGAAAACCCAAGCTGCTTCGATAGATCTTCTAACTGCAATCTTTTCATAATAAAAGGCTTTAAATTAAAAAGGTAAAAAACACATAATGAATACCTTTGTTATACAAATCTAAATAAAATTTAGTGCAATTAAAAGGATTTAGACGGGGCTTTGCTGGAAATAGACCATTTAGGCTAAATTAAAGTTAAGAATTAATAATTAACATATAAAGTTTTTATTTGAATACTTCTAAAATAAATCTAGGTTTGTAACCTTAATATAAAAAATCAGCTCAAAAACACCCTAAAATGAAGGTTTCTAAGTTAGCAGAGAATATAATTGGTTCTGAAATTATAAAATTGGCCGGTGAGGTTAATGAAAAGATAAAACAAGGCGAAAAGATCTATAACTTGACCATTGGCGACTTTAACCCTAACGAATTTCCTATTCCTACAGAATTAAAAGAACACATCATAGAGGCGTATAATGCCAACCAAACCAATTACCCTGCGGCAGATGGCATGGCTGAATTGCGCACCGCGGTTAGTAATTTATTAAAGCAGCGTGGTGGCCTTGATTATAAAGCTGACGAGATCTTAATTGCCGGAGGCGCCAGGCCCATTATTTACAGCATTTTCAGGGCTTTGGTAGATGCTGATGACACTGTGATATTTGCGGTTCCATCCTGGAACAATAATCATTATACATACTTAAATGGCGCAAAGCCCGTGGTTATTGAGGCTACACCTGGGCAAAATTTTATGCCATTGGCAAAAGATATTAAACCACATATTTCTAAAGCTACTCTATTAGCGCTTTGTTCTCCTCAAAACCCTACAGGCACCGTGTTCACAAAAGAGGGGTTGGAAGAGATCTGCGATATGATACTGGAAGAAAATAAAAAACGTGACCCTTCGCAAAAACCGGTGTATCTGATGTATGACCAGATTTACTGGGCTTTGACCTTTGGTGATATTAAACATTACGATCCGGTTAGTTTAAGGCCGGAAATGAAAAACTACACTGTATTTGTGGATGGGATCTCTAAATCGCTTGCCGCTACAGGCGTGCGCGTTGGTTGGAGCATGGGACCCAAATTCATTATCGATAAAATGAAAGCTATTTTAACGCATGTTGGCGCCTGGGCACCAAAAGCAGAACAAATGGCCACAGCAAAATATTTATCTGATCTTAAAACCTATGACGCTTTTATAGTTCAACAAAAAGAAAAAGTTGATAAACGTTTACAGGGTTTTTATAAAGGCTTTCAACTATTAAAGGCAAATGGTTTTAAAGTAGATGCCATTACACCACAAGCTGCTATTTATTTAACGGTGCAGTTTAGTTTGCATGGACAAAAAACAGCTGACGGAAAAACACTGGCAACTACAGCAGACATTACAAAATATTTATTGGATGAAGCAAAATTAGCCATTGTTCCTTTTTCGGCATTTGGTGCATCGGCCAATTCGAGCTGGTACCGCTTATCAGTCGGCACCTGTAAGATAGAAGATGTTGAAGGTGTAATTACGAATTTAAAAAGTGCGTTGAGTAAATTATCTTAATTTAATTTTGAAAAAGGTCACTTTCAAAATTGCGGGCTCTCTCTTTTATGATCTCACTTTCTAAAAAAGCATCTTGTCCATGATAGGTTGATTTTACAGCGCGATCAAATAAATTATTTTCTTTACTGATCTGTGATGAAAAATAATTCTTCTCAAAAACATCACGATAATTAATCTTTTGATCAGATAAATAATTTTTCGCTTCAAAAGCATTAAATAAACCCTGCCACTCAGGGTAATACAACCAAAATAGCGGAACAACTTTATCGGTTTTTTTATCTCTTACCAAAGGCGCAAGCGCAATAATATATTTTTCAAGCCTGCCCGAATAATTATTAATGATCCAATCTTCTTTGATTAAATAGTTCACTATATCCTTTGCCATAATGTATCTTTTTTCTACAACAATATTTTTCGTCTCATTGCCATTGGCATCGAAGCTTGTTACTTTAGTGGAATCTTTAAGAGAAAGTGCGACAGATAATTGTTTTGCGCTCATTACATTCTTTTCTGCTTCATTAAAATTATCGCTGTAAAAAGCGTTTAGTTTTTTTTCAAACAAGCCAAATTTTATGACTTCCATTAAACTTATTTGTTCACATTTTTTGTCAACTGAAAGCAAAAGTTTGTTCTTCTTGTTTTCTAAACTGATCGTGCGCCAAATAGGGCTTCCTTTTAACACATAATTTGGTTTGAACGGTTTGCTGCTAAACCCGGAATAAAAAAGTGAATCCCGAAAACAATCTGCAACATTGTATTCAGAATATGCACCCGGCCCGGCTGTACCTCCGCCAAATTGGCCGAAACCCTCGCCATATGCACATAAAAAGACGAATATGTAATAATATTTAATCTTCAAGAAATATATAACATAAGCACTTGAGAAAAGCTACATTTTTTAAGCGAAATTTTACTTATCTTTAGCTCTTATTTTTAATACATGAAGATCTCATTCAACTGGCTTAAAACCCTTGTAAATATTGATATTTCTGCGCAGGAAACCGCAGAGCTTTTAACCGCGTCAGGGTTGGAAGTTGAAGCTATTGAAAGTTTTGAGAGTTTAAAAGGCGGATTAAAAGGCCTGATAGTTGGCCATGTTTTAGAATGTATTAAACATCCTGATGCCGATAAATTAAAATTAACCAAAGTAGATATTGGTGCGGCAGAACCTTTATCCATTGTTTGTGGCGCACCAAATGTTGCGGCCGGACAAAAAGTAATTGTTGCTACCATTGGCACAAAATTATATCCAACAGAAGGAGAACCTTTCGAAATTAAAAAATCAAAGATCCGCGGCGAAGTTAGCGAAGGAATGATCTGTGCAGAAGATGAATTCGGTTTAGGAAAAAGTCACGATGGAATTTTAATTTTACCGGCTGATACAAAAACCGGTTTACCGGCTGCCGACTATTTTCAAATTGAAAGCGATACTGTTTTTGAAATTGGGCTTACGCCTAATCGTAGCGACGCTGCTTCTCATCTTGGCATAGCGCGTGATGTTATTGCCATTGTAAATTCTGTAAAAGATACTGCCAATTACCAATTATATTTAAGTGGTTTAAATCAATTACCGGAAGCAAATAACTCTGCTAAAGTAGAAGTTGTAGTTGAAAATAAAGAAGCTTGTCCGCGTTATTCAGGACTTGTAATTAGCGGTATAAAAGTTAGTGAGAGTCCTGATTGGTTAAAGAACCGTTTAAAAGCAATTGGTCTGCGACCTATAAATAATATTGTGGATATCACCAATTTTGTGTTGCATGAATTAGGTCAGCCTTTACATGCTTTTGATTTTGAAAAAATAAAAGGCAATAAAATTGTTGTGAGAACAGCAACTGAAGGTGAGAAATTTAAAACATTGGATGGTGTTGATCGCATTTTGCATGCAAACGATCTGATGATCTGCAATGAAAAAGAAGCTATGTGTATGGCAGGCATCTTTGGTGGCCTGGAAAGTGGCGTGACAGAAAAAACAACTTCCATCTTTTTAGAGAGCGCTTATTTTGATGCAGGGTATATTCGCAAAACGGCTAAACAACATATTTTAAAAACCGACGCGTCGTTTAGGTTTGAAAGAGGAACAGATCCGGACATGACAGTTACCGCTTTAACCCGCGCCGCAAATTTAATTTTTGAACTTGCCGGTGGTACTTTAAGCATGGGTGTTGTGGATATTTATCCTGAAACATTAGAACCTTACCGCGTTGCATTTTCTTACACCAATTGTAATGCATTAATTGGTAAAGAAATTGACAGGAGTATCATCAAAAATATTATTCTCAATTTAGGAATCACTATCGATTCGGAAGGATCGGACGGATTATTATTATTAGTGCCCAGGTTTAAGACCGATGTCACCCGCGAAGCAGACGTTATTGAAGAAGTACTGCGTATTTACGGTTACAATAATGTAGAAGTTAGCAAAGCCATTTCATACACTGCATTTAATGAAGCGAAAAATAATGATGTGGCTTTAGAAAATAAAACAGCATCTTTATTAGAAGGATTTGGTTTTAACGAGATGATGAATTTATCGTTGACAAAAGAATCTTATTACCCGGTAGAAAATAATAATGTAAAAATTGTAAATCCTTTAAGCAACGATTTAAATGTATTGCGCAGTGATATGTTATTTAGTGGCCTGGAAACAATTGCCTATAACATTAACCGTAAAAATGCAGATCTTAAATTTTTTGAATTTGGCAGAACCTATACTTTAAGCGATAAAGAAACTCAAAAATACACAGAGCAAAAACAACTGACCTTATTTGTTACCGGTAATGCCTTTAACGAAAACCCTTTTCATATTTCTCAAAAAGCAGATCTTTCATTCTTAAAAGCGGCTGTAAATAATTTATTACAAAAATGTGGCGTTATTAATTACAAGTGTTTAGAAAGTACTTACACTAATTTTGATTACGGTTTAAATTACCAGTTAAATACAAAGTCGTTAGTTGAATTAGGTGCTGTATCAAAAACACAATTAAAAGCACTTGATATTGCGCAGCCTGTTTATTATGCCACTTTTAACTGGGAAGTTTTAGTAAAAGCATTCTCAAAACAAAAAGTAGAGTTTGAAGAGATCAGCAAATTTCCTTCGGTTAGAAGGGATCTTGCCTTATTGATAGATAAGGCCATAAAATATCAGCAAATAGAAGAGCTGGCATTTAATACAGAAAGAAAATTATTGAAAGAAGTAAACCTCTTTGACATTTACGAAGGCGAAAAATTAGGCAATAAAAGGTCTTACGCTGTAAGCTTTACTTTATTAAATAACGAAGCTACTTTAACCGATAAACAAATTGAAGGAGTAATGGAAAAATTAATTTCTAATTACAAAGAGAAACTCGGAGCGGAATTGCGATAATAATTAGCCACAGATTTCGCAGAGTACATAGAGTAAAAATAATATCAAAAATAAATCTGTGTGAATTTGTGTAATCTGCGGCAAAAAATCTACTGGTGAAAGACACATTCAAAGATCTTAAAATTATTGAACTGGCGGGCGTTTTAGCCGGACCTTCGGTTGGTTATTTTTTTGCAGAGCTGGGCGCTAAAGTTATTAAGATCGAAAACCCGAAAACCAAAGGCGATATTACCCGCAGCTGGAAATTAAAAACAGAAGATCCCAAAGAAGACAGCAGCGCTTATTTCTGGAGCGTGAATTCAAACAAAGAATTTTTATTTTTAGATATCTCTAACCCTTCCCAGTTACAAAAATTTTATGATCTTGTTAAAGACGCCGATATTTTAATTACCAATTTTAAAGCGGGCGACGATGTTAAATTAAAAGTAGATCAACCTACCCTTTCTAAATTAAATCCACAATTAATTTACGCATCAATAAATGGTTTTGGTAACAATAACCCGCGCACCGCTTACGATCTTATTTTGCAGGCCGAAAGCGGTTTTATGTTCATGAATGGCGAGCCAAATAGCAAGCCTGTAAAAATGCCGGTAGCTATAATCGATCTTTTAGCGGGACATCAATTAAAAGAAGCAATTTTAATTTCGTTGCTTAAGCGTTATAAAACTAAAAAAGGTTGTCACGTTTCTGTTTCTTTATTTGATAGCGCCATTGCTTCTTTGGCCAACCAGGCAACCAATTGGTTAATTGCAAAACAACTGCCAAAAGCTACAGGCAGTCTGCACCCCAACATTGCGCCTTATGGCGAGTTGTTTGATACCAAAGATAACCAGCTTATTACTTTTGCCATTGGCAGCAATGCACAGTTTAAAAGTTTGTGTGAGTTGATCCAATATCCCTCTTTGGCGTCTGATCCAAAATATGCCAACAATCAATTACGCATCCAAAATCGCATCCAGTTGTATCATCTTATTTATAATTACATAAAAGAATTTAATTTTAAGGACATTTATAAATTATGTTTGGAAAAAGAAGTCCCTATTGGCAAGATCAGGGATCTGAAAGAAGTTTTTGAATTACCCGAAGCAAAGGCCATGATCAATAAATTTCCTTACAACAAAAGCGAATTAAAAAATGTATCCGGCATTGCCTTTAAATTTTTATCTTATGGAAGTAAAACAGGCAAGTAATAAAAAGGAAATAGAAGCGATCATTGATCTGCGCGATAAGATCTTGCGTAAGCCCTGGGATCAAACAAGAGATACAGCTACAGACAGCCTGGAGGAAGTTAGTATTAACGCTTTTATCAGCGACGAGACCGGAATTGTACTTGCTTGCGGAAGATTACAAGAGAATGAAAATAAAACAGGGCAAATTCGTTTTATGGCGGTTGACAATTCACAACAGGGTAAAGGTTTAGGAAAAAAAATTGTAGAGTTCCTCGAAAAAAAAGGAAAAGAAATTGGCTTAAAAAAAATAGAATTACAAGCCCGCGAAAATGCGGTTGACTTTTATAAGAATGCAGGTTATACCATTAAAGAAAAGTCTTTTTTATTGTGGGGAATCATCCAACATTATTTGATGGAGAAGGAATTGTAATGAATGCTTGGTACAAACCCTTTACAAGTTGACATAGTTTTTGACTTTTTACACTTAATTGTATAAAAAGTTGAATTAGTTCAAGGGTTACCGGCATTAATTAATTTCAGAATAGTAAAACTAAGTTTATCGACTGATCACTTTAAATTCAACCCTTCTATTCAATTGACGTCCTTTGGCTGTAGCATTTGTTGCAATTGGTTTTGATTCTCCATAATCTTTTAAATTCACATGGCTTTCTGCCACACCAATTTTATCTTTAAGGTATTTTGCAACAGATTCAGCTCGCTTATGCGATAATTCGTTATTATATGAAGCGTTACCAATATTATCTGTATGACCCGAGATCTCGACCTGCATGGTTGGATTTTCTTTTAAAATGGTTGCCAACCGTTCTAATTCATAAAACGATTCTTTTTTTAATTCGTATTTATCAAAATCAAAAAAGATATTGTTGATGGCAATTGTTTGTCCTTCTTCAATTGGTGCAATGTAAAGGTCTTGCGTCATTTCTTTATATTCAGATAATTTACTTAGGTCCATATTTGCGTTAACAGAAATAAAACCTTTTTTCTCGGCCAGGTAACCATAATTATTTCCTGATGGAAGCACAATGGCATATTCGCCGGTTGTTGGATTTGATATGGCAATACCGGCTTCTTTTCCGTTGGCAAGGTCTTCAAAAAATATCCGTACTCCCGAAACAGTTTCATTGGTTTTGCTGTTAAGTACTTTTCCTCTTACCAAAACCACAGGTGATGGTTTTAATGTTTTGGGCAAGGCAAGCGAATAAAGATCAAAGTCTCCCGGAGTCTCACTTTCAGAGGTAAAATAAACCTTATTGCCGGAGGCAGATGTTGTAAAAAAAGATTCGTTATTAGACGTGTTTACTTTTGGGCCTAAATTTTCCGGCTCTGTCCAATTGGTCCAGCTGTCATCCAAACGGCGTGTCATATAAACATCGCTTCCACCATAACCTGTTAAACCGTCTGATGTATAATAAAGTGTTCTATCGTCAGCTGCTAAGAATGGCGCTGTTTCGGTGCCCTTTGTATTTACTTTTGGGCCAAGATTAATTGGTTTTGTCCAGGTGCTGTCTGCTTTCATTGTACTTACATAAATATCCAGGCTTCCATAATTGTTCTTTTTTATTTCCTGCGCCATTAATAAATATTTTTGGCTGTTTGAAAGGTAATAGGCCACAAATTCGCTCCTGTTAAAATCATCATCAATTTTCACAGTTTGCGGAAAGCTCCATCCCGTTGGTGTTCTATGACTTATAGAAACTCCCTGGCGCATTGACCCGTCGATACTATATTCGTTACCTAACAAAATAGTATTGCCATCCGGTGAAATTGAGTTTATAAAATTTGGATATTTATTATTTAAAGGAGAACCAATATTTTTTGCTTCGCCCCAGGTATTATTTTTATTGTCCCACTCTGCATACCAAATATCTTCATCATCATCTTTACCTCCCACATTTCCGGGATCGCGATAACGACTAAAATAAAGTGTGTTACCGTCAGGCGAGATCATTGGTCCCATTTCCGGATACTGGCTATTTACACCACCGGTTAATTTAGTGGCTATCATATTTGATTTAACCATATCTGATTCGCTTAAGGTGATCTGCATTGGTTTATCGGATTGTAAAATACCAATGGCATCAATGGCTACAGCCACATCTTTGACAGATTGGAACATGATCTTTACCGCAGCTATTTTAAAATCAATAGCAGAGGCGTCAATATTTAAGAGCCTGCTACCGTTCAAACTTTTTTTAAAGGTATAGGAAGTCACTTCTTTTTCGTGATCCAACGAATCATACGCAAAAACTTTACTAATGAAACCAGGGTGATTTGATTCTCCCACCAAAATATATTTTGATCTCATGGGAGTTAAAAAACTTACTTTAATGAACTCCACTTTTTCGCCGGTGCCTTTTGGTTCCCATGCATTGGCATTTTTACCGTTGCGTGGTAATACGTTTGGTCTACCCAGTACCTGTTTTGCAGAGAATTCAGCAGTTCCAACCTGCGATGAGAAATCGACTACTTTATAGGCCCATTGTACATTTTGCGAAAAAATAAAAATTGGTAGAGATAATACAAGGACTAATAAGATAATTTTTTTCATAACACTTTTTTAGTGTGATAAGCAATTGTTATTCCCGTAAATCGTTTCTGCTTAGAAATGGGGAAATACCAAAATATCCCATTCGCTCTTCGGGAAGCGACTCTAAAGTGTGTAGACTAATTGCCCCTATTTGAACGTGTGAGGTATTTTTGTCCTATCTAAATTAAAATTCCAGCCTATAACTTAATAATGGCAACAATGGCGTTTGGTAATAATATTTTATATTGCCTGTTTTAGGATCAAAATATTGCCCGCCAACATTTTTACGGTTCGTGGTATTTTGAATATCCAATGCTAAAGTGCTGGTTACTTTTTTATAATTACGCTTTAAACTTATACGAATATCCAAACGGTAATAATCCGGGTTTTTATTTTCGTAGGTCTTTGAATTTATGACTTTAGTTTCACCACTCGCAATGGAAGCCGGCAGATCAATAGGCGTATAACGAAAACCACCCACATAAATAGATTTTATATTAAAACCAATAATGCGGCTTTTTCTTCTTTCAGAAAGTATCCATTCTTTACCGGCAGTAAACGTAACCGCATAATTTGTATTGAAACGTGTATTGTACCAATTGTTATTCGCTGCTTTGTATTTTGAATCATAAAACGATGCAGATAAAATATAATATAAGTTCCTGTTCAAAAAACGCTCATAGGTTAGTTCCGCACCATAATTTCTACCAAGACCTTTATTCACTAAGACCGTTGTGTTATAACCTTCCACCGCGTTTAACATCGAAAAAGTGTTTGAGGTATCTGTACTTATAGGAATGTTGAATAAATGTTGGTAGTAGACCTCTGTTTTTATGTGTGAGTAATCATTAATGATGTGGTCAAAACCCAACACCAAATGATGTGCCTTACTTAAACCTAAATTTTTATTTGGCGTAGCGTAAGTTTTATCATCCATTTGCTTTTTCGCGAAATAAACACCAATTGGTTGCAACTGGCTGTGCAAGCCATAACCCATTGTAAAATTATTTCGCGGTGTAATTTCGTAACGCATAGAAGCCCTTGGCTCTAATGAATTAGAATTATTCAAGAATAACTGAAAATAATGCAAGCCTAAATTAGTAGTTAATTTTGGAGTTACTTTATAATTCCATTGAAAAAAAGCCTGTGCTGTTTGAGTACTGCCTTTCACATTTATTCTTTCTACAAGCACAGTTGTATCGCCATCATCACTTTGCGATAGGTCATAACCCAACTCGTTTAAAATAAAACCACTGCGCACACTGCTCTTGGCACTTATTTTTTGCGTGTAGGTAGAAGAGAGCGTTACTTTTGTTTGATTATATTTTTGCTGGTATTTTTTTTGTAGAGTAGTATAATCTTTTTGCAATTTTGATTCTATGTCACCATTCTCTGTTCCGGAAAAAACCAAAGCGGTTTTTAAATAAGATTGGTTCCTGAACAATTTGGTATTGGTCAAACCCACAGCGCCGGTATTACTGTAAAACTTAGCCGTATATTGAAACCAATCGTCCTCTTTCCATTTTAAAGAATCTTTTTTGGCATATGAGGTTTGATCACTTATGCCACCAAAACCGAAAATACTAAATGCGCCAACTTTTTTTGTTGGCAATGAGATATTAAAAGAAAGGTCTTGGAAATTTGTAATAGCATCTCCCAAAGGCACACCAATCTTTCCAAGAACCGATAAAGTTGAATAACGGTAATTGATCAGGTACGATCCATCATAGCCTTTTTTAAAGGGACCTTCGGCTGCTATATCCGCACCCAAAACACCTAGTTGGAAAGTATATTCACGTTTTTGATTATTGCCTTTACGTAATTTAAGATCAAACACACCTGATAAAGCGTTACCATATTCAGCAGCAAATGCACCCGTAGAAAAATCCGAATTATTTAAAAGCTGCGAACTTAAAATAGAAATACCGCCGCCCGAAGTGCCTACATTTGAAAAATGGTTTGGGTTTGGAATTTCTACCCCTTCCATACGCCATAATAAACCATTGGGAGAATTACCGCGAATGGAAATATTATTATTACCATCAGGCCCTGATACCACACCGGCAAAAGCCAGTGCCATGCGAGCCGGGTCGTTGGCAGCTGCCGCAAATTTTTGAGTTTCTTCAACAGAAAAAGCACGAGTACTAACGGTTGACATTTCGTTCAGCGCTTTTGTTTTATCCGTTTTTGCTGTAACAACAATTTCGTTTATTTGTTTTACATCTTCTTCCAGATTTATATTCAACACTAATTCTTTACCTGCATTTACCGAAAGATTTTGTAAAGTAGATTGTTTGTAACCGATAAACGAAATGCTCAGACTTTGTTTACCAACCGGCACGTTGGCAAGGTAAAATTTTCCATTCTCATCGCTGGTAGCATAAATAGCAGGGTTTGAATTTAACACCTGCACAATTGCACCCGGCAATGGTGTTTGAGAAACCTTATCCACTACTGTACCGCGTACAGTTTGAAAAATAGTTTGTGAACTTATACTACCAAAAATGATAGACAATAAAATAATATAAATATGTTTTTTACTAAGCATACTGATCTATGTTTTTATTTTTAAATATGAATTAAACTGCCGGAACCACTAATAGTTGAATTTATAACCGGAGTCCCTTTGTATTTTATATGTCCGCTACCGGAAATACCAGCAGTTAAACTTTCAAATACATTGATTGAAATGTTGCCTGAGCCGCTGATCTTTGCTTTAACAGTTGTAGAAAGCTCTTCTGATGCATTAATATTTCCTGAGCCGCTTACCGAGAATTTTGCAGATGTAATAGTGCCGCCGGATATATTTATATTACCCGAGCCGCTAATGTTGCCATTTAAATTTTGAACAGTTACAGAAGGTACAGAAATATTTCCCGAACCACTGATGTTGAGTTCAAGATCGTTTGCCGCCAAATTATTTTGCGCATTAATATTGCCGCTTCCACTTAATATAATGGCATTAAGGTCTTTTAAATGAATTATGATCTTAATTTTAGAATGCCACCTTACTCTTTTATTAAATTCAATAATTAAAGTAGTTCCTTCAATTTTTGTATCCAGCACGCGCAAAATATTTTCCTGTGCTGAGACATCGATGTTAAAGGTTGAATCGCTTATAATATCAACATCCGCATCGCAGCGCACTTCAACTTTATTGAACGTTCCGTTGTTCCTCGTTTCGCTAATGTTATTTCCTTTTCCGTGTATGCCCCACAAAGTTCCTTTGTTGCAAGCTTGCAAGGAGTAGATGAGTAGTAAGGCGAAAATGACTTTTAAAATTTTCATAAATTTGTTTTTAATGTTATACTAGAAAGACAACGTTAAAAGCAGTTACCCCTACTTGTATGAAAAAAAAATTAAAGGAAACGAATAGCTATTTTACCACCCACCCAGCCTTTAAGGTTATAACCGTCTGCAGCACTTATATTTGAAGTAAAAAGGAGATATGGCGCTACATTATCATATCGGAGATTATACCCGGGCGCATAAGTATTAGCCAGATATAAATTAAATACCGGTCCTGCTGCAATTGAAAATCTTTTTTTGAATTTATATTCCAAACCCCAATATAATTTATATAGTTCATTTTCGTTCGCATTAAACCCGCCAATACTTATATGATGCGCGCTTAATGTAACATCACTTCGCAATTTATTTTTAATTTTAAAGGAAGTGCCAAGACCATACCCAAAAGACCAGAGTGGTTCATTTGCACTCGGAGTAATACCAACACTAAAAATATTATAGAATTTATGCACCCCCGTTCTAAAAGAAAGATTGGCGTATTGTACCTCATCAGACGAAAATTCAATTTGATGCAAACCTTTTTTTACGAAACTAAAAATGCCAATAGCGGCACCTGCACATGTATCTGAAAAATTAAAAAATCCTACCTGTAACCCATTTACTTTTTTGGCATGATTAAAAAATCCTGATACCTGGATGCCATCCATATTACCTGCAGTATTATTTGCAAAACCGCTAACCTGGATCCCATCTAAACTTTTAGCATGGTTAAAGTAACCGGCAAGTTGCGCACCCTTCATACTATCTGCGGCAATATTTACAAAACCAGCAAGCTGTGCCCCTTTTGTTTTACCCATATTTGTATTAACAAAACCGGCGGCGTTAACACCATTCGAATTTCCAATATTTAAATTCCAAAAGCCTGCCGCCTGTGCGCCCCACATATTTTTGCCGGTAATATTAAAGAAACCGGCAAGTTGCGCTCCTTTAACCGAATCGCCAACAATATTAAAGAAACCGGCTAATTGAGCGCCCTTGCTGTTTTCTCTATCGATATTAAAAAAACCGCCCAGCTCCAATAAATTTGTTCCGCGGGAGTATCCTCCAAAAACATTTAAGGAATATTTGTTATAAATATTTCCCGATAATAGTCCGTTAGTACCAACAAAAGGAATTAAAGACACTTGAAAATTTCGCGCCATGGTATCTTTTATGTTTAGGGTATTTACATAACCTTTAAATTTCCTGAACATGTTATTGGTGTAATGACTGAAGTCCTTTAATTTCGCTTTCCATAAAACAGAATCTTTATTTTTGATAGAGTCTGCTATCGGGTTTAAATTTATGAAAGTGATAAGATTATTTTTTAGATCGGAGATCTTAAGCACTGTATCTTCATAATTTACTTTGTTCACAATAATACTTTGGTTCTTGGTTGGAATAGAAATGGAATAGAATCCATACTCATCGGTCGTTACCGACTGAAGACTTGTTTTATCGTAGATAGTTACATTCGCCAGTTTTTTATCCGTAGTTTTGTCATATACGTAGCCGCTTAGTTCAGTTTTCTTAGGATTCTTTTCTATAACCCGTTCTTTTAAAATAATGTAATTGTTCTTTGACCTAACCGTAATGTTGTTTGGAAGTAGTAGCGCTAATGCTTCGCGTACTGTTTTTTGTATTATGTTTACTGAGACCGGTGCAAGGTTATTAATGATGGAGGATGAATAGGAAAATATTAAACCGGTTTGTTGCTGTATTTTATTTAATCCTATGATCACCTGTTCATTGTTCAATGATAAGGAGATTTCCCGTTCCAATGGCGGAACAGCAGCGAAGCAAAAGTTGAAGCAACTTGCGACTAAACTACATAAAAAAATAAACCGTTGCATGAATATTTATTGCACTTTTGTTTTGCTTTTGAGAATAACCGAACTATCCCTTTTCTCGATATCCAGATCAAGTGTTTCGGCGATAATACTTATTACCACATCTACCGGCTCGTTATTGAAGATCACTGATAATTTTTTATCGGCAAGCGCCTCATCATTAAGAGCAATATTAACATCGTAAACATCGTTGATCTGTTTGATCACATTATCTAATGGTGTTTGGTTAAACTGAAAAATCTTAGAGTGATAGCTAACAGCGTTTTCAGAGGGGTCAAGTATACTTTGCACAAACTGTTTAGCAGTAATATTATAAATAGCTTTTTGTCCTTTTACTAAATTCAAGCCGGCATCAGTAGAAGTAAAAAAATGCACTTCGCCACTTTCAACTACTACTTCAATATTGTTTGTACCCGGCAAGGCCTTTACATTAAATGCGGTTCCAATATCTTTTATTATCACATCATTTATAATTATTTCGAAAGGTTGTTGCTCATTGTGCACTACTTCAAAAAAAGCTTCACCTTTTAATTTTACTTCGCGCACATTATCTTTATTTAAAGAATAAGTAATTTCTGAATGTTTATTTAAAAAAACCTTACTGCCATCGGGTAAGGTATTGGAAACAGTTTTGTTTAATGCCAAATATTGCAAGGACTGAACTTCTTTACCGGTAAAGATCCATTTCATTAAAAAACTTAAAGCAACAATTAGCATTAAGGAAGCCGCAATACGAATAACTGTTGTTCTTTTATAAAGCGGAATTACTTTTGTTGCATTATTGCTAATGCGCTCATCCAGTTTATTCCACGCTGTGTTTATATTCACCGGATGCTCTAATTCTATTGAACTAATTGTATCCAATAATTTTTTGTTTAAAGTAAAATACTCCAGGTTCGCAACCGAGGCATTCTTCCAGATTTCCAATAGGGCAATTTCCTCACCATTGGCCTCTCCGGCAATAACTTTTGCAATTAGATCATCTTTATCTTCAAAATTTTTCATATCCAAAAATTAATGTATAGCCAAAATACGGCAGGTAAATGATCTTTTAATTTTTCGCGTAATATTTTTAAGGCCTTGCCCATATGATTTTCAACTGTTTTAACAGAGATATTTAATTGTTCGGCAATCTCGGAATATTTTAAATTTTCGAAACGGCTTAACTTAAATACAATGCCGCATTGCTCAGGCAAAGCATCTAATGCTTCATTTATTTGTTTACCAAGTTCTTTTGCTTGTAATGTTTTTGATGCGTCATCAAAACTACCGTTCATATTGTTCTTATAATCATCAGCATATTGAGTTCTTACCTTAATATGTTTTATTTTATTTAAGCAATCGTTGTGCACCGCCCTATACAAATACGATTTTAGTGAACCCGTAACTTGTATGGTTTCTCGCTTTGCACAAATATTATAAAATAAATTTTGCACTACTTCTTCCGATTCGTCAATATCTTTTATTACTGAGCAGGCATAATTACACAAAGGCTGGTAATAGGTTCTAAAAACGTTTTCAAATACGTTTTTATCGCCTTCGCTAATTAATTGCCAATATTGTTGTTCGTTTAATTGCACTTTTTGGAAAATCTCCAACAAAGATACATTTTAACCGAAATAAGAAAACGCAAAACAAATAATTTGCTAAACATTACTCTTTCCTTGTTTTCATAAACAAACAATACCTCATTTACAACCATAAGACAATTTAAAAGGAAGATACCCCTACCGGCCTTGTTATTTTTTTTTGAATTTTGGGTTAAATACCCAACCACATTACCATCCGGCGCTTTTAGCTTACTTTGCTAAAGGCTTTTTTGAGGTATAGGTAATCGATATAATACAATACTTTTACCGAGATCATATTATTTTGGGCGGTATTAAATGAACCTCTAAAATTATCGTAATAATCATTGTTGACCGTATTCTCGCGTTTTAATACAGAGTTCTTCCACACCACATTTAATTCACTACCAGGCGCAAACTGCCAGTAATAAACCATGTCAATATTAAATGCGTTAAAATTGACATTATGATCGGTTGGGTAATTCGTATACGGATTTAAATAACCGTCATCTCCTAATTGATAATAAGCGCTATATTTTGCTTTAGACCAATAATGTCTTAAACGAAATGAAAGCGACATCTTATTTGTGAATTTGTAAACGCTCGAAAAAGTGTTGCTAACGGTTTGCATATTGCGACGACCAAAAGTAATTGTATCTCCATATGGATCGTAATGCACAAAACCAATATCATCGTTCCTAAGATTATTTGCAGCCTCATAAATGAACGATAGTTTATTGTTTGCACGATAACGCGGCGAGACCGATAAATTAAAATAATGTCGATTGTTCTCATTAAAGATCCTATAGTTTGTGCTAACATCCAAAGCAAAAGGTTTACGGTAATCACTCGAAATAAAACCTCCTGCATTATAGTTTACAGGATAAGTATAAAACCTCCCAAAGATGCGTGGTTCATAATAATCATATGTAACTACCGGCTCTATAGCATAATTAAGTCCGCAGGTAAAAAACCGTTTAGTAAACGTGGTAACATGGTTGCCATAAATTCCAAAATTCCAAAATGCGTTAGGCACATACATGCGTTGGTAGGCAATATTAACGCTGTTATAGGAGTTGTTTACTTTCCAAAAAGGTTTATACACGTTATAAATTAAGTTTAAACCTGTCTCCATATTATTAGTCAGTAATAAAATACCCAAGTCGTTAGGATTATATTTATCGGTATTTAACGAGCCGTAAATATTCCACTTAAAATTGCCGCCATTCTTACCAAGATCTAAATTACAGCTGTAACCTGTATAAGGTTTTAAACTGTCAGGGTAAAAACGATTGCTCATAATGGCGCCGCCACCAATAGAATAAATATTTTTTTTGTTATTGAACCTAAAACCCGTTCCGGTAACATTTGCATCATAAAAATGTCCTTCTCTCGTAACATTAGTGTTTATAAGATTTACAAAGGAGTTATTTTTTAATGCCTGATCAAAAACAATGATATTATAATTTGTAAGCGGTGAGGTTAATATACTGCGGGTAACTCCTAAAGTATCCTGCACGGTGGCATACATATTATTTGATACCGCATTAAAAACGCCGATACCCAATTTTTTATTGGTGCGGCCAGATAATTTTGTAGCATTTAATAATTGTGTTTGCGTGGGGTTCTTAATTATTTTTTCGCCATCTTTTAATTCGGCAGCAACGGCATTATATTTAATTGGTGTACCGCCAACCCGTCGCGAATAAAACAAACCACCTTTATTGAACAACTCAGTTCCCTCTGTAAAAAAAGGCCGGCGCTCCTGAAACTGAACTTCAAACGGAGAAAGATTCAACACCTGATTATCAGATTGTACCTGGCTAAAATCAGGTACTAAAGTCATATCTAACGTAAATGCATCCGAAAGGCCATATTTTACATCCATACCTCCGCTTAAATTATAGGTAAGGTTTTTTACATTGGCATCGTTATAAGGGTAATGATTAATGATACTGGCAATATATGGCGAAAAAGACAAACGCACAGGCGGCTTGATATTCTCTAGTCCAGTAAGATCGCCAAACTGCCTAACCAATGCATTTATTTTTGGATTAACCGGATTCCAAAAAGAATTTTCGCGCAAGCGGCGAACTTTACGAATGCTATTAAAGCCCCAGGTTTGTATCTCTTTTGCCGTAAAACGCACAGCGGAATAAGGAATACGCATTTCAACAGCCCAACCTTTTTCATTAATTTTTACTGAACTCATCCAAACCGCGTTCCAGTCAAAATCCTGCGTGTCCGTGCTGTAGCGGGCATCTATCTGGGTACCGGCAGATGTTACAAAAAAACCGTAAGCATTTATATCATCATTATACGTATCAAAAAAAACACCAAACAGTTCAGCATTCGCCTCGTTATCGCGGGTGCTTAATTCACGCAAAATACTATCGGGTGATGTATCATACAACATAGCGCTGATGTAGAGCGCTGCATTATCATACAAGATCTTTACCTCTGTTTTTTGTTCGGTTGGAAGTCCGGGATGAAGATCGCGTTGAATAAAATCTCCGGCAATTTCTGCTTTTGCCCAGCAGGTATCATCTAACACACCATCAATTTTTGGCGAAACAAAAGTGCGAACAGCGTTCACCGATTTGTTTTGCGAAAAAATTCCGTTAAGGATACCAAAAAATAAAAGTATAATGTAGAGTTTTTTCATGTTTTGCCGATACTAAATTATTTCAAAACCTCTTTCCTTTACTCCCCCTTTTGAGGGGAAAAAAGTACCCAAAAAGTTCAATAATAAATAAATCACATTATTTAACGAAATAAATCTGCAAAACTGAAAGGAATAACAGCAGAAAATCCTTAAAAAAATACTAATATTAATGTATATTTAGCCTTCAAAACAGAAGAAAACAGAACAACATTAAGTACTTAGTATGTGGAAATATTTTTCGGGGATTTTATTAAGAAATAAATTAGCATTTACCATAGGAGTTTTGCTCCTGACATTTTTTATGGGCTTTGAGGCTTCAAAAATGGAGTTGTCGTACGAGTTTGCTAAAATATTACCCGATACCGATAGCACTTTTATTGAATACCAAACTTTTAAAAAACGTTTTGGTGAAGATGGAAATGTAATGGTAATGGGTTTTGAAGATAAAAACCTTTTTAAATTAGATAAATTTAAAGATTGGGTTAAATTAAACAACGATCTTAAAAATATTCAGGGTGTTAAAGCGATCATGTCGTTACCAACCTGTTTTAGATTGGTAAAGAATGATAGTTTAGAAAAATTTGAATTTGTACCACTTATTCAAAATCCAATAACTACACAATCAGAAGTTGATAGTTTAAAGAAGCAGATCTTAAATATGCCTTTTTACGAAGGTATCATTTACAATAAAGAAACAGGCGCCAATTTAGTGGCCATTACTTTCACAAAAAAAGACCTCGACTCGAAACGCCGCTTGGATATGGTAAAAGAGATCAGAGCGCTGGGCGATGTTTACTCTAAAAAATATAATGTAGACATGCATTATTCGGGCATGCCTTATATCCGTTCGCAATTAATGACGAAGGTAAGAGCCGAAATGACCTTGTTTTTAATTCTTGCAGTAATTGTAACAGCAATTATACTTTGGTTGTTCTTCCGATCTTTATCTACTGTGCTGTTCTCACTTATTGTTGTAATAATGGGCGTAGTGTGGTCTATCGGTATCATGTATCTTTTTGGATATAAGATAACGGTACTCTCCGGTTTAATTGCGCCATTAATAATGGTGATAGGTTTGCCAAACTGTATCTTTCTTATTAATAAATATCAAAGCGAATTTTTAGCGCATGGTAATAAAATAAAAGCACTTGCCAGAAGTATTGAAACGATTGGTGTTACTTTATTTTTAGCAAACATTACAACAGCCATTGGCTTTGGTGTTTTGTATTTCACAAAAAGTTCGATGTTGGTAGAATTTGGTATTGTTGCCGCTATTAGTGTTTTAGCAACCTATGCCATTACCTTAATATTAATACCTGTTATTTTAAATTATTTACCAACCCCAAAACCAAAACATACCAAACACCAGGAAGGTAAACGTATCAATAAGATCCTTGATATTATTGATATGCTTGTACAAAAACGCCGCAAAGCAATTTATACGATCTCTGCTATTATTACTGCCGTATCACTATGGGGAATGATGTCGATAGACATGAATGGCTATGTGGTAGATGATCTGCCGGAAAAAGATCCTGTTTATACTGATCTTAGTTTTTTTGAAACTAATTTCAAAGGTGTGTTACCGTTTGAGATCTCTATTGATACAAAAGTGCCGAACGGGTTATTTAAAAATAATGCCAAAGCTATTTACAAAATAAAATTATTACAAAAAACATTAGAGCAGTACTCCATTTTTTCAAAACCATTATCCGTTGTAGAAGGAATTAAATTTTCTTACCAGGCTTATAATGATGGAAAACCTAAGTTTTATAAAGTACCGAGTATTGGCGATCTTAAAACACTTTCAGAATATTCTGGTACGTTAAAGGGGCAGAACAATCGTTTACAAACTTTTATGGATACTGCCAAACAGATCACACGCGTAAGTTACCAGGTGGCAGATATCGGTTCAAAAAAGATGAAAGCTCTGATGAAGGAATTACGTCCAAGAATAGATTCTATTTTCGATCCTAAGGAATATAAGGTTAGTACAACGGGCCACAGTTTAGTGTTTTTAAAGAACAACGATTATTTATTATCTAATTTATTAGAGAGTTTATTAATTGAGATCCTTTTAATTGCCATTGTTGGCATTGCTTTATTTCGTTCGGTGCGCATTATTGTATTGTCTAAAATACCTTGTTTAATTCCTTTAGTTATAACGGCCGGTATAATGGGTTTTTTAGATATTCGTTTTAAACCCTCTACCATTTTAATTTTTAGTATTGCTTTTGGTATTTCCTCCGACGGTACTATTTATTTTTTAACCAAGTACAGGCAGGAGTTGAAAAAAATGAAGAGCGCGGCAGAAGCTATCTCTGCAGCCATTCACGATACCGGTTTAAGTATGGTATACACTTCTATTATTTTATTTTGTGGTTTTGCCATCTTCGCTGCTTCCAGTTTTGGCGGTACGGTTGCTTTAGGTGTTTTGGTTTCGTTAACTTTATTAATGAGCATGTTCACCAATTTAATTTTGTTGCCTGCCATTTTACTTTCTATCCACACCAAAAAAACAAAAAAGGAAATAACGGAAGCACCGTTAATAGATATTGATGAGCATGAGGATTGATCGATCTATTTTAATTTATTCTTAAAATTATTTGAATCTAAAATGACTAAAATACCTTTTACAACCATAGACTGGGCTGCGATCGAGAAAACAGAATACAAAGGCGAAACCGGAACTTCTTATTGGCAAACATTACAGTTTGGCGGATTGCGCGTTCGCATTGTTGAATATTCGGAAGGTTATCTTGCCGACCACTGGTGCGAGAAAGGTCACGTGGTACATTGCCTGGAAGGAGAATTTTTGACCGAATTAAAAACGGGCGAAAAAATTTCACTTTCTAAAGGAAAAAGTTATGTTGTGTCGGATGAATTAAGCTCACATCGTTCTTTCTCAAAGAGTGGCGTAAAATTACTAATCGTTGATGGCGATTTTTTGAAAGCTTAAGCTGCTTCAACTTTAAATTTTCCTGCTTTTTTCTTGTGCTTTCTTACTTCAAAAATAATTAGCGGAACAATCAGCGCGGCCGGACCTAACCACAAAACAATTGGTGGCGCAGGTATTATTCTTGAGTTATTTACTACAAACGCAGTAATAGCACCAATGTAACTTCCCAGCATGCCACCAATGTGCGCCAACAACCAATAATTTTTGTAAATCAATTTTTTTTCTGAGGCGTTTGATGGTTATATAATTGCTTCTAATGCCTAGGATACCAAATACCAAACTAATAATGGCGAAGGTGGTGTTGGTTCCTATAAAGCAAATAATGCCAAAAGTTATAAAGGCCAAATGCATCAATCCAAAAAATATCTCAATAGCCCAATCGTACCAATAAGGTTTTTGGTCTAAATGCAATTTTTTAAGTTTTAAGGCGCGATAAGCCGTTAAACAAGAATAGTAGGTGAAGAATGCTACACAAAATAAAAAAACATTATCATGTTCGATAGACATATAAATGGCACTAACAAAGATCACTGTCATGGCCCAAAAATAGATCTTCCCAATGGGGCGATGGATCTTTATTTTACTGCGAAAAATAATGGCAAATAAGCCGGCCAAAAGTGCCAGCGAGCCGGTAAAAATGTGAATGATGAGAATAATTTTAAATGTCATATTGTTTTTGTTTGTACAAATGTAATTTGCTTTTATCTCCAATACAAATTAAAGGGTTAATTAACAACAATTTGGGATATATATCAAACTTTTGGGACAAAAAACAAAGCGTGGGTCGGATAACATTTTACTGTATAGCTTTTAATGCTGCGATTACTGTTGGTCCATAATTTCTTGACACCGGAACTTTATCTTCTGCGTTATCAATATATAAATTATAGCCTGCAGCATTGCCTTCAATTTTATTTACTTTATGCAGGTTGACAATAAAAGCGCGGTGACAGCGCAAGATGTATTTATCCTTTATTTGAGATTCAATTCGTTTTAAACTGCTTCGGATCATTTCTTTTTTAAGGATATTTTTTTCAATAAAAACTACTGTAGAATAATTACTTGCAGAAAATATATAAAGTATCTGTTCGGGAAAAATCTCTAATTTATCTTTTTCATTATCGGCAACAAAACTAATTTTAGTTTTAACTTCATCGGCAACCGTGCCGGGTTCATTTGGAAGCATTCCTTCATCCTGTGGTGCCGCTATGAGGTGGTTGCTACTTTTATTTTCAACCACTACAGGATGTAGGTGCTTATTTACAATAATGGCCTGTTCTAAATTGATTTTTAAAAGTTTATTATGCTTTCTAAGTACATGAAGCGTTACCGGAAAAATACCAATCAATAAAACAGACATAAAAGCAAATAAAAAACCATTCCAGGTAAATGGCATTATATAAAATAGTCTACTATAGAGCATATTTGCAAAGGCAATGCATAATAATATTATAAGTATTACAATTATCTCTTTACCTATAGTCCAGTTATCTTCAACAGGTTTTTTATGAATAATGCGGGCAATAATACTACTTACTAAAATAGGTATAACAAAAGATACAAGACCAAACCCAATTAATTTTAATTCTTTTTTATCTGTTTGCCATTGAGCAATATCAAATGGCTCAAAAACAATTAAAAATAAAGCAACAAAACAACCCACAAAAAAATTGGTGATAAATGATCGTTTATCGACCTCAGATCTTGGAAAGGGTTTATTTAAAAAAGTGAAAAACATGATGTATGCGACACCCGAAAATACCTAAACAATTTGTAAAGCAAGCCTGAATTTTTTAATTTATCCGCAATAAAACAAGGTTCAACAATCTTAGGATGATCATTTTTTTACTAAAAACTTACTAGAAATGTTAAAAAAACTAATTTTAACATATTACTAATCAATATATTAGTCAAGTTTTTGCAAATTAATCCCTTTTGCAATATATTTGTTTAATCTTTAAAACGAATAAAATTTAAATTCTTCAATACAGTCAACAATCCCTCCACCATTTGCAATTCGTTTAATTTTTTAAAATTTATTGGATTTTTAAACATTGCAAATACGTTTGGAAAAATGTTTTGCCTTGAAAAATTTAAAAATAAATAAAGAAATAAATGGTTTTGGGTCACACCCTTTTTCTCAAAGCCGTTTTAATTAAATAAAGAGGGAAAAAATAAAAAAATAAAAAAAATGGAAAAAGGAACAGTAAAGTTTTTCAACCAAACAAAAGGATTCGGATTCATTAAAGTTGAAGGATCTGGAAAAGAAGTATTCGTGCATGTATCTGGCATTAAAGAAGAAATTCGCGAGAACGACGAAGTAGTGTTTGAAATTCAAGATGGCAAAAAAGGATTGAATGCCGTTAACGTTAAGTTAGCATAATTCTTTTTTAGTTAATTAAATAATTGCGATTACAAAATTTATAAATATATAATATCAATTCACAATTTTAATTAACAAAAAAACCCTCTCGGTTATACGAGAGGGTTTTTTTTGTGAATCTTATTTTGTTCCGAAATAATTAAACCGTCATTATCTCTTTTTCTTTTTGTTCAATATGCTTATCAACTTTTACAACAGATGCATCCGTTAAAGTTTGGATCTTTGTTTCACCACTTTTTGCTTCATCTTCCGGTAATCCATCTTTTTGTAATTTTTTAATTTGATCGATACAATCTTTACGCACCGTACGTATACCCACCTTCGCATCTTCACCAAAACTTTTTGCTGTTTTAGATAATTGTTTACGACGCTCTTCTGTTAATGGCGGAACCATGATACGAATGATTATACCATCGTTTTGCGGGTTGAACCCTAAGTTAGCGGCTTGTATTGCTTTTTCAATTGGCGTTAACATACTTTTTTCCCAGGGTTGAATAATTAAAGTACGCGAATCCTGCGTGTTTACACTTGCCGTGTTGCTTAATGGCACCATGCTTCCATAATAATCTACCTGGATGTTCTCAAGCATTGCAGGACTTGCTTTGCCCGCTCTTACTTTTTGAAGTTCCGCTTCTAAATGGTTAATGGCTTTTTCCATCGCATTTTTTGCATTATCTAATACCGTATTTATATCGCTCATAATTTTTATTGTTTACAAATTTAGTGATTTACTTTTTCTTTGGCCTCTACTTTAAATAGTTCTATTAAATGTTTTACTGTATGATCAATTTCTTCTTTGGTGGTATATTTACTAAAACTAAAACGAACCGATGGCCGTTCCATATCACTGCCAATACCTCTTAACACATGGCTACCCTGGTTACTTCCGCTACTGCAGGCACTTCCACCACTAGCGGCAATTCCCAATATATCTAAATTGAACAGCAACATTTCGGCATCTGGATGTTTGGGAAAACAACAATTTAAAACGGTGTACAAAGATTTTTCATCCGAGATCTCTCCGTTAAAACTCATACCCGGAATATTTTTTTCTAATTGCTCACGCATATAATTTTTTATTCCTCTAATGTGTTTTTGATGTTCTTCCATTTCATCAAAACAGATCTCGAGTGCTTTTGCTAAACCAACAATGCCATACACATTTTCTGTTCCACCACGCATGTTACGCTCTTGCGCACCGCCATGTATAAATGGTGAGATCTTATGCAAATGATTAATGTATAAAAATCCTACGCCTTTTGGTCCGTGAAATTTATGTGCCGCACAAGTAACAAAATGTACTTTTAATTCGCGAAGGTCCATTTTATAATGTCCCATGGTTTGCACGGTATCACTATGAAAGATGGCATTGTATTTTTCGCACAACTCCCCTACTTCTTTTAAAGGTAATAAAGTTCCGAGTTCATTATTGGCATGCATTAACGATACAAGGCTGCGGGAATTATTTTTTAAGAGATCTTCAAGATCAGCAAGATCAACATTCCCCTTTTTATCTAATTTAACCCAGCTCACTTTTACCTTACCGGCTTTTTCAAGCATTTTTAAAGTATGTTCAACCGCGTGATGTTCAATAACACTCGATATAACATGGTTGATACCGTAAGTCACAATAGATTGATTAATGGCCATATTATCAGCCTCTGTTCCACCAGAAGTAAAAAATATTTCAGCAGGCGTTACGTTCAATAGTTTAGCAACAGTTTTTCGAGCTGTTTCAATCGCAGCACGGGTCTTGCGCCCAAACGCGTGAATAGAAGATGGGTTACCAAAATCTTCTAACATCAAAGGCATCATGGCCTTTAGAACGTTCTCGTCTAATTTGGTGGTTGCAGCGTTATCTAAATATATTTTCATTATCCTGTTTTTGATCCTTAACGGATCTTAATTTTTAATGATCTCTTTTATGTCTGAAATAATTTTATTCGCCAACTTATCGGCAGTTGTTGCCGATTGGCTTTCGCTATAGATTCGAATGATAGGTTCGGTATTGCTTTTACGTAAATGTACCCACTCTTTATCAAATTCTATTTTTACTCCGTCGATACTATTGATAGGTTGTTTTTTATATTTTTCTTTTACCTGTGCTAAAACATTATCTACATTTATTTGTGGTGTTAGCTCTATCTTATTCTTAGAGATAAAATAACCCGGGTAAGATCCGCGCAACATGGAAACCGTTTTTCCGTATTTAGCAAGATGCGTTAAAAATATAGCAATACCAACCAGCGCATCTCTTCCGTAATGGAGCTCAGGCAAAATAATTCCACCGTTACCTTCGCCACCAATTACAGCATTGGTATCTTTCATCATTTTTACAACGTTCACTTCACCTACGGCAGAGGCAGAATAGCTGCCGCCCTGCGCTTCCGTTACATCGCGTAAAGCACGGGTGCTGGATAAATTACTAACTGTATTTCCTTTTTTATTCTTTTTTAAAATATAATCTGCTACAGCAACTAACGTATATTCTTCGCCAAACATTTCGCCATCTTCACAAACAAAGGCCAAGCGGTCAACATCCGGATCTACACTAATTCCTAAATGCGCTTTTTGTTTTTTAACCGCTTTACTCAGGTCGGACAAATGTTCAGGCAATGGTTCAGGATTATGCGCAAAATTTCCGGTTGGTTCGCCATGAATAACTGTAATATTTTTTACACCCAATTTTTCCAATAATGCCGGCACAACAATTCCACCGCTGGAATTGATAGCATCTACCACAATAGTGAAATTTGCCTTTTTTATGGCTGCCACATCTACATATTGCAGGTCGATAATTTTTTTGAAATGCGTATTTATAAAATCGGTATTGATAGAATAAGAACCAAGGTCTCCAACCTCTGCGTAATTAAAGTCAGCTTTTTCAGCCAACTTCAATATATCCTGGCCATTTAATTCGCTAATAAACTCACCTTTTTCATTCAATAATTTTAGGGCATTCCATTGTTTTGGATTATGACTTGCGGTTAAAATAATTCCGCCATGCGCCTTTAACTCCGTAACGGCCATTTCAACGGTTGGCGTCGTGCTGAGTTCAAGATCAACTACATTAATACCCAGTCCAATAAGGGTTCCGGTAACAATACTGGAAACCATTTGCCCGCTAAGTCTGGCATCGCGACCAATAATTACGGTAATTTTTGTTTTTTTAGGGTGGTTATTTAAAACCCAGGTTCCATACGCAGAAGTGAACTTAACCACGTCTAAAGGTGTTAACCCATTATCGGGCTTACCGCCGATAGTACCCCTGATCCCTGAAATGCTTTTTATAAGAGTCACAATTAATAAAATTTTGAGTCGTAAAGATAAGAAAACTGCAGCATCTTTAAAATCAATTTAGAGCCTCATAGTTAACAAAATTTGTTCATTTTTTGTTTAAAATACCTCTATTACAAGCATTATTATTACGAATTTTAAGCCTATTCCGCTTTCATGAGCATTAAAACCATTATACTAACCATTTGTGTTCTTTTCATACAAAAGACCGGTTTTGGTATGCTCCAAACTACACAAAAAATTTATTTTTTAAATGCCAATCATGAAATAATTGATTCTGCCTGCAGTTCTGAAATAAATATTGAGATCCATCATAAAAAAAGGCCAAACCCTTTATTAAGTTTTTTTAAATCGCGACAAAAAAAGAATAAAAGAATTACCGCCGCAATTTTAGCTTTTCCTTTTCCGTTTGGTATTGTTGGTTTGCACCGTATTTATTTAGGAACTGCACCTTATGTGCCGGTTGCGTATATTGCAAGCTTAGGTGGTGTTTTTGGCGTGTTGCCCTTTATTGATTTTTGTGTGTTGCTTTTAGATAAGGATGAATCGCGCTACGTTGGTAATAAGAAAGTATTTATGTGGGTTAATTAATCCAAAAAAATTATGTGCGGTATTGCTGGAATAATTTTAAAACAAAGAACCGGTTTTGAGCTTGGTAAAAAAATAGCGGCAATGACCAATGCTATTAGCCATCGCGGACCAGACGGCGAGGGTTTTATTTTAGCAAACGATCAAAAAATTACACCACATTTTAATACTTTACAGCAAAATTATCAGCGCAAAGATCTAAATTACATTCCAAAAAATTCTTTAGAGAATGGTGATCCAGCCTCGTTCTTAGCGTTTGGCCATAGAAGATTATCGATCATAGATCTTAGTGAGACCGGTCACCAACCAATGTGCGAAAAAGGAGCAGCTACATGGATAACCTACAATGGAGAGATTTATAATTATATTGAAGTAAGAGCAGAATTAAAAAAACTTGGCCACAGCTTTATTTCAGAAAGTGATACAGAAGTAATATTAGCTGCTTATAAAGAATGGGGTTTTAATTGCGTTGAACGATTTAACGGCATGTGGGCTTTTTGTATTTACGACAGCGAAAAAAAAATATGCTTCGCATCGCGCGATAGGTTTGGCGTTAAGCCTTTTTATTTTATTAATGACAATACCATTTTTTCTTTTGCCAGCGAGCAAAAAGCTTTTGTAAAAGCTGGTTTAATACACACAAAAACAGATCAGGCTGCTTTGCACAGTTATTTAATTAACGGCTTGTTAGAGGTAAGTGCTTCTAATTTTTTTGAAAGCATAAACGAATTAATGCCCGGCAATAATTTAGTTTACAATTTAAAAACACAAGAACTAAAGATCAATAGCTATTATAATTTAACGGATCACATTACTTTAAGGAATGATCGTTTAAGCGAGAGCGAACTGATCGAAAAAATAACTGATGCGTTTGAGAACTCAGTGAAATTAAGATTACGGAGTGATGTTGAAGTTGGCACCTGTTTAAGCGGAGGTATTGACAGCAGTGCTTTAGCTGTTACCATTTCTGAACTTACAAAACAACCATTATCTTGTTTTACTTCCATATTTAAGCATAACGAAATTAATGAAGAGCATTTTGCCGACAGTGTTGCAAAAAAAATAAAAGCAAAGCATTATAAAGTTGAACCAACACTTGAAAACTTTTTAAAGGAAGTTGATGACCTTATTTATTCGCAGGATGTACCCATTTGGGATACCAGTACTTATGCGCAATACAAGGTAATGGAGTTAGCAAGCAGGCATAAAATTAAAGTTGTTTTGGACGGACAAGGTGCCGATGAATTATTTGCCGGCTATCACCATCATTTTTTAGCCAAATGGAATAATTTATTTTCGAATGGAAATTATGTTTCGGCTATGAAAGAAGTTACGGCTAGTAAAAAAACAATTTCAAACCCTTTACAATTTTATTTAAAGGAAAAGGCAAAACAGAAGAATTACTTTAATAAAAAACATTTTAATTTATTTTTTAAACCGGGCTTTTTAAATTCGTCTGAAATAAAAAACCCATCTGTTTATTTTAATTCGGTTAATGAGCAGCTGGTAGATGATATTTATCAAACCAGGTTAAAATCTTTTTTAAAATGCGAGGACCGCTGCGGCATGTGGCACAGCGTGGAAAGCCGGACCCCTTTTGCTGATGACATTGAATTAATTAACTTATTGTTCTCGTTTAACGGTAATAAAAAAATAAAGAATGGGGTTTCAAAATATCTATTGCGTGAAGCAGTGAAAAATAAATTGCCAAAAGAAATATACAACCGTTACGATAAAAAGGGTTTTGAAACACCGATGCAGGAGTGGATGAAAAAACTACGTCCGCAACTAATTTTAGAAATTAAACTAGCTAATTTTGAATTTGTGAATTATACAGATCTTGAAAAAGCAGATGCGACTAGTTCTTTCCACAACAAATTACTGTTCAAATTATTTGTGTTAAGCCGCTGGCAAAAATTGTTTAACGCTTAAAATATTAAACACATAGGAATTTATTTAGTAAAAAAATGTTGTGTTGATCAATTATGCATGGGCTTGGTGCTGCCGCCCTTATTATCCAAAAAACAATATTGAATACCAAAACCCATTCCAAAACCTTGGCCTTTCCATTTTGTAATGGCAATGTATTTATTAAAATCTTCGTTGTTGGTGGTAAGCTTGTTATAATTGGTAAATGGCGCATAGATCTTAAAGTTTATACCAAACTTTCCAAAGTAAATACGTGGATTGGCATATAACGAAATATAACTCCCGCCACCGGAAAGCACAAGATTTAAACTATCGTTGGCTTTATATTTAAATGTAGAGTAACCAACATCTGCACCTAACACAAGATCAAAATGTTTTGTTACAACAGGGTGGTAGTTTAACAGAACTACAATGTCATTGGTTCTAACCTCCGGCTTATTATGCGTTACCTCATCTCTCGAAGTAAAATATTTATTATTCTTATAACGTAAACCAACACCAAAACGCTTGTGTAAACCATATTCTGCCGCTAAGCCAAAGTTGGTATTACCCGCTTTATCGTTATACGATGTATCCCTGGTGCGATTAGGGTCTTTTATTTTAACCTTTAAAACGGTATTGTAAATTTCAAAACCGGTATTTAGCTCTGTTACCAGAGCGCCTTTATAAAATGACTGAGCATTTAAAGCAATTGAAACAATAATAAAGAGAACAATTAGGTGGGATTTTTTCATGATCTTTAATTTAGTTTTATATTATATGTCGTTTAAAAAACAGCATACCCTATCAAAAAATGAGATTATTTGGCTAAAACTTTAAACTCTGTGCGCCTGTTCCTGGCCTTGTTTTCAGGCGTATCGTTCTTTACCTTCGGTTTAAGGTCGGCATATCCTTTGTATTTTAAACGGGCCGCATCGATCTTACTTGTGGTGATCAAATAATCATATACCGATTTAGCACGATTTTCGGATAATGTAATATTATTCTTTCTTATACCGTCGCTATCCGTATGCCCGCTCAATTCAATTTTAAGTGTAGGGTTCTTGGTTAAAAAAGATCCAAGTTTATCCAATTCTGCTTTACTTTCAGGTTTAAGGTCCCATTTATTTACGTCAAAGAAAACGTTCTTTAATTCCACTACGCTTCCTGTATCAATTGGATCTAATGGAATATCCAATAAAAAAGGTTTTGTAAAATCGGTTACTTTTCCTTTTAAGCTAAAGTTATCGCTGTAAAATAAAAAACCATCTTTATTTACGTTTACTAAATAGTTTTTATTAGCAGTAAGCGTTATAAAAAACTCGCCATTCTTTTGCGTGTATGATTTTGTAACCGATTGCTGCGTTTCAAGATCTAACAATTCAAAACTTGCTTCTAGGGTCTCTTTTGTTTTTGAATTATAAATTTTGCCCTTTACATAGGTAATTTTTTCAGGCCTAAGATCTTCCGGTAATTCAAACTGGTAAATATCCAGTTTACCAAAACCACCAGGTCTGCTGCTTGCAAAGTATGCCAAATTACCGGCAGGATCTACCAATAAGCTATTCTCGTCTTCAAATGTGTTAATAGGGTAACCTAAATTTACTGCCGGCCCCCAATCACCATTTGGTTGTCGTTTGCTCATAAAAAGATCTGTACCACCCATTCCGGGATGACCATCACTAGCAAAATAAAGTGTCATATTATCAGGATGAATAAAAACAGATTCTTCGTTACCTGTTGAATTGACATTTGTATTAAGTTTTACGGCAGGTTTAAATTTTCCATCATCACTAATCACGCTCATATAAATATCCACATCTTTATTCATACCTCCTCTTCCCCTAAACCCCTTAATAAAATAAAGGGTCTTTCCATCGCTGCTAAAACTTGGCTGCGTTTCCCAATTAGCACTATTTATGGCTTCACCGGCGTTTCTTGGGCGCGTCCATTTTCCATTTATTTTTTGAGAATAAAAAATATCGCAACTGCCGGCACCTTTACGTTCAGGTGAACCATAATCGCCAAACTGATCAGAGCAGGAAGCAAAGAACATGATGTTACCATCAGATGATAAAGTTGGCGCGCCTTCGTTACCTGTGCTATTTATATTTGTTATTGGTGTGGCAGTTTGCCAAACGTTGTTTACCTTATCACTGGTATAAAAATCTTCGTTGAACTCTCCTGGCAAATCTGCTCTTGGAAGCGCTCTTGTGAACATAAATTGTTTACCATCACCTGTAATAGCGGGAAAATATTCTCCATTCTCTGTATTGATACCTTGGCCAACGTTAACAGGTTTAAAAGGTTTTGGGTTTTTGATCGCCTCTTCGCCAAACTTAGCGTTCACTAAAAATTGTTGCGCACTCTCTTTTGTGTTAGGGTTGATGCGGTCAAACTTTAAAAATATTTCCAGATTGGTCTTTGCTTCTCCATATAATCCGGTAGCTAATTGCGACAAGGCTAAAAAATAAAAACTGCTCGGAAAAAATTTCGGATTGATCTCGATTGCCTTTTTAAAATAAGTAATTGCTTCGGAATGCCTGCCTGTAACCTGATACAAATTTGCAAGGCCTAAAGCTGCTTCCACAAAATTTTTGTCTTCTTCTAAAGCTTTTTTTAAATTCTTTTCCGCAACATCGTCTTTTTTAACTTCATAAGCGGCTTTACCTTCTTCCAGATACTTAATAGCCTTTTTATTAGTACTGGTGTATTGGCCCGGAGGCATCTGACCCTGGGCATAATTAAAATTAAATACAAAGGTCAAACAAATAACTATTATCCGTCTTAAAAACATATTTCAAAAATTTTAGATCAAGAATTTATAAATATTTAAACGCCAACCCAGGCCCTTAAAGTTTGTTTTTGTTTTTCTGTAATGTCTTTCTTCAAAGCAATTTGATTCTTTCGTGTTACTTTAATTTTTTTTGCAATTGCCGATAATGTTTTTACTTTATATTTTCCTTTTCTTCCGGGCCTGTAAATTTCGATGGTTACCTTATCGCCTTCTTTTAAACTTTCATAATAATTGGTGATGATATCTTTTATTTCTTCCATCTTTAATTCTTTGCCATTTAACCTGCTTAACTCGTCGTTCTTTTTAAAACCTAAGGCTTTTCCAAATTCATCCATATCATCCGTACCGGCAATGTATAAGCGATTTGTTTTTTCGTTATAGTTAAGATCTGTGCTGCCTAAAGAAAATTCGTAAGTAACCGATTCTTTCGAGAAATCAATGCCGATCTTTTCCATCACCTCCTGCATTGGCAAAGGCGTTGTGCCTGAAACATATTTTCTTAAAAACTCACCAATTTGCGGATAGGTGAATTTTTCGATATCATTAAAAAGGTCTTCGTCATTAAACGATTTATTCTTTCCGTATTTTGTGGCAAGATCTTTCATTAAATTTTGTGTACCGTATTTTCCATCACTATAATGTCGCAATAAAATATCCAGACACATGCCAATTACAGCCCCTTTTTCGTATACGTTCGCATATTGTGTGTGAATTTTATCTTCCAATACATGTTTGCTCATATAAGTAAAACTCATGGTATCATTATATCCTGTGATACTGTTCTCATATTTTTGCATCATGGTACCTATCAGCTTATCAATATCTGTAATACCGCCTTTTGTTTGCGCATGATGTGCAGCATATTCCGTCATCCCTTCATACAGCCACAAATGCTCGCTCATTTTTGGATTTGAAAAATCAAAATCACCTATTTCTTTTGAGTGAATGTTTAAGGGTGTTACAATATGAAAAAACTCATGTGCCGAAACATCTCTTACTTCTTGTTTCAAAAGTGTGCTATCATATTCCTGCAAAACATAAAAAGAAGAATACGAATGCTCTAAAGCACCACTGGCGCCAGAAAGTGTAGCCTTATCGGTGAAATAGAACAGAAAAGCATATTTGCTTACCGGTAGTTCTCCGCCTAAATAATCTTTTTGCGCGTTCAACAATTCTTTTAAGGTTGAAGCAATATAGTGTGAGTTTATTTTTTTGTTTGGCGAATAACTTGCAACTAACACTTTTGTGTTTGCTACTTGAATCGTTGTTGTATCCGGTATTGAATACATAATCGGAGAATCAACAAGATCATGATAATCAAACACTGAAATAACATCTTTAGTATCGCCTAATTTTATATCGGATAGCCCGGTTGAAGGATAGAAACCTTTTGGTTTTTCGAACTCTAAAATAAAATTTTTGTTCAACATACCTTTAATGAAACCAAACATGCTATGTGTATTCATGGCAAAGTTCTTTCCATCTTCAAAATTTGTTCCACCGGGTTCAAAAACAATTTTATCTTTTGTATCAGGCAGATCTGTTTTATCCCAGGTATCATCTACATCATAAGTAATTTTATCAATGGATGCTGCGGGAGAGATCTTATACGTGTTTACATCTGATTTTGTAACCTTAATTACCACGCCATTTTTACCGGTAACTTTAAAGTTAGATATAAACCTTCCAAAATTATATACCTCGTATGTACCCGGCACCATTGCAGGAAATGAAAACTCAATTTCGTTTTGCGTAACAGTTGGTGGCACTAACGATACTGATACTTTATCGTTTACCACCTTAACAAGGTTTATAGAGTAACGGTAATTATCGTCGGCAATTATAAAACCACTCAACAAACAAGAAACAACAAGAATTAAATTCTTCATAAAAATTATTTTAGTATTAATTTAAAATTAGTCCAACGGTATTTAGTCCAAAGAATTCCAAAAGTGATAGCGGCCATACAAAACCATAATACAATTTCCACGTATGGGTTACCGCTTTTTGTCTCAAAAATAGAATATGTTTTAATTACCGAATTAGGTTCGCTTATTAAAACACTACTAATTAAATTATTTGCAAAGTGAATACCAAACGCTAGTTCAAGACCCTCGTCCAATAAAGTAAGTGCACCCATAAACAAAGCAAAGAAAACAAAATACGCAAGCATAATGGGCCAGCCATAGGCCTGCACTTCGGGGTTGCTCATATGTGCCAGGCCAAACAAAAAAGATGTGATTATTAAAGGCGCCAAACCATTTTTAAATACTTGCGCTAAACCCTGGATCAAATAACCCCTAAAGATCACTTCCTCTATACCCGTTTGTATTGGCATAAATACCAACATCAATAACAGCGAAATTAAAAATCCGGGTAAATTAAAATTGATCGTCACGTTAGCGGGATCTGAAATATAATCAACCACAACCACTACCATTAAAAGTACTGCCCAAACAGTAAACGCAAATGCAAAACGTTTGAACCTGAATTTTTGGTAACCTGTTAAAATACTTGTAAATGTTTTTTTATGCAGATATTTTAAACCTAATAAAAAACCAAGCGCTGCAAAAACAAAAAGGCCAAACTGTATTAATAAAATAATATTGCGATCGAGCTTAACAATATTGCTGTCGAATAAAATATTGGCATTTTCTCTTAATTGCAATAAAGTAATACCATTTTCCATCGCTCTTGAAATGAGAGGGATAGTTAATAAAGACCCAAAAGCAACATAGCCAATTATAAGTAATATAAGTGTGAAGGCATACATCCAAAATGCATTGTAACCGGTAACCAAGCCCGATAACAAATACAAATTATTAAATGGAGGCTCTTTTTTGAGAATATCTTGCTCTGTATTATCCATTAAATTTAAAAATCAGCAATAGCTGGTTTTTTAATAAATTTGTGATTAATTATATCGTATAAATATATCTAAAATTTAGTAATCTCAACCATGTACAGTCTTAAAAAACATGAAATCTTCACAATTTTAATACCTATAATTTGCCTTGTTTTTTCATGCGTTGAAGTAAAAAAAGAAAGCTTACTTGCTACTGAAGCTGAATTGGGCGAAGCGTTATATTTTGACCCTATGTTATCGCGCGATAGCTCGGTTAGCTGCGCCAGTTGCCATAAACCCGAGTTTGCATTTGCAGATAATACACCGGTAAGCACCGGTATTTATCATAAAAAAGGCACAAGAAACACGCCCACCTCTATGAACCAAAGCAACCGAAACGCTTATTTTTGGGATGGTCGCGCCGAAACGCTGGAAGACCAAGCTCTTGGCCCAATTGAGAACCCAATAGAAATGGACCTGCCAATTTCGATAGCTGTTAGGCGCTTGATAAGAAACGAAAGATACAAGAACGCCTTTATGAGTATTTATGGTAAAATGCCCGATGCTAAATTATTGGCGCAAGCTTTATCGGGCTTTGAAAAAACACTGGAAACAAATAATACCGCTTTTGATAAATACATGAGCCAAAGTGATACAACTTTATTTACAGAAAGCGCAAAGCGCGGTCTGAATTTATTTAATGGCAAAGCCAAATGCTTTGATTGCCACTTTGGTGTTGACTTTAGCGGCAATGATAAATTTAAGAATATTGGATTATATAATGGTAAAGAATTAAATGATAAAGGTCGTTTTGAGATCACACACAACCCAAAAGAGCTGGGAGCCTTTAAAACACCGGGCTTACGGAATATTGCACAAACAGCGCCATACATGCATAACGGTATGTTTAAAACATTAAAAGAAGTAATAGAGCATTATGACCAGCCCGATAAATTTGTAAAAGGTGCCATTAACCGCGACACCAGTATGAACAAGCCTTTGGGTCTGACAGCAAACGAAAAAAAGGATATTGAGAATTTTATGCTTAGCCTTAGTGATGAAAGATTTAACAAAAAAATTAAATAAATAATTCTGCTTAAAACATTGGTTTAAATACCTTAAAACTATTAGCAATAAATTAGAAAAAATTGTAATTTTGGTTAAAGATGTGAACTAATATAAATTCACCTTTAAACCGTTTGACATGAAAAAAATATTTACTCTTTTATTGATTGCTTTTCTTAGTATTAATATACAGGCACAATGTTGGAAAGCAATTGCCGGAGAAAGTGATATTTCATTGGCAATTAGGGCAGACGGCACACTGTGGTCATGGGGTAATGGTTATCATGGAAACGGGCAAAATTTAAACTCTAAATTAACTGCCGAACAAGTTGGTACAGATAATAACTGGAAATCGATAGCAGCAGGATCGTTTAATATTTTAGGCATTAAGAACGATAATACATTATGGGCATGGGGGGCTAATTATAACGGACAGTGCGGTAACGGAACCTATAATACAATATTAACCACACCAACTCAGATAGGTACCGATAATAACTGGAAAACAGTTTCTGTTGGTGTTTACCATTGCGTTGGAATTAAAGCAGACAGTACATTATGGGTTTGGGGCGGCAATTATTCAGGACAACTTGGTGACGGCACTAACATCGATAAAAATACGCCCATTCAAATTGGCACTTCGCACGATTGGAAATCTATTGCTACCGGACATTATCATACTGTTGCCATTAAAACAGATGGAACCATATGGGCATGGGGAAATAATACCTATGGACAAATTGGAGATTTTAGTTCATCAAACAACAGGTACAATCCTGAAAAGCTGGGTACAGATACCGATTGGAAAACTTGTGGTGCAGGTTTAAACCATAGCATGGCCATTAAAAATAATGGTACATTATGGATGTGGGGCGCTAATAACGCAGGTCAATTAGGAAATGGTGCAACAACTGCAACCTATAACCCGACACAATTAGGAACTGCTACCAACTGGCAAACTGTTTCCGGCGAAACAGATCAAAGCTTTGCAATTAAAACCGATAGCACCTTGTGGGCCTGGGGTTATAACGCATATGGCGATTTAGGTGATGGTACAAATTCAAATAAATTAACGCCAACACAAATAACTACCAACACAAATTGGAAATATATTAATGGTGGCCGCGATCATACGCTTGCTCTAAAAACAAACGGTGATCTTTGGAGTTGGGGAAGAAATATTTTTGGACAACTTGGTGATGGCACAACAACAGATAAAATAACCCCAACGTTTGTTAGTTGCCAAACCCTTGGTATAAAAGAAACCGCGGCAGATAAAGGCCAATTCTCATTTTATCCAAACCCTGCAACAGATGTGATCTATTTTGCAAATCCAAATAACCAAACAATAAATAAAGTGATGGTTCTTGATCTTTCAGGAAGAAAAATACTGGAAACAAATGAAAATGCAAATTCGGTGAACATTCAACATCTTGAAAAAGGAATGTACCAATTACAAATGTTTTCAGAAGGCCAACAACATGCTTTTAAGTTTGTGAAGTAATCCTACTCTCTTTAATTGTATTTATCCAAGCTAAGGCCGAAACCTCATTTGAGAAAAGTTTAATTTTTTGTTCAGGCCGGTTTACTTTCATATAAAAATTTGCCAATAAACGAATGGCCAAATTATTTATAACAATGGCTTCAGCTATCACATTTTTACCTTTTTGTTTTGCAGCATATTTTCGTGCTTCTTGAGATGAGCTGCTTCCAATACCAGGAAAAACGATCAAATAACATGGCTTGTCTTCCACCAAAGATCTTAGGTGTTCATTCAATTCATTAATCTGAGGGATCTCAATTTCTGCGTCCTCAACAGTATGAATGTAAACAACATCTTCAAATTTGAGTTCCATTTTACAGATGGATGTAGATACATTTGTTTTAGTTCCGGAGTTTCGATCGAGCATTGTTAAAAATAATATAATTCTTATTTAAAGCAAAGCTTATTACGGAAAATCTAGAAAAAAATCAGGATAATTTTATCAAACAACCTTATACAAAACCGGCTTACTAGGACTGGCATCATTTTCAAAAGGAGCTATTTGTAAATTTAAAATGTAAGTGCCATCATCTACTTCGTTAGGAACGTAAATAAATTCGGTAATGGTCTTGTGTAATTGCGTATTGTTTGGGTAATTCCAAAAAGTATGATGCGCTTCCAGCTTGCCGCCGTCTTGCTCTTTATCGATGCTTGGCATATCGATCAATAAATGCATGACGCCCAATTCATTTAAAAATTCAATTGCCTCTTTTAAAACATAAGGCGGATTGGTGTTGCTGTAATGCGCGCTCAATTTATTTAAACCATTGCCTAAGGTTCTAATAACAAGGGCTTCAGGCTTTCCACTATTCTTTAATAATGTTTCAAGAGCTTTGCGTGTAATAACATAATCCCCATTTTCTAATTGTTCCGGAAGAATAGTTACAACCTCAGCAACAAACATAAAACGGTCTAAATTTTTATTGATGGTATAAAACTCTTTACTAATATGGCCTACGCATTCTGTATGCGTACCGTTACCATGCGGATTAAATGTAATGTTCCTGAAATTTACGCTTCCTCCTTTATTTACATCCCCTACCCAATCGCCCATAACAACAGTCTCTAATTTCATTGGCTGCACATACCAGGCACTGGCGCAATCCTGGCCGGTATGTAAAGGAATGGAAATATTTATCGGCTTAAAAAAATCGATCCTGTATTCTTTTCCTCTATGAAAGATTGTTGCTATCATACCTTAATTTAAAATTTTCGATTTAATTATTTACAAGTTTAAGCCACGAATTTCACTAATTCCACAAAACTATTTTTTCAAATTATTTTTCTATTAATTGAACCTGCCTGCGGCAGATTATTAATTACACTAATTAAACTGCTACTGCTGCTTTAATATGCGGATGCGGATCATAATTCTCTAAAGTAAAATCTTCGAATTTAAAATCAAAAATAGATCTGACATCCGGGTTTATCTTCATTATTGGTAATGGTCTTAGATCTCTTGATAGCTGCAGTTTAGTTTGCTCAATATGGTTAGAGTATAAATGCGCATCTCCTAAAGTATGAATGAAATCGCCTACTTTTAAATTACACACTTGTGCTACCATCATGGTTAATAATGCATAAGATGCAATATTAAATGGCACGCCTAAAAAAATATCAGCACTGCGTTGATATAATTGACAACTTAATTTTCCATCAGCCACATAAAATTGAAAGAAGGCATGGCATGGTGGTAATTTCATGTTATTGATATCTGCTACATTCCAGGCGCTAACAATTAAACGTCTTGAATCCGGATTTTTTTTGATCATGTCAATTACCTGTGTTATCTGGTCGATGTGCCCACCATTTGGTGTAGGCCAATTGCGCCATTGGTAGCCGTATACCGGACCAAGATTTCCTTTTTCATCTGCCCAATCATCCCAAATACTTACACCATTATCTTTTAAATATTTAATATTAGTGTCACCTTTTAAGAACCACAGTAATTCGTGAATAATACTTTTTGTATGTAATTTTTTAGTGGTGCATAAGGGAAAACCATCCTGTAAATTAAAACGCATCTGGTAACCAAAAACACTAACTGTACCGGTTCCGGTGCGGTCGGTTTTGGTGGCGCCAACATTTAAAACATGTTGCATTAGATCGTGATACTGTTTCATAATTCTATAAGTAAAATACAAAAATAAAAATCCCCCGGTTTAATAACAGGGGGATTTATAAAAAGTTTTTAGATTTTAACTATCGTATGAGATTAACATGGCCAACGTACTCCTTATATCCCTCGCCATGGGCTCCCAGCACTTTTATCTTGTAAGTATAGGTGGAAGATTCAGCCTGTTTGCCTTTTATAGAGCCATCCCAGCCTTTACTGTAATCCCTTGTGAAGTAGATCTGGTTACCATCGCTTGCCCACAATTCCATAATAAAATCATCTGTAGAAAAGCCAACCCCTTTTGGAATAAAAATATCATTTTTTCCATCACCATTCGGTGTAAATGAGTTTGGAATATATATAGCAATATCATCTATCACTTCAACTAATTTAAATACGGTGTCTGAGCAACCCTGGTCGGTTACAGAGATCAACATAGTTGGGAATTTTCCTACTGCCGTATAGGTACGTTGCGGATACATCTCTATGGATGTTGAATCGTATCCACTTACGCCGGTACCGGTAAACATCCAGGTGCGCGAAACAATTGGTCCGTTTTGTGCTGTTGGGAAAAAAAGTATTTGATTACTTGTAACTGTTGGAAGTTCGGGCATATAATGAAAATCTGCTTTCGGACTTGGATGAACAACTATTGGATCTAAATACCGGAACTTTCCTGCGCAACCATTCGTGCCAAGGGTTAAAATATTTAGTGTATAAGTTCCTGCAATTGGCAAACAATAGTAAAAACTATCTGCAACTATTGGGTCTATATTATTTCCAAAATCATAGCTAACAGAAACTGCTTCGGTTCCGAACTTTGAATTATAAAAGGCGCAGAATGGCTCACAGCCAATGGCATTGTCCAATCGCAGATCCGGAAGCGGTGGTTGTTTTACATTAATTGTAAAAGTGTGTGCAATCGTGTAAGTAGGGCAAGCAATGTCGTATGCATATACATTGTAAATAACGGTTCCAAATGGCGTTGCAGTTTGTAAACTACCTGTTGGTGAACTTAAGAAACTGGCAGGGTTCCATACGTAAGCGTAATTTGCGGTTCCTCCAACAGAACCAACTTTAAGCTTTACACTGTCGCCTCTGCAAACGGTTGTATTAGTTGGTACTAATGAATATTGGATAGGGGAAGAAACGTTTACCTGAATAGATTGGGTAGTAGCACAAAAACCAATAAACGCCGTTAAACTGTAAGTCCCCGACATCGTTAAATTTACATTTGGAATAACCAAATTTTGAGTATTTGCAATTACACCACTCGCATTTTGCCATGAATAAGAAGTTGCCCCAACAGGGCCGGAAATAGTTAAAACAGAATTATAACAAGCAAATTGTGTTGTAGGTAACGTGAATGAAATAACGGGATTAACGATCAAATTAACCGTGTTTGTATTATTACAGGTTAAAAAGCCATTGGTGTATTGTGTGGTGATAGTATAAATACCAGAAGCTGTTACCGGTGTATTGTAAATCGTAGCATTAGCAACGGCTGCGGTGTAACTGCTTGGCCCTGTCCAAAAATAAGATACTGCCCCAATTGAATTAGCTTGCAGGACATTTGTTTGTAATGCGCAGCCATTCATGATAGAATTAACTGTGATAGAATTTATTGTCACAACATTTATCTGGTTGGTACCGGTATTGGTACAGCTAACCGAACCAATGGCAAATAAGGCGGTTGAAGTATACACACCGGCACCATTCGGCTGGATATTTACAATAGAAGTAGAAGCTAAATTAGAAGAAAAACTATTTGGTCCATTCCAAGCATAAGAAATTGCACCAACAGCACTGGTAGATAATATTGCAGTAGCACTTTGACAAATGTTTGCAGGAACAACAACATTTACTACAGGTGTGGCAACCACCGAAACGTTAGATACAGCAGCAGTAGTACAGGTTAAAATACCGTTGGTGAAAAATGCAGTTCCGGTATAATTACCGGCGCCGGTTGGTAAAACACCAATCACAGTAGCATTTTGAATAGCCGACGTATAAGCCCCTGGCCCATTCCAGGAGTAAGAAACAGCCGAAGCAGCATTAGCGGTTAAATTTACATTTGCGCCTTCGCAAACAGTAAAATTTGTTGTTACGTTAACCGTATTTGTTCCAACCACATTTATCTGATTGGTTGTAGTTTTTGAACAGATTAAAGTTCCTATTGAAAATAATGCTGTTGTAGAATATACGCCTGCGCCAACTGTTTGAATGTTTGGAATATTCGGCGTGGCAATATTCGAGTTAAATCCATTTGGTCCCAACCACGAATAAGAAATTGCACCCGGTGCAGCTGCAGTAAAACTAGCGGTAGCATTCTGACATATGTTAGTAGGATATGTTACATTTATAGTTGGTGTAGCAACAACCGATACATTTGAAATCGCGCCTGTGGTGCATGTTAAAATGCCATTTGTAAAATAGGCTGTAGCAGAATAATTACCCGCACCGGCAGGAAGAATAGCTGCAACAGTTGGGTTTTGTAAAGCAGATGTATAAGCACCCGGCCCATTCCATGAATAAGATACGGCAGAAGTAGCGTTAGAAACTAAATTTAAATTTGATCCTTCACAAATAGTATAAGTAGGAGCTACAGAAACAGTATTGGTTGTTATAACGCTAATCTGGTTAGTGCCTGTTGTTGTACAACTAACAGTTCCAATCGCAAAAGTAGCAGTTGAAGTATAAACACCTGAGGCAGCCGGTTGAATATTTATGATAGACGGAGAAGCAATATTTGAAGTAAAGGTATTTGGTCCAGCCCATGTAAAACCTATAGCGCCGGTCGCACTGGTTGTCATGTTTGCTGTGGCATTCTGACAAATATTTGCCGGAACAATAACACTAACCGTTGAAATTGGAACAACAGATACATTGGAAACCGCAGCAGTTGTGCAGGTTAGAACGCCATTTGTAAAAAAGGCAGTAGCGGTATAATTTCCCGAACTTGTTGGAATAATATTATTTATAGTTGGATTTTGAAACGCCGAAGTATAAACCGCCGGACCATTCCAGGAATAGGATACGGCTGAAACAGCACTCGAAGTCAAATTTAAATTTGTGCCTTCACATAGAGTAAAGTTTGGCGTTACAGCAACTGTATTGGTTCCAACTACATTTATCTGATTTGTTCCTGTAGTGATACAACTCACTGTTCCAATAGCATAGGTAGCTGTTGTTGTGTAAATACCAGAACCGTTAGTTTGAATATTGGCAATAAACGGTGCGGCGATATTTGATGTAAAGAAATTTGGTCCAGACCAGGAATAAGATAATGGCAATGGCGAAGTTGTAGCGCTTAAATTGGCCGTACCATTCTGACAAATATTATTTGGAACTGCAACAGTTACAGGCGAGGTTGCCACAATGGATACATTTGAAACTGCACCTGTGGTACAAGTTAAAGTGCCGTTTGAAAAAAGAGCGGTCACACTATAATTTCCGGCATTTGCAGGAACAAGAGCTGCCTGGGTAGGGTTTTGCAACGCTGAAGTATAACTGCCCGGCCCGGTCCATGAATACGAAACTGCCGGTGCTGCGCCTGACGTTAAATTTAAAGTAGAACCTTCGCACAATGTAAAACTAGGTGTTACGGCAACTGTATTAGTACCTACAACATTAATTTGATTTGTTCCTGTAGTTGTGCAACTCACACTTCCAATAGCATACGTAGCAGTAGTTGAGTAAATACCTGAAGCAATAGTTTGAATATTGACAATGGATGGATTTGAAAGATTGGATGTGAATGTATTTGGCCCGGACCAAAAGTAAGATAATGGCAAAGGGGATGTTGTTACGGTTAAATTAGCAGTTGCATTTTGACAAATATTATTTGGAACCGCAACTGTTACAGGCGAGGTTGCCACAATAGATACATTTGAAACAGCGCCCATAGTGCAGGTTATAGAACCGTTCGTGAAAAGTGCTGTCACAAAATAATTACCGGCATCAGCGGGTAATATGCCATTGCGGGTTGGATTTTGCAAAGCTGAAGTATAGGTTCCAGGCCCTGTCCACGAATATGAAACCGCAGAAACAGCATTGGATGTTAAATTTAAATTCGAGCCTTCACACAATGTAAAATTTGGTGTGATAGCAACGGTGTTAGTTGCCACAACATCTATCAACATGGTATTTGTTTTTGGACAAGCAATGCCATTAAAATTAATATTTGAACTTACCGTATAGATCCCTGATGAAGTTGGTTGAATTGTATTGATGGTTGGATTTTGTAGCGCTGATGAATATGCACCAGGCCCAGTCCATGCATAAGCTGTTGCGGTTGGCATAGATGAAGTTAGATTAACCGTACCTCCCTGACAGGCATTGCTGCTTGTACTTACGGTAATAGAATTATTGGGTGCCACATTTACCACTGTTGTCTGTGTACCAGTGCATCCATTGGTATAATTGGCAATAACAGAAAATGTTCCAATGTTTGGTGTGGTAATGTTTGGAATAGAAATAGATGTTGTTGCAAAAGTAGATGTTGGTGAGGCAGGTCCTGCAACGCTGAAAGAACCACTGCCTGTTGGATTAATTGTAAATGTTGCATTGCTGCCATAACAAAAATTTGTTGGCGTTGTAATTGAAATTGGAATAACCGGATTGATAGTTAAAGTAAATGTTGTTTGATCTGCAATTGGTGCACCCGAACTATTTAACCCCTGCGCCTGAACTGTATAAACCTGATTAACTAATGAACTTACTGTGAATGATGGGCTACCTTGCACAACTGCACCAGGATACAAAGTATATGTTCCCGAAGATGCATTCACGTAAGTGCCTGTGAAAACTGCTAACTGCCCCGGGCAGGCTGTAAGATTTGGGTATAATAAAGGATTACATGAAACGCCGGCGCTTCCTGTATTTGCAAATGAAACGTTAGTGTTTACACCACTTGGGTTGGTAATTAAAATAATATACTGTTGTCCTTGAACAACCGGAATTGAAGGTTGGAAATTACAAGGAGATCCGCCAAAAGGAACTGTTCCCATTCCTGTGCCACCTGCACCGGTGCAATTCCAATTACATGCCACTGGAGGTAATGTATTATTAAAAATATTAGTGCAGGCTGATGGTGAATACGGCCACATGATCCAATCATAATTTCCGGCTTGCGGAAAGGCCGAGCCAAATGCCCCAAAAGAAAACCCTAAGTTTCCGGATGATGTAATGTTGAGTAATAACCATTGTGGATTAGCAACGTTGGTAAACATACAACCTGCATTTACCGCCTGAGGATTACCAAAAGGGTTACTAACATTTAAACCGGGAGTTAAACCTGTTCCAATACCCGCTGTAAAACTAAAAAGAGAATTCGTGCAAAGATTTTGTGCGTTATTACAAACAACAGCATTCTGAGAATAAAAATTATTTTTAAAAACTGCGGTTAAAACAAGAATGATAAATATTTTAAAGAAGGTTCTATTCATTTAAAATTAAAACAATACAAACGATATCTGGTTTTAAAAATTAAAAATTATTAGCAAAAAAATTACCAAACAAAGTTATGAATTATTCTGTGAAAGAGGCCTTTTTCCCTAAGCAAAACCTCGGTTTTACTCAATTACATAACCTAATCTGAAAGAATACCCTGGTCAGGGTATTAAAAAAAAATCCTCCTGTTTTTTGCAGGAGGATCTCTTAATTAAAACTTCTTTTTATTATTTCATTAAAGTAACATGACCTATATATTCTTTTTTGCCCTCGCCGTTTGCACCAACTGCATAGATCTTATAAATATAAACACCATCTTGCGCGGGTTGGCCTTTTACCGTGCCATCCCAACCTTTGGTCACATCTTTTGTTTGATACATGGAATGTCCCCAACGGTCAAATAATTCCATACTATAACCTGTTGCTTTTAGCCCAAGGCCTTTTATATTAAATATATCATTAAGCCCATCACCATTTGGTGTAAATGTATTTGGAATGAATACGTTAAAGTCTTCAATTATATCGATGAATTTAACCACGCTATCAATACAACCTTTATCCGTTCTTTGAATTAACATCACAGGATATTTTCCCGGGTTTTCAAAAACACGTTGCGGATGTTGTATGTTTGAAGTATCGTAACCATTAATTCCGGTTCCGCTAAACATCCAGTTAATACTGGTAATTGGACCATACTTGTACATTGGGTTAAATGTAACCTGGTTATTGCTTGTTGTAACAACATCCGGATCCCAATTAAAATCTGAGTGTGGTTTTGGCCATACAATAATCGGTTCAGGATAGTCATAAACACCCCTGCAACCATTTTTACCAAGAGAAGATATTTTTAAATAATATGTACCCGGCTCATTAAGGCAATGATAGAAACTATCAGCTTGCATGATTTGTCCACCTCCAAAATCGTAGGTTGTAACCGCAGCCTGGTTTTGTGTTTTTGTATTAAAGAACAAACATAACGGTTCGCAACCTTTGTCTTTTTCTAATTGCAGATCCGGCATTGGCGGTTGACCAACAGTTACAGTAAACGTATAGAAAACTGTGTAATTCGGACAAGCAATATCATAACCTGCAAGGTTGTAAACCGTTGTACCAATTGGGTGGCCGTATTGTACACTTCCTGTAGGCGATCCAAGGAAAACTCCAGGAGTCCATACGTAAGCGTAATTCTGACTTCCACCTGTAGATCCAACAATCAGCTTAACACTATCGCCCCTGCAAATAGTTTGGTTTGGCGGTGTTAAAGTGTATGCCAACGGTGTTAATACTTCTATCTGTATTTTTTGGCTTGTAATACAAGGTCCTAACTGAACATTTAAAGTGTACGTTCCCGATTGATTAGGCTGAATAGAAGGAATGGTAAGGTTTTGCGAGTTAGAGCTAAATCCTGTTGAACCGGTCCATGTATATGTTGTTGCTCCTGCAGGACCATTTACATTTAAAAGGCTATTGTAGCACATTTGCCTGTAAGCATCTAATGTAAAAGTTATTCTGGGATTTACAGTAAGTTGAACAGTGTTATTATTATAACAAATAAGTGAACCGTTATTGTATGAAGTATAAACAGTATATATACCGGTTGCAGCCGGTGTTGCAAAATAAATAGATGGGCTTGGGCCATTTGCCGTAAATGTTGCCGGCCCGCTCCATGAGAATGTTACCGCCCCTTGTGAGCTGGAATTGAAGTAGGCATTGCTTGGTTCGCAAATACTAATTGTTGGTGTTACTATAACAGGATTAACCGGTACAACCGATATTTGATTTGAACCTGTGATGGTACAACTTACACTTCCAATTGCAAACGTTGCTGTCGAAAAATAAGTTCCCGAACCGCTTGGCTGAATGTTTGGAATTGCTGTGGCCTGTAAATTAGAGCTAAAATTATTTGGCCCTATCCATGAATAACTAATCGCACCAGGTGCTAAAGCACTAATATTTGCAGTTGCATATTGACAAAGATTAGTTGGCACTGTAACGTTAACCGGCGAAGTTGGCACAACTGATACATTTGTAACAGCATTTGAGGTACAAACCAAAGTGGTTACCGGACTTGTGAAATAAGCTGTAACACTATAATCTCCGGAATTTGCCGGCATTAAATTAGGAATACTTGGATTTTGCAAAACTGAATTATATGCGGGTCCAGTCCATGAATAAGACACGGCTCCGGATGCACCCGATATTAAATTTAAATTTGCTCCTTGACAAAGCGTAAAACTTGGTGTAACTACTACAGGTGATACTGGAACAACGGCCATGTTTGTTGAACCTGAAGAGAAACAGACCCCGCCGTTTGTAAATGTATTGGTTACAGTTACAGAATAAGTTCCGGAATCATTCGGCACAGGACTTGGGATCGCAGGGTTTTGTGTGCTTGAATTATATCCATTCGGACCAGTCCAACCGTAAGTTGTTGTTCCTGCAACGCTGCTGTTTACAGAGAGCGTAACCGGTGAGCCCTGGCAGACCGGACCATTATTACTAACTGTTGCAATTGTTGGTGTAGGGTTTACAATTACCTGCGTTGTTTGTGTGCCAACACAACCGGCAGTATTTGTAAATGAAACCGAATAAATAGTGGTAGCCATTGGATTGGCCGTAACGTTTGGACCACTAATAGTATTTAAAGTTGCCGGCGGAGCCCAGGTATAAGTGGGTGCGCCATTAGCCGTTAAATTCGCGGCACTGCCGGTACAAATTGTACCACCTGTAATAGTTATTGGGTTTAAAGGTGTTGTTGTTACTGATACTACTGCGCTTCCGGTTTTGCAACCCAGATTATCCGCAACGTTCACAGTGTATGTACCTGATAAAAGATTTGTTGCAACCGAAGTACTTTGTGCAGTTGGCGTCCAAGTATATGTGTAAGCAGGATTACCGCCTAAAACTGTAACGGTTGCATTTGAAGTTGGACATGATGGTGTACTCGCGGCAGTTACTGTTAAGCAAGGACCAGTTTGATAATACATCCCACAAACATTAATTGCATAACAGTCTCCCGTGCTGGTAAGGCCATAATTTGCAGTTGTTTGTCCATTTACAGCAGGCGCGCCCGGTGCCTGAATATAATCCCATACCTTTTGTGAGGCTATCGGGTAAGTTGCATTATTAACCAAACTATTAAAACGAATATTTGGTGCTGAGATTTGTTGTAGATCGCCAACAACCATAAAATTTGAGGTACTTGTAGGATTACCGCAAACATTAAAACCAGAGATAACATTGTTAATCGTACCACCGATACCAACAAAACAACCATCAGCAATAACGATACTTCCTGTAATGTTTAAAGCCGGATCAACATAAACGATAAATATTGTTGCGCCATCAGTATCTTTTGAAGGTGTTTGCGGCATTACCGGACAACCATTGATACTGTATGTTCCATTACCGGTAATGATAGAAGTAATGTTAGCACGGGAAGTCCATGTTCCGCCATATCCCCAGCATTTGTCAGTATGAAAACCAACCTGGCTCATTGCAAATACCTGACTAACTGCGGAAGGATTTGTTATAGTTGCATTAAAATTACCTGAACCTGTTTGACCCGAACCACCTGCGTATAAAAAAGCTGCTTGAATAATTGCACCTGCAGGTATTCCTGAAACAACAACCGGACAAGGCTGTGTAGTGCCTGTTCCCGGAGGAACACCACCAAAAACCCTTTTGTGTAACCTTGCTGAAACTTGCGTAAAACCTAAACCGCAGGCCGTTTGTGTATAAGTGGTAGCAAGGGATCCGTTACCATTCATAACATTATTGTTAGAGTTTCCTTTTGGTCCACTTGATGTTGGTGGAGCAATATAACAAGTTGGACAAGGAGTACCCGGTAATGGATTGTTATATGTTTGTGCTGTTAACGAAACATTTAACAGCAAACAAAACAAAAGAGATTTAATAGTAGTTTTCATCCGGGTATAAGTTTAGATAAAGATACCCTTATAGGGAAAGTTTAACAAACTATTCCCTCATTTTAAGATAGCGTTCACGAAGTATGTTAAGTGCATATTTTATTTTAAACCGTTTTAACTCTAAAAAAAAGCCTGGAAATTACTTTTTAACATTCCAAAAAAGGAGTTTAGGTGAAATCAAAAAAAATCCTTCGCGTTATGACGCGAAGGATTTTTAATCATTTTTTTAGTATTTATTTCATTAAAGTAACATGTCCGATATATTCTTTACGACCCTCTCCGTTAGCACCAACTACTCTTATTTTGTAAATATAAACACCATCCTGAGACTGAATTCCTTTTACAGTTCCGTCCCACCCCTTAGTATAATCTTTGCTGAAGAATAAAGAATTCCCCCAACGATCAAATAATTCCATACTAAATCCTTCAGGTTTAAATCCTAAACCTTTTATTAAAAACATATCGTTTAATCCATCACCATTTGGTGTAAATCCATTTGGAATATACACGTTAAAGTCTTCTATAATTTCAATATTTTTGATCGTAGAATCAACACAAGCATGATCCGTTCTTTGGATCAACATGATGGGAAATTTACCGGCATTTTCAAAAACACGTTGTGGATTTTGAACATTACTTGTATCAAACCCATTAATGCCGGTCCCTGTAAACATCCAGTTAATGCTGGTTATTGGACCATATTTTGCCATTGGGTTAAAAGTTACCTGGTTATTACTGGTTGTTACTACATCCGGGTTCCAATTGAAATCAGAATGTGGTTTTGGCCAAACAACAATTGGCATTGGATGATCATAAGTGCCTTTACAGCCATTTTTGCCAACCGAAGTAATTCTTAAATTATAAGTTCCCGGCTCGTTAAGACAGTAGCTAAAGCTATCTGCCTGCATGATCTTGGTTCCACCAAAATCGTAAGTAGTTATTGCTGCGGTATTTTGGCTTTTTGTATTATAAAATAAACATAACGGTTCGCAGCCTTGTTGTTTATCTAATTGAAGATCGATAACAGGTGGTTGATTTACTTGTATGGTGAACGTATGGAAAACTGTGTAATTAGGGCAAGCAATATCATAACCGCCAAGGTTATAAATTGTTGTTCCAATTGGGTGGCCATATTGTACGCTACCTGTGGGTGATGCCAAGAATACACCAGGAGACCAAACATAAGCATAGTTCTGACTTCCACCGGTTGAACCTGCAATTAATTCAACGCTATCTCCTCTGCAAATTGTTCTGTTTTGCGGAGTAAGCGTAAATGAAAGCGGCGATAATACATCAATGTCTATTTTTTGAGTTGTAACACATGGCCCTAAAGAAACATTTAAAGTATATGATCCCGATTGGTTAGGTTGAATACCAGCTATAGTAAGGTTTTGAGAGTTTGAAGTAAATCCTGTAGAACTCGTCCACGAATAACTTGTTGCCCCCGCAGGACCATTTATATTTAATAATGAGTTATAACACATTTGTTTATACGGTATCAAGGTAAATGTCAATCTTGGATTAACAATTAATTGAGTTGTATTTGTATTAAAACAAATTAAAGAGCCGTTATTATAAGAGGTTGTAATTGTATAGATACCGGAAAGACTTGGTGTGCTATAATACAAAGTAGGATTTGCATTTTGTGCATTAAAATTATTTGGACCAGTCCAAGAATAAGTTGCTGCACCATTTGAACTTGATGACAATTGCGCGTTTGCAGGCTCGCAGATACTTATTGTAGGTGTTACAACAATTGGATTAACCGGTACCACATTTATTTGGTTAGATCCGGTAGTCGTGCAACTTACAGTTCCAATTGCAAAAGTAGCAGTTGAAAAATATACTCCTGAAGAAGCTGGCTGAATGTTACTAATTGAAGTTGCTTGCAAATTAGATGTAAAGTTATTTGGACCAACCCATGAATACCCAATAGCGCCAGGCGCTAATGCACTAATATTTGCTGTTGTAAATTGACATAAGTTATTTGGCACAGTAACAGCAACCGGTGAAGTTGGAACAACCGATAAGTTGCTTACGGATGTTGCAGAACAAACTAATGTTGTGGCAGGGCTCGTAAACAGAGCGGTTAAACTATAATTACCCGAATTAACTGGTGTTACATTAGCAATAAGTGGGCTTTGAGCACTTGAAGTGTAAGTTCCTGGACCAACCCAAGAAAAAGTGGTAGGTTGTATAGCTATACTCGTATTTAAGGTGAGGTTAGCTCCTGGGCAAAGCGTGTAATTTGCACTTGATGGCAAGGCTGTATTAATAATTACCGCCAATAAACTTGTATCTTTTTTACAAGTTAATGTTGATGTAAATATTAAAGGCGTATTTGCTGCAGTAGTAAACACTGTGCTTGCCAAACTTTGTGTGTAATTGTAGACGGCAGTTGCGCTATATGTTCCGGCATTTATTGAGCTAGAATTTACGATGGACGGTGATTGCGTATTTGAAGCAAAACTATTTGGACCTAACCAAGAGTATAATGCACTTACAGACTGGCCAGCAACAGCAACAGTAGGGTTTATTGGTGTTAATGAAAAGTTTAAAGTTGTGCCCTGGCAAGCTGGTGCATTTACACCAAACACCGAAATCGTAGGTGTTTGATTTACCATGACTTGCACTGTACTTGCGCAAGCGCCAACAGTGCCATTTGAGCCCGCATAAACAGTATAAATTCCACTAGCTAAAGGGGTTGGGTTGGGAGAAAATAAAAATTGAGTAGTTATTACAGTACCCGGGCCCGGGGTTGATTGAGTCATATAACTGCCAACAGTTGGTGTTGAAGCTGGGTTAACAGCAACTGCTGTAGAATTTACAACACTATTAAAGCCGCCCGGTCCTGTCCAAGAGAAAGTTAAAACACCTGCTGCGGTTGTTGTTATTTGAGCTGATAAGCTAAGTGTGTTTAATGCCGGTGCTGAACGCGAACACATTGCATAGCTTTCGATAACAGTTGGGTTTATGCCGGGAAGATAATAAACAGTTACACTTCCATTTCCATTTTGCGCTGCCGGTGAACATAATGAACCAGCCGGATAAAAACTTGATCCGCCGCCGCCGCCGCCGCCGCCGTTTGCACCGGTGCAACAACCGTCATTTCCGCCGCCGCCGCCGCCATAATAACCGCCGCCTCCGCCGCCGCCGGATGCAGTTTGCCATGGACCACCTTGTCCGCCAACGCCTAGTGTTCCGGGAGAACCACCAGGAGGGGTTGCTGCCCAAGGTATTCCGGCAGTACCACCAGCAATTTGTGTTCCGCCACCGCCACCAGAACCATAAGTATTACATCCTGCCAAGCCGTTATTACAATTTGCCGCGCCACCGCATGCTGAACTTGAACCGCCTCCAGCACCACCGCCACCTCCGGCTACTAATATTCTATTAGCTAAAGCAAAAGGTGCAACTCTAACATCTGAAGCACCTCCACCACCAAATGAACTATATATTGCATTGCCAGTTGAAGCCTGGCCAGTACCGCCTCCATTAAAACCTCCAGAAGCAGCACCTTGAGTTCCAGCACCGCCTACCATAATTTGAAATACTTGACCGGGTGTTACCGCGTAAGTTGCTTGTATTGCAGCTCCTAAACCGCCGCCGCCGCCGCCTTTTGCACCTCTAACAACAAATGTAACAGTAGATACACATAAAGTACTTGGAACTGTAAATGTTTGAACCGCACCGGTAAAGGCGAAATTTACAGACGAGGCACCTGGGGTAATCGGTGATAAACTCTGTCCACGAACACTGGCAAATGCTAATAGTATTAAAGATATGATAAAATTTTTCATAAAATTTCTTTCAACGAATTTACATTTAAGTTTTCTGGTTTTCGTTTTTTTCACTCATTTAAAGTGGATATTGAATAACTAAAAAGCCATTTTTAGGGGGTAAGAGGTGCTTTAATCGGTTAAAATACACTTTCGCTCATTTTTATTTTTTTAATCGTAATTTTTCTGGAAAATATCCTCAAGCTCACTTCAAACTATGTAATTAAAATTTACACAACTTATGCTTTTTATTTTATCACTTTTGATACCGATAATGGCCAATAATTTTATAATCAAACAGCATATCTTCAATCGTATTGCCTCCGCCAATATTATGAGCTATCATGTAACGCTTGCCATCAGCCGAAAGCTGGTCTGTTACAATGCCAATATGGGTAATGCCACTTACTACGTTTTTATTTTGAAGGTTCCAGGTAACAAGGTCGCCGGGTTTATAGTCCTCAGCTTTATTGGTTATTGCTAATTCAGCCTTTTTATTTTTAAAATAGGTCATCAAATTTGGCACTCTTCTATGATCAATATTGGTATCGGGGGCTTTTAACTTCCATAATTTGGGATAGTCTTTAAAATACTTTACCATGTCTTCATGTATTTCTTTTTGAAGATCGATCCCCAAGCCTCTATATGCTCTGATTATCAGATCGGTACAAACGCCTGTATTTGACGGCACATCACCATTTGGATATTTTATTTGAATATACGCAGGCTCATAGCTTACCTTAATTTTAGTTTGATTAACCGCCTGAACAACCAGCTTTTGAAAAAAAGAAGAATCCTGTTTAAACGAAAAAATAGCAAAAATCAGTAAAAAAATAGCAATTTTATACGGTTTGATCTTCATTTCAGCATGAAAATAGCCATTTTTATTCAGAAGTCAAATTTAAATTTATCAGAAAATTTTAAACCTTATGATTTTAAAAAATTTGTACCTTTCCAAACCACAAATTTAAAACTATGAAGGGAATTATTTTAGCAGGAGGCTCAGGCACACGTTTACACCCACTTACTTTAGCAATGAGTAAACAAATGATGCCTATTTATGATAAACCAATGATCTATTACCCATTATCCGTTTTAATGATGGCCGGTATTAATGAGATCTTGATAATTTCTACCCCACACGATCTTCCAAACTTTGAAAGACTTTTAGGGACGGGCGAAAGTATAGGCTGTAAATTTTCATACGTGGTACAGGAAGTGCCAAATGGTTTAGCCCAGGCTTTTGTTTTAGGCGAAAAATTTATTGGAAAAGAAAAAGTAGCTTTAATTTTAGGCGATAATATTTTTTATGGGGTTGGCTTAGGCGGTAGTCTGCGCCAAATCAATGATCCAGAAGGTGGGGTTGTTTTTGCATACCATGTTAGCGACCCTGAACGTTATGGGGTTGTTGAGTTTGATAAAAATCATAAAGCTATTTCAATCGAAGAAAAACCAAAAGAACCAAAATCAAATTATGCTGTGCCGGGTTTATATTTTTATGATAATACTGTCGTGCAAATTGCAAAAGATCTTAAGCCTAGTCCACGTGGCGAATATGAAATTACAGATGTAAATAAAGAGTATTTAAAACAGGGTAAATTAAAAGTTTCTATCATGGATCGTGGTACTGCGTGGTTGGATACAGGGACTTTTCAATCTTTAATGCAGGCAGGCCAATTTGTGCAGGTAATCGAAGAGCGTCAGGGTTTAAAAATTGGTTGTATTGAAGAGGTTGCTTTTAAGATGGGTTATATCAACAAAGAACAATTAATAAAAGTGGCTACACCTTTAACTAAAAGTGGTTATGGCACTTATTTATTAGATATTGCCAAAAACTCTTAATTTTTTTTCGTGAACAATTATCAATCATTCCTCGATCTTTTTTTAAAACATTTAGAAGAATACCGCTCACATTTAAATTCTAAATCGCCCAAAGAACTTTACGAACCAGAGAATTATATTTTATCGCTTGGCGGAAAGAGATTGCGCCCTCTATTAGCTTTAATTGCTTGCGACCTTTTTGATAAAGACCCAAAATTGGCGCTTAACTCAGCGCTTTCGGTAGAACTCTTTCATAATTTTTCACTCATTCACGATGACATTTTAGATGCTGCACCATTGCGCAGAAATAAAGAGACTGTGCATGAAAAATGGAATACCAATATTGCTATTTTAAGTGGCGATGTGATGCTGGTAAAAGCAAAACAGGTTTTAGAACATTACGATTTTAAAGAGTTTAAAAAACTAAATATTCTTATAAATAAAACCGCCATCGAAGTCTGCGAAGGCCAACAACACGACATGAATTTTGAGAGCATGGATAATGTTCATGTAACTAATTACATTGATATGATCACCAACAAAACGGCTGTGTTATTGGGTTGCAGCTTAAAAATGGGTGCCATTAACGCCAATGCAAAAGAGGAAGATCAAACTAATTTATATGCGTTTGGAAAACATCTAGGTGTTGCTTTTCAATTAATGGATGATCTTTTAGACGCTTTTGCAACAGATCAAAAAAAATTCGGTAAACAAATTGGCGGGGATATTATGGCAAACAAAAAAACATTTTTATTTTTAAAGGCACAAGAATTAGCATCAGAAAAACAAAATAAAGAGTTGTTGAAACTGATGAAAACAAAAGACCCTCAAAAAAAAGTAGAAGGTGTTTTAACTATTTACGATACCTTGAACATAAAAAAAATATGCCAACAAGAAGCAGATGTGCACACCTTACAGGCCATAGATTTTTTAAATAAAGTAAATGGCAACGCTTCTAAAAAAGAAAATTTAAAAAAATACGCTAAAGAACTTTTAAATCGACAGGCTTAATGACTTACCGGGACTATAAACACATTATACCGATTCAATTGCGCTTTAACGATGTAGATAGGTTAAACCACGTAAACAATGCCTGTTATTTAAGTTTTTTTGAATTAGGGCGTGTAAAATATTTTAACCAGGTATTAAACAAAAATATTAATTGGAACGAGAAAGGTTTTATAACTGCCAGAACAGAGATAGACCATCTTACACCGCTTTATTTGTTGGACGAGGTATATTGTTGCACCAAAATAATTAAGCTTGGCACAAAAAGCATGACCATAAAAAATGTGATCCTTAAAAAGGTTGACGGTAATTTAATTGAAGCAGCAAGCGGCATTGGCATTTTAGTAGCCATGGATTATTTAAAAAAGATAAGCATTGAAATACCCACCGATTGGCGAAAACTAATAGAAGATTTCGAGAAATGATCTCGCGCCAACCTAAACCGTAAACCTACGCAGTGTCCCTTGGTGGAGGTTGCCCGAAGGGAAAGAGGAATTACTTCGCAATCACAAACCTTTTACCAACAGTGGTTGAGTTTTTCAAAACCTCGCTTTTTAAATTTAAAAGATAAACCCCATTCGGCAACTGATCTGTATTTATAGAAGCATTTCTGTTTTTTAAACTAATTTCTTGCTCTCGAATTAACTGCCCAAGATTATTAAAGATTTCTACTTTTGTAAACTCTGTTTCAAGATCAAAACTGATGTTTAAAATATCATTTGCTGGGTTTGGGTATACAAAAAAATGAACAGAGGTCTCTTCGTTGCTTATTATACTTGTTGTGACAGGGTAATAAAGTGAGCAAGCTACAAATGCTCCACAAGTCGAATTGCCTAGAAAATCAATTATTACAGTATACGTCCCGTTACATACATTCGATAAATTTGATGCGCCCCAAAGAATAGTTGTTCCTGAAGAAATAGATTGAATTCCAACTTGCACGGGAGGAAATGATGGACATGAGTAACCATTAATTGTAAAAGAAATTGTACTGTTGCAGCAAGTAGTACATGTATTATTAACTTGAACTGTACTTGTAATATATGGCTGAGCAATAGCGAAGCTAAATATTGAAACAAAATAAATAATTAAAATATTTTTCATAACTATCTTAAACAAGTATTATGCCAATTATCTTATACTATTTAGGTCTTCTCATCTCTGAAATTAAAGATCATCCAGATCAACAATATACAGCATTTTTCCGCCAAAAAAATAGATCTTGTTTTTCATGACAATACTTTGCTCCACTAAATTTAATGTGGCCAATAATTCAAAATTTTTATTAATAACGTAAGTGTTCTTATAGTTAAAAATAACAGTTTTATCTTTGTAAACTTTATCGCGCTTAAATAATTCGGTATAATGGTATTCGTATTGCACATCTACTTTATCTACACCATACACTTTGTTATTCTCTGTTTTAAAATAAACCACGTTATCATTAATAAAATTTAAAGGCACATAATAGCCTTCTTTTTCAACAAAATATTCGTCACCATTAATGAATTCTACAAAACGGCCGTACTTATGGTCATCAAGCGGGATAAGGTTCTCAAAAGATTCGTTATTAGAGTTTGTTTGAATGATGTTTTTTTTATCTGCCAGCAAATACGATTGTTTTTGTGGTAAAAAATCAATTAAACTTTCGGAAGAAGTAAATTTACTTTGAGAATTGATCTTCCCGGTTGCCCCGTCAATATTCATTACAAATGGTTTGCCATAAAGCACATAATTGTCTTTAAACTGGCTTAAACCTAAATTAATTAAGGTAATTGCCGAACCACTTTTTGTTAAGATCATTTTTGAGATTGGTAATTCTTTCAGGTCTAACTCCCACAATAATTCGCCGGTGGCTTTTACAGCAATGATCTTTTCTTTACTACCAAAATAAATAACATCGCCGTCAATTAAAATATTTGAACCTAAATGGGTGAGCAAATTATCTTCTTTAGTAGTTTTATACGACGCATTTACTTTTTGAACGTTGCTTTTATTTACCACTGAATAAACAAGTGACTTTTGATTTTTCTCAGCTGTAACAAGTGCATGCGACCATATTAAACCGGTATTAATGTTAATGGCATGCAAACCATTTGCCGCAATTATGATGGTTGTATCGTTCAAATATTTTACATCCATCCAATCTTCTTTATGAGATATACTGGCAGACCAATTTACCGTACCATTTAATAAACTAATACAGGTTAACTCGTCCGGCTTTTTAGGATCTTCATACGTTAAGCCGGAACTGTTTCTAGGAATAGCGTAAACAACCCTATCCTTAAAATCATACACTTCAAACCCATGTTTTTTATCGTAACGGCTTGTTTTTGCATCATTCGAAAAAAGTAAAAAATCTCCTGTAAGGTTAAGATCAAAGCGTAAACTTTCGTATAACCAGTTTATAGAATCTGTTGCGCAATTTAAACCGGCAATAAATCCTTTATTAATATATAACCTACCGGAAGGGTCTTTTTTACGCGTTGAAAATATTAATTGGTTAGACGCCGTATCCGACTGATAATCGTATAAAGGTGAACTAAGACTGTACGTTTTAGCCGTTATGGTTTTAATGCTTGTTGCCGAAATACCAAGGTCTTTTACAAACGACTTATAATAATTCATTTGTGTTTGCCCTAAAACCGTAAAGGTTAAACAAACAAAGAGTGAAAAAATAAAGAAGTATTTCATATAAATATTTTAAAAAATTAAACTTTTAATCCAATGATCAACACGTCATCTACCTGCTCAAGGTCACCCTGCCAATCGGCTAATGTTTTATCAAGGAAATCTATTTGTTCTTTAACAGGTTTAATAGTAATCTGTGTGAGTAGTTTTCTAAAATTACCTACCATAAATTTTTTGCCTCTTGGTCCGCCAAATTGATCAGCATAACCATCACTAAAAATAAAGATCTGGTCGTTCTTTTGTAATTGAATGGTGATGTTATCAAAGTTTTGTTTTTCACCAATAAAAGCCCCAATAGGAAATTTATTCGCTCTGTGTTCTGTCAATTCGCCATTCCTTACCAAGTAAAGTGGGTTGTAGGCGGCGGCATATTGCAATTCTAAGGTATCGTAATTAATGCAGCACAAAGTAATATCCATACCATCTTTAGACTGCGTGCCTTTATTGCTTACGTGCAAAGTATTAATTACCCCTTCTCTTAATTTATCAAGGATCTCTGATGGCTTAATAACATCTGTATTACTAATAATATCTTTTAAAATATTATGTCCTACTAAACTCATAAATGCTCCGGGAACACCATGTCCGGTGCAATCTACGGCGGCAAAATACGTGAGGTTATTTTTTCTTTCCAACCAATAGAAATCGCCGCTAACAATATCTTTGGGTTTAAACAATACAAAAGAGTTTGGTAAAAACTGGTTAATGATACTATCGGGTGGTAATATAGCTTGCTGAATGCGTTTCGCGTAATGAATACTATCTGTTACTTGTTTGTAAAGTATTTCAAGCTCCTCATTTTTATTTTCGATCTCTGATTTTTGACGCACAACCTCTTCAGTACGCTCCATTACTTTACGCTCGAGACTTCTTTCATTCTCCGCAAGATCATCCCTCATTTTTAATAAGGCATGGCCCAAACTATCATCCTTACTTAAAGGTTTGTAGTTCGCATCAAATTTACCGGCTCCGGTTTCTTTCGCAAATTTAGTTGTTTGCTCCATCGACTGTATCAATTCATTCAATGCAATTCCCATCTCTCCTACTTCATCGCTACGTGTTTGAATACGCTCTTTTGGCAAAATACCAAGGCCCATAGACAGTAACATTTTTTTAAGTACTTGTATTGGTTTGGTAATTGAGCGTGTTGTGTATAAAGCAATTAATAATCCACCAATTACAAGTGTAATACCTAAGGCCTGAACAAATCCTTTTAAGAATTTAAAAGAATCAAACATTTCATCCTTTACCTTTTCTGCGGCTTCCTGCTTAAAAGCGATCAATGAATTAAGATTACGATAAATGGTTTTAATGTTTACCTCAGAGTCTTCATAAGGTAAACGCGCCATCATATAAATGTTTGGATCTTCGTATGCTTCAGCAGAATTTAATTGACCTATGATCTCGTTTTGATATACTTTAAATAAAGTTTCAACACGTCCAAAAATCACTCTTAGCTGAGTTTTTTCATCGGGTGACCAGGTTTGAGACAATGCCTGCAACAATTTTTTTTGTTCAGGATATTCTTTACGAATAATATTTTTTAATTCATCTCTGAACTCAATATCATTAAAACTTTTATTGTAAAACCATTTTGAAACATTTGTATGCGAACGCTGTAATAAAAGGTTTAATTCCTTTAACTCGGCCACGCTTGGCGTAACCTGGCCCACCACGGTTTCGGTTTGTCTTTTGCTGTCGTTTAAAGTAAGAACCGTTAAAATAAAGGCTACCATTGTTAAAACAATAAATGAGCCAAATCCTAATCCAATTTTTCTTCCTATCGTGAATCTAATTGCCATTAGTCTATTTTAATATTTAACTCTTTACATTTCTTTTTAAACTCTTCTTCCTTCGCTTTATCGTTTAGCATTTTATAAATACTATGAAGCGCTTCCACCGCTTTTACGTTCTTATTATCAACCTTATAAACCTTAATAATAAATTGCTCGGCTTGTTTAGCCAATTTAATGATGTTTTCCTGCACTACATCTATTTGCGAGAAATCGGCCCCGTAATCTAATCCCTTACCAAGATTAACTGCCTGGTTATAATACATGATACCTAGATTAATATTTGCCGAAGGATTTTCAGGTTGCATATCCAACACTTTTAACAAGGCTAATTTTGCAACATCCTGCGCAGCAATATTTTTATTATCCTTATTAAAAATATCAGAATACAAACTGCCAACTGCTAAATAATATTCAATATCCCTTGCCGTAAAACTTGTGCCCGGTTCTGCCAGTAAAAAATTTTCTTTAAACTTGTTGTAAGCAATAAGACTGTGCTTGTAATTGATAGAATCCATCAACAATACTTTAGAAAGGTTAAAATAACCTGCGGCAATATTTGAAAGTAATTTTTTGTTGTTTCCTGCAAATGTCTCGTCAGGCTTTAAGCTGTTTGAAGTTTTTAAAGAAGAAATAATGGTATCACGTAAGTTAGAGTTTAATTTTAGTTTATCGGTACGTTTGTAAATTTCAAAATAAATATATGCGCGGGTGGTCCAACTCACAAAATCTGCTTTGGTTTCCGGATGAACAATAACACTATCTATGGCCAATTTGGCCATGTCGGCGTTCTTTGATTGCAGTAATTGTTGGGCTCGGTTAAGCTTATCATTCTGCGCAAAACCATTTATAACACATAGCATTAAAATGCTATAGGTTAAGGTTTTTATTATGTAGCGCCATTTGCTCATTTTAATTTTTTTTAATTTTACTCAACATTAATTGCCAGTGCTTTAAAATCATCATTTGTTTTTAGGCCCGCTTTTACCGCGTTATTTTTATTATACTCAAATTTTAATTTATTATCGATTACTACAAAATTTATACTCGAACCTGTTTTACAAGCATTCGGACTTTCAGCAACAACCAACGTACCTTTGGCTTTACTTTTTGCAGAAACATCCGGCACTGATTTTGAAACATCGGGTAATAGAAAAACTATTTGCGCTGAAACAGCCGCATCGAACACATAAGAATTTTTAACTTCGATATCCTGGTTACCAACCTTTTTTTTGCTGGCTAGCGTTTTTAATTCGGTAATAAGGTTTTCGTTTTTACCAACCACGTAAATAACAAAATTTCCCTCCTTTTTTTTATCCGACCACTCAAAATAGCGTGTAAAGTTGTAAAGGAAAACCGCTTTGATCTTTGCGTTGGTATCATAGTTAGACGGCTGTTGAAATCTAAACGAGATAACACAAAATAATAGTACCCAATATTTGAAATTTTTGCCCAGTTTTTTAAAAAATTTATCTAATTTACAAATATAATGCTTGGTTTTTAAAAGCTTTTATTGTTATTTTCATATTTTAGTCTTAAAATCGTATTACAATTGAGTTCCACCAACAAATACAGCAGTTACTCTGATAACGACCTAATTAACACTTTTTTAGAGAAAGATGATAATAATATCGTTGGTATCCTGTATGAACGCTACGGACATCTGGTTTTAGGTTTATGCATAAAATACCTAAAAAACAAGGATGAGGCGCAAGATGCAGTCATTCAAATATTTACCGGCCTAATGAAAGACCTGAAAAAGCACAAAATTGAGTTCTTTAAAAGCTGGCTTTACGTATATAGTAAGAATTTTTGCCTTATGGAGTTGCGCAAAAGGCAAAGTATGCTTAAGAAAGAGCTTGAATTAAAAGAAAATGTTCATTTAATTATGGATTTTTCCAATCCTGAGCATCTCAATGAAAAAGAGAAGCAAATTGTGATTATGGAAAAGGCTATTGAATTGTTGAATGTTGAGCAGAAAAAATGTATCGACCTCTTTTATTTAAAGAACAAATCCTACATTGAAATAGTTGATATGACAGGTTACACGGCCAATGAAGTAAAAAGTCATATACAAAATGGCAAAAGAAATTTAAAATTAAAAATGGAAATATTAATTAATGAAGACCCCAATAAATAACGATAATTTAGATCAACTTTTTAATAAAGCGAAAGCGGATAAACAAAGTTTAGATGACTTTGAAAAAGATGCTTTGGCCGGTTTTGATATGTTGGGTTCTGAAAAAGAAGCTGCCAACCTAAAAGCATCTTTAGATACCCGCATTAAAAAAGAATTATTTGAAAAAGAAGAAGAAAAAAATCCTAAAATATATTGGTGGGCTGCCGCAGGCTTAATTTTAGTTGTAGGCTTAAGCGTACTTTTTGTTATGAATAATAACGATTCGGTTAATAAAGCACATGATCTTGCTATAAAAAACACTGTACAAGAAAGCGATAAGAGTGTTTTACCAGATAGTAAAAAGGAATTAAAAGAACAGGAACTTGTCCCACCAATAGAAGCTGCAACTATTACCGATGAAAAAAGGCCGGTTGTAAAAGATGCAGAGCCATTAAAAACCGGGAAGTTGGAAGAAAAAGATCTTGCAGAAAAAAAGCAAACAACCGATTTTGCAAAAGTTGCTAAAGAAGAACCAAAATCAAGAATGATCATTCCCTCCACCACAAAGATGGGGCCTACTGATATCAACAAAGTTGAAAAAGAAAATTTTGACAGAAAAAAAGATGTGTCGAGTATTGGGAACGGCGTTGCTTCTAAAAATGCAACTACCGGTGGTTTAAATGATCTTTCAAAAAACTCAAAAGATACAGAAGGCGAAGAATTTAAATCAGTTGCAAAAAAAGCAGCCGATCAAAATCAAAAATTAGCGCAATCTGAAGTTGCTTCTAATGATGAGATCGCCTATGGTGGAAAATCAGCAGAAAAAACAAAAAGCGAGGAAAGAAATGCGGACAACGATGCGGAAAAAAACATCAATCAACCTGTTGCAACCAGCAAAAATAATAGTGCTAATAACCGGAACGAAGAAAAAGCGGATAAAAAAGCGAAGAGGGCAAGTAACAAACAAAGTTCTGCAGGGATAGTAGGAGAGAGCGATGACTATAAACCCGGCACAACAAATTCTACACCTAAAGGAGTTGTAACTATGGAAACCACCACTGCTGCAATACCCGCAGAGCCTCAAAAAGAAAGCGCTGTAAATTTTTATTATACCGGTGGAGAAACAGCCCTTACGAGTGACCTTAAAGAAAAATTAAAAGGAAAAGACCTTAACCAAAAATTTGACGCTACTGTTTTTGTTACAGAAAAAAAGGTTGTAGAAAAAGTAGACTATATAAATTCTTACGATCTTACCGCAAAACAAAAAGAGGATCTAACTAAAATTTTAAAGAGTTTAACTAAGTTTAATTTCTTAATATGCCCTGCTACAAAAAGTTTGTTTCCTTATAAGATTCTGTATAGGCCGTAATCTAAGAATTACGAATATATACGAATTATGAATTTAATACGAATTATGAATTTAATACGAATATGCCAATCTAAATAAATTGCTTTGATTCGTATTTTCTTACAGATTCGTAATTTGTAGAATAATTTATTTTTTAGTTAGTTCCTTAAACACATCTTCCATCTTCTGCTCTTCTTTGTTTAAGGTTAATACGCTTAAATTGTTAGCTACAGCAAAATTGAAAATGTCTTTACGCACATCTTCGGTAGATGTAGAAGATAATTGCCAGGTATTGCCTTGCAGGTGTTTTACTTTTTCAATGTTGGTTATTTTGTGAAGTAATTTTTCTGAAACTTCTTTATCAAATTCTACTGTAATAATTTGTTGGGTAGTATTTTTTTGGAGGTTCTTTGTTTCGTCATTCGCAACAATTTCGCCCTTATTAATGATAATTACACGATCGCAAATTGCCTCTACTTCCTGCATGATATGCGTGCTTAACATCACGGTCTTTTCTTTTCCAAGCGCTTTTATTAAGCCGCGGATCTCTTCCAGTTGATTTGGATCTAAACCGGTTGTAGGCTCATCCATGATCAATACTTTTGGGTCGTGAATAATTGCCTGAGCCAAACCAACGCGCTGGCGATAACCTTTACTTAATGCACCGATCTTTTTATTTTGTTCAACTTGTAAGCCGGTCATTTCTATCATATCCTTAACGCGGCTTTTTAAATTTTTTATCTTATAAATGCCGCCAACAAATTCTAAGAATTCTTTTACATACATATCCAAATACAATGGATTATGCTCCGGCAAATAACCAATTTGTTTTCTAACTTCTAAACTTTGGCTTGTAATATCAAAACCGCATACCTTTGCACTACCCTCTGTTGGTGGGATATAGCAGGTTAATATTTTCATCATGGTGCTTTTACCTGCACCATTTGGGCCTAAAAAACCAACTATCTCGTTACTGCCAACTTCAAACGAAATAGTATTCAACGCTTTTTGTGCGCCGTATAATTTAGTAATATTATTTACTTGTATCGACATTATTTATTATCTCTGAAAACATTTGTTACAACCCAACCTTTACCCCAATCTTCCACTTCTGCTTCCGACCAAAGCTCGGGAAAGAAAATTCTTTTTTGAAAACGCGGTGGTAAATATTTTTGCCAATTTGTACCGCCAGTAGCGGCAATATCTTCGGTGTTTTGTTGTAAGTATTGTACGGCAGATTTATAGTGTACTAAAGGCCAGTTAATATTTACATTAACATCTAATTCTTTTAAAGCATTAATTACTTTAGGATTTTTTTGGTCGGTCTCAGGCAGTGATCTGTACTTTGTCCATATGTTTTTTGTTTTGTATTCGTGCGCCAATTTTATAAAATCCTTCGCATATTTCTTTTCAAATTGCACTAATGTTAATGTTTTTTTACCGGTGCTTAATTCTGTAGCGCCTTTGTTCCAATAAATATGATCGAACATTTCTTCAATGCTGGGATCTTTTCCTTTTAAAGTTGGACGTACTTCTTTATCTACCAGGTTAAAAAAATCGGTTGAGCAGATCTCTATTTTACGGTATTGAGCGCTTTGAAATCCGCTTGCAGGAAGCAAAGCCATGCGGTAACGCAAGAACTGCTCTTTCTCCATGCCATTGATCATGATCTCGAAAGATTTTGTCAACGCTTCAAAATAACGGTTAATACGCCCTACTCGTTCGGCAAAAAAATTAGCATCTAATTTATCTTTCCAGCCAACTAATTTACCGTTGGGTAAAATATTTGGGCCATTGTTCCCGATCTGATCAAATTCATGTAGCGCTAATTTAAAATACAATTCGGTAATTTGATGATACATGATAAAGATCATCTCATCTGGAAAATCTGTTTTTGGATTTTGTAATGTTAAAAGTGTTTCAACCTGTGTATAATCCCAATAAGTTAAATAATTTGATAATAATAATCCATCTAAATAACTATTTATATCCTGACCCATTTGGCCATATTTTTCTTCCAGTAATTTAATTTTCTCTTCCATTTTGCTATCAAACGCCATAACTATTTCTTTTTAATTCCGGATTTTATTTATTCTATTGTTTCAAAAATACTAATTTTTATCGGTTAATGCCTCTTTTGTTCATAGCCTTTTGGTAAGCATTTGCGTACTTTAAGTGTTCTTCGTAGGTACAGGAAAAGTCTGAGTAACCATTTAGTTCAGGCTTGGCACAAAAGAAAATGAATTTATGTTTTACATGATTTAAAACCGCATCAATGGATTGTATAGAAACAAGACAAATTGGTCCCGGTGGCAATCCTTTATTTTTGTATGTATTATAAGGCGAATTAATTTCTTTGTCTACATCCAATACACGTTGCACATCAAAATTCTTATTCGCAAATTTTAAAGTTGGGTCGGCTTGTAAACACATGTTTTTATTTATACGATTAATATATACTCCTGCAATTTTTTCCTGTTCGCTCTCTATTGCACTTTCAGATTGTGCAATAGATGCTAACGTAATTACTTCCGAAACTGTAAAGCCAATTTTTTTTGCAAGTGTTTTTCTTTTTTCATTCCAGGTTGTATTATAGGTTTTTTTTAGGGCATCAATAAACTCATCCATACTACTCGCCCATCCTATTTCGTATACACCCGGACGTATCAATGCAAAAGCATTATCCGGATCTAACCTAAAATCATCGTAAAGTTTTTTTTCGTCAGCTAAATAATTTTCTAATTCCTCATCATTTAATTCCAATTTATCATCCACGTAGGCAACAAACTCCTCAAGGTTATGAATTTGTGAGTTAAATGTTAGTTTTACTTTTTCCTGTTTATTGTATTTAATTAAATTAATGATCTGGCGTTTCGTCATACCATTGGTGATACGGTATTTGCCGGGATGGATGTTCTTATCCAGGTCCATTTTCTTTGCGAGGAACTCAAAAGCTTTAAGGTCATCAATAATATTCTCAGAATTAATATCGTTGATCACATCTTCAAAAGAATCATTCGTTTCAATATAAATGTAAGTGTAATTCTTATCTTTTAAATGTATAGCACCGGCAATGTATTTTTGATAAACGAAATAAGCTCCTGCAGCCAATACAAGAATAAGTATTAAACTAATTATTTTTCCCCTTCCCTTTTTACTCATAATAAACGTTCTACCTGCTCAAGAACCATCTTTGCCTTTTGGTTTTTTGGGTTTATTTTTAAAATAGTTTGCAAATATTTTTTTGATAAATTCTTATCTTTCATAAAAGCATAATAGCCGGCTAAATTTAATAATAATGGTTCATAATCCGGATCGATCTTTTCAGCATTTTTATATAGTCTAAATGCTTCAGCCTGTTGCCCCTGACTTAATCTTATATAGCCCAAATTACTCATCGCAGAAACATGTTTTGGATTCTCTTTCAAGATAAAATTAAATTGCTCAATAGCATCGTTAAAATTATTTAAAGCCGCCAAAGTGCTTCCTAGTTTATTCCTGAAATCTAAATTATAAGGGGCCAGTTTTACTGCTTGTTTGAACCATTTTACAGAACCCTTAACATTATTGGTATTATAATACGATTCGGCAATTCGGTAACAGCTCCAGGCATCTATATTGTCATAAGATTGTTTAGTGAACAACAAATTAAAGCACTTTTGTTCGCCGGCCAGGTTAACATACGCGATCACCTTTTTAAAATCCTGTTTAATAAAATTTAACTGTATTAAAGCTCTAAGATTTGTGAAAAGGTCGTTCGCCGTTTGATCTTTTAATAAGATAGTGGCAGAATCCAAATAAGGATTATTTTGGTCAAATTTATCGTATTGATTAATATAAGCCTGCGCTTTTGTAAGTGTACTTGGGGTTTTCTCGTTAATAGAATACAAACCAACAAAGGTTTTTATTTTATCTTTCTCTGTTTTAGAAATTGGTTTTCTTATATAATGATCATGCACCGAAACATGGGGGATATCGCTAGCCCCGGAAACAGGCATGTGGCAGCTGACGCAATTACTTATTTTTTTAGTCCCTAGGCCGCAGCTTGCAGCATGCAGCACTGCCAACTGCTTGCTGCTTACTATTGTTGACTGGTGACAATTCAAACATGCATCGTTAAAAACATTTGTATTTGTTTCTTTTACACTTACATGTGGGTTGTGGCATGTGATACAGGTCATTGCCTCTTTATATGGCTTCAGCGTGCTCTTATCTTTTACTTTTTCATACGACTTAATAAAGCAAGCGCTTTGTTTTAAACGATCGGCATGAGAAGCCATAATAAAATCTTCATCAGCATTTTTATATTTAGGTAAAAACACAGAAATATAATCGCTTAATTTTTGCCCGGGTTTAAAGTCATAAAAAGACTTTCCTTCTTTTAAAACGGCATTACCTTGTAAATGGCATCGTTGGCAAAGGTCGAACTGCCTATCGATAGATAATTTTGCAGGGTTAACAATAGAGTAATCAATTAATTTAGAAGTATCTACTTTTGTTCCCAATTGCCTCTCTGCCACGTGTATACTTCCTGGACCATGACAGCGTTCGCAATCGATACCGGTTGGAATGCTTGTATATTTATTTTCAGATCCCAAAACAAAATTTGGATAACCGTTATGGCAACTCATACACTCTAACCCTATCTTTCTTGTGAAATGAGTATTCACACCATTCTCAAATCCGGGAGGAAGGTCCCAATGTTTTTTTTGTGTGTAATAGGTCAGTGGCATTTGATTAATGTAACCGTTAACCGATTGTAAGTGCGAATTGGTGTGTTGGCCCGAACCAATAATAAAATTAACCTGCTCGGTGCGCGAATAAATAGTGTCTTTGCTTTCTAAACGGTATTCTTTAAAATACAAACTATCCTTATCCCAAAATGCGTTATAATGCATATTTGAAAATTTATCGTAAATGTTGGTGTTAGAGAAATCGGCTGACGATTTTTCTTTGGTGGCAATGCCTAGAGACTTGCCCATGCCGGTTTTAATAAAGGTATTATAAATATTTTGGTGACAAAGTTTACAGGTATTCATGCCAACATATTTGGCAGAGTCTGAATGATTTAAATAAAGTGACGAATCTTTTTTTGCAGCAGTAGGTCTGGCATCTTTATTTGGTGGTACATCGCAAAATTTCAATAATCCAATTAATGCAATGGCAACAGATAAAAATATATGAACTTTTTTAGGCACCGGTATTTATTAGTTGCAGGAACCAAACATCTTCAAAATAATTGATCCCGTTTTTGTGCCATGCTTTTTTTAAACCGCATTTTTCAAAGCCTGCCTTTTCAAACAATGCAAGACTTGCAGCATTTGATTGATTAACATTTACATAAATTTGCTTTAAATGAAGTGTATTAAAAGCGTAGAACTTCATCAACTCTATACACTCTAAGGCAATGCCATTACCACGATAATCATCGTGCACATATATTCCTAATCCGCAACGCGCATGCTGTGGTTCAAACTCAAAAAGATCGATGATGCCAACAGTTTCCTGCGTATCGGCTTTACTGATCATTAAACGTAATTGTTTATTAGTGTAAATATCCTGGTATGCCGTATTTACAAATTCATCCAGAACTGCTTTTGAGAATGGTGTTTGCGTGTAACTTACTTCCCATAAATTATGGTTATTCTCCCAGCGGTACAAAATATCCGCATCTGATGGCTCTAAAGCCCGTATTGAAATATTCTCTCCTTTTAAAAACATTAATCTTTATAATAAGGTAAACGCTGTGCTTTTATTGTTTCATTTAATTCTTCAATGGTATAATATGGCAATTCCATGGTATTGTTGTTCATTTCAAAATTCAAAGCGCCGGCATGATCCAAATAAAAATTTTCGCTTAGGCGTTTCATGAGATCTGCGTATAATTCTGTTTCTATTAATTGTACGGCATAAAATTCTTCAAAAAATAATTTGATTGGCGAAAGGCAGGTTGCTTCGTATTGCCTTACAGGGCCAAATCTTTTAATACTTTCTTTAAACATATCTAACTGATGATCTAAACTAAAAACAGGATGTTTCTTTAATTTAACAAAAACACTTTCTATTTTTTTTTGTGAGATGGTTTTCAATAAAGCATCTGCGTTAACGTTTAATTCATGGCCTTTGATAGTAAGCGAATTATAATTGCCATTAATTAATATACCTACATGTGGCGGAATGCGGTTAGCATGTAATACCACCAACCAGGATCCTTTAAATAGATCCTGCTCATTTAAACCAATTGTTTTTACTTCAATATTTACTGTTTCACGAATCACACTATTTCTATTGAACCATTAAATACTTTTACTGCCGGACCTATTAACCAGATATTATAAAAATTTTGTTCCAGCACTCGTTCAAACTTTACTTCTAAATTTCCACCCAATGTTCTTACAAGGCAATTATTTTTACCGTTCGAAATCCCTTTCATAGCAGCAACTAAAGCCGCTGCAGTAACACCTGTACCACAAGAATATGTTTCATCTTCAACACCTCTTTCATAGGTGCGCACAAATAACGCATCCTCTAACCTCTCAATAAAATTCACATTCGTCCCTTCTTCCTTAAAGCGCTCATTATAACGGATCAAAGCGCCATTTTTTTTCACGTCGTAATTTGCAATATCATTCACCAGTTTTACAAAATGTGGCGAGCCTGTATTTAAATAAAAATGGTCGCTAGCGGTTTCTACATTTTTTACATCCTGCATTTTTAAAGATATGATCTCATTCTCATCTATGGTTGCTTCATGCATACCATCAATCGCCAAGAACATGGCGCTATTTTTGATAATGCCTAAATGTTTTGCAAAAGCAGTAATGCAGCGGCCGCCATTACCACACATGCTGCTTGGATTACCATCACTATTATAATATACCATTTTAAAATCTGCACCGGGCTCTAGCTCTAATAACATTAAACCATCTGCACCAATACCAAAACGACGATCGCATAAAAATTTAATTTGTTCGGTTGTTAAAGAGATGTCGTTCGACCGATTATCTATCAAAATAAAATCGTTACCTGTGCCCTGGTATTTATAAAACAAAAGTTGCATAAAAATTTAGTTAATTTTTGCTAATAGGTCTGTATCTACAACTCTTTCAAGCGACTTAAAATCTGAACCATAAAAAAGTTTATAAACCTGGTCGGAGCTTTTAATATAGTAGGACTTATCTAATTCATAGATCGAAACATTGTTGTAATCCATAAAGCCATATAACAATACTTTATTTTTTGAGAAGCGGTAACCCTTCGAGTTTAGAGGTGTTTTCCAGAATTCAATAAAATAAAGATCGGATGTGTTTTCTTTAACGCCGGCAATATCAGCGGCTAAAGAATCATTCGCCAGCGCGGTGGGCGAAATATGAATGATCTTTACATTCTTTACAGATAACAATTCATCTGTAGCGATATTTATCTCTGTATTATCACGAATAAGGCTATCTACCTCTGAATAATTTACTTTGTTGGTCTTACCTAAATTAATTTTGAAGCGTTCTTTATCTTTCTTTTTTTCATCGCCTTCTTTATCTGCATTTTTAATTGGTTGTTCAACTACTGTAATTTGCGATTTTGCAGAATCTTTTATTTTATTGAACAGGTCGTTTATTTTAAAAACAAAAAAACCAACCCCCACCAAAAGGCCAATTGATAATCCAAAAACAAAAGTGGGTATTTTACGACTGAATCTCATTTAATTTCAAGAGTAAATTTAGCAATTTTTTTCAAGTCCGGTTAAGGTTTGTTAAAAAGAATACAAAAACGTAACAACGGTATTAATTTTACGTTTATAAATCTAAAACAAAATAAAAAGCAATGAAAAAGTTTATGTCAACACTAGTTGTGGCGTGTTTTGGAGGATTAGTAAGCCTATCAGCCGCCCGTTATTTTTATTCAGGCGATAAAAATAATACAAGTCAAATTACAAAGCCTTTTCAACAAGAAAATATTAAACTGGCCAACTATATCGAAAACCAAAGTTCCGGCCTTAACACTGATTTTACGAATGCTGCCGAAAAATCGTTAAATGCAGTAGTGCACATTAAAACAGTAAGCGAGCAGGTGAATAATTTAAATTACGATCCTTTTGCCGAATGGTTTTACGGACCTCAAAAAAGGCAGCAGAATTATAGTACGGAAGGAAGCGGAAGTGGTGTAATTATTAGCGAAGATGGTTACATTGTTACTAATAACCACGTGGTTAGCGGCGCCGATAAAATTGAAGTAATACTAAACGATAAAAGAACTTATGTGGGTGAAGTAATTGGCGCAGATGCAAGCACAGATGTTGCCTTGATAAGGATCAAAGAAAAAAGCCTTCCGTTCTTAAGCTATGGTAATAGCGAATCGGTAAAAATAGGCGAATGGGTTTTAGCAGTTGGAAATCCCTTTAACCTCGAAAGTACGGTAACAGCAGGTATTATTAGCGCAAAAGGAAGAAGCAATATTCTGGATGGCAATAAGCGCCCTATTGAATCATTTATACAAACCGATGCAGCAGTTAACCCCGGCAATAGCGGTGGCGCATTAGTTAATACAGCCGGCGAACTAATTGGCATCAACACAGCAATAGCCTCTAACAATGGTGCTTACCAGGGTTATTCGTTTGCTGTGCCTGTAAATATTGTTAAAAAAATAGTTAGCGATCTGGCAGAATTTGGCGTTGTGCAAAGGGCTTATTTTGGTGTAAGTATCCGCGACCTAGATGCAAAATTTGCAGCCGATAAGAATATAAAACTTTTAAAAGGCATTTATGTGAATGGTGTAACCTTAGGCGGAAGTGCCGAAGATGCAGGAATACAGGAAGGCGACGTAATTACCAGAATAGAGAATACCAATGTAGGAAGTGTTAGCGAGTTGCAGGAGCAATTAAGTAAATACAGACCCGGAGATAAAGTAAACATTGTAACTGTTAGAAATAGTAAAGAAATGAATATGAACGTAGTTTTAAAAAGTCTGGACAATACTACCAGCTTAATTAAGAAAAGCGAGATCACCAAAAAATCGCTTTCAGCTTTAGGGGCTGACTTTGAAGAGATGAATTCAGATGATCTTGCAAAATTCAGGATCAATAACGGTGTAAAAATTAAAAAACTTTCAGTTGGCAAATTATCACAAGTTGGTATTAAAGAGGGCTTTATAATTACGAGCATTGATAAGAAGAAAGTAAGCAGTACACAGGATATTACCAATTTATTGGAAAATAAATCAGGTACAGTACTGATTGAAGGTTTTTATCCTAATGGAGCCCGCGCCTATTACGGTTTTGCATTGTAAATTTAAATTAACATTGGTTAAAAAGGCGGATGTAAACCATTCGCCTTTTTATTTTAAACCTAGTTAATGTCATAAATTTTCATACTTTTGATAGGCTAATTTATTAATTTGACATCACAACAATCCATATTAAATTTAAAAAAAAGAATACAAGAGCTCGAAAAAGAGAACAAGGTCTTAAAAAAGAAAAAAGATGTTTTTTTTACGGATAAGCCTACTGTAAAAACTCCCAAACAAATAAAACCGCTTTTTGATGCAGCTTCTTTAACTGTAAAAAAATATTTCGAATCTTTTAAAGCCAACCCTAGTTTATCTAAAATTGAAGTTAACGGACAGCGTTATATTTTAATGAGAGCTGAATCATTGGCGAACGATTTTTTTAAAAACATCATTAAATTATATGCCGACCGGCCTTTACCCGAAGCTATTAAAATAGGAAGGAATTTATTATTTGACATGGCGCATTTAATTGGAATGGAAGACGCCAGGAATTTTCATATAAAAATGAAATTAAAAGATCCTCTTTCTAAATTATCTGCCGGTCCGGTTCATTTTGCATACACCGGTTGGGCTTTTGTTGATATTTTGGAAGAAAGCAGGCCTAGCCCTGATAAAAATTTTTACCTCAAATACAATCATCCATTTTCGTTCGAAGCAGACTCCTGGATAAAATCTAAAGAGAAAGTAGATTTTCCTGTTTGTACAATGAATGCAGGTTACTCGTCAGGTTGGTGCGAAGAAAGTTACGGCATTAATTTAACGGCGGTAGAAATTACCTGTCGTGCAAAAGGAGACAAGAATTGTACTTTTATTATGGCTCCGCCGGATAAGATAAATATTTACCTACAAAAAGAATCAGTAAAATATAAACGTTTGAGAAAATATGATGTTCCTTTATTTTTTGAAAGGAAAAAAGTAGAAGAAAAATTAAATAATGCCGTAAAAGAAAAAGAAACACTTTTAAAAGAAGTTCATCACCGTGTAAAAAATAATTTACAGATCATTACAAGTTTATTGCGCCTGCATGCTGACAAAGAGAATAATTTGCATTTTTCGGAGTTGGTTACAGAGAGTCAAAATCGTATTACATCAATGGCGTTAACGCATGAAATGCTTTATGCCAACTCTAACTTCAGCAATATTAACCTGGCAGAATACTCTACCTCTATTTTTAGCCAGTTAAAAAGTACCTATAACGCTAAATTTGTACAGCTCGATCTTTCTGTGCCGAAAGATTTTTCCTTCGAAATCGATAAAATGATCCCGATTGGACTAATTATGAATGAAGTAATAAGTAATGCATTTAAATATGCCTTTACAAAAAGCAAAGGGAAAATTACAATTTCGCTCAAAAAAAACTCTTTAACCATTTCGGATAATGGTCAGGGCCTTCCTAAAAATTTCGACAACCATGAAAATGAAAGTTTTGGAATTCAATTGATACATTTATTGGCCGACCAGATAGATGCCAAATTAACGATAGATAGAAAAAAAGGAAGTGCTTTTACTTTGCATTTTAAAACGCCCATTAAACAAACAGTTTCTACAGATCTTTAAAATTTATGGCTTCACAATTTACAGATACAAATTTAGGCAGGTTTAGATTAATTGCTTTATTGGAAGGCATTTCGTACCTCGTGCTCTTATGCATTGCCATGCCTTTAAAATACAAATTTGGTTTTGAACTTGCCGTAAAATATACAGGTTGGGTACACGGCATTTTATTTATAGCCTATCTTATTTTACTTTTAAAAGTGTGGAAACAATATCATTGGAATTTTAAAAAAGTAGTTTTTGCTTTTATTGCTGCCTTATTACCTTTTGGAACTTTTGTTTTAGATAAACAATTACGCGACCAGAATTCAATTTAAAAATTTAAACCACCAAAAGCACAAAAATAGTTCACAAAGAACACAAAATATATTGTGCCCATAATGCCTCATTAGTGACCGTTGTGGTTAATTTTTTAAACAGTTAAACACGCAGACCTAAGCATCTGCATATATAATAAGCCTTTTTCTCTTGCCAGTTTAATATTATGTTCAGGAATTGATTCCGGATCTTTATATAACGACAAAGCTTTTGTGATACTGTCTTCCCGTAATAAATGTAACATAGGATACACCGAACGGTTAGTATAATTTGCAGCGTCATCTTTTTCTGCACCATCAAAACAATAGTCTGGATGAAAACTTGCCAATTGATAAATACCTTCGTATCCTTCTTGTTCTAATAAAGTTTGTGCTTTATCTACCAAGCTTAAATACTCTTCAAAATCATTAAAGCGATCGGGCAAAATAATAAATGTTGTTTCAATATCATTATTACTATCCAAGTAGTGCATTTCTTTAATTACAGATCCCAAGCTCATTTCAAGATCAGGCTTATTTAAAACAGAGTAGTGAATACTTTTTTTAAGAAGTGCCTTTGCTGCAAAAGGGCAAAAATTAAGATCAATAACTACAGATCTGATCCATTTTTGTGTTTGCTCTATTATTAATGTATCGGTCAAAATAAATTATTTTTATCAGGTAAAGTTGATTAAAATTTCTGAAATAATTTAATCTGTTTTTTTTTGAAACATTATTATAAAACAAGCTACCCTTTGAAACTATTGATACTACTGTATTTTAACATATTTTTGTTTTTTGGCACGGTTGTTGTAAACTTGTTTTAGACACCAAACAATCAACAATTTAAAATAAAGTATATGAAAGCGACACGTAAAATTTTCGTGATCCTCTGGGCAATTATTGCATTAAATGTAAATAAAAGCGAAGCACAAGTGGATCTTAAAGCATCTTACATCTTTACCGGCGACTCTGTTTCCGGATTTGATGAACCCTCTGTATCTGCAGCAGCACTAAGTAATGGCTGCTATGGAAAAGAATTTAAAGTATTCGTTTATAACCAAAAAAGAATTTTTATTAAACAGAAATATAAATTAAAAACAACTTCTTTGAAAAACCTTACACTTTTTCAAAACCTAAATTCATTTAAAACTTCTTCACTTCCTGCCGGAGGAGCATGTAATAATGAAGATTTTGAATTAGCAGCAGCGCAAATAAATGCCCCGGGTGCTGTGCAGGGATGGTCGTTGCAGTCGGGCTCATACAATGGTGGATGTAACCCTCCCGGTTTTTTTGCAACTAATAATTATACAGTTTTTAATGCCGCAACAATTGACCCAAAAATTCCGGGTCAAGTTAGTTCGTATTTTGACGCGCAAGTAAATACTGCACCCGCGGGAAATTGTTTTTTAAAATTAAACGATGCAACTGCAGGTGCAAAATCTGCACAAGCATCAAAAGCATTTATTGTAAATCCAAACAATGCTTTATTCCAATATGCTTACTTACCGGTGATACAAGATGGTACACACGCTTGTTGCGATCAACCGGGTTTTAGCATTAAAGTAACCGTTACAAATACAGTAACAAGTACGTCAACCGTTCTAGCTTGTCCTAATATTTCAATTGCTGTGCCGGGTGCCGGCTGTTCATTTACAGTGCCGCCCGGCGGACCTGTTTTTGTTCCAGCCGTAGGTGGCGGCAATTGGGTTTATTCTAACTGGACCGCTTCAGCGATTGATCTTTCTCCCTATTTAAATAACCTTGTACAAATAGATGTAACAGTAGTTGATTGTGGTTTTGGCGGACACGGTGCTTATATTTATTTTGACGCTAAATGTGCTCCAATGACAATAATTGGAAACGGAAATCAATTTCCTGCAGGAACACCTTCTATAACATTACCAACTTGTGGTGCAACGGGCGCAACTATAATTGCACCTGCCGGCTTAGGGCCATATTCGTGGGCTGGCGCAGTTGGCCCTCCTTACACCACTCCACTAATGAGTAATCAAACGCTTACAACTACTAATTCAGGTAATTTCACACTAACGATGAATCCTCCTGGATCGTGTGCACCAATCATTCGGATTATCACTGTAACAATTACACCGGCGCCACAAATTTTCGCATCAGTTGCTCAGGCACCCTGTGGAAGTACAGTTGCTGTTGCTTCCTGCACAACTGCAGGTTCAGCATCTGTTGCCTCAACTATTGTGTGGACGCCTAATCCACTCTCATTAAACGCTTCTACAACACAGGCAACTTATCTTGTAGGTACGGGCCCTGTTACAGTTACAGCTTCCGACCCATTGGGTTGTATGGCTTCTGCCACCGTTAATATTAACAGCGCGCCGCCTGCTCCTACATTTACTATTACAAATGTTACCGGTTCCGGAAGTATTACCTGTGCACATCCAACTATTAATTTTACTGCGGCAAGCAGCTACACGTATGGAACTTTGACCTACACATGGGTAAGTTTAAGCGGAACTGCAAGTGGAACAAATGTTACTTTAAGCAACCCAACACCTTATACTGTTACAGCTACAGATCAAGCAACCGGGTGTAGTTCTTTCTCGGTATTTACAATTGGTATTAATACGGTTGCTCCAACCTCAACGGTTACGCCAATGGTACAAAATATTATTTGTCCTGCAGGTTCGCCGGCAACATTCACAGCTATCACAACAAACACTTCTACAAATATGATGCAATGCTGGACATCGCCTTTCTCGCCGGCTCCTGTTTGCAGTAACGGTACACTTTCTATTTTTCCTGCTCCTATTGGAATAAGCACAGTTTGTATTACCAATAACATTAATGGTTGCAGTGTTTGCAAAACTGTTACGGTTACATCCTCCTCTGGATTTCCAACTTTTAATGTTACCAGTCCGCAACAATTTACGATAGGTTGTGGTACTACAAGTTTAGCAACCATAAGCATTTCTAGTGTTACAACTAATCCAATACCGGGAGGTTCTGTGAATTATACGCTTTTACCTCCGAGTTTTGTGGGGCCGAGTTATTCATTTAGTAACGTATCCACCTTTACAGTAAATACACCGGGCCAATACACCGTGATCACACATGATATTTCAAATAATTGTGAGACCCGGGTTCCTGTTTCAATTATTCAAAATACAGTTGGGCCTCAAATTACAGCAGCGGCAAGTCAGGAAACGTTGACTTGCAAAGTGCCAAAAACTATTTTACAAGGCACAAGCACCAATACCAATGTTTCATTTAGTTGGGCATTTCCTGGTGCTCCCGGTCAAACACCAAATGATACGCTTACTGTGTTTACAACCACTAATACAACCAACACCGTTGTTGCAACTTATACTTTATCAATTACCGATAATATTAATAAATGCAAGAGTACACAAACTTTAACAATCTACCAGAATATTGCCAAACCTACCGCCTCAATAACCGGAGGTAACCAAATAACCTGCGCCACACCAACCATTAACTTAACCAATTCGAGTTATACAAATGCTGTTACTGCCGCCTTTGATCATCATTTGGTAGTGATCGGTTATATTTGGTCCGGCCCTTCACCACAGCCAACTTATTCTAATACATCCACGTATATTGCCTTTACGCCGGCAGGTGTTGCAAATGCTTACACTTTGGTTGCCATGGATATGAATAATGGTTGTACAGCAGTTGCCACAAAAACAATTGCAGACAATCGTATTTACCCGGTTGTAAATAATCCTGTAGCACCTGCACCATTTGTTTTAGATTGCGGCACACCCGGTTCTAATTGTACAATGATAGCACCGATCATTAGCGGAACAACAACAGGCTTCACCTATGCATGGGGCGTGGTGCCAACTACTTCTTTTAGTTGTTTAAGTTGTTCTACTACCTGCGTAAATAAAACCGGTGAGTATAATATTTTTGTGACCAACCCTGCAAACGGTTGTGTTACCGAAGCACAGGTACAAGTTATTGATGGAACATTGAATGGCGATTTTGCGCCAAGCTCTATTACAGGTTTTGCACCTCTAACAGTTACATTCCAGAATTTATCTGCTTCCTCATCTCCGTCAACACCAAATGCAAGTATTACTTCTGTTTGGAGTTTTGGTAACGGTGGAAGTCAGGTTACCAATTCTGTAAGCATATCGCCGGTAACCACTTATTCTAATCCCGGAACCTATACGGTTACAATGTATGCGTTAAAGGGCTCATGTAAAGATACCGTTGTAAAAATAATTACAGTTGAGATCCCATCTAAATTTGAAGTGCCAAATGTATTCACACCAAATGGTGATGGTAGTAATGATATCTTCTTTTTAAAAGTAACTAACCTTACAGATATCAATGCCCTAATATTTGACCGTTGGGGAAATAAAGTTTTCGAATCTAATAGTAACACCGGAAACATTGCCTGGGACGGAAAAAATATGTCTGGCAAAGAAACAGCTGTTGGCACTTACTTTTATATTATTAAAGGTACAGGTAAAGACGGTAAAGAATATGATCAAAAAGGTAACGTAAGTTTGTACCGATAAAATAAGTCTGAATTTAAAAAGCAGTTTCTGTAATTGGAAACTGCTTTTTCTATTTTCAGATCAAAGGTCGATCACTCTTCTTTTACTTTTTCGTAACCAGCTTTGCAAAATGCCATCTGTATCGGGATAATAAAGACTGCGTTTTACCAAACCACTAATTTCTTCGGAAGAACTAAAATTATCTGTTACATCAAAATAACCATAGCCTGCGTAATGCCCATTCTCTACCAGTATCAAAGCATTTTCATCTGCCCTTCGTCCTTTTTCGATGATCGCAAAATTTGGGTGATGAAAACTATATTGATCTAAAATTTGTTGCGCACGTTTATTGTACTCCTCAATTTCTTCCTCACCGGCACAAATGCCGTTACATTTTTTTATCTGGTGATTAAAGCAAAAACTTCCTTCACTTGTTAATGTGCAATATTGTAAGCAAAGTGTTTTTTCTTCGATCCAGCTTTCTAGCCTTTCGCGGGTTGACAGATAATTTGTAAAAGCAATTAACGAGTTTTCAGCTTCTTCATACGGAACAATCTTAAAACTAATTATACCCTCTTTGTTTTTAAACCAATCAATACTATGTGTAAATATATCTGCTTTACTTTTGCGGTTATACAAAGGCTTATGTTTTTTTATTTCTTCGGATTCCAATAATAAAGCAATTATTTCGCTACCTGTTTCTACAAAATCCACATTGTAAAGATCGTTCAACATTTTTTTGCCCTTACGCTCATCTGTTCCAAAATGACTTTGCGCTCGGTTGTACATATTAATACTTTTTCCAATATAAATGATCTCTCCTGCTTTATTTAAAAAATAGTATACGCCGCAACTTTCCGGTAATTTATTTAAAATGTATTTTTTAATATTATCAATGCGGCGGGTCATTATTTCAACCAGGCCTTTATTTTTATATAAAGGGTTATTATTCTTGAGTTGAATTAAAAGATCAAAGAGTTGCGCCGTAGCAACCGCATCTCCTTCTGCTCTATGCCTTCCAAAGATTTCGATACTTAATGAAGCACATAAATGACCAAGGCTATAAGAAATTCTTCCCGGAATTAATTTTCTGCTTAAACGAACCGTACATAAAGTTTCGCGTTGGTATTTATAACCCAAAGAAGCAAATTCGTCTTTGATAAAATTATAATCAAAGCCAACATTATGCGCTACAAAAACACAATTCTCTGTCATTTCAATTATTTTTTTTGCTACTTCGTGAAATTTTGGCGCATTCTGCACCATTTCATTGGTGATGTTTGTAATACCAACATAATAATGTGAAATATTACACTCTGGATTTAGTAAGGTTGTGAATTTGTCTACTACCGTTAAACCATCATGCACCAAAATACATATTTCGGTAATTCTACCCCGCTGATAATTAAATTTTCCTCCGCAGGTCTCTATGTCTATTATGGCAAACATGCTTCGGTAAAGTAACGGCTTTATTTGCAAGCAATAAAATAATGCTATAATTCATAGCTATTTATCCAGCCATTGTTTAAAGTCGTTCACCCGCTCACGACTAACTACACTATCTTCATCCTTTAAGGTAGCTGAGTTGATCTTTAAGCGACTGTTAAAATAAGTGCCTACTTTTTGCACGCTACTTATATTTATTAAAACTTTACGGTTGATGCGAAAAAATACATCTGGCGAAATAAGTGTTTCTAAAGCATCGAGGGTATAATCGATTACATACCGCTTACCATTTTCTGTAACAAGCAACACTAAACCATCTTCAGAAATAAAATGCAGGATCTCTTCAGTTTTAACGGATGATATATTGTCTCCAATTTTCACCATAAAGCGGTTTTTGTATTGTTTATTGATACTTTTATAGGCGTTTGCAATATTTTCTAAAATAACGGATTGATTATTTCCTCTTAATTTTTTGTATTTCTCAACAGCCGCGCGCAGGTCTTCAATTCCGATAGGTTTAAGAAGGTAATCAACACTATTTATTTTAAATGCCTGTATGGCATATTCATTAAATGCAGTTGTAAAAATAACCGGTGTTTCAATAGCTATTTTAGAAAAAATATCAAAGCTTAAACCATCGGCTAAATGAATATCTACAAAAAGCAGGTCAGCTTTTAATCCTTTTGAAAATTCCTCTACACTTTTTTTAACGGAATCAAAAGTGGCAATAATATTAATTGAATCATCTACTTTTTTTAGAAGTGTAGTCAAATGCTCAGCCGATAATTTTTCGTCCTCTATTATTATTGCATTCATGTTATTTCAATAATGGAATTTTTACTGCAAAAGTTTTTTCTGTTTGAATAACCTCTACTTGTTGCTCTGTAAAAAATCTGTAACGATCTTTTATATTCTGCAGTCCTGTTTTAGAACTGATTTCATTAGAGGTTCGCAATTGAAGGTTATTGGAGACTAAAAGCATATTATCTTCTATTTTAATATGGATCGTTAAAGGTAATTCGTTCGAGATCTCGTTATGTTTAATAGCATTTTCAACAAGCATTTGAAGCGATAATGGCGGCAACATTAAATGCGTTTTTTCGGTAGGGACATTAATATCAAAGCGAATATTTTTATCAAAACGAATTTGCAGCAAATAGGTGTAAGAGTTTATAAAGGTTAATTCCCTTTCAAGTGATACCAATTCGTTGTTACGGTTATCTAACAAATAACGATACACTTTAGAAAGTTGATTAATAAAATCCACTGCTTTATCCTGATCAATATACACCAGAGACGACAGCACGCTTAAATTATTAAATAAAAAATGAGGGTTTAATTGATTCTTTAAATTTTGCAATTGCGACTGTAAACTTTCTGATTTATATTTTTCTATCTCCACCAACGATCTTTTCCAATTATTAAAAAACTGCGAGCCAATTTCAATTGCCAAAATAATAATTGAAATTAAAACGCCAAGAATAATTGCAGTAATCATGAAGGAATCCTTAGTTTGAGCAGGCAACGTACAAACAAATTTATCAAATGCCATCATGGATAAGTGGATGACGAGGGCACTAAAAAAAACACTGGTTGGTAAGTGAACTAAAATGCGTTTCCCCGGATTTTTTTCCCATGGAAATTTGCGATTCATCAATGTATCAATTCTTAAATTTCCTTCCCAAACAAGAATAGTTATTGCAATAGAGATAAAAAAGTCGAAAAAACGGTTGTGTTCCTGGTGCGCACCCACCATAATAGTATCAAGCAACTTGGAAATAATTATCCCAACAACTATCATGTAAACAAACCGTATATTCTTTTTTCTCATTGTTTAAATGTAAGAATTTTATTTCTTAACGCTATCTCTTTGCTCTTTTAGCCTGCGTTTAAATAAGTGAAAAAGGATTATTATATTTAGTAGAGCTCTCATTAAAACTGTATCCTATAAACAAAGTTTGGAAAAAACCCAATTTGATAGGCTGTATTGATCTTATTAGTGATTGGATTATAACGTTGCGCAAACACATTTTTATTGTTGGTTACATTTTGTATATCAAACGAAAGGGTTTGCGATAATTTGCTTTTTCGGCTATTAAATGTAAAACCGGTTTTTACATCTAACCTAAAAAAATCAGGGTTTCGCTGCGAAAATGCATAAGCATCGCCCTGCAAAACCTGTGCATGAATAGCTTGCGAGGCAGCCAGATCAACCGGTGTATAATATCTTCCACCAGCCTGGGTCATTTTTACACCAACCGAAAACACATTACGTTTTTCTTTTCCAATTTTAAAATCTTTACCACCTAAAACATTATAAACAAAGTTGCCATTAAAAGCCGTATTGTGTTCAATGTTATCACTGCCTTTATATTTTGATTCATAGATAGTACCGGTTATTAAAACATAATACCCTTTACTAAAAAATTTCTCAATGGTTAGCTCGGCGCCATAATTAGTTCCTGTACCGGTATTTTTAAGATCACTTTGATTATTAGGTAAAAAACTTGCACCGGCATTTAACATTGAAAAGCTACTTGGCAACCGGGTAACCGGAACGTTAGATAACATTTGGTAATACACTTCTGTTTTTATTCTCCAATCTTTAACTGGTAAAATATCATATCCCAAAACAAAATGCTGGCTACGCGTAAATCCTAAATTTCGGTTTGAAAGATCGTAGCTGCCGTCCGATTTAAGCGTGCGGTAAAAATACACATCGGTTGGCTGCATTTGGCTATGCATGCCATAACCGGCGCTAATTGTGTTTTTTTGGTTGAGTTGGTATTTTAAACCAACCCTCGGTTCAATAGAGGTAGAGTTATTTAATGCCAATAGTTGGCCATGTATTCCCAGGTTTAAAGTAAGTTTTTCTGTAAAACGGTATTTTGCTTGTGCATAAGCCTGGTGAAGCATTGTGTGATCATTAAAATCCCAATATTGGTTCCAAACAGAATTAGAATCTCTTTCACGTGCATTTAAAATAAGGTTAATCATTTCAGAAATAGCACCCACTTTTACAAACAGTTTTGAATTTATTTTTGAATTATAAGATAGATTAATTGAATAGTGTAACTGACTGGTTTTATTTTCAATATTTCTTTGTATGGGTTTTGTAGATGTGGCAATGTTGTCTTCTAAATAATTAGACCCATTGTAAGTTGCGCCAATAACTGTATTAAAGTATGACCGCTCATTTACTTTAATAAAATGCTTCAGCCCAATTAAACCAATATCGCTTGTAAAATAACTATCTTTTGATGGATTGGCAAAAAGATCGGTACTATCTATTTTAGTATGAATAAAATCGATCTTGCTTTTTGCACCCAAACCAAACAACGTAAATTTTCCGAATTTTGTAGTACCACCATTTATTTTAAAAGAAAGATCCTGATAAAAAGGTGTTGCAGCTGTACCAATTGGAATACCAATTTTTTGTGCCACACCGGTAAAAGAATAACGGTATGCAAATAAATACGAAGAACCTTTGGCTTTATTTATAGGTCCCTCGGTCATTGCCTCTAAGCCTGTAAGCGCCCCTAATTGAAATGTATGTTCCTTTTTTTCAGAATTACCTGTTCTAAAACCAAGGTCGAACACACCGGCATTTGCATTACCATACTCTGAAGGAAAAGCGGATGTAAAAAAATCAGAATTTTTGATCACGTTGGTATTTATTGCGCTAACAGGGCCGCCGGTTGTACCAACTGTTGAAAAATGATTTGGGTTTGGAATATTTAAACCTTCTATACGCCATAAAACACCTGTTGGTGAATTACCGCGGATAACAATATCATTTCGTGAATCATCGGGCGAGCTAACACCTGCAAAATTGGCGGCAAGACGCGACGGATCTGAACGCCCACCTGCATAACGATTAACTTCCTCCATCGAAAAAGATCGCCCGCTTACGCTGGTCATTTCGTTATTGGTCTCGTTCTTTTTAGTTCCTGAAACAACTACCTCGTTCAACGAACTAATATTTTCTTCCATACCAATTTCTAAGACTACCTCTTTACCCGATGTAACAACTACATTTGGCATTACAATTTCTTTATAACCCAAATAAGAGATCTTAAGATCATAACGACCGGGATTTACATCGGTCATTTTAAACCTTCCTTCCATGTCTGTCGTAGTTCCTTTTAGTGGATCGGTTCCTATAATGATCACATTCGCACCAGGGATTATAGATTGAGATTGTTTATCCACTATTGTTCCACGAACGGTTTGCATTGGGCTTTGCGCCTGTACCTTAAAGGTAAATACAACAAAAAGTAAGATTACCCTAAACACATAATTTTTTTTCATTTGCATTAATTTTATGGGTCAAAATTATGTAAGGTCCGGCGTAGCTAAAACACTAAAACATATGAACTGTTGATTTTGGGCAATGAACTGTAAATAGACCACCTTCAGCAAATTAGACGGTAAAAAACCTAATATTATCTAAAAAATACCTATGTGTGGGTATATTCTTTTAAATTTAAAGTACCTATACTTGAAAAAGCGATTCTGTACCAAATATTTTAATATTTTTAGAGAAGATTTGACGAACAAGTAAAAGGCAAATACAAATTAGAAATATTAAAAAAATAAAAGAATGGAAAATTTAATTATTGCATCTACATTAAAATCTCCCGGGGTAAATTTTAATACCAATGGCGACCTTTTAATTTCAGGAAAATCAATTCCTGAGGATTCAAACAATTATTATAAACCTCTTTTTGTATGGCTGGAAGAGTTTAGAAAAACATCGCCACCAGCAGTAAACCTGACGTTAAAATTAGAATATATGAATACATCCAGTGTTCGTATAATTTTAAAGTTTTTGCAAAATCTGGTAGCCATGTCAAAAGAAAATGTTAAACTAAAAATTACGTGGGTTTACGATTTTGATGATGATGATATTTGCGAACAAGGAGAAATTATTCAGGAAAGCATTAAATATCCTATCGAAATGGTAGAGCACAGAGCTTAAAAACTTACTTAAAGGCATTTGCCATTAGCGTGAGTATTAAAATAATTTATATGAAATTAGTTTTATCACTCTTAATGGCTTGTTCAATTGCCTTGGCACAAGTTGACCAAAAGCAGGTCGACTCCCTTACAAAGATCGCCAACAGTAATTCATCAGACAGTATACGCATAAGCGCCTTATCAGACCTTAACTGGCTTTTCGCTATTTCAAATCCAAAAAAATCAAAAGAATATGCTATAAAAGAGATACAATTATCTGCTAATGCATCGCCATTATTAAAAGCACAGGCATTTAACGACCTTGCCATTTCTTTTTATAAATTAACTATTAACGATTCTGCATTATTTTATAATAAAAAAGCTTATGAAATAAGAAAATTAAGCGGTCGAAAAGATCTAATGGCTTCTTCATTAAGTAAGATCGCCGTTGTTTATATTGACATTGGAAATTACCAGCAGGCCCTTATCGCCAACCTCGAAGCCTTAAATATTTATGAGCAAAAAAAAGATGATGCAAAGTTGTCTTTGATATATAACAATATAGGGCAACTTTACGAAAAATTAAACCGTCCCGATAAACATGTATATTATGTAGAAAGATCATTGGCGCTATGCAAAAAATTAGGAGATGAATACGGAGAAGCAAATTGCTGCGCCAACCTGGCAGAATCTTATTTAAAAAAAGGAAAAACGAAAGAGGCCTTTGAGCTTATGGATAGGGTGGTTGCCGTATATGTAAAAAATAGCGACTCATTAAGTTTATCAACGGCGTACAATAATCTTGGTTACCTTAATAGGCTTATTGGTAACAAAAAAGAAGCAAAAGCCTATTATTTAAAAGCCATAGAAATTTGTAAAAGATTAAATAACTTGCAAAGCCTACTGTTGTTTTTACATAATTTAAGCTCTATTTACCTGTCCGAAAAAAACTATTTGGATGCTGAACGCACGAGTAAAGAAGTTTTGGCTTTAACCCCACCGGATAATGTTGCACAACTACTTTTAAGTTATCGTTTATTGGCAAACATTTCGCCTTACCTAAATAAAGCCGAGGAAGCAGAAAAATATCTTGACAAATTTGTCAATCTAAAAGATTCCATTTTTTCAAAAGAGAATGCCAATTCAATGGCCCGCCTGCAAACACTGTTTGAAACTGAAAAGCAAGACCTCACCATTCAAAATCTTGAAAAAGATAAGACACTACAGGCAATTCAAATTAAAAAAAGAAATACTACTATTATTGCCGTTACAATTGGCTTAGGCTTATGCGTATTACTTGTTTTTGCCGTATTTAGAAGTTACCGTTTAAAACAAAAAGCCAATGCTATTATTACCCAACAAAAAGAAAAAGTAGAATCACAGCGCGATGAGTTAAAACATAAGAACGAGTTAATTGAAGAAAAAAGTAAGGAGATCACTGATAGTATTAATTATGCTAAACGCATACAGGATGCTATTTTACCTTCGGTAGCCGATATTAAAAAACATTTGCCTAATAATTTTGTGTACTACGATCCAAAAGATATTGTTGCCGGAGATTTTTATTGGATGCATACTTCTGAGGACCTCATTTTTATAGCAGCTGCCGATTCAACAGGCCATGGCGTGCCGGGCGCTATGGTAAGTATTGTTTGCAGCAATGCATTGGATAAAGCCGTAAAAGATTTTAGATTAACAAAACCGGGCGAAATATTAGACAAAACAACCGACCTTGTTATAGAAGCCTTTGTAAAGAATGGAGAAATAACCACCGGCGAAATGGGTGAAGAAATAAAAGATGGCATGGATATTTCTTTATTATGCATTGATAAAAAAAATAAAAAAATATCCTGGAGCGGTGCCAATAATCAATTATGGTATGTAAGTCCCGAATTAGTGATAGCCCCTGCAATTGGCGCATTTAGGGAAATGAAAGAAATTAAAGCCGATAAACAACCTGTAGGAAAAAATGAATACCGCAAAAATTTTATAACACATGATATTCCTTACGAAGAAGGCACCCTCTTTTATTTAATGACAGATGGATACGCTGATCAATTTGGCGGACCAAAAGGCAAAAAATTCAAATACAAACAGCTTGAAGAGATCCTGGTTAGCAATTGCGCCTTACCACTTAAAGATCAAAAAGAAATACTGATTGAAACCTTTAATAACTGGAAGCTGGGCCACGAACAAGTGGATGACGTAACCATTATTGGCATACGCATCTAAACGGAAATAACGGCTTTTTAAAAAATATATGGGATATTGCATGTTACTTTACCCGGTTCGCAATAGTTTTATAGTATCGTTTTATTTATTAACATATCCCCCATTTTGGGGGATAGTTTTTTATAGTCAATTTGTTAACTTTAATACGCCAAATAATAGGCGTTAACTTTAATAAAGATTCCATGAGAACATTACACATTTTTACAGCCTTACTTTTTACAAGCATTTTTTCTACGGCTCAGGTTTTAAAGTCAATGCCACCGGGTGGAAATAAAAAAGCAATCACAGTTGAGCAAATTGGCATTACTGATGTTACCATAAAGTATGATCGCCCGGGTGTTAAAGGCCGCGAAGGTAAGATCTACGGCACTGATATTGTGCATACGGGCTTTGTGAACCCTGGCTTTGGTACCAGTAAAGCAGCGCCATGGCGCGCCGGTGCAAACGAAAACACCACGATTGAATTTTCTACCGATGTTAAAATAGAAGGCAAAGATCTTCCTGCCGGCAAATATGGTTTTTTTATAGCTTACGATGCAAATGAAAGTATTTTGATATTTTCTAAGAATAGTACATCATGGGGAAGTTATTTTTACGACGATAAAGAAGATGCTTTACGCGTTAACATAAAACCGGTGGCTTTAGATAAAAGTATTGAGCGTTTAAAATACGAATTCATGGGTCAAACTGAAAACTCTGCCGTTGTTGCTTTACAGTGGGAAAAATTAAGTTTCCCTTTTAAAATTGAGGTAGATCTTGTAAAAACACAATTAGATAATTTGCGTTTGGCCTTAAGAAACAGAGACGGTTTTAAATGGGAAGTTTCTGAACAAGCCGCCAGTTTATGTTTGCAAAACAATACTAATTTAGAAGAAGGTTTAGAGTGGTCTAACAGTGCTGTTAGTTTTGATAAGAACTTCACTACTTTAAGAACAAATGCCGGATTGCTAGAAAAATTAGGAAAAAAAGAAAAAGCAGATTCAACTAATAAAGCTGCTTATGCTATAGGATCAATGACAGAACTACACCAATACGGTAGAATGTTGATCAACCAAAAAAAGAGCAAAGAGGCTTTGGAAGTATTTCAAATAAATGCTAAAAAAAATCCAAAACAATTTACTACGTATGCAGGCTTAACAAGAGGTTATTCTGCTGTTGGCGATTACAAAACGGCATTGGTTAACGCTAAAGCTGCTCTTGCTTTGGCACCGGATGATATAAATAAAAACTCGGTTAAAAACATGATCGATAAATTGCAAAAAGGACAAGATGTAAATTGATTTTTTGCGTTTCTTTTATTGTATTGATTAGTTTATTTTTGTTTGTAAATTTAATTCATGCAAAAAAGAAAATTAGGGAACACCGACATCACAACCTTACCTCTGGCCTTTGGTGGCAATGTATTTGGCTGGACCATCAACGAAAAAATTTCCTTCGAATTATTGGATCAATACGTTGCCTCCGGCTTTACACTTATTGATACCGCAGATGTTTATTCGCGCTGGGCTTCCGGTATTGGCGGCGAATCAGAGACCATAATCGGTAACTGGATGAAATTGCGTAAGAACCGTAATAAGGTAAACATTGCTACAAAAGTTGGCATGGATATGGGCCAGGGCAAAATTGATATTTCTAAAAAATACATTCTTAAAGCAGTTGAAGATTCTTTAAAAAGATTACAAACCGATCGTATTGACCTTTACCAATCGCACAAAGATGATGAAACAACCCCAGTAGAAGAAACTTTAGATGCTTATGCGCAACTTGTAAAAGAAGGCAAGATCAGGTGGATCGGCGCCTCCAACTTCACTCCCGCTCGCTTAAAAGACTCCCTTGCAGCTAGCAAAAAATATAATTTACCGCGTTACGAAACCTTACAGCCAATTTATAATTTATATAACCGCGAAGAATTTGAAAAAGAATTGTTGGCTATTTGTGTAGAGCATAATATTGGTGTCATAAATTATTATGCTTTGGCTGCAGGATTTTTAACCGGAAAATACCGCTCAGAAAATGATATTTCAAAAAGTGTTCGTGGCGCCGGTGCTCACCGCTATATGAACGAAAGAGGTTTTAAGATCTTAAAAGCGATGGATGAAGTAGCTGCGGAAAAGAAGACCAGCCTTGCCGCAATTTCTGTAGCCTGGTTAATTGCGCAACCCGGAGTGACAGCTCCAATTGCAAGTGCCACCAATGCCGAACAGTTGCAAATAATATTAAAAGCAACCGAACTCTCGCTGGATAGCACTACCATTGCCTTTCTTAACCTGGCAAGCGCATGGAAATAGTGCCTTTTGTATTATCACTTATATTTTCTTACTTTTATTACACCGTATCACACCTTGAAAAGATCATATAAAATAATCGTAGCCTTTATTTTTATAATCGCTACTTGCCAGGCGCAATGGACCTTAAAATTAAGTAGCAATGTTTATTTGCGAAAATGGAAATTAGATACCAAGGCCAATAAAGAAGAAAAGGAAATTGACGGTGCAACCGTTACACTTTTTCAAGCCGGAAAACAGATCTCACAAACCACAACCAGTAATGGCGGAGAATTTACAGTTCTTGTCCCAAAGGATGGCGAATTTTATTTGACAGTTTCTTACCCCGGTTGCAATACGAAACGTATGGCCATCAATACTCAAAATGTTCCTGAAAATATGTCGAAAGACAATTATAAACCATCTTTTGAAATTACAGGGGGCTTTATAATGGTAAGACCGTATCCTGGAATTAATTACTCGGAATTAAGTCAGGACCTTATACGCGTTGAATACCTTCCAAACAAAAAAGCGTTTGATGATACCGAGGCCGGAACAGAAAAAGGTTTAGGAATTGTTTCAAAGATCTATGCTGCAGAAGATGACTTATTTAATCGTTTTTGCTCTACCAATAAAGCCGGCGATGTTGCTTTAGCCAAACCCGATTGTCCACTTGCCAAATCACTTTACGAAAAAGCAATTAGCATGATTGCCGGCGAACAATACCCGGTTGATCAATTGGCGAAAGTAGGTTTATGTTTAAAAGATAAAGAATTAGCGGAAGCGGCTGCAAAGGCTAAAGCTGAAGAAGAAGCAAAAAAAGCAGCGGCTGATGCCGCCGCAAAAACTGCTACGCAGGCCAATAAAGAAAAAGAAAATAAAGACGCTGCCGATAAAAAAGCAATTGCAGATGCTATTGCAAAAGCCAATGCCGATAAAGCAGCTTTAGTAAAAGAAGAAGAAGCTAAACTTGCTAAAGCCTCCAAAGAAAAAGCTGCAAAAGAAGATGCGGAAAAGGAAAAACTAGCAAAAGAAAAAGCGGAAAAGGAAAAGAAAGATAAAGCAACAGAAGAAAGATTGGCAAAACAAAAATTTTATGAAGAACAACGAGCTAAAGAAAAAAACGGGGCACTTATTGTAAAACAAAAATCGCCGCAGGAAATTGAAGCAGAAGCAAAATTAGCAAAACAAAAAGAAGGTCAGTACAAATCGCAGGCCGAAGATAAAGAAGCCATGGCAGCCGATGCTGAAAAAGCAAAAGCCAAATATGAGGAAAATCAAAAAGCTGCAAAAGAGAGAGAACAAAAACAAAAAGAAGGTTTGGCTAAATCCAAAGCAGAAGATGAAGCCGCCATGAAAGATGACGAAGCTAAAAAGGCCGCGAAACAAAAAGAGAGAGAGCAAAAACAAAAAGAAGGCATCGCGAAATCGAAAGCAGAAGATGATGCTGCGATAAAGGCCGATTTTGAGAAAAAAGAAAAAGCAAGGGCTCAAAGAGAAGCCGACGAAAAAGAAAAGAAAAGACTTGCCTATGAAACCAAAACAAAAGACGGCCAGGGCGAAATGGACAAAGGAAATTCTGATCATAGCTTACCGCAAGTATTAGGCAATACGAGTGAAAAATATAAAGCAAAAATTAAAGTAGCCGACGACTATTTTAAAATGAAGCGTTATGACGAAGCAAAAATAGCTTACCAAGGTGCCATGCAATACAAAGCTAACGATCCATATGCAACAAGTAAATTAGCAGATATTGAAAAATTAACTGCTCCCAAGTAAATTGTGTCCTGTGTCCTGCCGTCTTGCTTCTTTCCACTAAAAATCTAAAAATGGAATCATCAACTACTTTACCCTTATTAAATGCTGTCGAACTCAGAGTACTGGGTTCTTTGATGGAAAAAAGCAAAACCACTCCCGACTATTATCCAATGAGCGTAAATGCTTTAACTGCTGCATGTAATCAAAAAACATCGCGTAAACCTGTGGTTGATTATGATGAAGAAACTGTTACAGTTGCATTAAATAATTTAAAAAGCCAAAGTATTGTTAGTACTGCTGTTGGCGGAAGTATTCGCGCGGTAAAATACAAACATAATTTTACAACCGTTTATCCTTTAAGTGATGGAGAATTGGCCGTTCTATGTTTGTTGTTCCTCCGCGGACCACAAACTCCCGGCGAATTAAATACCAACTCTGCGCGCTTGCATGAGTTCAGATCATTAGAAGGGGTGCACGATTCCCTCACTAAATTAATGAACAGGGAATCTCCTTTTGTAAAAGAATTGCCTAAACGCGCGGGTCAAAAAGAAACACGTTTTACACATTTGTTAGGTGATGTTGTAAATTATGAAGAGGATGAATTGCACGAAGAACCAACACGAAAAAACACGAACGATCTTGAGGCACGTCTTGCTAAAGTTGAACAGGAACTGGCAGAAATAAAGGAAATTTTAGCAAAGATCACAAAAGATCTCTTTTAATTTTTCATTCAAAAAAAATCCCCGCTAAACTAACGGGGATATTAATTATAAAAAATTATCGGATTATTTATCGTTTGCGCTTGCCTTATTTGCAACTTTGTTAGCGATTGTAAAATTAATGGTAATAATATGTTTTTGCATTTCATGCTCATGATGTTCGCCATTTCCATGATGCCCCCTTCTGTTATGCCGGCGCTCGCCATGGTCACTATCATGATCTTGATGTTCGCAATTTCCATGGCCTTCTTTTTCGTTTGAAATAATTACCATGTCGCTTCCTGTAAAGTTAGCGGTTGGTGTATATTTATAAACAAAACTTCCGTCCGCACTCTTTTCAATAACACTAATATTGTCATGCTCGCCTTGTTTAGCTATTGTATAAGGTATATGACCTTCATTCATAGGTAAAATATAAGAGTAGGTTTCGTTTAACTTAACCGTTGCATGAATGGTTTCTGTCACCGGCAGTTCTTCTTGTTCAGTTTTTTTGCACGATGGCAAAGTAATTAGTACGATACTTGCAATAGCAAATAATAGGCTTGTCTTTTTCATCTTTTAGTTGTTTAAAGTTAATATTAAAACGCCTGGTATTACTAATAAGACGGCATTTTTAACTAAAACTTGTGCTTAAAAACTAAATTTATGTTAAATTTTTACTTAAAAAGACGTGCCAAGCTTTTCTGTTTTTTGAAATGAATTATTAATTTACTTTTGGGTAATTATGAAGGCAAGCCTTAAACCATCTAACCTTGAGTTTTTAAAGCTCATTAAGAAAAATAATAACCGCGATTGGTTCAATGCTCATAAAGAGCGCTATTTGACCGAACTACAAAATATAGAATTGTTTGCGGATGCTTTGTTAATTGAAATAAATAAACACGATGTGATAGAAACTGTGAGCGGAAAAAAAAGCCTTCACCGTATCTACCGCGATGTACGTTTCTCGAAAGATAAAACACCTTACAATTCACATTGGGGTGGCAGCTTTAAACGTGCAACAAAAGCAAGAAGGGGTTCTTATTATTTTCATTTTGAATCAGGTAACTCTTTTGTTGCAGGTGGTTTTTGGGGACCAGAGCCCGGAGACCTGAAACGCATTCGTGATGAATTTGCTTACGATGCTAAAAGTTTTAGGGCCATTTTAAAGAATAAGAATTTTGTAAATACGTTTGGTACTTTAAAGGGTGAGCAAATAAAAACCACGCCCAAGGGCTTTGATGCAGATAGCGAGGCGATAGACCTATTACGTTACAAACAATTTTTACTGATCAAAAAATTTACAGATAAAGAAGTTTTAAGTCCCGATTTTTTAAAAAAAGTAAATAGCGCCTTTATTCACATGCGTCCATTTTTGAATTACATGAGTGAAGTGTTAACAACAGATGTAAACGGGATCTCAACGATCTGACAGATCGATCTATTGCTTAACTTTGTTTTGTACCTTTGTTGAATGCGTGCATTTAAACACATCTTTTTTATTGTTTTTATTTTTTTCTTTTTTGGATTTACCATCGATCAATTTGATCTATGTCTTCAGAAAAATAAAATAGCCGCAGATAGTTTAGTGGCCTTCGCTAAAAAACAGATGGGCACAAAATATCGTTACGCTAATTGTAGCCCAACAGCCGGTTTTGATTGTTCGGGTTTTGTTTATTATACCTTTGAGCATTTTAAAATAAAGGTACCGCGATCATCTATCGATTATACTAATTTTGGTAAAAGGGTTGATCCGGATTCCTGTAAGATCGGTGATGTTATCATATTTACAGGAACTCATCCAAAGAACAGAAAACCCGGGCATGTGGGCATTATTTTATCCAATCCGGGAGAGGATATTACATTTATACATAGCTCGTCCAGCAAAAAGAAGTCCGGTGTAAAGATATCTTCGTTTAAGCACGAACCTTACTATAAATTACGCTTTATTAAAATTGTGAGAGTAGCAGAAATTATTTAATTTTAAACATAAAACATTTTTATGGCAAACACAGATTGGTCAAAAGCATTAAAACCTTTATTGGATAAATACAAAGGTAAAGCACACCCTTTAGAATACAAAAATATATATCAATTAGTAGTAATGGTTATTCTATCAGCGCAGGATTCAGATAAGAACATTAACAACCTTGCCCCTGCCCTGTTCAAAGCGTTTCCAAATATGAAAGCGCTGGCAACTGCAACCGAAAAAGAATTGTTTGAATTTATAAGTAAAGTTAGAAATTTTGGAAATAAAACCAAGTGGCTAATGACATTAGCAAAAACGCTTAAAGAAGATAAGAATATTCCTTTAACGATGGAGGCTTTGATCGAACTACCTGGTATTGGACGAAAATCTGCCAATGTTATTATGCGCGGTGCCGGTATAAAAGCCGAAGGCGTTATTGTTGATTTGCATGTTGTGCGCGTTGCGCCGCGAATTGGAATTGCCACAGGAACTGATCCAAAAAAAATTGAAAAACAAATTATGGAAGTTATTCCTGAAAAAGACTGGGGCGAAATTGGCATGGCAATTTCTTTTTTAGGAAGAGAGACCTGCAGACCAACACATCCACATCACCAGGATTGCCCGATAAGCAAACACTGCGCTTACTTTAAAGCCAATCATTAATTTTAAATATCTTACGAGATTGAACACAGATGACGCTGATTGAACGGATCTTCACCGATTAAATATCTGATCATCTGTTTTATCCGTCAGATCAGTCTTCTATCTCGTTTTATAAAACACAAAAGGCCGGCATACACAACCGGCCTTTTTTTCGAATAGCGTGTTTAAAATTATTCGATAGTGATCTGTTTTTTTGGCTTTAGCCTCGAGTCTTCCCGTTTTCCAACTGTTAAGGATAACAAACCATCCTTGTAATTTGCATTTATCTTTTCAACATCGGCAGTTTCCGGTAAAGTAAATGCGCGTTTAAATGAACCGTAGTGAAATTCTCTACGCGTTAATTTTTCATTCTCTTCGCTTTTTTCTTCTGTACGTTCTCCGCTTACTGTAAGCACACCGTTATCTACTTCAACTTTAAAATCTTTTTTGTCCATGCCCGGCACTGCCAAATCTATCTTAAAATCTTCAGCACGTTCTTTAATATTTACCGAAGGCATCCAGTGCATTGGTTCGTCTTTCCATAAACGATCTAAAGTATCATTAAAAAAAGATGGAAAATCAACAGAACGCTCTAAGTTGCTTAAACCGTTAAGGTTTTTAAATTTTATCAGTGTCATAATTTTATTTTTTTAGGTTAAACTCTTTGTTTTTTTAGTTTAGGCGCCTGTTAAATTATCATCAAATCACATTCCACGAAACAAAACGTGACAAAACATGTAGATTTTCACATTTTTTTAGAAATGTTCAATGAAAAAATTTCAGGCTTAGCTTAATATAAAAGTCATTATGGCATTTCTATAAAAAAATTAAACAGATCTTTTATTAGATTTGAAAGTTATTTCTTACAAATATGATAGGCCGCACAATTTCTTTATATAAAACTTCCTTTACGGGCCTTTCCAGAGAAACCTGGCTTCTTTCACTTACCATGTTAATTAACCGAAGCGGCACAATGGTTGTTCCGTTTATGACACTTTACCTTACTAGTAAAGAAATGGGCCATAGCTTAAGCGATGCCGGAATAGTGATGGGCCTGTTTGGTTTAGGTGCCATTATAGGCGCATTTTTTGGTGGCAGGTTTACTGATAAGATAGGTTTTCGTAAGGTGCAGTTAATTACACTTTTTTTTGGCGGTATTTTATTTATTGTTCTTGGGCAAATACATTCCTTTTCGCTTATTTGTTTGTTCACTTTTTTATTAAGTTTTGTGAACGAAGGATTTAGGCCGGCTAATTCATCGGCCATTGCATTTTATAGTAAACCCGAGAATAGAACGCGCTCATTCTCACTTAACCGCTTATCTATTAACCTTGGTTGGGCTGTTGGTGTTTCTATTGGCGGGCTAATTGCAGCCTATAGTTATGAATTATTATTTTGGGTAGACGGGCTCACTAATATTTGCGGTGCCATTGTTTTATTTTTCTTTTTAAAACCAGCAAAGATCTCCACTAAAACCGAAGTTAAAAAAGAAGAAGTGCCTATTTCTCAATCTGCCTACAAAGATAAAAAATATCTATTTTTCATTGTTTTAGTAACGCTATTTGCTTTTTGTTTTTTTCAGTTATTTACAACCGTACCAAAATATTTTCGCGACAATTTATTTTTAAGCGAACGTTATATCGGTTTTATCATGGCCTTTAATGGACTAATTATAGTTTGTATTGAAATGGTGTTGATCTATATTTTAGAAAAGAAGAACAGGAACATGTTCTTTATTCGTTTTGGTTTAATAATGTGTGCCATGGCTTTTTTCTCATTATTATTGCCGGGTAACGCAAAATTGATAACACTTATCATGATCTTATTTATTACCATTGGCGAGATCACATCAATGCCATTTATGAATTCGTTTTGGATCAGTCGCACGAACGAAAAGAACCGCGGACAATACGCAGCTTTATATACCATTGCCTGGGGCACCGGGCAAACACTTGGGCCATTTTTTTGCTCGAAGTTAGTAGAGGCAAGCAGCTTTACTGCTCTCTTCATTGTTTTAGGAAGCGTTTTACTTTTAACAGCCTATGGCTTTTACAAATTAAGCCGCAATTAAAATCAAAAGCCACTACTTTTATAAGTAGTGGCCTTTAATTAAGGATATCATTTTTAAAAGATATCCTATTTCGTTCACCGTATCCCACCTGTGCTTTTGCGCTGATGTCGGCTAATGGTAGTATATTTTATACCTTTAAACGTTGTTCAGGAACTTCTCCCTCTCCCTGGTATTTTTCAACTCCGGGTAGTTTTAGGTTAATTACATTATTTACAATGCAAACCCTGTGCCAAAAAACAAACACTACTGTAAAACAGTAAGTTAATGCTTTACATATTTGTTTTTTTGTGAAATAAATTACTTTTTTTGGGATTTCTGTGTCAAAAATAATTCCGCATTTTAGATCTACTATCTTTTATGGAAAAAAGAATTAAGAGGCATCTTAATTTAAACGCTCATTCACCATGAAAAATAATATACTCTTCATTTTCAGTCTTGGCATCCAACTATCATTTGGACAAAGCTTTTTAAACGGCAATTTTGAAAATAACACTGCCAATGGCGACCAAATAAATTTATCGAATGTGGATTGTAATGCAAAACTAAGCGATGTTAATTCTTTTGGTTCATATGGCGATGTGGATATTATTAACTCTTCCTCGTATGGTGGCAGTGGTGCGCAGGACGGCAAATGGTATTTAGGTTTAACCGGTGGCGGAACCGATATTGTTGCTTTAAGTCTTAATGCGCCTTTAACGGCAGGGAAAATTTATACGATATCTTACTATGATAGAAGAACCGGTAGTTATGTGGTATCGCCCATTCAAATTGGGTTATCCACTACCAATAATAATGCCGGAACAATTGTATACACCTGCCCGGAATTAGCTGAATTAAATGTATGGACACAACGCACCTTTACTTTTGTGGCACCCAATAACGGACAATATATTACTGTTCAAATGCAAAGCGGCGATATACAACATTGGGTTAACGTAGATAATTTTATTTTTAATAAGACCAAGTGTGACGGACAGTTAACAATACTTGCATCGGCAACCTCAGTTGGGCTTGGAAGTTCTGCAACTTTTACTGTGCTAGGCGGTTCAAATTATACCTGGGCAACTGCAGGAACATTAAGCGCATTAACCGGCAGTATTGTTTCAGCTATACCACAAACCAATACAATTTATACAGTTAGCAGCCAACAAAAAGGTTGCGCTATTTTAACAGCAACAGTTGCGCTAAATATAATTAAGCCTAATGAAGAAAAAACAAAAGACACAGTTATTGTAGAAGAATTGGTTAAAGAAAAAGAGATTGTGTCTGTACTTACTAAAACCCATCATAAAAAAATATTTGGTAAACACAGAGTTAACGGGCGTAAATTTATTGTGCAGGAATCTATTACCGTTGCAAGCAATTCTATTAAGATCATGGTGTGGGATAAGAACAGAGCTGATGGCGACCAGGTATCTTTATATTTGAACGGAGAATTGGTTGTAGAAAAATTTACAGTTACCAAAACAAAAAAAGAAATTATCTTAAATTTAGATCCCGGAAAAAATATGATTGTGATGTATGCTTTAAATTTAGGTTTGATCCCACCAAACACGGCAGCATTAAGTATTAACGACGGATCAAAACGTGCTAAATATATTACCTTGGTTTCTAACCTTAAAAAAAGTGGGGCTCTGGAAGTATTTTATGATCCTTTAGTATATAACCACAACTAAAAAGGAATAGATTGTTTTTTAATTAACGTTTATCAGGTCAATATCAAATATTAAAACCGAATTAGCGGGAATGCTTCCGGTGGCTTGGGCTCCGTAACCAAGAGCCGAAGGAATTAACAATACACCTTTTCCACCTTTTTTAAAATAAGGAATGCCTTCCTGCCAACCTTTTATGACAGAATTTAAATTAAATGTAGCGCCAACCGCCGCACTTTGATCGAACACAGTGCCATCTTTTAAACTGCCTTTATAATTTACTGTTACATTTGAGTTGGCATTTGGTTGAATGCCGGTGCCCTGACTGCTAATAACATAATATAAACCGCTACCAGTTGCAATAGCATTTAATTTATTATCCGAAATATAATTGGTAATTATTTTCTCATCAAGCTCTGCCTGATTAGAAATTTTTTTCTTTTTACAGGTAACAAAACTTAAAACGATAACTGTTATTAATAGGATCTTTTTCATGTTAAAAACATTATATAAACAAATATAGTTCATTTTCTTACAAGATCTTATACTCGGATGCCGATAACGCAAACATCATCCACTTGCTCTAACGCGCCTTTTCCGCCAACCGGCCAGGCCTTCCAGGCCTCAAAAGCGTTCACTAATTTTTGTCGTTGAACTTCCATAGGTGCGTTCGTATTTTCAAGGATCAGTTCAAGCAATTGTTTATACTTGAATTTTTTTCCTCGTGGCCCGCCAAACTGATCAGCATATCCATCCGTAAACATATATATACAATCGCCTTTTTGTAATTGCAAACTTTCATTAACAAATATTTTCCCTTCGCCCAAATAACCACCAATACTTGCTTTGGTAGCTTTAAGTTCGGTAATAACATTATTTCGTATATGAATCAGAGGACGGTGTGCTCCCGCAAAATTCAATACTTTACTTTCTAAATGTACAGCGCATAAAGCAACATCCATACCATCCTGCACCGCTTTATGTTCATCATTTTTAGCGAAGGAAGAAAAAATAGTTTTATCAAGTTCGGTTAATACGCGTGCGGGATCTGTAATATGTTTTTCGTTTATGATATGGTTCAAATGATCTACACCTATCACGCTCATAAATGCACCCGGCACCCCATGGCCCGTACAATCAACTGCGGCAAGCATTAATGTATCTTTTACTTTTGAGAACCAGTATAGATCGCCGCTCACAATATCTTTTGGTAAATAATAAATAAAATGCTCGGCAAAATACATATTCAATTGGCCTTCCGGTGGTAAGATTGCTTCCTGAATCCGTTTTGCGTAACGAATACTGTCCATGATCTCTTTTCGTTGCAGTGCGATCTCATCACGGTTGATCTGTATCTGGTCGTAAGCAGATTGCAATTGTAAATTAGAGCGTTGTTTTAAACGGTAACGGTTAAAGATCAAAAATATGATCACAAATAAAACGATCAAGCCCGCCAGCATCATATTTTTTTGAAGACTACTGACTTTTAATTCATTTTCGTGTGCTTCTTGTTGTTGATTTAAAGTAGCGATCTCTGCTGCCTGCTTTTCATTCTTGTACAGCGCTTCCATCTTCGCGATTTTTTCTGTACTCTCTTTTTTGAAGGCGGTATCTTTTAGGTCAGCATATTGCTTATAATAATCTGCCGATAATTTATACTCGCCAATTTCTTCGTTATAATGACCTAAACTTTTTAAAGCAACTAATTCTTGTGATACTAAGCTTATCTTTTTTGCGATAGCTAATGCTTCTTCATAATTTATCTTTGCTTCTTTTTTTCTATTGGTCACCAAATAAAAATTTGCGCCTTGCACCAGGTAACGGCAAATACCATCCTGGTCGCCAGACTCGCGTTTAAGTGCCAACGCTTCCACAACACAAACCAAACCTTTTTCGTATTGTTTTTTCCTATAATAAATTTCGGCAATGGACCCCAAACAAACGGCATAATGTTCTTTATGCCCAATTTGCTGAAATACTTCTTTGGTCTGTTCAAATTTTTCAAGTGCAAGGTCCAACTTACCCTGATCCATTAAAATATTTCCAATATTGTGTCGCACGTTAGCAAGGTATTCTATATCATTTATACCGGCTAATATTTTTTCAGCATCGTAATAATTATCTAATGCTTTTTGTTCGTTGGGCAGATTGAGATACACATTACCAATATTGACCAGGCAACCTGCGAAATCTTTTTTACGGCCCATTGGTTGATATATCTTTTGCGCTTTTACATAATTAGCGATGGCATTTGTAAAATCATGGATCTCTTTATAACTGCCACCTATAGCATTATAGCACTTTGCCATGCCATCCGAATCGTTGCGCTGAATATATATGTCGAGACTTAATTTATAAAATTTTAAAGCCGGGATGTGTTCACCTAAAGATTGAAATGTTTTGGCATAAAAATAAAGATTAAGTGCAAAAGCCTTTGTATTATCCGAAGCGCGGGCTAATTGCGAAGCTCTTAAAAATAATGGATTGGCCAAACGGAATTTATCATTCCTGGCATGCCAGATGCCGTTAGTATAATTGGCTTCGATTTGCCCGTGAACATAATTGGCCTCATTATACATTTTTGTTGCTTCATTATACTGTTTTACTACTGCATCAAAATCACCTTTTGATTCTTTATATCTTGCAAGAGCCATAAAATAATCGCCGGAATATTTTTTGTCGCCAGATGCTTTTGCCAGATTATAAGCTTCCTGCAAATAATTTAAAGGAACAATAGTGGTATCCTTTGCGTGAATGATGGCCAATTTAAGAAGTGTGGAAATACGAGCGGTATCTTTTTGCGTTTTAAGAACCTTTACAAGACTATCCTCTTTTTTAGTTTGGGCGTGAACTGAAAAAAGAATACCATTTAAACAAAATAGCAGCAGAACAAGGAAGGTTTGTTTACGAAAAAAGTTTTGCATGAGAGATTTAAGATACAAAAATACAATTAATCAAGCAAGGCGTTTCGCAATTCGTCGAATTACTGTTAAATACGAATACCAATAATGCAAACATCATCAACTTGTTCAAGCGAACCCCTCCAGTTATTAAATACTTTATCAAGAGCCTTTTTTTGCTCGTCCATACTTTCATTTACGTGAGAGATCAAGAGTTCCTGCAGCGGTTTATATTTAAACTTCTTCGCTTTTTCTCCACCAAATTGATCGGCGTAACCGTCGGTCAATGCATAAATAACATCACCGGCCATTAAATCAATGGTTTGTTCTTTAAAAGGAATATTATCGCGCTCATGTTTACCAACCGGCATTCGGTCCGATTTAAGATCGATCAACTCTGTTCCGTTTTCGCCCTTTCTAACTATCCAAACAGGATTGTTGGCAGAAGCATAGTTTAATTTTTTATTTTTAAAATCAAAAATGATCAAGCTACAATCCATTCCATCTTTGCCGCCTTCCAAACTTCCATCCTGTGATAAAGATTGAATGATACGCTGACGTGCGTGGTTTAAGATCTCTGCCGGACTGGTTAATTTGCGTTCGTTGATAGCTTCGTTGATACAAGAAATGTTTAACATGCTCATCATCGCACCAGGCACACCATGCCCTGTGCTATCTGCGGTTAATAAAGCGAAATTACCATTTACCAATGGCGAGGCCCAATAAAAATCGCCGCTAACAATATCTTTAGGCTTAAAGAATAAAAAATAATTTTTAAGGTTAGCATTTAATAATTGATCGCTTGCCAGCAAAGCTTTTTGAATACGCTGGGCGTAATTAATACTATCAACAATTTCTTTTTGTTTTTCTTCTATTAGTTCTTTTTGTTCAACTACCTCAGCGGTTCTTTCGGCAACTATTTTTTCCAGTTGTTTTTGTTGTGCTCTTAATTGTGCCGTGCGCCAATTAATAACAGCGTAAATTAAACTAATAGCAATTATCACGTATAAAAAATAAGCTACCCATGTTTTCCACCAAGGGGGATCTATTACAAATTTATACTCCAATACGTTACTCCATTTTTGTGAGAGGCCAATTGCTTTTACTTTAAATGTATAATCTCCACAAGGTAAATTGCTATATAACGCTTTATTATCCGGCGATGTTGGGCTCCAATCTTTATCAATTCCATCTAACATATATTGATATTGAATTTTATCGGGTGCCGACCAATCTATACCGCTAAAGTGAAATGTCACGTGGTTGATGTTATACGGTAATTCTAAATTTTTTGGATAATTATAAAAATCGGCCAGGCCATCAAACTTTACTTTTGCCAGGCTCTTTTTTGTTTCGGCACCAACTATCATTGGGTGACCGGACTTTAGAGAATCCTGCAAAGCATAAAAATCAATAAAGGTTTGTTCCAGTTCAATACTGTTTAATTGTATGGATGGAATATTTGAAGAGAGTTTAAATGTATTAAGGTTTAACATGGTGAGCGCTTTACCATTTCCCCACCAGGCATGGTTCTTACTATCCAGCAAAGCACTGTTCTGGAAAAAATTATTTGCTTTTAAACCGCTAGATGTTGTATAGGCCTGAATCTGGAATGCTTCTGTTTCTACTGAATCTTTAGAGCCTGAAGACGTTATTTTTTTTGAAGTTCTTACAATATAATTTAATCCATTCTCGGTAGCTACCCATAAATTCTTTTTTTCATCTTCCAATATGGATGTAACAATGTTGTTGCTTAAACCATCTTTTTCGGTAATCTTCGCGAAATCCACCTGACGGCCACATAATGAATTTTTGCTTGACCAAAATAATCCCTGACCATCGGTACCAAACCAAATATTTCCTTTTTCATCTTCGAAAATTGTTTTTATATAATCGTTACCAAGTCCTTGTTTTCTTGTATAATATTTAAAGAACTGTCCGTCAAATTTACAAGCCCCGCCACCATCTGTACCAAACCAAATATTGCCACAACCATCTGTTCGGATGCACAAAACAGTATTGTTGCTTAAACCTTCTGTCTCTGAAAAAGTAGTGAAGGAGGTTCCATCAAAACGTGAAGCACCGTTACCATCAGAACCAAACCAGATATTACCGTTACTATCTTCCTCCAAGGATAAAATATAATCGCTACATAAACCTTCCTGTTCAGTATAGTTTGAAAATGTTTTTCCATCAAATTTAATGGCACCGCCACCATCAGTACCAAACCATAAATTACCGGCCTTATCGGATAAGATACATTTTACATAATTGCTGCTTAAGCCTTCTTTCACACCACAATGCATAAAATTTTTTCCATCATAGCTGATTACACCATCGCCATAGGTGCCAAACCAAATTGTACCATCTTTCGCTTCAAGAATTGATCTTACTGTATTGCTTCCTAAACCTTCTTTACCCGTATAATGTGTAAATAATTTTCCGTCATAACGGTTAGCACCCCCACCATATGTGCCAAACCAAACATTGCCGGCATCATCTTCGAGCATGGACTTAACGTAGTTGTTACTTAAACCTTCATTCTCTGCAAAATAAGTAAATGTTTTTCCGTCGAAACGATTTGCACCGCCACTATATGTACCAAACCAAATATCGCCCGACCTATCTTGCAGGATCGATAATACACTATTATTACTTAAGCCCTGCGCTTCTTTATAATGTTTAAATGATTTACCATCAAATAAATTTACACCACCTTCATCAACACCAAACCATAAATTGCCATCCTTATCTGCTAACATGGATAGAACAATGTTATTGCTTAAACCTTCGTTCTCTGAAAAAGTAGTAAACGACTTTCCATCGTAACGACTAAGTCCGCTGCCATTTGTACCAAACCAAATGTTGCCATCCTTATCTTCTAATACGCCTCTAACCGAATTATTACATAAACCCTCTTTCTCGGTATAATTCGTAAATGTTTTTCCATCGTAGCTGCAAGCGCCACCACCATTGGTACCAAACCAAATGTTATCTTTTTTGTCTTGAATAATTGATAATACCGTGTTGCTGCTAAAACCTTCTTTTTCTGAAAAGCGTGTGAATTTTTTTCCGTCGTAACGGCAGGCGCCTCCACCTTCGGTGCCAAACCATAAATTACCGGCTTTATCCTGCAACATGGCCAATACAATATTATTGCTTAAACCTTCTTTCTCGGTATAGTGAACAAAAGAACGACCATCGTATTTACTCACACCTGCTTTAGTGCCAAACCAAATGTTACCACTTTTATCATTTAAAATACAATTCACGTAAGGTGAGTTCATGCCCTGATCAACATCAAGGTATTGCAAATTATAAATAGTTGCATCTTTAAACCTTGGTGGTACCGCAATTACAGGCACGGGTTGCTTACAAAAAATATCTTTTCCGTTAGCAGGTATTTTTTTTGGCAGGCCAAAGGTATCGGTTCCGGGCGTAATAACCGTTAATTTTGTGGGAAGAGGGACCACCTCGGGTTCACCTACCAAATGCACATTGGTATTAGTTGGTAGAACAAAAGGCGCTGTAATATTTAAGATTTTTGGCGTACCTGCAGTAACCGGCATTACCACTGCACGCCTTACAGTAACCAACTTACTTTTGGCGGTTTTTAAAGAATCGTCTTTTTTATTTTTTACTGTTGAGGAATGGGCAGACTGCGTATTATTGTTATTGCAAGCACAAAAAATAATAAAGAAGAAAAAAATGTAAAAATTATTTTTCAAAGAATACATATACATGTTACCAGCTAAAGATAGAAAAAAAATTGGCATTTTAAAAGGTACGTTTTTGCTTAATATTTAGTTTTAATTTTTAAATAAAACCATAGTAGTCACTATATACATTATCTTTGAAACACCTTTAAAAAACGACAAAAATGCCTTTTTCAACGCTCGGTCTATCTGCCCACTTATTAAAAGCGCTTACCGCTCAAGGCTACACACAGCCCTACCCCATTCAGCAACAGGCCATTCCTGGTATATTGAACGGTAAAGATTTATTAGGAATTGCGCAAACCGGATCGGGAAAAACAGCCAGTTTTGTTTTACCGATTTTACAATTAGCGCAAAAACAAGCCGCATCAAAGAATAGGCACATTTCTGCCTTAGTATTAGTGCCAACAAGGGAATTAGCCATACAGGTAAACGAAGTTTTTGCTATATTTTCTATGGCTTTGCCCGAAAAAATAAAAACAATGGCCGTTTATGGCGGAGTTTCTATTAATCCGCAAATGATCAATTTACAAGGTGTAGAAATTTTAGTGGCCACACCCGGACGTTTGTTAGAATTGGTAGAATCAAAAGCGGTTCATTTATCCGACACAAAAATTTTAGTGTTAGATGAAGCAGATAAAATGTTGAACCTTGGTTTTAAAGAAGAGATGAACAAGATCTTCGCTCTGCTTCCGAAAAAAAGGCAGAACTTATTATTTTCTGCTACCTTAAGTGATGATGTAAATAATATTAATGCTGTTCTACTAAAAGAACCTGTAATAATAAAAATTGAAGAAGAAACCGATAACATTGATCTTATTTCTCAACTCGGTTATTTTGTAGAAGAAGAACGAAAAGGTCCCTTGTTACGTTACCTTATAAAACACAATGGCATGCAACAAGTGTTGGTGTTTACATCGTCTGTTTTTAAAGCAGATGTTGTTGCCGACAAGTTGCGTATTAACGACATAAAAGCATCGGCCATACACAGTAAAAAAAGCCAGGGTGCCCGCGAAGAGGCCTTAAATAAATTTAAAAGCGGCAAGCTGCGGGTGTTAGTAGCCACCGATTTGATGGCGCGTGGTATTGATATTAAATTTTTACCGCATGTTATTAATTACGAGTTGCCGCGCTCGCCAAAAGATTATATACACCGCATTGGCCGCACCGGCAGGGCCGAATCGCCGGGCGAAGCCATATCTTTAATTACACCCGAGGACCAACATCATTTTAAGATCATCCAAAAAAAAATGGGTAAATGGGTAACGATGATAGACTCGAAGGACTTTGATTTGCAGGGATATTGAAGGGATTTAAGTTGAAAGATTTAAGATCTTTAAAGAGGAGTTTTTACTTTATTTATAATAAATAATTATAAACGAAATAAATTCTTACAAATAGAAAATGCAATCTTAGCGAGTAGTTAGGTGTCAAGAAGGAAAATTCGGTTTGACAATAAATTGTAAATTTAACGAATTACTTTTCGATGAGACAAGTATTATAACATGGAAACATTTTGTAAGCTATATATCCGTATTTTTGCAACCGTGAAGACATTTTTACTTATTTTATTTTTTTCGCTCTCTTTGACTTGGGTTATTCTCAGCAGGACACAACAAAACTTCCTTTTGCTATCGCCGACGAAAAAAAACTCTCCGCCGAAGATCTGAAGAATAAAAAAGAAGGTTTTTATGTTGCAGGTGTTCCCGACATTAGTGTTGACCCACTTAATGGATTAGGAGTTGGAGTTGAAGGTTCATTATTTTTTAACGGTAAAAAGTCAGACCCATTTTTTGCATACGTTCCTTACAAAGCAAGGTTAAACGTCGTTTTATTTTACACTACAAAGCAACAACGTGAATTAATATTAAATTTTGATGTGCCATATATATTTCAAACTAAATGGAGATTTCGTGCCGAAGCTGCTTTTGAAGTAAATCCTAATCTTTTATTTTTCGGCAATACAGAAAAAACCCTACAACCATTAAGTTATTACCCCAACAACGATACGAGTAAAACACTTGTAAATAATGCCTCATACAATGATTATAATAATTCATTAACAGGTTCCAAAAAATATTTTAATACGTATCAAGAACAGGAAATTGTAGCAAACTTTAGTTTTGAGCATTCATTCTTACGAGGGAAATTAAGAACTTTATTGGGGTATGAATTTGCCACCGTTTCAAACACAACTCCTTTAAACGATAGCTCTCTCTTGCATCAAAGTGCACTTTCGGGTAAAATACTAGGTTACGGTAATAATTTAATTTCGTTTATACATTCAGCCTTAATATTTGACACACGTGATTTGGAGGCGGATCCCTCAAAAGGTATTTTTGCCGAAATAACTAATGAACTTTCTCTAACCGCGCTTGGCTCGCAATATAATTTTAATAAGACCTTTGCACATTTCAACATTTACCAGCGCATTCTACCTTCTGCATTTAAAAAATTTGTTTTTGCAGGAAGAATTGCAATAGGCTATGCGCAAGGCGACGTTCCATTTTACGAATACCGCCATCAATGGAGTTCCGACACGCACGTTGAGGGTTTAGGCGGCAGCAATACTATTCGTGGGTATAAGCAGGCTCGTTTTTTGGCCAGAGTTATGCAGTTTACAAATTTAGAATTGCGTTACCGATTTGCACAATGCAAATTATCAAAGCAACATTTAGCTTTTAGCGCTGTTCCATTTTTTGACGTGGGCGGAGTTTGGGACAATTTAACTAATTTAAACCATTTGGAAAACATTCGCTATTCAGAAGGTTTGGGTTTACGAATTGCCTGGAATGTAAATACTGTTTTACGTTTTGACTATTCAGTATCAAGAGAGGATGCGCAGTTCTTTTTTCAGTTAGGGCACGTTTTTTGACCCGAATAAAACTATGCGTCCCGAGCATTAAATAAAAGGGACTTTGCTCAATTGATATTTATAAAACCCGAATGAATTTACTTGTAGAAAATTAATACACAAAACCGAATCCAAATAACGATGAAAAAGATCTTAATTATAAGCTTAACAATTTCTATCTTAGCAATTAGTTATGCATTTTATTCAGGCAATTTAAAAAAACAAAAAACTATGTTCGAGCAAAAAGAATACCCAAAAGCATTGGTAAGTTATACCGATTTTAAAGGCCTTGTAAAAGACATTGAGCAACACCGCCAAGAACGCTTGATAAATTTAGACGCTTTTTTAACTATGAGCAAAGAAAAAAATGTGGTTGTGCTCGATAGCCGCTCTGATTTTCGCTACAACCGCAAACATTTAAAAGGAGCCATCCATTTAAGTTTTACCGATTTTACGCAGGAAAATCTTTGGAAATTGATCCCGGACGCTAACACCAAAATATTAATTTACTGCAATAATAATTTTGATGGCGACCAAATTGATTTTGCCTCCAAAATGGCCATGCCAAAAGTCCCGGAAGAAACTCAGATATTATCTAACCGAAAACCAATTATGCTGGCGTTGAACATTCCAACTTATATTAATCTTTTTGGTTACGGTTATAAGAACGTTTATGAACTGGATGAATTAGTAAACATAAATGATAAGAGAATAACTTTTGTGGGAACAGAAGTGAAATAAAAACAGCCGGAAAAGGGTTTTGAAAACCGATCTTAATTGTCTAGTTTCTTATTGTCATTAACTTTTTTTGTCTCTTATTAATTAAAACATTAATAATTAATAGTATGGAAATAATATTAATAAATTCTAAAACAATTTGAGTAATAAATAAATGCCTTTTAACTTCTAAAGCATCAGCATTATATGATATGAAGGCATTTAATCCAAATAAAACAAACAATATCAAAGGAAAGGCTAAAATGTTTGTTTTATATTTAATTACTAAGCCAACTAAAATACATAAAAATATAATTGTAGATACGAAATTAAAGTAAGGAAAAGTTGTGTCAGGATTAGTGTAAAAACCTCTTGGCTCCTGAGTATACCCTTGTAAATTGGAGCAAAAAACTCTTCTTTTTAATTCTGCACTCTGATCAGCTAGAAAAAAATAAGATAAGTGCGTTAAAAGAAATTTTTGATACGTTGCTTTTCCATCTTTTAATATCCAGTTAAACAGTTGAGAATAAGTTGAGTCGTTATATTTTGAATAAACGATGCTTCTATTATTTCCATCATCAACATTAATACCTCTAAAATCTTTAACCAATTTTTCACTTAAAGGCATTCCGTTGTCTTTAAACCATTTTACATACTCATCATTTTGCGATATTCTGCCGGCAATCGAATTAAATACCGGTAATTTATATCTTTCGCCTACATTGGCAGTGTAATTCTGAACGAAAAAAAGCAAAATAGAAAAAGCCAGTAAAGTGCAATTTTTCTTAAAAGCTTGGTTTTTAAATAATAGAAATAAAAAAACGTTGATCATTGAAAATAAGAGAATAATGTAAGGCCATGTATCCCTCGTAAATGAGAGCAAAATACTTACGCCGATTAATATTAACAGATTGGTTAATGATTGTTTTTTATAATAAAATAATATTGTACCAAACCATAAAAACATTAAGGATATAGATAATGATTCTGACAATATATTATTTGACCAACCTACGATGTCCCACCAGGTAAAAAAATACAACAACAAATAGGTCGCAACAATCTTTAAAATTTTATTGGATAAGTAATTTATTATTGAAAAAATTAAAACGGTTATACTGATTGAATAAATAATTTTTTGTAACAGAACCATTTTATAAGGATCTGAATTAACCATTTTGTAAAAAAGCGGAACAGTAAATGGTCTCGGAGCAAAATAAATGTCCGGTTTAGGAGAAAAAAATTCCCGCGAGAAAAAATTACTTTCGGATTGAAACTCGTAATCTTTACTGTCAGGAAATGCCTCCCAAATCGGTTGAATTGTGTAATTACATAAAATAATATAAAAAAAATATACTATGCCTGTATAAAACAAAGCAAAGTATATATAGTTAAATAATGTTGAGTTATTTTTCAATAATTATTTTTTTTGTTAATCGCTCCATTTACATCAGTAATTTTTATATGAATCCTAACAAAGATAAAATAATCTACTCAAAAAGGGTGGGTATAAAAACAGCCGGAGAAGTAACTCGATGAAAAAAATATATTTAAAACTATTTTTCCTTCCCCCGGCTGTAAATAAAAGATCGACAGTCTTTTATTCTGTTTTAGACTTTAAGCTCAAACAAAGGTTTAATTCCACCGCTTTTTTAACAAATACCTGCCACTAATTTTAAAAAAACCGCAGTTAAAGGCTTTTGCCCTTTACGGATACTTTTATAGCCCCCTAAAACGTTATTTCTTTAAACAATTTATGGAAATATGTGTTTCCTGCATCTTAATAGTAAATACACACAATTATGGAAAATTCAAAACTTATTATCCGCATTCCGGAACCTTGTCATGAAGACTGGAGTAACATGTTACCTGATCCTAAAGGTAAATTCTGTACTTCCTGCAGTAAATCGGTAGTTGATTTTTCAAATAAGAACGATACCGAAATTCATACAATATTAGAACAACATAAAGGCCAGCAGGTATGTGGCCGTTTTACAAAAACACAAATTAACCGCCCCTTAAACATTCAAATAGACTTTAACAACCTGCCAAAAAATGTAAGTACCACTAAAGCATTTGCTATGGCATTGTTTTTAGTATTTGGTACTTTTTTATTTAGCTGTACCGATATGCGTGGCCAAAAAGTAGAAACGATAGAAGTCATTAATAATCTTCCCGAAGAACGTATGATGGTGGGCGAAATAATGCAAATACTTCCAGAAGATACAATGCCATTAGTAACAACACCAATACAATTTTCTGTTCCTGAATCACATGTTGCGGGTGGCGTTAGTATTGAGCAAGTGCTTCCTACAATTGATTCGGTAGTGACGGTATTTGAAAGTATGATGTTGGGTGGATTAACTGTAGTGGAATATGTTGAAGAAAAAGATACTTCCGTTGTAGATTCATTAAAGAATACGGATGCATCAAGATTGTTTGATCAACCAGTAAGTGATGATAAACAAACAGACCTTAGCGTTTATCCAAATCCGTGCAATGGTGAATTCACTATTAAATATGATATTTTAAAAAGAACAGATATAAAAGTGGATATTTTGGATATGAAAGGCGCGGTAATTAGAACAGTTGTAAATGTTAACGCACAGTTTGAAGGTAAATACAATATCCCTGTTAATGCAGCCGATCTTCCGAACGGAATTTATATTGTTAACCTAATAAACAATGGCAAACGTTATACAGAAAAATTGATCATTGAAAGATAATATCAGAAACGCTAATACTCTTGCCAACACTGAATTTAACAAATTTGTATAGGTAAATTTACCTACTTAAAAATAGGTAATATTACTCATTGACAATCTCCCATCTATTTATGAACCTTTGTAGTGGAGGTATAAATGAGCACAAATAAAACATTACTGGAATTAAAAGAGAATGTTGACTTATATAAAAGCTATTGGCACGAATGGTCTTATAACGAACGCTGCTTATTAACCAATGAGGAGAAAGAAACAATCAACGACCATATTAAAAACAATTATAAGCTTAGCTTACCCGATAGCTTGCTTTTTTTTCTTCAATCACAGCGCATAAAATTTTTGAATTATAAATTGCATTATGATCATAGAACATTTAAAGAATGGATCGTAGAAACTTTCCTGTGTCATTTGATCAAATTAGGGGAATTGAATAACGAAAAAAATTATACCTCACTTATTTGGGAACTAGACCTGCCGCAAGACCTGAAAGAAAGCCTTACAAAATTCAATACTTTTACGTTAAACGAGATTTTTCAAAAATACCAGCCTGAGGACTTTGAAACAGCCGCGATCTTTAACAAAGTGCTGGATACTTTAAAAATAATAAACTACTCAAAAGAGAGTATAGCTATTTCTTTAAGCTCAAAGAACAAAGATGTAGCATTGTAACTCTTTTAATCTTTACTCGCTTGGTCTTCGCTAAGGATTAAATTTTCCGGTCCCGGAGGGACCAAACATTTATAAAAACCAACGGTAATACCACCTTGCCCTAGTGGGGCAAAACAAACAAGTGTTCGCCCCCGTGGGGCCATTTTTTTTCGTCCAAATATTTCTAAAATATTTTGTTCCTCTCAGACAATAAGCGTCGATCCCAATTGATTATCACTCAGCATTGACCGCTATCCATCAGAAGAGAGCACAACTATTTCTTTAAGGCCTAAAAAAAAATGTGTTTTTGTAATAAGATCCCGTCACCCTGTCCCGATAGCTATCGGGATGATTCAGGGTGTCAGCAAATATTAGAACTGATGAGATGCTGAATCTAGTTCAGCATGACCCCGTTTTATAGGATACTAAAAAAAGAAAGCAAAAGATCCTTTTAAAAAGAACGGCGTACCCGGTGTATAATGCAATTCGCTTACCGACATACTCTCGCCTCTTAGCTTGCTCTGCGTATCAAATTGTGCTTGGTTCCATTTTGTATTTAAAAGATTTTCGGCGGTTAATCCAATTTGAAATTTAGAAGTAGTATAATTTACTACGGCATCTAATAAAAAATAGCCTAAAGCAACTACCGTATTACTTTCATTTGCTGGCCGTGAATCGATATAACGGTAACGTAAACTGGCATTAAAACCTTTTGTCCTTTTATAACTTATGCCTCCGGTGCTAGTTAGCGAGGGCGCTAAAGGAATTCGGTTTGCATTATCCGGTACATTTACAAAACGACCATGACTATAATTAATATCGCCATCTATAAATATATTTTCTGTGAGTTGCCATCTTATAGATAGATCTGCGCCCAGCCTTCTAGTTGCCCCATTAATTTCAACTATGGCTTCATCGCCAACATACACTAATTCATTTTGAAGATCCAGTCCCCACAAGGCTGCGTTAACAATTATGCTCTTACCTAATTTAAATGTAGAGCCCACTTCGTACCCAAGGGCAGTTGGCAAACTATGATCCGCTTTATTTATTACTACAGAACGTGCATCGTTAGAGTGAAAGCCATAACCGGCATGCGCATATAATTGTACACCAGAAGAAACGCTATAATATAAATTTAATTTTGGGCTTACCTTAGGCACTTGTTTTCTTCCACTTAAGCTATCGTATTGAAAGTTATTAAATGTAAAATCAAAATAATCAAAACGCAGCCCTGTGTTTATCGAAAATTTAGTGGTAAGGTCTAAGGTCTCATCCAAATAAGCGCTGGCATTTTGCTGGTTTAAATGCCCAATTGAAAACGTATCCAATACCAGACGCTTTACGGTATGCGTTAATGAAACTATGCCATCATCAATACGTGTGCCGGCACCTATAACCGTTTTAAGCTTCTTACTTCCCAACAAAGAATTTTTTTCGTAAGAGAATTTATAACCGTAAATATTTCTCCCTTTTTCGGTTTGATTGATCTGGTCACCATTGATACTATCATTTAAAAAGAAAGTAAAATTAGAATACAAATTAAATTGGTAATACGAATAGTAACCCTGGTTTCTAATGATGTCGCCATTTTTTAAAGTTGTGGTTAAAATAGCATTAACGTTTGTTCTTCCTGTTGCACCACCCTCTGTTGGGTCAATACTTCCAAAGCGATCAATAGCGCCATCTCCAACTGCTCTTTGGGGAATTTGCCCTGAAGCATCCCAACCCGAATTAAAATTAGAGCCGGATAATACAAAAAAATTGTTCTTGTTTAACTGCGCGTTATATTTTGCAAAAATATTTGAGCGAAAAAAATGTTGTTTGTTCTGAAAATAAGAATTAGAATAATAATATTCTCCTGCCACATAAAAATTCTCATAATTTTTTGTAAGTAAATGTTTGCCACGTAAAAGATCCAGCATAACCATCGCACGGTAGGTATCAAATTGTCCCACCTCAGCTTTTACCATGCTTTTACCAATACTGTTCTTGGTAGAAAATTCGCCTGCACCTGAAGTAGCAAAATCGCCATAAGCAGTGTTATAGGTTCCTTTATATACTTTTAATTTATCTACCGTTTCCGGAATCACAAAATGAAAATCGGCATATCCCTGCCCATGCGCATGAGACACCATGTTTACAGGCATGCCATCAATGTTTACCGAAAAATCGGTACCGTGATCGCTATCAAAGCCACGTAAAAAAATTTGTTCTGCTTTACCACCACCGGCATGTTGCGCAATAAATAAGCCTGGTACCAAGCGCAACAGATCCTGTGCGGAGTTGGTTGGTCTAAGCTGTTTATCAATACCTGAAATGATTTCAGAAGCAGCCTGATTATTTTTAGAATCAGAAATAACCACTTCTTTTAAATTAATGGCATTATCGTTCTTAACTAAAGAATCTTTGGTTGTTTTTTGGGCAAAAGAAATTAACTGCATGATGCAGCTGCTGATTAAAAAATATTTTTTCATCATAACCTTAATACGAATTGATAATTGAATAAAACTGTAAGGTTATGCGCCTATAAAATTTCCTGTTAAAAAAAGAAATTGAAATGTCTTTAATTAATTTTATAAAGCATTTACCTTACAGTTTTTTAATAAACTAATCTGTTAGGGTTATGCTTTTTTTGGCGGAGGGGAATTGATACTTTTAAATCCTGCAAGAACATCCTGTGTTTGATGAAACATAACAGGAATGCGGATACTATCGGTTTGGAAATTAAAATTAAGCTCGTGTGTATTTTGAGCCATGTTCTCGTTGATCTTTTCTGAAGAAGGGGCTTTTTGTTGCGTGTTTTTATTTTCTTTTTCGGAAATGTCACCTAATTCGGTATGCACGTGATAACGGCCATTTTCAAAATGGACGGTAGCCATATGTTGCACACTCCAAAAAGTGTGTGCTAAAACATCTTCTAAAATAACTGCCAAAGGTTTAATTTGTGCGAACACATAAACCGAAATCATTATAAATATGGCAATTCTTTTCATCCTAATGATTTACGAATTAAAACACATAATGGATTTTAAAATTATGGAAAAAAAGCACGTTCAATGGTCCAATAGAGCGCAATTATGGCGATTAAAATGGATAAAGGGTTAACAATGTGGCTTCTATACCAGGGTTTTTGGTTAAACCATTTGCCAAATAAGAACCAGGCAGCCAAAATAATAGCAAGTTGGCCTAATTCTACACCCACATTAAAGCTAATTAAGGCGTTAAAAAACTCACGTTTTGGCAAACCAAGATCTTTCAAAACACCGGCAAAACCCAAACCGTGAACTAAACCAAAAGCAAAAACAATTAGAATGCGGGTAGGTTTTAATTTATCGGTAATTACATTTTCTAAAGCCACAAACATAATGGATAAAGCAATGATGGGTTCGATGATATGAGGCGGCGCTGAAACCATATCATACATGGCTAAACCAAGTGTGATAGAATGAGCAACTGTAAATGCCGTGGCCTGCCAGATAATAGTTTTTAATTTGGGGCTTAATAAAAAGAGCGAGAGAATAAATAAAATATGGTCAAAACCCAACGGAATAATATGCTTAAAGCCCAATTGTAAATACACAAAAAATATATCGGTTCGCGATAATTTTTCGAGTGCAGGATCATCTACGTGAGCATGAGCAGAGAATGGAATAAAAATACAAAGTAAAAGAAAAACAAGTAGTAAATTTTTATACAACGGGTTCTTCATCATAGACTAAAGATAAGGTGTAATTTCCTTTTTTAATTCAGTTTCTATAAAAGGATCGGCACTTAGTGCTTTTTTAATAAATGCTTTTCCTTTTTCGGTTTCGCCGGCTTTAATTTTTATTAAACCAGCGCGGCACATTAGCGTAGGATTTTGACTGTTTGTTTTTAAAGCAGTAGTTATGTGTTTATTTGCTTCTGCAAATTCGCCTTTTTTATATTCTACCCAAGCCAATGTTTCGGCTACATCAATATTTTGCGGGCGGCGTTCATATTCTACCAAAGCATGTTTTAAAGCATTATCCACATCATTTATTTTTAAATAGGCATAGGCCAATTCTTTATCAGCATAATGTCCGTGTCCGCTTTCGCCTTCTACATTAGCATTTGGGCCAAGCATATTAATTACCTCTTTTGCAGTCTCGTTTGCTTTTTCAGTCTCGCCATTTAAACGGTAGAGGTCTGTTAACTCATCCGAAAAAGAATACTCAGTTATCAAGCCTTTTGCTTTTTCATAATAAGCAATGGCTTCTTTATAATTGCCTTTTGCTTTTTCTATACGACCTAAACCAGCAATTGCAAAAGCATAATTTGGTCTTTCCTGTAAAGCGATCTTGTATTGTACCTCAGCGCTATCAAGGCTTCCAACGTTTTCATAAAGATGTGCCAATATACAACGCGTCCATTCGGTTTGTTCTAAACCCGGGTAACCCGCAGCTACTGCCATTTTTATGGCACCAATGGCACCGGGCGTATCACCATAGATTTCGCGTAAATAAGATACGCGCGAATAAGAACGAATATCGGGTCTAACCGAGATCATCTTATCACACATTTTTACTGCATTATCATAATTTCCCAACTCTAAATTCGCATCACATAAAATACCATATATAAATGCGCTGTTTGGATTAAGTGGTAATGTTTTTTGTGCTAACTCCAAACCTTCGGCAAAATGATGTTGCGATAAAAGCACTGTTGCTTTACAGCACATGGCATCAAAATTATTGGGTTGCTCGGTAATGATCTTATCTAATAATTCTAAAGCTGCTTTATCATAATATCCATGATCTCCGGTTTCGCGACCCTCCTGGATATATGCCTGTGATAAGGAAAGCATAGATTTATAATCATTTGGATTTGCCTCGATAGCAGCCAACAAGCCTTCCATGGCTTTTTTTGAATTTAACCACTCGCCCGATAAAGCAATGGTTCCCTTCCTGTCTTTAAAAGAAGGGATGTTTTTTTCAGGCGCTTTTTTTGAAAATAAAAAAATACATACCAAGAGTATTCCTGTAACGCCAACTAAAATTATATAAAGATTTTTACGCATGACTGTTTTTGATGAAGCAAAATAAAAAAAAGAATCGGATAAATACTACCCGATTCTCTTTTTAATAAAATAAATTGTTTAATTATTTAACAACCGATATTTTAATTGATTGAACTGTTTTGTAACCTGAAGATAAAGTAGCGATATAAATACCACTTGCTAAATTTTCAGCATTATAGCTCACTTCATAAGTACCGGGTTGTTTAGTTTCATTAATAGCCGAACCTACTTTTTTACCTGAAAGATCAAAAATTGAAATTGATACAGGTGAAGTTTCAGTTACATGATATTTAAAGGTTGTTTGTCCTCTAAATGGATTAGGGTAATTTTGCATTAACGATATTTTAGGAGCGCTAACACCAACACCATATTCCTGTAAACCAACAGTATTGTTTATTGCAGTTGGTCCGCCACATTTTCCATAACCATTCCAAGGCGTTTGCACGTATGGGAAATTAGCTTTGAAAGTTGTATCGTTATTTTGGATACCTGTACTATAAGTTAAGTTAGCCAATAAATGCGGAGAAACTACAGCAGTAAATGGTGTAGGCACATCATCATACCATAAACCAATTGCAGCTAATACTACACCACCAACAGCCTGTAATTCAATACGTGTAACATCATCTTCTAACCTTCTTCCATTAGGGAAGCCATCCATATTCGGGATCCACTGCATAGCGATTGTACTATATGTTGGATTTGTTAATCCTAGTACAGCTGCTGCAAGAAGTCCTTCTGAACTAAAATTAGGGTCGTTACGCGGTGTAACCGGAACTGCCATGTTTAAACGTAACATATCGCCAAACGTTGGTATAAAGTTATTGATAAACGGTTTTCCGGCCGCTAATGGATTACCTGCAGGTTTTCCGGTAGCTAATTGGTAAGGACGTAAATTAGGAACACCCGTGTGGAAGATAGGTAATAAATCTACCGAACGCGGCTTGTTTGCTCTTAACAGGTAGTTACCAAATGCCGTAGGGGCAAGTGCAGTACCGGCTGTAGCAACTGTATTAGATAATAAAGGGAACAAACCTTGCTGACCATTAACGAAGTTATAAGCGCCTAATGAAGCAGATTGCGTACGTAAAGACGTTGATAATGCAGGAACAGCAGAAGCAAATGCATTGTTACCCATATATAAAGCTAACTCTGGATTACAGAAATAATTTTCGTGCCATGCAATTTCATTATATGGTGTGCGAGAGTTCCAAACGTCTTTTGAACCAATTGGAATAATTGCTTCGTTAGTTAATGGCATACCAATACGAGATACCTGAACGTAACCGCCAGAATAAGATGTTGTACCATTTGTATTTAAAGTTCTAATTGTTTGTCTGCTGGCCGAAGCCCAAACACCAATAATAAACCTGCCGTCTAAAATATTTGTTGCAGAACTAACAGATAAACCATTTTGTTGTAAAGTAGAAATAGGAATTTGTAAAGCAATACTGTGCACATTTTTACAAGCAACTCCGTCTTCAGGCTTGTTCACACCTGTGCCACCTGCACGGGTTTGACCAAGATCAAAGATTCCACCAAGATCAACAAAGAAAGGATCATCAGAAGGCCCACAAAATACTTTCTCTCCACCTGTACCTGAAGCTGTAGCAATTGCAGCAGCGATCAACGTATTATAGTTAGGAGTATTTAAACCCGCAGCACCACTTATTGAGCGAGGCCCGATATTTGGAGGAGGAACAATACCTGTAGAAACTATTGTAGTAAAAGGACCACCATTTACACTTTTCTCAGCTAAATAAGTCGTTTTAAGATTTTGTTGTCCTAAACGAATATTAAAGAAAGTGGTAGTATCCTGATTGGTTTTCGTAAACGTAAAACGGTAAGTGATATCATCGTTTACCACGTTACTTGTTGGTGTTAATGCACTTCCATTCTCGATATGAATTTCATAACGAATGTTCTCACCAAACGATGCGTAATTAGGTCCGCCTTGCGGTAATTGCAAAGGAACATAATTAGCAATGATGGTAATTTTATTTGTATCGTCCGGACTACGAAACGCGTAAAGATCCGTGTTATCTGCCAATGGATCGTTTGCGATCAATGGCGCTTCCCTGTGACTTGAAGCCTGTAGGGTAGATTTCTGTGAATCCCAGGTGTACATTGTAATTGCCGTAGCAACAACACACGATGCACCAAGAATTTTTGTTATTAATTTTTTATTCATGATTTTTGGTTTTATGTTTTTTAACTTTATCATGGAATTTGCTTTTCAGCTTCATTACATGATTTTTAGTTTTAATGTTGTTAATACGTTTATTGTCCACTATGATTTTCGTAACCACCCCAAGGGTTTTGTACATAAGGGAAATTAGCTTTGAAAAGTGTATCATTATTTTTTACACCTGCTTCGTAACCCAAAACACCGCCTAATTTTGCGGTAACAGGCGTTGGCCCACCTACAGTATAATCATCATACCATAAACCGATAGCAGCTAATACTACACCACCAACAGCTTGAAGCTCAATACGCGTAACATCATCTTCTAATCTTCTTCCATTAGGGAAACCATCCATGTTAGGGATCCATTGCATGGATATACCACCGTATGTTGGATTAGTTAATCCTAATACTGCAGCAGCAATTAAACCTTCTGAACTAAAGTCAGGGTGGTTACGGGGTGTTACAGGAACAGCCATGTTTAAACGTAACATATCACCAAATGTTGGTAAAAAGTTATTGATAAACGGTTTACCTGCTGCTAAAGGATTACCTGCAGGTTTACCTGTTGCCAATTGGTATGGCGGTAAATTAGGAACTCCTGTATTAAAAATAGGAAGCAAATCTACCGAACGAGGTTTGCCAGCTCTTAATAAATAGTTACCGAATAACGCATTATCTAATGCAGTACCTGCAACAGCCGGTGTACCTTTTAAAGGAAATAAACCCGCTTTTGTATTACGGAAATCATATGCCTGTAATGATAAACTCTGAACACGTAATGCCATTAAAGCCGGAACTGCGCCGCCAAATTGTGAATCATCCATATATAAAGCTAACTCTGGATTACAGAAATAATTCTCGTGCCATGCAATTTCGTTATATGGCGTGCGAGAGTTCCAAACGTCTTTTGAACCAATTGGAATAACTGCTTCGTTAGTTAATGGCATACCAATACGTGATACTTGTACATAGGTACCGGCATCTGTATAAGAACCACTTGCACCTAAAGTACGTGTAGTTGGGCGACTTGCAGAAGCCCAAACACCAATAACAAATCTGCTGTCTAAAATATTTGTGGCAGAACTAACTGATAATCCTGTTTGTTGTAAAGTAGAAATAGGAATTTGCATAACAATACTGTGAACATTTTTATGTCCAACACCATCTCTTGGTGCAGCAGTACCAGTACCACCGGCACGCGTTTGACCAAGATCAAAGATCCCGCCAAGATCAACGAAAAAAGGATCGTCAACCGGACCGCAGAATATTTTTTCTCCACCTGTTCCTGTTGCATTTGCAATTGCGGCAGTTACCAAAGCGTTATAGGTAGTGTTCAATCCAACAGGATTACCTGTAATTGAGCGTGGCCCAATGTTTGGAGGAGGAACAATACCGGTAGAAACTATTGTTGTAAAAGCACCACCGTTAACACTCTTCTCTGCTAAATAAGTCGTTTTAAGATTTTGTTGTCCTAAACGAATATTAAAGAAAGTAGTTGTGTCTTGATTCACTTTCGAAAAAGTAAAACGGTAAGTAATATCATCACCCGCTGTTGGAGTAAGTGTACTTCCATTCTCGATATGAATCTCATAACGGATGTTAGTTCCAAAAGAAGCATAATTTGGTCCGCCTTGCGGTAATTGCAAAGGAACATAATTTGCCACAATGGTGATCTTATTAGTATCGTCAGGACTACGGAATGCATATAGATCCGTGTTGTCGGCCAGCGGATCGTTCGCGATCAGTGGTGCCTCCCTATGGCTCGAGGCCTGGAGCGATTTTTGTGAATCCCAGGCATAAAATGTAATTGCCGCAGCAACAACACAACTTATACCAAGAATCGTTTTTGTAGATTTTTTCATTTTTAACAGGATTAGTTTGTTATAAGAACATACGTTATAAATAAAGGTTTAGATTTTTTAGTAAGAAAATTATACTATTGAAAATCAGTTGATTACTAATTAATTCTTAAAAAATTTCTGCCTGAAGTTTGCTTTGAGTATAAAATAAAACTTGCCCGGCCAATAATATGGCTTTCCGGAATAAACCCCCAGTTTCTTGAATCGGTTGAATTGTATCGATTATCGCCCATCACAAAATAATAATTCTGCTTAAAAATATAATAGTTGGTAATTTTATCATCTATTAAAACATTCTCATTTTTAAACGAAATTTTTCCGGCTTCAAAACGTTCTATGATGCGCTGATAAATGGCAAGATTATTTTTATTCAATAAAATACTATCCCCTTCGCGCGGAATATAAAGCGGACCAAAAAAATCATAGTTCCAAGGCAATGCTCCAAAATTTGGAAATACCGAAGGATGATAATATTCTTTAGAATAGGGTTGAAGTGTTATTGACTTGATATAACTTAATTTATATAGCGAATCCGCATTGGCCGCGCTCATAAAAAAACTATAATTTAAATGATCAGTAGTAGAAGAGTTTTGAAAAATATTTAATCGTTTTAATAATAACGTATCAATAGCGCGATCACTTATTACCTTGTAATTTTTATAAATTAATGCCGGCTCATTTAAAACAGAGTTAACATATACTTTACTGTTGGCTATTTGCAAAGTATCGCCTGGCAATGCCACACAACGCTTAATATATTCCTCTCTTAAATCAATCGGCTCATCATCGGTTAATGCATAATTAAAGGCAATTACATCGTTCCTTTTTATTTCGCTAAAACCAAGAACGCGCATGTAAGGCAGTTGTATCCAATCTACAAATTTCTTTTGGCCACCAAAACGGATGGATAAAGGCGTAATTGGCAAACGCGCGCCATAGGCAAGTTTATTTATGACAACATAGTCGCCTTCGAACAGAGTACCATGCATGGATGAGGAAGGAATACGAAATGTTTGGAAAAGAAATGCGCTCACAAAAAGCCATATTACAAAAGCCCAAAATAAGATCTTGATTATATTACGAAGGATGATCAAAGATTTACAAAATTAAATTCAGTTCTATTCTTCAAAACTAATGGAATTTTTTGTAACCTTCTTTCTTAATTTTAGGCAAATAAGATTATGCCGCTACACGCTGTAGAATAACTTTGCAAGGTGTTTTAGATGTTACCTTAACAGTGTGACCCATATGCAAAGGCACGGCAAAGTAATCGCCGGGCACCATCTTGTAAATTTTAGTATCGGTAATTATATCACAGGTTCCTTCAAGAATAAAGAATTTTTCAAATTCGTTCTCGTGCACCTCATAAGGTGTAGCATCTTTTATCCAAACAATGGCGGTCATTACATCAGGTTGGTGACCTATTATTTTTATTTCAATATCTTCCGCTTCTTCAGGTAAAACAATGTCCTTTCTATTTAACCAAGATGAAAAATCCGAAATGACCGTTTTTTCATTTAACATTGGTGGCACCGTTGGTTTTTCGCCATTTTTTAAACGTTCGGTGTAATCAATGGTTGCCATTACCATCGGTTTAATTGTTGGATCGATCGTATTTGTATTGCTTTCAGAATATGTTATTAACGCTTTTGAAATAGCGTGTATTTCGGCATTGACTTCAGGATATGAGCCCGCCATTTGATCCACTTCATTATTCTCTTCGCTTGAAGTTAACCCAAGAACGTACATTTCGAGGATGCCAGAATTTATATATTCGTTTACATTCTTCATTTAGCTATAGACGCTCTTATTTGGTCTAGTTCTTTTTTTAATTTTATTTTCACTTCTTCAGTAGAAATATTTAACGTTTCAGAGGCTTTTTTTAGTGAATACCCCTTAAAATAAATTAGCGCCAAAACTTCATTATTATTAGATACGTTATTGCGTCCTGTTTGGATTTCTGAATTTTTATTAAGCTTTTGTTCAGCTAGAGCGCTATTTGCAAGATCCCGAGTAATTATAAGCATCCAACCTAAAAATCGTTGTTTTTTGGCGTCAAAAATAGAAATATTTTGCCATATTTTAACAAAAGCTTGTTGAAGGATGTCTTCTGCAAGCTTAGTATCAGCGATAGTTTTGCCGATCACCGAATAAAGCACCGGCGAGTAAATGTCGAATAACTTACCAAATGCAGCTACATCGCCCTTTTTAGTGGCAGATAGAATTTTTTCTTGTGACAAATGATCAGTAGCAGAAGGCATGGTATAAAGCTAATAATTTTACTTATCAGCGCCAAAATTATGTAGACAAAAGAATATGTATATACAACGAAAGGTTTAAATGGCCTGCTTTAAACGTGTTGGCGGCATTTTAATACGCTGTGTTTTCGAATTTTGCCCCAACAGAATTTCCTAAAACAGTAAATGTTACTTTACAAACAGAAAATCCCGACAATCCCTCGCATGTAAAACCCGAAGCGTTGGTTGGCTGCAATTTAAAATCAAAGGTAGTACTATCCTTAAAAAAATATTTTACTGCGCCCAAAATATCTTTATTATTCATATTCTTTAATTTTTTATCCAGTAAGTAAGCATTTAAAAATTTATCCACTTGCTTGATCTCAATAAAATAATTACCGGCATTTTTAATTGATCCTCCATGAGGTCCGGTATGGTTAGGGGTATTCCATGAAACAAACCCAATAATTATACAATAAAGAAAAACTAAAAAAAATATTTTTATTTTTGTTGACCTAAGAGCTAATGGCATTTTAAATTTAGTTTGTTTACTTGTTATTTATTTTAATAAATAAAGCCCAAGATAAAGGGGGATCCATATTTTTTGATTTACTGTTGGCTTATTGCAGGTATTATTTGTTTTAAAGTATATAGGGTCTATTTCAAAATAGAAATCCCGCTTTAACTGATAATCTAATAAGGATAGTATTTATAATATAATACCAGTATCCTTTTTATTATATAAATGCTTTTTGCGAAATTTATTACTCTTCCCATGAAAACCCCTTACCCAATTTGTGTAATCTTTTTACCAATAATACCGATTCCTATCTTTTAAAGCGGAAAATTAATTGGCATAGGATTTTCAGAAAAGAAAGCATATTCACAAATTAAAAACAAAAAATAAAATGAAAAAAGTAGCACTTATTTTATTCCTTGCAGTTGCAGGATTAAATAATTCGGCGTTCGCGCAAACAAAAGTAGTATTAAGTGATAAAACCGGATGGCACAAGATCGGCGAAACAACTGTTGATTTTGGAAAAGATCGCGATGAAGTTTCTATTATAGGAGCTGATAGATTTGCTGCTCTTATTTTTAAAGTAGACGATGCACCAATTGACCTAATAGAAATTGAGGTTTTTTACGAAAGTGGTGATAACCAAAAAGTAAAAGTAAATTTCCCTATAAAAGCTCCGGGACAAAGCAAAACTATTGACCTTAATGGCGGTGAGCGCAGTATCAAAAAAATACTTTTTGTATACAAAACCCTTCCAAATCGTAAAGATGTTAAAGCTCATGTAGAGATTTGGGGACTTAAAACAAATGCGAAAAAATAATCTTGTCAAAATTTAAATTCAAAAAAAGGCTGTTAGCGATAACAGTCTTTTTTTTTGCATAGAATTATCATTAAAAGATCCTGCTGTGTAAAATTGTACTCATAAAACATTAAATCGCGCTTTAAATCCATCATAAATTGGCAAAAAACATTGGCACAATATTTTAGTTTGAATATGCCATATAAAATTATGAACTCTAAAAAATGAAAAAAATGAAAACAAAACTACTTACTATTAAAATAGCGGTTGTAGCATTGGGATTATTTATCTCAACATCCGCTAACGCAGCTTTTACAGCGGTTACATCAGGAAACTGGAGTAGCGCGGCCACTTGGGGTGGAATTGCCCCCACAGCAACAGTAACAAATCAGGACATTATAATTCCTGCCGGAATTACCGTAACATTAGATGCGGATGTTACGTTTGTTGGCTTGCTAAATAACTTTAGTGTAGCAGGCATCTTAACAAGTACTACGTCAAATGGAGTGAGCATGGCACAGGGGGCTCTCGCCGGCGGTGGAACTATTTCAATTAACCGCATTTCATTTACAAGTCTTGCTACATGTTCATTTTCAGGAAACTTAAATTTGAAGCGAATGTCAAATTCAACTACTGCATTGGCTTTTTCAGCTATTGCGAACATTGCAGATACACTAGATCTGCAAAGTGGCAATTTATTATTAAATACAAATGCTAACCTTACTATGTTAAGCAATTCTACTGTAAAGGTAAATAATGGTTCGATAACAGTAGGTGGTGGTATCTTTAACTCCGGCAACGCTTATAACGTTATGTATATTGGTCCTTCAAAAACAACTGGCATTGAATTAAATTCAACAACAATTCAACATTTATACCTTACAATGAATGATAACACACAAGGAGTTACGTTAAATAATAATACTACTGTTAACGGAAATACTACAGTTAACTCCGGAAAAATAATACTTAACGGTAAACAATTTATAATGAAAGGTAATATTACTTTAAGTGCCGGTAGCACTTTTGCGGGCAGTGCAGCTTCTATTATGGAAATTGATGGCAGCGGGTCATTAAACAGTTCATTATATTTTGATGCAGGTTCAACATTATTAAACGATCTTATCATTAACCGTTCGGCTAATGGCCAGGTAAAATTAGGAAACTCGTTAAATATTGGTGGACATTTAAAATTAATGAATGGAAACTTTAGTATTGAAAGTGGTGCAATATTAACTATGAGTTCAGCTAGTACCGTGCATATTGAAAATGGTAATCTGGCTCTAAACACCGGTACTTTTAATGGCACTGCACCTTACAATGTTGAATATATGGGAGTATCTGATAATAATACAGGCCCAGAATTAACAGGCAGCGGATTAAATAATTTAACGGTATCCTATACATCCAGTCAAAATAAAATTACCCTTAGCAATAACGCTGTTATTTCAGGTAATTTAAATATGAATAAAGGAAATGTGAAACTAAATGGGAAAACCCTTACTTTGAACGGAACCATTTCTCAAAATTCGAGTTCAACCTTTATGGGAGATGCCAGTGCAGAACTTTATTTAAATTTAACTTCAGTAACTAATGACACATTATTTTTTGATGCTTTTACTTTAAACCAAACATTAAACAGGTTAAGGGTTAATCTTACTCAAACCGCTACCATAGTACTTGGCAATAAATTATATATTAATACAGAACTTGCCTTTATTAAAGGAAAAGTTGAGTTAACTAACAGCGATCTTGTAATTATGCCAAGTGCTGCAATAACAGGTTACGATGATTCAAATTACATAGTTACATCTCAAAATAATTCCGGTAATTTAAGTATGAACGTAAATGCCGGATCAGCGTATGTTACTTTTCCAATTGGCACATCAAGTAATTATTCTCCAGCGCATATACAACAGGCTTCTGCTGCCGGTAGTGGAAATTTTAATGTAAAAGCAATGAATACCGTTTTAAGTGGGGGCACTTATGGTTTTGTGAACTCAAATACCTTAAAAGTAGTTAACAGAACATGGCTTGTTAGCTCTGCCGTTAGCACAATAAATGCAAACCTTAAATTTGGATGGGTTGCAGCTGCTGAGGTGAATGGTTTTAACAGGACCAACGCTTATGTTAGTCATTATACATCTTCTGCTTGGGATGTAATGAGTGCGGGAAGTGCATCAATTGCAGCAAATAATACTTATGAATTAGCGAGAATGAATATGACCTCTTTAAGTCCGTTTGCTGTTACAGAAGCCGGGCAAGCATTAAAAGTAAAAGAAAATTCGATCTCTAATGAATTGGAAGTTTATCCAAATCCGTCAAAAGATGTTGTAAGCGTAAAGTTATTAAATGCTACCGACAATTATAAATATGAATTAACAGATATTACAGGAAGAACAATTTCTACAAATATAAATAGCAATAATGTGAACAAATTTGATGTTTCAAATTTAGTAACAGGATGTTACTTTATTAAGATCACTAATTTATCTGATAACAAAACAGTAACGAAACGTTTTGTAAAAGAATAATCAAAATTTAAAATAAAAAGCCTCTCATGTTGGGAGGCTTTTTTTATTTGAGAAACTATGAAAAATAAAACGCAAAAAACAGCCGATCATTCAATTTTTGAAAAACTAGCATTAAAAGTTACACAGGCTACCGGAAGCACATCCGCTTTTTTAATAGCGGCATTAATAGTGGTGATATGGCTTGTTACCGGGCCAATTTTTAATTATTCTGATACATGGCAATTAGTAATTAATACAGGTACAACCATTGTTACTTTTTTGATGGTTTTTTTGATCCAAAAATCTCAAAATAAGGATGCAATAGCCATACAGTTAAAACTTAATGAACTCGTTGCAGCCCACGAAATGGCAAGCAATCGTTTGGTAAGCGTAGAGGATATGACAGAGCCTGAATTAAGGACTCTTCAAAAATATTACAGCAAGCTGGCAGCATTAACAAGTAAGGAAGAAAATTTACAAGCCTCACATTCTATTGAAGAAGCAGAAGAAATTCATAAACTTAAAAAAGATATAAAAGATAAGCCGGCTAAAACACTCAAAAACAAAAAGTCCTTTCGCTAAAAACGAAAGGACCTTTTACAATTTTAAGAATCCGGTATTATTTCTTTTTAACCAAAAAGGCCCCGCCAATTAAGGCTAAAGCAAATAATACTATGAAAATAAAAAATAGGATCTTAGCCATGCCAGCTGCGCCTGCAGCTATGCCTGTAAATCCAAAAAGTGCTGCTATTATAGCAATCACTAAAAATATAACCGACCAACGTAACATAATTTATAAGTTTTAATAGTTAATAATACAATAGCTATTATAATTTTGTGCCAATAATTTTGAGCTTATGCTATTATATTTTTACCACAACTTCAGCCGTTTTGTAGAAAATCATACACAAAAAATAAGTATTATCTCTAATATAAAATTTATTGTTATATTAGATACGATAATATACAAGAACCCTAAGCGAGATATTTAATATGTCAGGCCCACTAAATATATCTATGAAAAGTAAGCTTCAATTTAAATTGTTTCCGGCTTTTGCAGAGTTCCTCCTAAAAAATAAAATACGCGAATTTACAGAAGCGCAATTAAATTATATGTTCGAAGTAGATTTTCCGATCCTTAAATATTACGATCTTAGTATTTATACTAAAGATCAATTGATCGATCTATCTGTTCCTTCCGATAAAGAATTTCTAAAAGCAGTAATTGATAACAAACTAGATCATTACCTTGATGATGCCATAAAAAAATGGGAGACCAACCAATTACCTAATATTACCAGAGACCAACTTGTTGTAGAAGATATTACATTAGCAACATATGTGCGCAAAAAAGCGCTTACCACTTTTATCTCTTATTATACCTCCGATATATCTATAGTTATTGAACTTATTAAAGAGATAGACGATTATTTCCATGAGACCACTTCCCGTTCTTTTCAAACCTATATTAATATACATAACGAAAAATTAAGTGAAATAAACATTACTTTAAAAAAGCACGAATCAGAACTTCTCGAAGCACAGGAAATTGCAAGTTTTGGAAGTTTTGAATGGGATCTTATTGGCGAAAGCTCGAGTTTTACGCCGCAGGTGTATAAAATATTTGAAATGGAAGAAACAAGTAACCTTGCTGACTTTTTGGAATTTGTTCACCCCGGAGATAGAGAGAAATTAAAAGGATCAATTAACAAAGCGTTAAAGGGCGAAGAAGATTATGAATGCGAGTACCGTTACCGAAAAAACGGAAAAGAAAAAGTCTTATGGTCAAAGGGCATTGTAAATTTTAAAGACAATGTTGCTGTTTCGATGATAGGTACTGTAATGGATATTACAGACAGGCATTATATCCTCCAACGTTTAGAACGCAATGAGGTTCTGTATAAACAAGCGCAAAAGTTAACTCACATTGGCAATTGGACCTGGGACCTTGAAACCGGAAAAATTAACTTTTCAGAAGAGCTTTTTCGAATTCATGGTTTAAACCTTAATGAAGAGATCTCTTTTGAACGTTTCAAGTCCTTTATACATCCTGATGATGCAGAGAATGTAACAGAGCAACTTAATTTTTCAATTCAAACAAAAAAACCGCATACTATTGATCTGAGAATCATTCGCGAAGACGGAAGTATACGTATTATTAGGAGAAATGTAGAGGTTTTGGTTGACGAAATAGGAAAACCGTATAAAGTTTTAGGTACCGGACAAGATATTACGAAAGAAATTTTACTAAACAACGAAATAAAAGAAAGAAAAGAAAAACTAGCTGAGTTAAATTTAGCGCTCGAACAAAAAAATTTAGCACTCGAAAGAAGTAATAAAGAACTTACCTCCTTTAGTTATATTGCCAGTCATGATCTGCAGGAACCTTTACGTAAAATTAAAACTTTCAGCAACATTATTTTAGAAAAAGAACCAAACCTTTCAGATGAAGGAAAAGAATGCTTTGAAAGAATTATGCTTAGTGCAGGACGTATGCAAAAATTGATAGAAGACCTGCTTTCATTTTCACGTACACAACTTTACGAAAGCACTTTAAAGGAAATTGACCTTAATTTGATTTTGACAGAAATTAAAAATCTACATTCAGAATCTATAAAAGAAGGGAATTTGAAGATCAGCTATGATAAGTTACCTGTCATAAATGCCGTTGCTTTTCAGATACAGCAATTATTCGAAAATATTATCGGTAATTCCATAAAATATAGTATTCCTGGAAAGAGAACAGAGATCGAAATTAGTTCTTCGTTAGTGAATGGTAAACAATTAAATTTTATTTCTTCAAATAATCCACAACAAAACGATGATTATTTTAAGATTAGTTTTTCTGATAATGGAATTGGCTTTGATCAAAAATATTCAGAAAAAATATTTGAGATATTTCAAAGGCTACACAGCAAGAGCGAATACAGTGGAACCGGTATTGGTTTATCTATTTGCAAGAAGATCGTAGAAAACCACAACGGCTTTATTACCGCTGTAGGCGAACCTAATAAAGGCGCTACGTTTATTATATATTTACCTGCTTAGGCTTTTTTATTAGCCATTAACTAGTAAATTAAACGTTTTCATTTTATTATATAGGGTCTTTCTATCGATATTTAGAATTTGTGCAGCTTTCGATTTATTAAAATTTACTTTTCGCAACACTTCCAATATCTTTTCGTATTCAGCATGTAATGCTGCTGACTTAAGATCCGGCATATCTTTAGAGCTGATGGTATTCTCTTTATGGTCTTCAATCAAATTAAATTTAGATTGGAAAATGATCTCTTGAGGCAACGTTTCTAATGTAATAATATCTTTGCTCGTTAACAATGCAGCACGTTTAATGATATTATTCATTTCCCTTAAATTGCCGGGCCAGTTATAATCCAAAAATATTTTCTCAACCTCAGGCACAAAACCTTCAATGTTCTTATTTAATTCGGCATTTGCATTCCTTAGGAAAAAATTGGCAAAAAGCATGATGTCTTCGTTCCTATCACGCAAAGGTGGAAGGTCGATAGAGAATTCATTAAAGCGATGGTAAAGATCTTCTCTGAATTTACCTTTAGCAGTAACTTCACTTAATTTTTCATTTGCTGCTACAATTATCCTAACATCAATATTGGTTTCTTTTTGCGAACCAATTCGTCTTATTTTTCTTTCCTGAATAACCCTTAATAAAGATACCTGGATATCGTAAGTTAAATTTCCAATCTCATCCAAAAAAATAGTTCCGCCATTGGCCAATTCAAATTGTCCTATTTTTGTTTGCATAGCCCCTGTAAAAGATCCTTTTTCGTGACCAAACAGTTCGCTTCCCGCTAACTCTTTGGTTAACGAGCCGCAATCTACCGCAATAAAGGGCTTATCCTTACGCGTACTTTGTGTGTGAATGCTATATGCTACAGATTCTTTACCGGTACCGCTTTCGCCATATATAATTACAGAATAATTTGTTGGGGCTACCAACTTTATTTGTGTATGAAGTTTTTCGGCTTCTTTGCTTTTACCTACAACTAAATTTTTTGGATCAGCAATTACATGTCTTTTATTTGGAATGGCCTCTACTTTACCATCGCCATTGTTATCAACGTAATTAGTGTTTTGGTTAGCGGCAACTTTTTGATCTAATGCTCTATCCACTAACATTAATACCTCTTCGGGTAATAGTGGTTTTGTAATATAATCAAATGCACCATTCTTAATCACATCTACTGCAATTTTTACATCAGAGTATCCAGTAATAATAATAACTTGTGTTTTTTGATTTAGTTCTTTTATACTTAATAATAACTCTTTACCATCCGTATCGGGTAATCTAAAATCACAAAAAACAATATCTACCTCATTTTCTTTTAAATAAGTTAAAGCTTTTTTGCCACTGGTAACATAACTTGTATCATGCCCCTTTCTTTTTAGAAACCGGTCAAGTAATTGACAAATATCTGTGTCGTCGTCGATAATAAGAATTTTAGCCATTATTTTTTAGTTAATTGTTGGTGTCTTTATTTGAATTTTATTTATAGTTTCAATTAATTCATTAATGAGAAAAGGTTTTTGTATAAATCCGTTTGCTCCTAATTCTTTGTATCCTTCCGCTAATTTGTCATGATCGGCGCTTATGAAAATAACAATATTTTTTTCATTTTTAAACTTCCTTGCATAGTATATACCACTTCCATCAGGAAGGTTTACATCTAAAATTACAATGTCGGGGTTTGATTCGTTATAAATTTCTAAGCCTTGTTTTAAATTGCCGGCCTCTAGCACAGAATAATTATGCGAAGTTAACGCCCTCTTTAACAGAAACCTAATATCAGCTTCATCGTCAACGATCAGAATTTTTTTATTCGTCATAATTAAACTTATGGTAGTTCAGTTAAAGTTAAGCTAATAAATTCAATAAAGAAAATCAACACAAACAAAAATATATTTCAAAATGTGTTTTGTGTTGATTTTACAGTATTTAATTGCTTTATTATTGTATATCGCAATTTCTTGTATATGATCCGCCAAGATCAGAACCTGTTTTTTCGTTAGCATTACACCTGTCGTCGGCTTTTGGACGTGTATCTTTATAGGTATACTGTCCATCGTCGCTTGTGGTACTTGAAGTAGTTCCTGTATATGTTTTTGTACACTTACAAACATAATCTTTTTTACAAGATGTAGTAGCTATAGTAAGTCCTAACGCTGCTACTAGAATCATCATTTTTTTCATGGTTTTTTTTTTAATTGTTATATTTTATTTTTAAGCCGGATTTTCCGACTTTGGTTCTTTAAAGTAATTTTCTAATTTATGTATTCCGGTCATTATAAGATCCGAGTGATTTTTTATAACATAATCCGTAGCTTTTCTAACTACCAATGAAGTAATAAAACTTTTAATCGAAACACCTTTTCCGAATAATTTTGCCAGTAAAAAATCTTTTCCAAGATTTAAGCCTACTGATTTTAGATCATTAGTTGCTTCTTTATCTTCCGAGAATTTATTTACAATATTTTTAAATATCATTGACGGATGCATTGAATAAACAACTTCTCTTACGTTTCTCTTAATAACTTGTTCTTGTTCCTCTTTAAGGTTATTAAGTTTCATGATACGATGATGTAATTCGGTATCATTTGTGATCATTGCAGAATTAGTCATTGTTATCATGTTTATAAGTTATTATTTTTAAACAATTCTTTAATTATCTTATTGCGGAAGGGTTTTGCAATTAATTTTTTCCGCACACAAATCAGAAAAAACGCAATAACAAAATAAATCCCTCCAACAATAAGAAAACCATAATATTGATTTACGAAGACAGTGTTTAAATAAAATGCCAAGGCAAAACTCAACATAAAAGCAGTAAGTACACTAAGAAAAATTATTGGCACAAACGAAACAGCATTAGATCCTATGTGTGCAACTTTATCTGATGCTTTTAACACCGCTAATTCATAACGTGTATTAACATAGTCTTTTATACTATCTACGGTTTCCTCAATTTTTGATTGCGCTTCCATAAGTTTTACCTTTTTTTTAAATTAAGATAAGCCTGCTTTTGCTTTATCAGATGCTGATTTATATTGACCATCCATTTGGTGGATCTTTTCATCAGCCATATCTTTTAATTTACCTGCACCGTCTTTAACTTTTTCTTTAAGATCGTCTGCAAGGTCTTTAGCCCCGTTAAATAATTTTTTACGTGTTTCGCTTCCTTTGTCTGGAGCTAACAAAATGCCTAAAGCTGCACCAACTGCTGCACCCAGTAATAAGGCTCCTATAAGTTTTCCTGAATTTTCCATTTTTTCTAATTTTTAATTGTTTGTATTTTTCTATAGACTAAGATTATGCCATACTTGAAATTATTTATCAATATATTGAAATTCAAACCGTTAATAAAAGACGGTTGTATGCGCAGTTTCCGAAAAGCGTAAATAATTCCCCATTTTGGGAGTTACCCAAAATTGATCTTCCGTATACGAAAAAGCAAGAATGCGGTGATAATAAATGATGTGTTGTTCTTTTATTTCCCCATGTTGAGGATTTCTGTTGTTTATGGGATTTCCATCGGTTTTTTGTAATTGTAACTGGCATGATTTTGTATTGAAATTATATATTACTTAATATCTGTAAACAATGGAAACTATAACAAAAGAAAAAAGCGAAAAACTGATCGCGCAACTAAATGATCTTGTTGAAATAAATAATGACCGCATAAAAGGCTATGAAAGAGCGATCTCTGAGACAGATGACGAAGATCTTACTTATTTATTTACAAATATGGCAGCGCATAGCAAGGCTTATAAAAATGACCTTAGCCGCGAAATTATATTATTAGGAGGAGAGCCAACTGAAAGCACTAAAGTTTCCGGAAAACTATTTCGTGCCTGGATGGATATTAAAAGCGCGCTTACAGGTAAAAATAGAAAAGAAATTTTGGGTTCATGCGAGTTTGGAGAGAATGCCGCACTGGATACTTATAAAAAAATTATTTCTGATGAGGAAAATATTCTTACCGATAACCTAAGCAAATTAATACACTTGCAAAAAAAAGAAATTCAACTTGATCACGACAGAGTGAAAGCCTTAAGAGAGTTGGGCAAAAATTTATAGTTTGTCAATAGTATGTTTTACAATTGAAAAACGGTTTTAAAACTTAATTGTATTTTAATAAAATTTAGCATTTAATAACTTTTTAGTGATGTGGAGTTTTATCTACTTTTATTATTTTTACATTACATTTTTGTTACAAACCGCACTTAAAATAGGGAAATATAGCTTTTAGATTAGTTAATTTCTTGGCAAGTTTTTTTATATAAATAAATATAAAATTATTGTTATGAAAATAAATAGGAATATAAACAACGTAACTGCTATTAATATTAAAGATTTTAACGAAAACTATTTAAAACCTCAAAAACCACTTTTAATTAAAGGCCTGGCAAATCATTATCCGGCCGGAAAAAAATGGACCATAGATTATCTTAAAGAGTATTGTGGGGACGTAAATGTTGAGATATTTGATAATAGTATAAAAAATAATTCAGCGTCTGCATTTACCACCGGCGATCTTGAAATGAAATTTAGCGATTACATCAATATTATTGCTAAAGATGAGACATCCGATCTACGAATATTCTTATTTAATATGTTTAAAAGAAAACCCGGCTTACGGAAAGATTTTCCGTGTCCTTATTTGTTTAAAGGTATACTAGGCAAAATGGGTTATATGTTTTTTGGCAGCAAAAATATTAACGTGCGCATTCATCAGGATATTGATATGTCTAATGTTCTACTAACACAATTTCATGGACGAAAAAGAGTGGTGTTGATATCACCAGAATATTCGGATCTTTTATACAGGTTACCGTTTAATACTTATTCTTTAATTGATCTTGATAACCCTGATTATAATAAGTACCCGGGCTTACACTATGTAGAAGCTGATGAATATATTTTAGAGGCTGGTGATGCCTTGTATATGCCAAGCGGCTATTGGCACTATATCACCTATCTGGATGGTGGCTTTGGGGTTAGTTATAGAAAACTTGCCCAAAGTTTTAAAATGAAATTAATTGGCGCATTATCACTTATTGTTTACATGCCTTTTGATAAATTAATGAATTTATTGTGGGGCAATAAATGGCTGGCTAAAAAAGAGCAGATAGCTGAGATACGGGCAAATAAAGCCATAATCAAGAAAATGATTGAAAGTATTTATGTAAATGACCCTCATAAAAAGGAAGAGAAAACATATTTCAATTCTCAGTTACATCCAAATCACTAATTATCTTTTATTTATTAAGGTTTTTGAGGCATTTGGAAAGGTCAATTCCTTTACTCAGAATTCCGGTAAAAGTATCACCATTTCGTTTAATACGCTTTAAAGTATTATAGATATTAAAATCTAAAGGCGAAAGCCCGGTTTTAACCTCTTTCCATAATAAAGGTGTAGATACAGTTGCACCTTCTCTTGGCCTTAGGCTATATGCGCTGGCAATTGTTTGACCCCTACGGTTTTGTAAATAGTCAAGATAGATCATATTATTACCACGTTTTTTTAAATTACGTTCAAGACTTGTAAATTTTGGTAATTGCTCCTGCGTTAAAATACAAATAAGATAGGCAAAATCTTTTACCTGATCGTAGGTATATTTCTTTTGCATGGGAACATAAATATGTAAACCTGTGGCGCCCGATGTTTTGCAAAAACAATTAGCTCCCGCCTTATCCAAAACTTCTTTTACCACCTTTGCAGTTTCAATAACCTGTTCAAACGTATTTTTTTCTGAAGGATCAAGATCAATTACAAGATAATCGGGATAATCAAGTGCTTTAACATTAGAATGCCATGGATTTATTTCGATACACCCCAAATTATTAAGATATGCAAGGGTTGCCTTATTATTACACAAAATATAATCTACATTTTTATTTGTTGATTCCGAAAAAAGTTTAATGTGTTCTACCCAAAAAGGGGCATTTATGCCGGCATCTTTGTGAAAAAAGGCTGGCATGTTAATGCCATTTGGGTTGCGTAAGAGCGATTGCGGACGGCCTTTTAAATATGGCAATATATATTCTGCAACACTTTGATAGTATTTAATTACATCTCCTTTAGTAATTTCTTCTTTAGGCCAAAAGATCTTTGAAAGATTTGTAACAGGTACTTTTATTCTACCAAATGACATCGCACTCCCGATTTGTTTTTTATCTTTTACTTTTGTAGCGGCCGTTTTTTTAGTTGCTTTTATCGCAGTTTTTTTTACTGCCTTTTTAGTGCTCTTGGTTACAATTTTTTTTGTTGCTTCCATATTTATGTCCTTTGCTTTTTTATCATTACGTAATCGTAAAAATATTGGATGTCTCATACTTCCATCCCTGGTTATCTCGGTATATTTTATTTCGCACACCAGAACCGGTTTTACCCAGGTTACGGGCATATTTGTTTTTATTTTTTCGTTAAACGGAGAGCGCACTTGAATTAATGGTTTTAAAAGAGTGCTCATTTTTTTTAATGTTTCATGATCAAAACCAGAACCGGTATGCCCAACATATTTTAATTCATTGCCTTTTTTGATCGCTAAAACCAAAGCCCCAAAATATTTTCTAGAACCCGTCGGCGCTGTAAAACCAGCTATAATTGATTCTTGCGAATGATGATGTTTTATTTTTAACCAATCTTTCGTTCTTACACCGGGATAATATAACGAATCTGCTTTTTTAGCCATAATCCCTTCCAGGTTCCTTTTTTTGGCTATTTCAAAAAACTCTTCGCCAAATTCTTCAATGTGATCTGAATATTTTACGACCTCATTTTTCTTCAATAATTTTTTCAGGAGCTGTTTCCTTTCAATAAGTGGAATGTCTGTTGTTTGTGTTCCATTAATAGCTAAAACATCAAACACGTAATATTGGATCGGGTAAACGGACTCACTCTCATAATGTTGCAAGAGCTGAAAACCAGGATCGCCGTTTTCATTAAGAACAACTACCTCACCATCAAGCACAGCATTGATCTTTAATTTTTTTAACGCCTCAACCACAATAGGGTAAGATCCTTCAAACGTATTGCCGTTCCTCGAATACAAGGAGACCTTGGTTTTATTAACTTCTGCTATTGCCCTGTAACCATCCCATTTAATTTCATAGATCCATTCTTTGTCACTAAAGGCTTGTACTGCCTCCTTTGCCAGCATGGGTTTAATATAGTTAGTAAGTTTATTACTTTTTCCCGGCAGTGTTTTTATTCTTTTTTTTTTAATGCAGTGGTTACTTTTTTTTCGGCTATTGGCTTTTGGTGTTCTTTATTTTTTTCTAACCATTTATTTATTGCCGAATTTTTAGGTGTTTTTTCTTCGCTGTTATAGTCTTCATCCACTGCAAATTTATCTCTGTGTTTTATCAGCAACCAGGCATTTTCCTGCTTACCTCTTAATTTAACAAGTGCAAACTCGCCCTTTAATTTTTTTCCGTGCAGTGTAAATTTAAGGTTGCCGGCTTTTAAACCCGCTATTAATTTTTTTTCAGCTGTGGCTGTATCAGAATTATCAATGTCTGATAAAGATCCTGTATCCCAAACTTCAACAATACCGGCGCCGTAATTTCCTTCAGGAATAATCCCTTCAAAATTCCTATAACTGTATGGATGATCCTCTACCATCATGGCCAAGCGTTTATCTTTTGGGTTTAAAGATGGGCCCTTTGGTACTGCCCAACTCTTAAGTGTTCCTTCCATTTCCAATCTAAAATCATAATGCAGATGCGATGCTTTATGGCGTTGTACAACAAAAATTAATTTGGAAGCGGTTTTTTTTTGCTTTCCGGAAGGTTCAGGAGTATCCTTAAAATTTCTTTTCTTATTATATAATTGTAAACTCATATTAAGATGCTTTTTTTCTTTTACCTAAACTTGCTTTTAACTGACTCATAAGATCTTGTGATTTACTGTGAACTACTTTTAATTTAGTGGTTTTTACAGGTTTACCTTTAGACTTAGCTTTGATCAATTTCATAAGGTCGGCGCTATAAGTATCTTTGTAGCGTGAAATATTAAATTTACCGGTTAACTGATCAATTAAAGAAATAGCCATTTTTAATTCATTCGCTTTAATGGCTGTTTTAGCCGGTAGGCTAAGATTTTCCGGATCCCTGATCTCCTCATAAAAACGGATCCGGTTTAAAATGATCACTTTTTCGTTTGCCCTTAAAATGGCAAGGCTTTCTTTATTTCTCATTACAAAAGAGGCAATGCCTACCTTTCCCGTTTTATTTAAAGCTTCTCTTAATAAAGCATAAGCCCGTGCGCCAGATTTTTCAGGTTCCAAATAATAAGGCGTTTCATAATAAACACTTTCAATTTCTTCCTGTTTTACAAAATCTGTTATCTCAATAGTTTTTGTTTTTTTTGCGCTGGCTGCTTCAAAGTCTTTATCAGTTAGCACAACATAATCATCATTAGGCAATTTAAACCCTTTCACAATACTGTTCCACTCTACCTCTTTACCCGTTTTTTCATTCACCCTCATAAAACGAATATTTGAATGATCTTTTTTATCCAGCATATCAAGGTTAAGATTACTGGTTTCTGTTGCACTATATAATTTAACCGGAATGTTTACTAAGCCAAACCCGATAGCTCCTGTCCATATTGGTCTCATATTCTAATTTTTTTTCGTTTATAATTTCATGATTTTTTGCAACACATCTAGCGCATATTGCATTTATTAAATTTTTGCTAGGGCTCAATTTTTTTATAGACTTTATCGGTTTTGTTTTATCTAAATACATGCCATTTCAAATTTGAGATTACAAGCAAAAAATTAAAAGAATATTTTTGTTTAAATAACAGATTGTAGATATATGGGGGAAAAATACCTCAGGCAAAAATGTCGTGTGGCATGATTACTGCAACCTCTTTATAATAAATTTATTTCAGAATAACTTGTTGTTATTCTAAAAGTTTATAAATTTATATTCCTTTATGTCTGTTATTGAATTTAAAATATCAAATAAAAATTATTTCTATTTAATTGCCGGATTTTCCATCGTTATTATCTTATCCTCCATTTTACTGGCGTTATATACAATTACAGATAACTACCGATCGCTTTCATATTTAGATAAGGCTTACGGTATTAATGCAAGAATAGACAAGATCTATTCTATTATGAAAGATGCAGAAAACCAACAAAATGCCTATCTTATAACCAATAAGCCCGGCCTTTTAAATACAAACAATTATGTGGAACGGGATGTAAATATTGAATACTCGGGTCTTTACAATGTTCTTAAGAATGAGAAAGAGCAACACGAAAACCTTATTGCATTGAGAATTGAAATTGAGATGAAGTTGAACGTACTAAAAGTTGGAAAAAAATATCTCGAATCGGGTGATGTGAAAGATGATTCTTTAAGGAAAATTATTGCCAGTGGCGATTTTATTATGGATAAAACAAAAGAAACCATTAATATCATGAAAAAAATAGAATACAAACGTTTTTCTATTTTACGCGAAAAAACATTTACAAAATCGGAACTTTCTATTTTCATAATCGCTTTAACCTCCGGTATCTCTATCGTTTTACTAATAAGTATTTTATTAGCGCTTCGGCGCGAGTACAATTCAAAAAATTTGGTAGAACAAAAGCTTATTGCTTCGGAAAAGCAATTGCAACTTCAAGTACATATGCTTAACCTTTCAAATAAAGAGTTAGAACAATTTGCCTATGTTGCCTCGCATGATCTGGAAGAACCTCTAAGAAAAATAGGTTCTTTTAGCGAAAAAATTCATTTAAAATTAACTGATTATCCGGATGAAGAAGTAATTGATTGCCTTAAAAGATTAAATAATTCTGTTGCCAGAATGCGCGTTCTAATAAACGACCTGTTGAATTATTCGAGGGTCACTCGCTTATTGGATATTAACGAGAAAGTAAATCTTGATTCCATTTTTAAATTAATTGTGGAAGATCTTGGTATTGCTATTTCAACTAAAAATGTTGTTTTAAATATCAAACCACTTGAAGAAATAAGCGGCAACAATACACAATTACGACAATTGTTTCAAAACCTCATCAGCAACGCCTTAAAATTTAGCGATAAATCTGTTCCTAAAATTGAAGTAAGCGGGCAATATTACAGCTATGAGGAATTAAAGAATACGGATTGGATAAAAGATTTTAATAGCAAACAAAAAAAATATTATTGTATTTTTGTGAAAGATAATGGAATAGGATTTGAATTACAGTACTTAAGACAAATATTTATTATCTTTCAAAGATTACATGGCAGGTCAGAATATGAAGGAACCGGAATAGGATTAGCTATTTGTAAACGTATTGTAGAAAATCATGAGGGTTTTATAACCGCAGAAAGTGAGGTTGGAAAAGGAACCACATTTATAATTGGCTTACCCGTAAATAAAATGATATGATATGAGAATTGAAAAAATAGAAACCGACTATTGCATACTTATCGCGGATGACGATATTGATGATCAATATATGATAAAACAGGCGTTTACAACTATTAATCTTAACGAAAATATTAAAACGGTAAATGATGGAGTAGAACTATTAGACTACCTTCACAAAAAAGGTAAATACAAAGATGTTGAAACACTTTGCCCTAAAATAATTTTACTTGACCTGAATATGCCAAAAAAAGATGGAAGAGAATGCCTTAAAGAGATCAAATCAAGTGCTAAATTAAATAAGATCCCAATTGTTATTTATAGCACCAGCAGTAATCCGGATGATATTTCTTACGCTTATGAACTTGGTGCCAGCAGTTACATTACCAAACCATACTCCTACCAGGAACTTGTAAAGATCATGGAAATATTTAAACAATACTGGTTTAATGTTGTTAAAACATCACGGGTAAACTTATGAGTTCAATTAAACCAATACGGCTATTAATAGTTGAAGACGATGAAGATGATTATTATCTTTTAGAAAGTAGCTTAAAAGGCACTTCTTTTGATAAAACACTTGTTTGGGCTGAAACCTATACAAAAGCAAAAGAAATTTTAAAGTCGCAGCTAATTGATATTGTTCTTGTAGACTATCGCCTGGGCGTGCATACAGGTATTGAACTTGTATCCTACATCAACGAAAAATATCCTTTTACACCCACCATTTTAATGACCGGCTTACAGGCACTTGCCATTGATGAGCAGGCTCTAAAGTCCGGCGTGTACGATTACCTTGTTAAAGGTCAATATACATCTGAAGATATTGACAGAAGTATAAGGTATGCACTCGAAAAATCAAGAGTGTTACGATCACTTAAAGAAAGTGAGAACAAATTCAAGAATTTATTTGAAAATGCCGTAGAGTATGTTTTTATTGTTGATCTTGAGTTAAATGTAATAGATGCCAATAAAGCGGCGTTAAAACTTTTTGAATACGAGAACAAAGAGCAAATAATTGGCGAAAATATCTCTGACTATTTTTACCCAAAAATATTTGAAGCAGGAAAATCCTCCATCCCCTCTTTAGAAATTGAGCTTACTTTACCTGCGCAAAATAAAAAATGTTTCTGCATTTTAAATCTCTCGGTGGTTGATGATGCCGATAAGAAGATTTATCAATTGGTATTACACGATATTACCGAAAGAAGACAGAATGAGCAAAAAGAAAAATTACTCGAAAAACAAACATTAACCGGCAAAGTGGCCCGTGTAATTGCACATGAAATAAAAAACCCGCTTACAAATATCCACCTGTCAATTGCAGAATTAAGGCAAATATTACAGGAAAAAGATTCAAAAGAAGATCCAAATGATTTTATTGACATTATTGAGCGCAACGGCAAACGTATTAATATTTTGATAGAAGACCTTTTAAACGCCACAAGGTTTGATACCATTACAATTGGCGAACTGTATATGCATGAACTTTTAAATGATACATTTGATCATATAAAAGATCGGGCAAAATTAAAAGAGATAAAGATCGAAAAAGACATTCAGGAGAACATCCTTATTAAAGGCGATAAAGAGAAATTAATAATTGCCATTTTAAATATATTTGTAAATTCGATAGAAGCAATTGAAGGAAATAATGGAGTTCTAAAAATTAGTGCGTCCGCCATTGGAGAAAAAGTAAGTTTAGCCATATCTGATAACGGTAAAGGAATACAGCCACAAGATCTTAATAAATTATTTGAGCCATTCTTTACGTCCAAACATGGAGGCACCGGCCTTGGATTAACTGCCACCTATACCATCATATCAAAACATGATGGAACAATTAAGGTTTTGAGTGAACTAAATAAAGGAACTACGTTTATTATTACGCTCCCGCTAAAAAAATGATCATTTTAAACTTTCCTCTTGTGTTATAAGTGTCCAGGATTTTGAAGGTTTAATTAAACCACTTCCAACAAAAAAAAGCAATACCACCGAAAAGAGCATTACAAGTGCCAAAACAAATTTTGTAAATAGGGTAACTAATCTAACTGCAAACTGAATATTTAATTCCGGAGTTGTCATTATAATATAATTAATCGGTTTTATTTATAGGAACTGTTTTTTTGTCTATTGTAGTTATATGCTCATCTATTTGTGTATTCAGTTTTTTCTCAACTATATTCTTCTCTACCCATACCGCATATTTATTGGGTTCTATTTTTCTTTTCTTGTGCTGAACGTAAACTTGAGTAAACTCTGCCCCAAAATACAAGATGATTGCGGAATAATATACCCATAAAAGTATCAATATCATTGAGCCGGCTGCCCCATATGCGCTAATGCTGTTATTATGTTTTAAATAATAACCTATTAAAAATTTACCTAATAAAAATAAAAGAGAAGTAACAAATGCGCCTACCCATACGTCCTTCCAAAGGACCTTAGCGTCGGGCAAAACTTTTAAAATAGACGCAAATAATAAGGTGGTTACCAATATCATGATTACATAATCGAAAATAAAAAGATAATTTATTACATCAGCAGAAAAATAATGCTCTAATCTATGGAAAAGCCCTTCCAGCAAGGCATTAAGTAAGAGCGAAACTAAAAGTATAAAACCTAAAACCACCACCATCGAAAAAGATACAAGGCGATTAAAGAGCATTCTTATCAACCCTTTTTTTGGTTTTGTTTGCAAGCCCCAAATAGAGTTAATGGAGTCCTGAATCTCCCCAAACATTCCAGTTGCTGCTAATAATAAAGTAACTAATCCTACTATAGTAGCAACAAGGTTATCATGGTGCAAAGTGGTTTTCTTTAATATGTCTTGCACCTGCGCCGCTGCATCAGCCCCAATAAAGCCGCTGATCTCAGAAAATACCTGACCTTGCACTGCATCTTTACCATAAAAAATACTACATAAACCTATTACTACTATTAGCATAGATGGTAAGGAAAATATAGTATAATAAGCCAGCGCAGCACTTAATTTTAATACCCTATCGTTATTAAATTCTTTGAAAGAGTCTTTTAAGACACTCCATGAATCTATGAATGTTTGTTTCTTGATCATCACTTATATAACTCAAAATCTATTCCAACTGGCATCAAATTACTGGTATATCTGTTAAAAAAACTGATAATGTATAATCAAAGGAGCGAGGAAGCTGCTATAAGGAACTTAAAAGTAAAAAACCGTAAACCCAAAGGCAAAAAAAAACTGAAGATAGTTTTAGTATCGATAGTAGTCTTATTAATTATATTTCGCCTTTTTCTACCGGCAATTGTTTTACACTTCGTAAATAAAAAATTAAGTACGATTAAAGAATATTATGGCCATGTGGAAGATATTGACATTGCATTACTTCGAGGCGCATACATTATTAATGATATTAAGCTAGTTAAGATCGGTAACAATCAGGGAAAAAGTGATACTGTTCCTTTCTTTAAAGCTTCGTCTATAGATCTATCAGTTCAATGGAAAGCTATTTTTAAGCGCCGGATTGTTGGAGAAATTTATGTAGAAAACCCGGTTATTAATTTTGTCAAAGGAAAACATAACGAAGAAGATGCTAAAGCAGATACAGCGGACTTTAGAAGGATAATAAAAGATCTGATGCCTTTAACGATTAACCATTTTGAAATTACAAATGGTGAGATACATTATTTAGACCCATTTTCTACCCCAAAATTAGACTTGGCTTTAAAGGAATTAAAAATTGTAGCTTCAAATCTATCTAATGTGAATGACAGCAATAAAGTATTACCCGCAAACGTAATAGCAAATGGAAAAGCCTACGGCGGTACTTTTCATTTAAGTACTGATTTTGATGCCTTCCAAGAAAAGCCAACGTTTGATATGAACGCTGAAATAAAAAACGTGAACCTGGTTTTATTAAATGATTTTTTACAGGCTTATGCCAAGTTTGAAGTTACCGAAGGTAATTTTGGATTATATACCGAGTTTGCAGGAAAAGATGGCGGCTTTGGTGGCTATGTAAAACCGGTTATAAAACATTTTAAAGTAAAAAAAGAAGGAACTTTTAATGAAAGATTTTACGAAACCATAATAGGTGCAAGCGCCAGCTTATTAAAAAATCATAACACAAACGAAATTGCAACTAAAGTTGACATTAAAGGAAAATTTAACGATCCTACTATTAATCTATGGAGAGCAACCGGTTTTGTGTTACGTAATGCTTTTGTACACGCACTCAAACCATCAATTGATAATACGATTAACATTCATAAGTTGGATGATGTAACCGATAAGACCTTTTTAGAAAAAATATTTGGTAACGGGAAACATAAAAAAAAGAAACATTAATTGTGAAACAAATTACGACTAAAATTACCGGCAGGGTTATAAAAAGGGTTATTTTACTTTTTGTAATTGCGTTAGCCGGCCTAATCATTTTTTATTTATTTAATCCGCGTAAAGCGCTTAAACTTGTTTTTCCTGACCTTACAAATATAAGTTATATAAAAGCAGTTATAAAAAACGATTCGGCCTTTACTAAGATCTCTATGGTGCTGCAAAATAAAAATCCTTATAAGTTAGATATTGATACGCTTGACTTTAACCTTAAATTAAATGATACCAGCATTGCGCATCAAACAATTGCTTTAAAGATCGAACAGGCCCGGTTTGATATTGATACTATTAAGCTACCTCTAAATCTTAGTATAAAAAAAATACGGGGTTTAATTAGCCGTTTGCAGGATCAGGACTCTACCAGCGTTGAAGTAAGCGGTTATATTGTTTACCAAACATTATTTGGTAGAGCTAAAATAAATTTTGATAAAAAAACGCCAATTCTCGTTCCTATTCCGCCTGAAATAAAAGTATTAAAGGTGGAGCGAAATGGCTATAATATAAGAGATAAAATATTAAAGGCATCTGCAACTATCGAAATAATAAACAAAGGTAAAAATCTCGACCTTAGTTTAACCAACATTCAATATGACATGACGGTAAAAAACACCTTACGTTCAAAAGGTATTATTTCAAAGCCGCTGGTCATAAAACCACACTCTAGCATAATAATTAAACTTCCTGTTGAGATAGAGATCTATCATCCGTTAAAAACCGTTTGGTTAATTAAGACCGATAATGATCAATTAAATTACACATTACACATTAAGTGTAATGTTAAAGAGAATATATCTGAAAGCTCGTTTGCCAGTCCAACAGAGGTTACGGCAACAGGCATTCTTGAACTTGTTAAATAATTTCCGCAGTTCCCGAATGGTGAATTAATTTTCCCACAGAACGCGCCAATTATTTATAAAGTCCTCCGAATCTCAGAAACAAGTGGGTTTTTACGCAACACAAGCATTAAAGACATTCAGGCATAATATTAGTATATATACTTTGATAATATCTATTGAAAATGAAAAATATAAACTACATACTTGCAATGATCCTGATAATTTTATGGATCGTTTGTTTTTTTACACAAACTCAGGGTTACGCTTTTCATTTGCTTCTTGTTGGTGGTTTGGGGTTGATTTTAGTAAACGTTATCTACGACGATAAAAACAATTTTACAGAAAAAATATAATTAAAAACAAATCTTTAAAAAAAAATATCATGAGCAATTTACTTTACATATTAGCTGTTATCCTTATCATTTCCTGGGCAATTGGTTTTTTTGCATATAGTGCAGGAGGCTTAATTCACATCTTGCTTGTCATTGCTTTAATTGCAATTATTTTAAGAGTTATCAGAGGAAAAGAAGCGATTTGATCTTCATCAATATCGTATTAACATTAAATCTAAGAAAAACTTTTTGGCTATCTACACCATGAAATCGATTTATGAAAAAAGATCTTAATCCGATCGCCGATCAAAAAGCAGAGAAGATATCTCCGGAAGTAAAAAACAAAGAAAATTCTTTTGCTACTTCCTTAAAAGATGTTTTTATTGAAGTCGCATTAATCTCAAAGTTTGCCGGGCGTTATTTTAAAGAAGTATTTAAACCTCCTTTCGAATTTAAAGAGTTTTTAAAACAATCTTATTTAATCGGTTATAAATCGTTAGCGTTAGTTGGCATTACCGGCTTTATTATGGGTCTTGTTCTAACCATACAATCAAAACCAACCATGGCAGAGTTTGGCGCAGAAGCGTGGATTCCCGGTATGGTTGGTGTTTCAATAATAAGGGAAATTGGCCCCGTAATTACCGCGTTAATCTGTGCAGGAAAAATTGGATCGGGCATAGGCGCCGAACTTGGTTCTATGAATGTAACTGAACAAATTGATTCGATGGAAGTCTCGGGCGCAAATCCTTTCAAATATTTAGTTGTAACAAGGATCATGGCAACCACCTTAATGATACCTGTGCTTGTTATTTTTTCTGACCTTATTTCATTATATGGTTCTTATGTTGGTGTTAACCTGGATGGTAAAGTTAGTTTTACTCTTTTTTTCTCTAAAGTATTTGAATCTCTTGATTTTATTGACCTACTTCCTGCTTTTATAAAAAGTTTTTTCTTTGGTTTTATTATTGGTTTAATAGGCTGTTACAAAGGATATAATTCTAAAAAAGGCACCGAAGGCGTTGGCCGCGCAGCCAACTCTGCAGTGGTAATAGCATCGTTAATGGTATTTATTATTGATATGATAGCAGTTCAAATAACTACATTATTTACATGATCTCTAAATGAAAAGTTCGGAAAGAGAAAATAAAGAGACTGATAAGTCAGAAGTAATTGTTGAAATGAAAAATATTAAAAAATCATTTAATAATAATCACGTTCTTAAAAATGTAAATTTTACTCTTAAAAAAGGCGAGAATTTGGTGATTCTTGGTAAATCAGGAACCGGAAAATCGGTACTTATAAAATGTATTGTAAAACTAATTGAAATTGATAGCGGAGAACTTTTTGTTTTTGATGAGAATCTTCTTGATCTGAATGAAAAAGAATTAAACGAAATAAGAGGGAAAATTGGGTTCTTGTTCCAAAGTGGCGCCTTATATGATTCTATGACTGTTCGTGAAAACCTTGAATTTCCGATTCAAAGAAAATCAAAAGGAGTTAAAGAAGAAGAGCTTGATAAATTAGTAAAAGAAGTGTTAGAAAATGTTGGGCTTATAAATACCATTGATAAAATGCCGGCCGAACTATCGGGTGGAATGAGAAAAAGAATAAGTCTTGCCAGAACCCTTATTTTAAAACCCGAGCTAATATTATATGATGAACCTACTACAGGCCTTGATCCAATTACTTCACGCGAAATTAGTGAATTGATATTGGAGATTCAAAATAAATATAAGACCAGTTCGATCATTATTACACATGATATTAAATGCGCGCAGATAACAGCTAACCGTATAATGGTAATAAATAACGGTGAATTTATTGCCGAAGGAACATTTGATGAACTACAAAACTCGAAAGATGAAATTGTAAGTTCATTTTTTAAATAAAACAAAAAAATGGAAAAGAAAACAGGAAATACATTAAAGCTTGGAGTGTTTGTTACACTAGGCGTTTTATTCTTTATTATAGGTATTTATTTTATTGGGCAAAAGCAACATATGTTTAGCCACGTATTTAAAATAAGCGGTGTATTTAAAAATGTAGGCGGCTTGCTTGTTGGAAATAATGTGAGGTTTTCAGGAATTAATGTTGGCACTGTTGAGAATATTGAAATAATTAACGATACTTCCGTAAGGGTAGATATGATCATTGACGAAAGCACTCATCGTTTTATAAAAAAGGACGCAAAAGCCGTTATCGGCTCTGAAGGTTTAATGGGCAATAAGATCATTAGTATTAGTCACGGTACACCGGGACAAAAAGAGATCGCAGAGAATGCAACCATTCAAACTACACAGCCAATTGATACAGATGAAATATTCGCGAAATTAAAAACAACATCCGATAATGCAGCCGCAATTACAGGCGATCTGGCCATTATCATGCAAAACGTTAGTCACGGAAAAGGAACAATCGGGAAATTATTTATGGATACCGTAATGGCAAAAACGCTGGATCAAACAATTACCAATTTAAAGAAAGGCACAAAAGGGCTTGAAGATAATATGGACGCGGCCAAACATAGTTTTTTATTGCGGGGCGCTTTTAAAAAGGAGAAAAAAGATAAAGAGAACGAAAAAAAGGAGAAAGAGAAAAGCAAATAAAGATCTTCGATCATTAATTACAAAAAAACCGAAGCTGTTACAGTTTCGGTTTTCTTTTTTTGCAGAGGAATAAAAGAACTATGTGTGTGGTTCTTTTTTTGAAATATCTTCTACTTCAGTAATAAATTGAGATACTTTACGATTAGCATAAGGGCCGCCGTAAGAATCTACTAACATTCCTTTTATGCCATCAACTGTTTCAATAGCATAAACAATTGCATTATCACCCGGATCACTTTCGCCTTCAAACCTATAAAAGCTTGAAACTTTTACTTCTTCAGCTTTATATGTTTTTTTTGTTGATGGTGCTTCTAATCCTTTTTCTTTTGCAATAAAATTTTCCACATATCCATCAGCATGTAATACCAATTTGAAATAATATATAGTCCAATATTTGCATATTGGATTATTTTGTATTAACTTTGGACTATATAATAAATCAATATGTCATTACCAAAACAAATCGTGATAAAAGAGAGTCTCTCA
>JACCXH010000045.1 GCA_013697245.1 Bacteroidota bacterium
TGAGAGACTCTCTTTTATCACGATTTGTTTTGGTAATGACATATTGATTTATTATATAGTCCAAAGTTAATACAAAATAATCCAATATGCAAATATTGGACTATATATTATTTCAAATTGGTATAAATTCGCCTAACTCTAAAGTTATTATAACAGATGGCAAATCACCGATGTTAAATACCATAGAGACAAAATAACCTAAAATTCAATGTTTATACTTTTTTTAGTACATTTGCGCCGTGTTAACTAGAACATATTTTATTTTTCTTATTATAATAAGCCTCCTGCTTTTTTCAACAAAAAAGAGCACGGCTCGTACTTTTGTAAATTCGAAATATAAAATTCATGCTAATTTTTTAAAAAAGCCCAATCAGAATTCAAATACAAGAATGTTGGATTTTTTAATCAATCTGGAGGATGATAAAGATGATGATGACGAAACCTCTTCTCGTTCAAAGCACAAATTATTAAAAAATACAATTAGTTTTAATCACAAATTAAATGCCTTCTATCAGAGCGGACCATTAAATAAATTATGTGTCTTTTTTGGAATGCAGGCCAACCGAAAGTCTTTCTACAATTCTTTCAGATTCTCTAAAACAACAATGAGCATTGCTATTTGTTGTTTAAAAATATAGACCTTCATCTATATTTTTATTTTTTTCACAACTTTATTCATTAAAAAAAAATGCGATCAATAGTGTCGTTAGTTTTAATACTAACATGCAGTTTTCAGTTATTATCCCAAATTGCTCAAACAAAAATGAGCCTGGAAGATGCTGAAAAAATGTTTCTACAAAATAATTTAATGCTCTTAGCTAAGCAATATAACATTAGCGCTAAGCAGGCACTTATTATACAATCAAAGTCGTACCCTAACCCAACATTTAATGCAGATATTAATGTGATCGATCCTCAGAATCATAAATATTTTCATATCGATTCATCTGGGCAAAAATCTTTCCAGGTACAACAATTAATATTATTAGGCGGTAAAAGAAAAACAGAAATAGACCTGGCAAAACAAAATAAGATCTTGGCAGAATCAGAATTTTCTGAGCTTCTGCGAAATTTAAAATTCCAGCTTACACAAGCATATTACACCATTAATAGCGAGCGCACGATTATTCAAAACTATGACAAGCAGTTACAGATCCTTGATACAATTATAAGTGCTTATAAGATCCAATCTGATAAAGGTAATATACCCCTAAAAGATATTATTCGTTTAAAATCCGTTTATATTAAACTGGATGGTAACAGGGCTGAACTGGCAGCAGATTATAGCGAACAACAAAAACAATTAAAACTTTTAATCCAAATAAATCAAGAAGTGATACCTGTTGTAAGTGATGATAGTTATAAAAATTACGTTGATCTTAAACCGTTAAATGATCTGCAAACACTGGCACTTGCAAACAGGCCCGATCTTAAGATCGCAGATGAAAGCGCGATCATTTCCGCTTTGATATTAAAACGCGAAAAAAAACAAGCCATTCCAGATATTGCTGTAAACACAAGTTATGACCAACGTGGCGGCGCATTTCGCAACCAGGTAAATGCCGGTGTCACGCTTCCTATTCCTATTTTAAATACCAACCGCGGAAATATAAAAGCGGCAGAATTTGACAAAAAAGAAATGGACCTGTATGTAACAGGAAAAAAATTGGAGGTTGAATTGGATATTCAACATGCCTGGATAAATATGCAACGAAATATAAAAGAATACAATAAAGTAATTCTTTTATTCAATGAAGAATTTAGTCAGGTAAACAAAGGGGTTAACGATAATTTTCAGCAAAGAAATATTTCCATACTCGAGTTTGTTGATTTTGTAGAGTCTTATAACGAATCGTTAGCGGATTTTGAACGCATTAAAAAACAATTAGCCTTATCGGCAGCAAAAATAAATTACGTAACAGCAACAAAAATATATTAAAATGAATTTAAGGATGTATATGGCATTAATTTGCCTGGTCATGTTAACTCACACTGCTTGTAAAGATAAGCCGAAAGATGAAGCTGTTGATAAATTTGAGCTTTCGGATACAATGATGAAACGTTGTGAGTTTACCGAAGCAAAATTAATGGACGTAAATAATGAATTAAAGTTATTTGGAAAAGTTACGGCCGATAATGATAAAATGGCGCACGTTTATCCAATTACAGGTGGAATTGTTGCCGGCATAAATGTAGAGCTTGGAGATTATGTAACCGAAGGACAATTATTAGCCATTGTTAAAAGTAGTGAGGTGGCCGACTTCCAGAGGCAGTTGTTGGATGCAAAATCAAACGTTGCATTATCTGAGAAAAATTTACAGGTAGCAAAAGATCTATTTACAGGAAAATTAAATTCAGAAAAAGATGTTTTGGCCTCTGAAAAAGAATTGGAAAAAGCGCATGCCGAACTTACACGCATTAACGAAGTTTATTCGATCTACCATTTAAAACAAGGTTCAGAATATAGAATTACCGCGCCCATAAGTGGCTTTATCATTAGCAAAGATATTACAAAGAACGAAGAGTTGCGTAGCGACCGCGCCGAAGAAGTTTTTGTGATAGCCCAGATAAATGATGTTTGGGTATTGGCAAATGTAAATGAATCCAACATTTCAAAAGTGGCTTTAGGTTACGAAGCCGATGTGCAAACCATCAGTTACGAAGATAAAATATTTAAAGGCAAAGTAGATAAGATCTTTAACGTCATAGACCCAACTACAAAAGCCATGAAGATCCTTGTAAAGATCAACAATCCCGACCTTTTATTAAAACCCGAAATGAACGCTACCATTAATCTTAAATTCTCTGAGAATAGAAAATTAGTCGCAGTGCCATCAAGCGCCATAATTTTTGATAAAAATAAAGATTGGGTAATGGTTTTCAAGGATCGAAAACATATTGAAACACGTTTGGTGGATGTGTACCACAAACTAGGCGATATCACTTATATAAAAAAAGGTGTAAGTGAAAATGAAAAAGTGATCTCGAAAAATGGCTTACTTATTTATGATGCATTAAACGACTAGTTAAATTTAAGGACATTATGAATAAATTCATTAAAAATATAATTACCTTTTCTTTAAAAAATAAGTTATTTACTTTTTTTTGGGTGGGGCTATTAGCTATTGCAGGCTTTATTAGTTACATCAATATTCCCATCGAAGCTTTTCCGGATGTTACCAATACACAAATTATTATTGTTACCGAATGGAATGGTCGCAGTGCCGAAGAAGTAGAGCGTTTTGTGACAACCCCTATTGAGATTGCCATGAACTCGGTACAACGTAAAACCAATGTACGGAGTATAACCATGTTTGGTTTATCGGTGATCAAAATTATTTTTGAAGATGATGTAGAAGATTTTTTCGCGCGACAGCAGGTCAATAATCAACTAAGGAATGTAACATTGCCCGAAGCTGTAGAACCAGATGTACAACCACCTTACGGGCCAACCGGCGAAGTTTATCGTTATGTTTTGAAAGGAAAAGACAGAGATACCCGCGATCTGTTAACCATACAAAATTGGGTGATCGATAGACAACTTCGTGCTGTTGCCGGTATTGCAGATGTGGTAGCGTTTGGTGGACAGGAAAAAATTTATGAACTCTCGGTAGATCCGGTGAAGCTTCAAAAATACGACCTCTCTCCTACTCAGGTTTTTGAAGCTGTTACAAAAGCAAATTTAAATGTTGGTGGTGATGTTATTGAAAAGAACGGACAAGCCTATGTTGTGCGTGGCCTTGGTCTTTTAAATACCATCGCGGATATCGAAAACACAATTGTTGACGAATCTAACGGTAACCCCATTTTGGTAAAGAATATTGCAAATGTAGTTGAATCGAGCGCACCGCGTGTTGGCCAGGTTGGTTTAAACGATAATAATGATGTGGTGGAAGGAATTGTAGTCATGCGTAAAGGCGAAAACCCAAGCGAAGTATTAGCAAGGTTAAAGGAAAAAATTGAAGAACTAAACACTTCGGTATTACCGCATGATGTAAAAATGGAAGTGTTTTACGACCGCGATAATCTGATGTCGTTTTGTACCAAGACTGTCATGCATAATTTATTTGAAGGAATCATTTTTGTAACCTTGATCGTTTTGATATTTATGGCCGATTGGCGAACCACACTTATTGTTTCCATTATCATTCCTTTAGCTTTACTCTTCGCTTTTCTCTGTTTAAAGTTAAAAGGTATGAGCGCCAATTTATTATCTCTTGGTGCTGTAGATTTTGGGATCATTATTGACGGGGCGGTTGTAATGGTCGAAGGATTGTTCGTAACACTCGATTATCTTGCTACTCAGCGCGGCATGGCAGCTTTCAACAAACTATCCAAACTTGGTTTAATAAAACAAACGGCCACCGGTTTGGGTAAAGCGGTGTTCTTTTCAAAATTAATTATCATTTCTGCTTTATTACCAATTTTTGCATTTCAAAAAGTAGAAGGAAAAATGTTCTCTCCTTTGGCTTATACGCTTGGTTTTGCATTGTTAGGCGCGCTGATCTTTACGCTTACTTTGGTTCCGGTATTGGTTTCTATTTTGCTAAAAAAGAACGTAAAAGAAAAACACAACGTTTTTGTTGACTTCTTTAACCGGATTGTTGGTCGTGGTTTTAAAGTAACCTTCTCAAATAAAAGAGCCAGCCTAATAATTGCTGTTCTGATATTATTATTTTCTATTTTTTCTACAAGATGGTTAGGTACAGAATTTTTGCCGCCGCTAAATGAAGGGGCTTTATGGGTTGAAGCCAAATTACCTATGAGCAGCTCGCTATCTGAAACAATAAAAACAGTAGAATTGCTCCGCGCAGAGCTGCAAAAATTTCCGGAGGTAAATGGCGTATTATCACAAACCGGTAGAAGTAATGACGGTACTGATCCTAGCGGATTTTATTATGTGCAGATGCAGGTAAATTTAAAACCAAAAGATGAGTGGAAACGAAAGATAACGGTTGACGGTTTGGTAGAAGAAATGGATAAGGTATTAAAAAATTATCAGGGTATTGGTTATAATTATTCTCAACCAATTATTGATAATGTAGCTGAAGCTGTGGCCGGTATTAACGCCAGTAACGCAGTAAAAATTTATGGTGACGATCTAGAGAAGCTGGATGAAATAGCGAATGAGGTGATCGATCAAATTAAGAATGTACCGGGCATTAAAGATGTTGGTATACTTCGAAATATTGGTCAGCCGGAGATAAGTGTTTTATTAGACGAAGAAAAAATGGCTATTTATGGTGTGCAAAAAGCCGATGCACAAAGTATCATTGAAATGGCTATTGGCGGTAAAACAGCGACACAAAAATATGAGGGCGACCGTAAATTTGATATCCGGGTGCGTTATTCGAAAGAGTACAGAAAAGATGAAGAGGATATTATGAATTTAATGGTAACCACTGTAAGAGGAACGAAAATTCCTTTAAAAGAAATTGCAACTCTAAAAAAAGTAACCGGCCCTGCATTTATTTATCGTGATAATACAAAACGTTTTATTGGCGTTAAATTCTCAATAAGAGAGAGAGATCTTGGAAGCACCATTGCCGAAGCGCAACAGAATGTTACAAAAAATATAAAATTACCAACCGGCTACAAAATAGGCTGGACGGGCGAATTCGAGAATCAGGTAAGGGCAACAAAACGTTTGAGCCAGGTGGTACCAATTAGTTTAATACTAATCTTTGTATTATTGTTCATCATGTTTGGAAATATACAGGATGCCGGTTTAGTATTGATAAATGTTCCCTTTGCTTTAATTGGCGGCATCTTTGCATTACACATTACCGGAATAAATTTTGGCATCTCAGGTGGTGTTGGCTTTATTGCCTTATTTGGAATTTGTATTCAAAATGGTGTAATACTTATATCCGAGTTCCATGCCAACTTAAAAAATAAGTTGTCACTTGAGGCCTCGATCTTTGAAGCTGTGAAAGTAAGAACGCGGCCGGTTGTTATGACCGCTTTAATGGCCGCTATTGGATTAATGCCGGCTGCCTTATCAAGTGGTATTGGTTCCGAATCGCAAAAACCATTGGCTATTGTTATTATTGGTGGTTTGGTAACTGCTACCATATTTACTTTAATGGTGTTTCCAATTTTTTATTACTGGGCCCAGCGTAAAAAACATTTAGATATTTAAATTTGAGCGCTTTTAAAACTATACCCGTTAAAAGAGTTATAAAATTTATTTTATTATTTTCCGTTTTTCAATTAAATGTTTACTCGCAATTAAAGCAGGATACAAGTAAAAAAGTTCAGTATCTTGTTATCCCTGTTTTATTTAAAACCCCCGAAATGGGCTTAGCATATGGCATTTCAGGGTCGTTATCTTTTAAAACAACACATCATAACGATCCTTTAACACGAACCTCCGTTATTCAGACAATTGCTTTTTTTACAACACGCCGGCAAAATATCCAGGCAGCAGATGGTGTCATTTATTTTCCAAAAGAAAAATATATTTTGCTGGGACAAATATCGCACAGTTATTTTCCTGATAAGTTTTGGGGCATTGGCCCAAACACCACAGATAAACCTTTTGAACGTTATAGTTTCGAGCAGGCTTATGTTAGCCCGCACTTAAAAAAGAAGATCACAAAACGATTATTTTTAGGGGTGCTATATGAATTCCAGAATGTGTTTAATGTTTCATATAAACTGGGCGGCTCTTTTGATTCATCTGCTTTTTTTGGCAAGCAGCCTTATAAAGTATCAGGCGCCGGCATGAGCATTAGTTACGATTCTCGTAACATTACTTTCTGGCCCGAAAAAGGGATCTATTTTCTAACGCAATTTACTGATTTTAGAAAAGAGTTTTTATCTGATTATAATTTAGTAAAATGGATCACCGACCTTCGTTACTTTAAAAAAATATTTAAAGATCAGATCCTCGCATTTCAGCTTTATAATTATGAAACATTTGGTAATACGCCGTTAAGAGAATTAGCTTCATTTGGCGGACCAAATAATATGCGTGGTTTTTATCAGGGACGTTACAGAGCCAACAACATGATCAGTTTTATTACTGAATATAGACTACATTTAATTGGTCGTTTTAGTACTTGTGCTTTTGGGGGTGTTGGAAATGTTTACAATCATTTTTCAGATCTAAAGAGTGAAAACATAAAAATAAGTTATGGTGGCGGATTACGTTTTGCTTTATTGGAAAAAGAGAAATTAAACATTAGACTGGATTACGGTTACTCAAACAGGTTTAACCAGGGCCTTTATATTACTGTAGCTGAGTGCTTTTAAGCTATTTTGTATTTTTCAATTTTATATTCTTTAAATTTTATTTACATTTGTGGTTGTAATGAATAAATTACGTTTCATATTTGCTTTTGTTTTTCTGGCAGGAATGCTTTTTACAGTAATTCAATACATTCCTGTTTTAGAAGAAGAAACCCAAAACCATAATACAGAGCTCGCAAAAAAAAGTACGGAAGATGATTCTACCGGAAGTGACTCTGATGAAACAGATAATGATGGAGATGATGCAATCCATCATTTTTTAAATTATGATTTTACTGCGTTAGTTTCGCAAACTCTTCTATTTGCTTATAATAAAGATGATTATAATTCCTTTTTTCAGAAAATAAATATCCCACCTCCGAAAATTTAAACGGGAGCATATACACTAAACCGGTGTTTTTTATTTAATCAATTTATTTACGTGTGGTTATAGGCTTGAATAGCAACCTATATCCGCTATATTAAAACAAAATTACTACATGAAATCAAATACATTATGGCCTGATATTAAATCAGGTTCAGTTGTTTTTTTAGTGGCCTTGCCGCTGTGTCTTGGAATTGCTATGGCTTGCGGCGTTCCATTGTTTTCCGGGATCATCTCGGGTGTTGTTGGAGGTATTCTCGTTACCATTTTAAGTGCGTCTAAATACAGTGTTTCCGGACCTGCCGCCGGTTTAACTGCAATCGTTATAAGTTCAATAACCTTGCTTGGCAGTTACGAGGTTTTTTTGGCTGCTGTTGTATTTGCGGGTGTGCTACAAATTTTATTAGGTATTTTAAAAGCCGGGGGCATTGGAAATTACATCCCAAGTGCTGTTATCAAAGGCATGCTGGCAGGCATTGGCATAATTCTTATTATAAAACAAATCCCCCATTTATTTGGTTACGATAAGGATCCGGAAGGTGATATGGAGTTTTTTCAACCGGATGGTCAAAATTCATTTACCGAATTATTTTACATGATAAATTTTATTACTCCTGGTTCATTAATAATCGGGTGCGTTTCATTTCTGATTTTATTTCTTTCCACTAAAAAATTCTTTAAAACAAGTGTGTTTCTGACACTCTTACCCACTCCTCTTTTGTTAGTTGGAGTTGGAACTTATCTTACAAGTATATTCAGTAATTACGAATTTTTAAAGATAGATACCCAGCATTTGGTTAACCTACCGATCATTTCTAATTTTTCAGATCTGCAGTCAAACTTTGCTTTCCCGAATTTTAGTTTTATAAATACTTCCACATTCTGGATAGTTGTTTTTACACTTGGAGCAGTAGCCAGCCTGGAAACTTTACTAAATATTGAAGCAACCGACAAGCTCGATCCGAAAAAAAACATTTCCAATTCCAACAAAGAATTATATGCTCAAGGTGTTGGAAATATTGTAGCTGGTCTGTTAGGTGGTTTGCCGGTTACCTCGGTTATTATACGAAGCTCTGCTAATATTAATTCAGGCGCTAAAACAAAACTATCTGTTATTGTTCACGCATTACTACTTTTAACCAGCGTTATTTTATTTCCAAATATTCTTTCATTAATCCCTAATGCTTGTTTAGCCGTTATTTTAATTGTTACCGGTTCTAAATTAACCAGTTTGGCAATTTTTAAAGAGCATTATAAAAATGGTATAGAACAATTTCTTCCATTTATTGTTACTATTGTAATTATGCTTTTAACAGACATACTAAAAGGCGTAGGTGCAGGAATAGTCGTTTCAGTTTTTTTTATCATTAGGGATAATATTAAATTCTCTTTTGATGCCAGCAGCGATATTATTAACGGCCAACTATATTACCTTGTAAAATTACCACAACACCTCACATTTTTTAATAAGGGCTACCTGATTCGTTTTTTTAACTCGGTAGAGCCAAACAGCAAGATCATCATTGATGGAACTATCAATAAAAAAATAAACAGAGATTCTAAAGATGTGATTTCTGATTTTATAAGTATAGCCAAAAATAAAAAAATAGAAGTAGAATTAATTAAATATAACAAGTAATGGATAAAGCGTATTTAAAACTGATTGAAGGAAACCGTCGTTTTGCATTGTCAAAAAAATTTGATGACCCTGAATTTTTCAAAAAATTATCTCTTGGTCAAAAGCCTGAGTATTTATGGATAGGCTGTAGCGACAGTCGTGTGCCCGCAAACGAAGTTACTAATACTGAAAGCGGCGAAATGTTTGTTCATCGCAATATTGCAAACGTTGTTGTGCATACTGATTTTAATTTAATGAGCGTAGTTGAATACGCTGTGAATGTTTTAGAAGTAAAACATATTATTGTTTGCGGCCATTATGGTTGCGGTGGCGTAAGAGCTGCTATGGGCACATCAACTTTTGGACTGGTTGATAACTGGCTACGAAACATTAAAGATGTTTATTTTAAACACAGACTAGAACTGGATAATATTGAGGATACTGACAAGCGAGCTGATCGCCTAACCGAGCTAAATGTGATTGAGCAGGTGCGAAATCTTGCAAAGACAAAAATTGTGCAAGGCGCCTGGCATGGAGGGAAAAAGATAGAAATCCACGGTTGGGTATATGGCCTTAATAATGGCTTAATAACTGAATTAAATGTATTGCATGATGAGACAGACGATATTGAACCTATTTATCGTTATAAAATGGATAAATAATAATTAACAGCTGTTTAAAACCTTTTTAAAAGCAAAAATCTTTATTAGATTTGATCATATATATTTTACTATGCAAAAAACAATTTTAATTACAGGTAGCACCAGCGGTATTGGATTAGGCATTGCGCGCGAGTTTGCTAAAACAAAACAATACAACATTATTTTTAATGGTTTAGAACCAAACGGGCAGGAAATTGCTGACGGTATTGCCAAAGAATTTGGATTACAGGTAATGTATAGTAATGCCAATATGCTTAAACCCGAAGAGCTTCGAAAAATGGTAAGCGATGGCATTTCTAAATTTGGAAAAATTGATGTGTTAATTAATAACGCGGGCATTCAACATGTTTCGCCAATAGAAGATTTTCCTGATGAAAAATGGAATGCTATTATAGGTATTAATTTAACTTCTGCATTTTACCTTTCAAAAGCTGTGTGGCCGGGCATGAAAGAACGCAAGTTTGGACGCATCATCAATATTGCTTCTGCACACGGCTTAGTGGCCTCTGAATTTAAAAGCGCCTATGTGGCCAGCAAACATGGCATTGTAGGCTTCACAAAAACCTTAGGTTTAGAAGGCGCGCCTTTTAATATTACCTGCAACGCAATTTGTCCGGGTTATGTAAAAACACCTTTAGTAGAAAAACAAATTGCCGACCAGGCAAAAGCTCATAATATGAGTGAAAGTGATGTAGTAAATAAAGTAATGCTGTTAAAACAAGCCGTAAAAGAATTTGTGCCGGTTGAAGTTCTTGGCCAAATGGCTTTATTACTTGCAGCAGAACATTCAAATACTATAACGGGCACTGCCATACCTATTGATGGGGGCTGGAACGCTCAATAGCTTTATCTTAATTTAATTTAACATTAGTATTTTCGAAGCAACATCTGTATGAAAAAAACTTCATACATTTGTTGCTTCTATTTATGAAAGTACTTTTAGGGTATATAAAACAACATAAACAACTTTTAATACTTGCCTTAGTTCTCGCCGCTATTAATCAATGTTTTTCTTTATGTGATTCAATTATCACCGGTAAACTGATAAACAAATTCAGTGCACCGCATACTGAAGAGGGCGCTACTTACTATTGGCATATTGGTTCTACTCTTGGCGAGTACACAAAAGCAGTTGGTTTTTTTCTTTTACTTTCTGTGGGCGCCGCTTTAATGTCGCGTATTGCAAAAAATTTTCAGGATTATTTCACCAACATTATAATTCAACGCACCGGCGCTAAAATGTATATGGATGGGATAAAAAAGGCACTATCCCTACCCTACAAAGATTTTGAAGACCAGCGCAGCGGCGAAACTTTAGGGCGACTTCAAAAAGTAAAATCAGATACCGAACGTTTTGTGAATTTATTTATTAGTTTGGTATTTCAATCATTAATAGGCGTTATTTTTGTTTTTATCTACGCCATGCACATTCATTTACTTTTAGGCCCTTTGTTCTTAGCAACAGTTCCGGTAATTGCATTTATTAGTTCTTTTTTAGGAAAGAAAATAAAAACCATCTCTAAGCAAATTTTAGGTGAGACAACCGCTCTTGCAGGTGCTACTACTGAATCGTTGCGTAATATTGAATTAATAAAAAGTTTAGGTTTAGTTGAGCAGGAAGAACAACGTTTAAATAAAAACACTTTAAAGATCTTAGGACTCGAATTAAAAAAAGTTCGTTTCATCCGTTCGCTCGCATTTATCCAAGGCACAACGGTACATTTGGTAAGAACCTTATTGGTATTCTCTTTATATTGCTTTGTTTTTAATGGCGTAATTAAGATCGGTGATCTTATTACCCTTATGTTCTTCTCATTCTTTATTTTTAATCCACTACAGGAGCTTGGCAATGTAATTACTGTTTATAATGAAACAAAAGTAAGTATGGATAATTTTGCCAAACTTATTAATTCACCATCTGAAGAGGTGCCGCTAAGTCCTTCAATACTTGGCGAAATTAAAGAGGTTCATTTTAAGGATGTTTCTTTTGGTCATAACACTTCAAACGGTTATGCCGTTAAAAATATAAACATCGATATTAAAAGCGGGCAAACTATTGCGTTTGTTGGCCCGAGCGGAAGTGGAAAAACAACACTTGTAAAATTATTATTGGGTTTATATAAACCAAACGAAGGAAAAGTGCTTTATAATAATATCGAATCGGGAGATATTAATTTAACCGAGCTTAGAATGCAATTAGGTTTGGTATCGCAGGATTCACAATTATTTAGCGGTACAATAAGAGATAACTTATTATTTGTGAAGCCAAGTGCTACTGACGAAGAAATAATCGAAGTATTAAATAAAGCGGCGTGCCAGAACTTATTAAAACGAGCTGCTGACGGGATCTTAAGTACTATTGGCGAAGGTGGTATTAAATTAAGCGGTGGCGAAAAACAACGTTTGTCAATTGCAAGAGCTTTATTAAGGAACCCGAAATTATTGATCTTTGATGAAGCTACCTCTGCGCTGGATTCAATAACAGAAGAAGAAATATCTGTAACGATCCGTGGCTTAAGTGCTACAAAAAATCAAATAACAATTTTGATCGCTCACCGTTTATCAACAATCATGCATGCCGATAGTATCTTTGTATTAGAACAAGGCCAGATAATTGAACAGGGCAAACATGATGCTCTTTTAGCTGAAAAAGGCTTGTACTACGCCATGTGGAGGCAACAGATAGGTGAGAGAAAAAAATAGCTTATTCCTTTATTATTTTCCGTGTAACGAATTTTGTTTTATTTTTCGCTTCAACAAAATATAATCCGCTCGAAAAATTTTCGCAACTAATATTTACTTTTCCAGAAACGTTATTATCCTCAAATACCTTTCTTCCTATATGATCGAAAATAGTTATATTGTACATTTCATTACATTTTAATTCTATCCAAAATTGCTCTTGGCTGGATTTGGGTATATAACAGCTTCACTAAACTGGTCTCTATTATTATCTTTTATACCTGTTGCTGTTGTTTTATATTTTGCGATAAACATATCAACGTAACCAATAGCAGTTAACGAAGTACCTGCAGCGGCATTTGGATCGATATTTAATGTTCCCGAAAAAATTCCGCTTAAATATATGTTTTCAGAAGCATCTATCTGTATAGATGTCCCTTCATTATAATCTGCATATCCCATATCCATTTCCGCAAGGCTATTTCCGAGGGTATCATATTTTAAGATAAAAATATCTGCCGCCGAGTTGAAATTTTTACGGCCGGTTAAGTAAATGTTTTTATTAGGGCTTAAAACCAAAGAGAAACATTGATCATAATTAATTCCCCCATTTTTTTTTGCCCATATATAATTTCCACCGCTATCGTATTTAGCAATAAAAATATCATCGTTACCAGCAGAGGTTAAATTTGCAACATTTACCCCTGGATCAAAGTCCCCTGTTTGAGAAAAAAAACCTGCCAAGTAAATATTTCCCGATTGATCTAACTTTATATCACCTGTTAGATCCGTTCCGTTTCCACCAATAGCTTTTGCCCAAATAAAATTTCCTGAATTGTTATATTTAGCAATACACGTATTAGCACCGCTTCCAACAGATAAATTAAAAGAACTTGGTCCCGGATCAAAATCTGAAGTGCCCGAAAAATATGCATCAAGATAAATATTACCAAAACCATCTAATTCAAGACCTAAGCCAAAATCAATACTGGCTCCTCCCATATTTGTTGCCCAGTTATAATTACCATTAAGATCATATTTTGCCATATACACATCCCAATTACCTGCAGAAGTTAAATTAGCAGAACCCGCTCCGGGATCAAAATCTGTCGTCCCTTCAAATGAACCTACCACGTAAACATTGCCTGAGGCATCGAACTCAACGTCCTGACAATAATCCTGGCCGGAAGAACCAAAACTCTTAGCCCAAATATAATTTCCGGAATTCGTGTACTTAGCTATAAATGCGTCCTCTTGTCCGTTAGAAGATAAGTTAGCGATTCCCACACCCGGATCGAAATCTGTAGTATTATAAAAATTTCCGATAAGGTAAATATTTCCAAAAGGATCTAATTTAATACCAACAGCTTCCTCCCCATATGTTCCTACTATGCTTTTAGCCCAAATATAATTTCCTGAATTATCATATTTTGCTATAAAAACATCGTGTGGGTTAACTGAAGTTAGATTTGCCGTACCTGGTCCCGGATCAAAATCGGCAACGCTATATGTACCCGTTACATAGATATTGCCGGCCACATCTAATACCATAGATTTACAAAATACTGCACTTGACCCACCAATATTTTTTGCCCAGTCAAGATCTTGTGAAAAAATAAATGGTGATGCTAACACAAACAGAATGAAAATTTTTATTTTTTTCATGAAAATAATTTTACTATAAAATTAAACTAAAAAAAAGTTTATTAAGTTACTTACGTTTAATTATGCTTAATGACTTTATAACTGGTGTGTTTTTCCTATTAAAAGGAGCTTTTAATAGAACCGGTTTAAACCTAAATCGATTTTATTTTATCAGGTCTTTCATTCTTCGATCAATATATTTATCGCTGGGCAACAAACTCGTTTGGATCCTTTTTGCATAACGAATGCTATCCAATATCTCTTTTTGTTTTTCTTCAATAAGTATTTTTTGCTTTTGAGTAACTTTTAGTGACCTAAAAATAAAAGCGGCAAATACTAGCACTAATATTAATCCAAAAATAACAGAGCCAATAACTATTTTTTGAAAACGGTCTTTTTCTTCTGCAACTACCCTTTCTTTTTCCTTTTGTTCATTAATTATAGCTTCTCGTTTTTCGAACTCATATTTTAATTGATTCTTGACACTTGCCTTGCGGGTATTTTCATTGCTGATACTATCGTTATAGAAGATGTATTTTTTATAATGCTCAAAAGCTGCTTTAAAATCTCCTTTTGCCGATGCAATTTTATAGAGTGTCTGTTCTGCATTGCGAATCTCAATCGGGAAACCAATCTCTTTTGAGATCAAAAGCGCGCGCATTGAATAGCTATTAGCAAGAGTATAATTCTTTTGAGTAAAATAGATCCTTCCTATACTCATAAGCGAGGTTGTAATTCCTTTTTTATCCCCCAGTTCTTCCCTTATCTTCAAACTTTTTTCGGAATACTCCAACGCTTTTGCAAATTCGCCAAGATCGTTGTATACCAAACCTATATTGATAAGGAAGTATGCGATGCTTCTTTTCTGCTTGGCATCCTCCACTATTTTTAATCCTTTAAAATAATATTCCAACGCCTTTTTATACTCTCCTTTCTCCTGGTGTATCAATCCAATATTATTGAGAGTGGCAGCAGCGCTAATGGTCGCGCCAATTTCCGAATCAATTTTTAAACTTTTTGTAAAAAAATCAAGGGCTTTTTCAACGTCTTTCTGTTCGCGGTAAACATTTCCGATATAGCAAAGCGACATTGATATGCCGGATCTATCGCCTATCTCTTCTTTTAATTTTAAAGCCCTTTCATAATAATTTAAAGCTTTTGGAATATCGCCCAGATTCTTATAAATTGCTCCAAGCCCATTTAGAGTATTGGCAATTCCTTTTTTATTTCCTATCTCTTCGCATATTTTTAAACTTTTGTTATAATATTCTATTGCTTTAGGAACATTGTTTTGGCCATCAAAAACCACACCTATACTTAATATAGCCTGTGCAATTGCTTTTTTATCACCTAATTCCTCACTTATTTTTAAACTCTTGTTATAATATTCAAGCGCTAAAGAAATATTACCTCTAAAATAATAGATCACTCCAATATTATTTACCGCTGCCGTTTTACTAATTAAATAAGAATGCCTTTCTTCTTTGTTAGCTTCGCTCATGTTTTTATCTGCAATAGCTATGGCATGTAATGACAAAGGAATAACCGTATCAGGGTTAGACATATAAAAATATTCTGAAATAGCAATGTACAGGTTTACCCTTGTTGTATCATGACCGGCATTTTTTAATTTCAGGTTTAAAGAATCGAGAGCTTTTTTTTGCGCAAAAGATAAACAGCAGGCAAAACAAAAGGCAATTAGCAAATTATGTTTGAAATTTTTTTTCACTTACTCGTATTTTTTGTAGCGGTAAAAATGAAACAATTGTTATCTGATAAAATAATCATTATCCCTATAAATAAGTTTGCTCTTTCTCACAACGAATTTAGTTGTTTTGCGTTCGTAGTTCATTTATTATTTAAATTGTCTTCTACCATTTTTAGCCGAAATAATTTACCACGGGTTTTTTGTTCTACAAAAAGGTTTTTAACCAGTTCGCTGCTTCAACAGTATTCGCGAAAATTTTTGTTGGTCTGCCCGGTTTATTAAATGTCAGGTAAAAATTGCCGATCAGTTTGTGACCAAAGGTAGCTGTAACATAAGCATCGGCAGAGGCATAAGGACAAGCATCTTTTAATGCCCAAAATTCGCGGGTTTCTACCGGTGGAATAGCGAACTCATCAAAGGTAATTAGTAAGGGTGCTTTTTTGCAATCGATCATTTCACCCATCACCACATTAAATTTTTTAAGAGACGCCACATTAAAATCTACCCCGCTTGATGTATGGGAATGTATTATTCCATCGCTTCGAAGTTTAATGGTAAATGCTTCGCAGTATTCTGTTCGGATGATCTTAACATCTGTATTTAGATCGGTTTGAACCATCTTGTTTGTGATTTAAAACTAAAGCACTAAATAATTATCCTTAGCTTATATAAATATAATTATTTTGAAGATGAGATCAAAATGTTTCGTCATTAACCAAAATGACGAGGCTTAAGAATATGTTCATAAAATCTTTATATAATATTTCAAAACGATTTTCAATAAATCATTTATAGGTCCCAGAATTGTCCTTGATAAATTGTTGTCAAACTACGGCGTAATTTTTATCGAAAAAAGCTTTAAATATTGTAAAATTTTAATCCAAACTTGCAGCTAATGTTTTGAGTAAGCTCCGCTTTTTGCGTTGTCAAGTTAAGCATTTGAGCATTAATCCGCAGAAAAGGGAGCGTAGTTGCATTTATGTACTCTGCATTTAATCCGATTATTCCTGTATTTTACAACCGTGACTAGTTTCTTTGAGTTGGTTTTCAATTGAGTTACCGTCAAGCAAAGACCAATGTTCAACAATCTTTCCGTCTTTGAGTTTGTAATATCTATATCCAACCGTTGAAATTTCAAAATGGGTAGGTTCAATTTCTCTCCAAACTCCAATGTGCTTGAGTTTCATTCTCATTTTCATCATTACTTTATCGTCTTCGCAAACAATGTCGTCAATAATAGTTTTATGTTCAAAAGATTTGCCTGTCCCAATTATCCAAAGTTTCATACCCTCTTTGTCTGCTGACAAATTTGGTGGTAATGAATAATCAATAAAATCGGGAGAAATGTAATGGTCAATTTTTTCAAATTGGTTTTGATTCCAAATTTCTTCAATGAAATTTTTTACGATTGATTTGTTTGTTGAATTCATATTTATATAATTTTTAGAGAATTACAAAGGTCTAAGTTTTTAATTGCTTTTACCTGTGATAATCGTCACAAAATTCTATAGACTTTATTTTTTTCTGATTCTGCTCAATGTTTCCCTTGCAATGCCCAAATAAGATGAAAGTTGTGAAAGGCTTATTCTTTTCAATATTTCCGATTTATTAGATTGTAAATATCGATAGCGTTCAGCTGGAGAATAAATTTTAAACAAGTTGGTGTGTTCCTCTTTGGCTATTAAAAGTTGTTCTAAAAGCTTTCTGCCAAATGACTCTATTTCGACAGATACTTTGTAAAGTTCTAAAAGCTTGTCTTTATTAAATTCGTAAATGGTTGCAATTTCCCCTGCTTGTATTGAAGTGTCAGATAAAGTATCAGATCGCAAACTTTTTAAATTAGTTGTAAAATTTCCTTCAAAAGTAAAGTCAGTATTTATTTCTTTGCCATCTTTGTCAATATAAGTTCGTAAATATCCTTTTTCAACAAAGATTATGGTATTACAAATTTGGCCTTGCCTTAGAATTATTTCTCCTTTTGTAAATTCGCGTTTATTAGCAATTTCAAATAGTTTGTCAAAGCTTGAAACTGAAATTTCAGTCAAGTCAGTTATTCTTTTATACAATATTTTTTTTGAATTGTCAGTCATATATTATGTTATGCTATTAGCTAGCACATAACGGTTTTCATATTGACGTTTGGGAGGCTTACGATTTCGATAACCATAAGATCACCTGTCTAAACCCTAAAATGTTTCTTAAATGTACAAATATTTTTTAGCAAAGCCAAATGGGCAAAGTCCGTGAACCCGATAGCAATAGGGATTGAGCCAACTTATGCAAAGATTAATTGCGGCAAGAGAAAAAATTGACTTGGCGATGCAACGGTCTGCAGGCCTTAAGTTTATCCGTTGCAGCTGTTAGTAAGTATCCCAAAGTAAAATTCTGTCGCCTATGAATATTTATAAAAAAGCACCGTAGCTTATAAAGTTAACGGTGCTTTGCATGGAATTATTTTTTTGCTGAGCTTTTCGGTTTGCTGGGAGGGGATTTATCAGGAAGGAATTGTTGTTCAAAAAATTGATTTTTAACAGAGTCCATTTCTAAAAACAATTTATCCATATTATTCATGTCTCTTTTGAAGCGTTCAGAGAAAAAATCTCTTTTATAAAAATCATATTTTAATAATGTGTCCTGAAAGAAGAAATTATCAAAAAACGGCTTGTTTGCAAAAGGATACTGATTCTGAAATTGATCCCTGAACTTACTAAATATGCTGTCAGACATGTTCGAGTTATTTTTTATATTGGAATAATAATACGAATACGTTGAATCATACCTTATGAGATTTCCATTTTTGTCAAACTCTTTATTTACTTTAAAACCTTTTTTCGGAACATTTGAATTTGTCTCATCAGAATTTACTTTTTCTTTTTCCTCTGTTTGTGCATTGCAACAGCAAAACAATAATGCAAGTGCAAGACTTAATACTTTAATTGTTTTCATACCTATACTTTTAATGTTAGACAAATAATTTTTTGTTTCAACAATAAAAAACACCGGTTGATCTGCTATCAACTGTTAGTGTTAGGAGTGTCTGGCTTCTTAAAATATTGCATTAAAGAGAAGGTGATTATTAGTCCGGCAGCTAATCCTTCAAACATTAGCACACCTGCAATTGTAAAAGGATTTAAGTGTAGATGAAATAAACAGCTTTGGCCTAATATTTGAGTATCAAAAATGCAATAGGCGCAAACTACCAAAGCATGTATTCCAACAGCAACTAACGAAGTGTATAAACCTACTTTAAAACCCTCAAAATAATCTATGCTTCCACTTTTGCCGTTTGGGCTATAATTTTCCAAAGCAAAATACACACCAAATAATAGAAGAAATAAATTAGGAACAGTCAACTGATTAATTTCTAAACGGTGTGTAATAGCACATAACGACAAGAATGAAGAGATTAATAAGATTGCCGTTAATATGCCGTTCTTTATACAAATTTTATGAATTGAGTCATTCGAATTATTTCTGTGAAACTGCCTGTTCTCCGACAAGGCTTTGTTTCTCTGTAGATCAAGCGTTGCCATATTTTTTTTAAGTTTATAATTAATATTTTTTTTAAATGGGGCAGGCTAAGCTGCCCCATTAATTAATTTGTCACACAACGGTTATTTCCTTTGCGACTTTAGCTTTGGTGGGTTCCTTTTTAGGAACACAAATATGCAGTATACCCTCTTTATAGTTAGCATTAATTTCATTATCGTTTACCGAATTTTCGGGTAAATGAAATGCTCGTTTAAAGGATTGGTAACTAAACTCCTTCCTTGTGTATTTCCCATCTTCACTTTTTTCTTCGTTCTTAGACTCTTGTTGAGCAGAAATTACAAGGGTATCTTGTTCAAGCTCAATTTTAAAATCTTTCTTATCCATTCCGGGAACTGCCATTTCTAATTCAAAGGTAGAGGCGGTTTCTTTTACATTTACTGCTGGCTGAGTAATTGAAACTGAAGACTCTCGCCGTCCCAAATTGAAAAAATCCCTTGTTAAGAAATCATCAAATAATGACGGGAATTCCGGAAACATTAGATTATTTTCATTATTGTTTAATTTGATTAGTGAGTTCATTTTATCCTCCTTTTTTGTTCTTTCGAGTTGTTAATTTTTATTTTATAATTTATTTATTATTCAATCGCGATTTGATTAGAAATTATCAAGACCTATGCCAAATTAATTAGATTGAAATTTTGTCAGAATTTTTTTGTTAATTTTTTTAAAAATGAAAAAAAATCATTTAAGTTAGGTAGTCTTAAAATGACAAAATTTCATATTGCCAATTTATATGAATTGTTTAAACTAATTTTCTTGAGGGTAATTGTCAGGCAAAATGCTTTTGTCTTAGGAAATGCTGACATGAAGAATTGTGCGCACGTATAATACCTAACGGTTTCGCGGTTGACGTTCGGCTGGCTTATGCAATTGGCTCGTGTTATTAGCTTTTGCAGACACATAGCATAACCACTTTGTATAAGTACTTATTTTATTTTTCATTTTTTCCAGCTATAATAATTGTGAAACCAAAATTCCATACAACATTACCTGTTACGTTTGTACTTTTAGTTTCTTGAGGGGCAGAAGTAATGCCGCCATAAGTCGAATTGAAAGTGGTATTTTGTATTCTCTTGCTATAATTATAACCTATTGAGGAATTAACGGCAATTTTGTTCGTGAAAAAATGATTGAACCCAATTAACGCTTCTCCAGAAATAACTTGCCCTTTTAAAGAATTTTTGTAAGTACCGCTTATGTCGCCTGTATCATAAAACGTTGTCAATTCATCATTACGGAATATGTCCATATTCATACCTCCTCCTATTTGTGAGTAAAGTCTGTTTTTTGCGTTTTTAGTGAAGTAGTATCTTAGAAACGGGCTTAATCCTGTACTACTTCCTTTATATTTTCCGTCATAAGATTTTACACCATTACTCCAATATGATTTATACCTATTTGTTTGGTAACTAATATTTAAGGTTGTACCAATTACAAAATTGTCATTTATAAAATAACCGATTCTTGGATATAACGAAATATAGAAATCTTGACTCTCTGTTTTGCCTGTGTTCGGTCCAGAGATAGACTCATTTTTGTTATTTGATAAATTTATGTTTCCTAAATTTCCTTCGGCAAGCCAATTCCCTTTTTTGGTTTGAGCCGTCATTATTTTCGGAGTCGAAATAATTAGAAAACTTAAAATAGCTAGGCTTAAGATTTTTTTTTGTTTCATATCGTCAAATGTAAATGTTTAATTTGCTTAAGTCAATGAGTAATTTGTCATTGAGTTGATTAACTTTATAACTGGCAGATTATTGTCTATAGAAATGAAAATTAAGTTTTTTTGGCAATTACTTTTTTGTCAGACGAAATGTCGCCGCAATTGCAATTAACTTTTTGCAAACTTGCGCAGTGATGTTTATGAAACTTCCTGTGTCTATACCTACAACTGTTTATTAGCAAAGCCAAACGAAAAAAAGTTCCGGTGTCGACCGGGCAATAAATTGGCTTTGCGATCTACCGTTCTGCCCGCCTTGCGCTTACTTGCTGTTATAACCTAGTAGGTGCGCACCTAGTTTAAGTCATGCTTTTGCTTGTTCGATAGTTATAGTTTGATTTTGTCTTTTAAACAAAATATAAATGTTTGTCAAACTGAGTATCAAAAAAGGTGCCGTAAACCACCAAAATAAGTCAACGTTGATCCATTTGTGAATTTCAAGCCAATAAGACAAGTCCTTATACAATGGGAAAAGCAATAAAATGAAACAAACGGTATAAATATATTTTGTGTATTTATTATTTGGTTTTATAATCACATAAATTTGTCCGAACGTGCCGAGTAAATACACAAGTCCCCAAAGTTCGAAGGAAGTCTTAATAAAAAGAAAAGAAAAAACACCTATAATTGTCGGCATGCAAATGTGTTCGCCGCAATTCGTCTGTGTCAATGAAAGCAGAAAAGTCAAAACGGTAAGAAGTTGTACGAAAGTTTTTTTTGCCATTTTTGTCTGAATTGTTTTGTCCGCACCTATTTGTTATAACAATTTGCAAGCTTGCGCAGTGCGGTTTATGAAACATCCTTTGTCTACCCGCCGAAACGTTTATTAAATGTACAAATGTTTATTAGCAAAGCCAAACGAAAAAAGTTCCGGTGTCGACCTGGCAATAAATTGGCTTTGCGATGACCTCGTCCGCCCGCTGACGCAATTGCCCCGTGTTAGCTGCTGTGCAATTAATTAGGATAGTATATTGTCCCACAAGGAATTAGTTTAAAGCCATAAACGGAGTCAGTTAATATTGAAAAATTTAACCCTAATGAAATCCTAAGTGAGTCCTTTGTTGGTCTGTCTTGTATTATTAAACTGTCAGGAATTGATGTAAAGTTAAATTTGTGTAGTTTAGATATTAAAGCTAATTGTCCCGGAATAACATTAGAATTACTTTCATTAATAAACGCAATGTTTATTATGTAATTTTCTTTTGGTTTAATAATTTTATCTATTGTTATTGGATTTTCTATTTGTGTTTCTAAAAATTTTTGAACTTTTGACCTAAAAAAGTCGTCGCTGTGCTGTTCTTCAACTGTCATTGATTCTGGAAGAAGAATAACTCTAAATTTTTTATTGTTGTGAACGTATTCTTTTGAAAAGGATATTTTTAAATGAAAAGGAATAATTGTGTCATTGGTGATTGTGGTCGATATACTAAAAAAAGAATTGGGTCGACCGTGTCTGACGCTATTGGAAATTGTAAAACCGAAGTCTTGTCTGCGCTCAATGTTTAAGGAGTTGTTATTATTATTTGAACAATTGTCAAAACATAATATGAATATAAGTCCAATGATTATTCTATTTGTCATTTGTCTATGCATTGCAGCTAACGTTTTGCCTTGCGCCGTTTTTTGCTAAGTCCAAGTTACACATTTGAGCGTTAACACGCAAAAAATGGTCGCAAGACCGCTGTTAGGTGTCTGGTGGCGGCACACAGATACGTCACGTTAACGTGTCTGCTGTTAGGGTTTGCCAAATTTATAAATAAAGGTCGTTCGACTCGTTCGTGTTTTATATTGATAAGTTTCTGTCATGACGTGTAATTTATCGGGGGTAAAATAATATAAAGTGGAATAAATATTTTGATTTTCCTTGTAAAGAAGTCCTGAGGAATTGATAAAGTAACTCCTAAAGGGTTCGATGGTAGAGTTTGTATAATAGTCAATTTTTATAGAGCCATCATTGTCTATGTAAATCTTATTGTCTAGCGACATTGAAGAATTTCCTTTTCTATATATAATAAGTGTGTCTAACTTTTTAACTACTGAATCTCCAATAGGAAACAAAGATTTAGGAACAGAAACTTGTCGGCCTAAAATGATTGTGTCCCCTAAAATTTCTCGTTTGTCAATTATTCGAACCCAACAATTTTTTATCTTAGGTTTAACTAATTCAAGTTCATTAAAGACGCCATTCACATAGCTTTTGGTTCTATTTCTGTCTTGATTGAATTTGACGACAGGCGATTGTTTATAGCATCGAAACCTTGAGAAATCAGGATATTCTGGCACAGAATAGAGAGAGTCATACACAAGAGAAATTAGCATGTTTTTACTACCTTTCCCTTTAATATCAGTTTGCCAGTATTTTCTTTTAATTATAGCGCCAGTATTATCAAATTTATATTCAAGAACAAAATTACTCATCGGATGGAAACTACTGTCTTTATATTCTGTGACTCCAATTACCGAAGTCGCGTTTGCTTTTTGAATATATTTAGACCCTATAATTAGATCATTGCTATCGTAAAAACCTTGTCCATGAAGTCGACAGGATAAAATAAAGATGAAAAGTGTTATTGTCCGCATTTATGTTGTCCCTAAATTTTGTCTACCGGAATGTCTGTCCGCCACTTGCCCCTAACTTGCAGCTAAGCGTAATTTTTTTCGTTGTAAACGTTGTAATTAATTGTAAGCATTTGTTTTGGCCTACCAAATATACTCAATTCCAAAAAAAAAGGCCTACTTCATAAAGCAGACCTTTTTAATTTTATTTTTTAAATATTAGTGATGTGCTTCGTGCGCCTTATGCGTTGTATCATCGGCAGTATGCTCATTTGTTTCTACGGCCATCGTGTCTTTTGATTCTGTATGATCTGTTTTTGCATCTGCATTATGCTCTTCGTGGCCTGTAACCGGGTGCTTGCTATGATCGCCATGTTCGCAGGCTTCCATACACTCTTTTGAACATCCTTCTTTACATTCGCAGTCGCCATGTTTTTTAGGATCGCATAAACTTAAGAACAGAAAAATAATTACCAATACTACTGATGCTAATATAAATGGTACTGTAAACGAAACCGCTTTTGGTTCGTTTGAATGGTTATCGTGGTTATCGTGACTTGACATAGTTTTAGTGTTTTAACATTGCGAAAATAGTAGAATAATTAAATTAAAAAAAATAAAAAATTATTCTTTTATAAATTTGTAGTAATAAGCCTTCTGCTTTTCGGTTACTTTTATAACGTACAATGCCGGGCTTAGCTCAGTAATATCAATTGATTGGCCAATATTGGCCGAATCAAAATTACCACCTTTTATAAGTTTACCGTCAAGGCCTAAAACCTCTACTAAAAACTGCCCTTTACGGGTAAAATTTAACCACAGTTTATCTTTTCCGGGGTTTGGATACATTTCCATAGCGCTTATGTCGGTATTTTCGTGCACTCCCGCCGGGTTTTGATAAGTATCTCTATATCTTACTGTATTTGGTGTAAAATTAGCGCCAGTCAAGGCACCCGTTACTTCTAAATAAGGAATCTTATCGGTTGCTGTTAACCATTGGTAACTGCGTTGGTAATTCGGAAAACCGAAAGAAAAAGCATTGTATTTTATTGTGTCTTTAGAATATTGCGTGGTTAAAAGGCGTATACACGTAGCTGTACCGTAGGGTGTTGTGATCGACCCCCAACCGTCAACAATAGTTACCCGATAACCTGTTTTAATATACCTGAATGGCAATGCAGTAGTAGTTGGCGTCGAAAATTTAAATGTAGTACTGTCATAATCGCCATAGGTTAACGGAAAAGTATATAACTCATCTTTATCAGAAAAATAGCTTGGTACAGGCACTGAGCTAAAGGTCATTCCAATACCATCGGCTATATAAGCGTTAATTGGACTGGTTTGTTTTTTATAATAATTATAATAATTGGTAATGGTTAATGGCCCTGCCTGAATAGTATCGGCAATTTTTTCGCCATACTCCGACGCACCAAAGAAAAAGAACGCATATGGTGTTTGTATTGCTGCTTTAAAATCGCGACGTCCCTGGCTGTTATAAACCAAGCCTGTATAATTCCAGGTATAATTAGCACCGGTTTGCGTATAATTACCAACCGAAGATACTTGCGCATTGGTGTATCTTAATGTATCGCCACTGCCCGGAAAGTTGGCGCTTGTTAAGGTAATGGGCGATTGCGCTACTGAAACCGCTGTTAAAACAAGACTAAATAGCTGAAAATAAATTTTACGCATGATTATGTTAATTTTGTTGTGAATTTAGATAACTAATATACTAATAATTTAAACGTGCGTTATACTATTTATTGAAGATCTTATCCAAATATCTAATCATTTTAAGCCTGCTACTTATGTACGCGGGTTACATCGCACAACCAACAGAGCTTAAAATAGTCGCGAATACGCCTAAAAGCTTAGTAACTAAACTTAACTATCAAAAAAAATTCAATTCAAGGGCTGACGCGCTAAAAGAGGTTGGGAATGTTATTTTAACGCTTCATAACAAAGGTTATTTATTAGCGGCAGCCGATAGTACTTTAATTGACAGCGCCGGGGTAACTGCTTTTATTTCGGAAGGTAAGATCTACAAAGTAACTTATTTAAAACTTGGTAACCTTAACCCCAGCCTAGCTTCGCGATTGGGCATCAGCGAAAAATTATATTTTAACAAGCCTTTCCGATATAAAGAGGTAGCCCGCACTTTAGAAAAAATAATTTTGTATTACGAAAATAACGGTTACCCGTTTGCGGCTGTAAGCCTTGATAGCGTGACAACAGAAGAGAACCAATTAAATGCCGTATTAAATATTGAAAAAAATAAATTATTTAAAATAGATTCTATAACGGTTATGGGCACCGCAAAAGTGAACAGGGCATTTTTAAACCGTTATTTAGGCGTAAAAGAAAATATGTTCTATAACGAAGAACTGATAAGAGGTATTTCGCAAAAAGTAAAACAATTACCTTTTGTATTCGAAAAACAAACACAATTGGTGCGCTTAACAAACAAAACCAATAAGCTTATTTTATTTTTAGATAAAAAAAATGCTTCGCAATTTGATGGCATCATTGGCCTGTTACCAAATTCTGTAACAAAAAAAACCATCATTACCGGCGATATAAAATTAAAAGTGGTAAATGGTATTTTTAGGAATGGTGAGACCTTTGACCTGGAGTGGCGACGCCTGCAATCACAAACCTCTGATTTTAAAGGCAGGATTATTTATCCCTATTTATTTGGAACACCTGTGGGCACCGATTACTCCTTAAAAATTTACAGAAGAGATACCTCTTTTATTGACATCAATAATAATATTGGTTTGCAATATTATTTTAAAGGTTTAAACAATTTTAAAGTGTTTTACAAACAACGTAATACAAACCTTATTTCTACCAGTGGTTTAAAATATGTAACTACCCTGCCCGATTATGCTGATGTTAGCACCTCATCTTACGGTGCCGGTGTTACCTTCGAAAAACTCGATTACCGTTTTAATCCACACAAAGGCTTTGCCATTAATTTAATTGGCCAAACAGGAACCCGCACCATTAAAAAAAATGCAAAAGTAAACGAACTGGCTTATCAAAATTTATTGTTACACTCTACACAATATCAGTTTGAGAGTGACATGAATTTTTTCATCCGCTTGCGCGGCAATAATGTTTTACGGCTTGGCGCGCAGGCGGCGTCTATATTTGGTAACTCTACCATTTTTAAAAATGAATTGTTCAGGATAGGCGGTTTAAAAACTTTAAGAGGCTTTGACGAAGAAAGTATCTTCGCGTCTACTTATGTTATTCCAACTATTGAGTACCGTTTTTTATTCGCACAGAACTCTAACCTGTTATTGTTTGCAGAAGGTGCCTGGTATGAAAATAATAGTAATGCCATTTATATTAAGGACATGCCTTTAAGTGTTGGCGCCGGAATAAATTTTGAAACAAAAGCAGGCATCTTAACTTTAAATTATGCCATTGGCAATCAATTTAACAATGGTTTTGATGTAAGAAGCGGCAAGATCCACTTTGGATTGACCGCCTTGTTTTAATCCGCTTAAAAGATTAAATTCGTTTATATTATTTCTTTAAATGAAAAAACAGCTCTTATATATTTTTGTTTTACTTTCTCTATTTTCAATTGCACAACCTTATCCCAATCAAAATATTTCTTTATTGGCCTTGATCGATCCAAATACAAGTACGGCTACAATTGGTCCGGATGGCAGGAAATATGCCGGTTGCTGGGGTTGGCACCAGCCAAGCACCAATAAAGAATATGCCATTGCCTGCGGAAGTAATGGCACTTATTTTATTGATGTAACGCTTCCGTCAACACCAAGTGTTTGTGCTTTTGTACCCGGAAGAATTTCTGCTACTAATCGCGAAGCAAAAACCTATCAAAATTATTGTTATGTAGTTTGTGATGAAGCCCCGCCAAACACCTTCCAGATAATAGATATGAGTACTTTGCCTGCAACGGTTACTTTAGTACACGATAACAAAACTTATTTTGAACGCGGCCATACTATTTTTATAGAGCAGGACAAAATGTATATTGGCCTTGCAACTTATTCAACAGGCATATTATCGCCAATGAATATATACAGCCTGGCCACGCCAACAGCACCGCTGCTGTTACGCGAAGTAAAGCAGGATATTCCCATTATAAATACAGTGCACGATATGTTTGTAAGGCAGGATACCATATTTGCGTCCTGCGGCTACCAGGGTTTGTATATTTTAAAACTAAATGCCAATAATACCCTCACGCAGCTGGGTTCATACACAGGTTATGCCGCCAGCGCATTTAACCATTCAAGCATGTTAACTCAAGATGGTAAATATTTAATGTTTTGTGATGAAGACCCTGCGGGTTTACCAATTCGTTTTGTAGATGTACAGAATTTCAGCAATGTTCAACCTGTTCAAACATTTAATCCTTTTGCTGCAACTACACCGCATAACCCTTTTTTGATCGGCAATAAATGGGCCATCGTTTCCTGTTACCAGGATGGACTTTATATTTATGATATTTCGCAACCCGGTAATGCAGTGATCTCAGGATATTTTGACACTTATCCTCAAAGTGGCGGCAATATTAATAATTATTTTGGGCAGGTATACAGAGGTAATTGGGGCGCTTATCCTTATTTACCAAGCGGTATTATTATTGCCACAGATATGCAAAATGGTGTGTTTATTCTTGATCCCACAAATGCTTTTAATAACCCCGCCGGTATAAAAAACAATTCGACGAAGAAAGCCGATCTTATCATTTATCCAAACCCTGTTTCAGAAACTTTACATATTAATTATAATAGTGTCGGCAATTCAATAGTCCTAATAAAAAATGTTTTAGGGCAATTGGTCTTTGTAAAACAGTTTAGCAGTAGCATCAACGAAAGTATTGATCTGCGGGCTTTTGAGGGCGGACCATACATTATTTCCATTAGCAATGGCGCTGCTTCTGTGAACAAAAAACTGATCGTTAGTCATTGATCTTATGGCATTCTTTTGTTAAAATCCTTTATCGTCAACGGTAATTTTTATTAGACAAACGGCATTGGTTTAATGTTGTAAATAGATTATATTTGTTAATATAACCCCATCAACATGAAAAAAATTCTACTTTTTTTATCCGTGCTCACATCTTTATTTTCAAACGGTCAAACTTATCCAAGCCAGAATATAAATTTGCTTGGTATGATAGATCCAAATACGGAGAATACTGTATCAAATGATAATAGGCATTATTCCGGTTGCTGGGGCTGGAAACAGACCAGCCTTAACAAAGAATATGCTATTGTTGGCGGAAGTAATGGTACTTATTTTATTGATGTTACAATTCCATCTACACCTTCGGTATGTGCATTTGTACCAGGAAAGACAGGTTGCACGTGGAGGGAAATTAAAACCTACCTAAACTATTGTTATGTTGTAAGCGACGATGGTGCACCAAACACATTCCAGATAATTGATATGAGTACTTTACCATCAACAGTTACCTTAGTTCACAATGGTATTAGTTATTTTGAACGCGCGCATACCATTTTTGTTGATCAGAATAAATTATATGTAGCTGGTTTAACCTATTCAAACAGCACAGGTTCTGCCGCTATGAATGTGTATAGCCTTGCTACACCAACTGCGCCTTTATTATTAAGGTCACTTCAACAAGACGTGCCATCTATTAGTTATGTGCACGATATGTATGTTAGGAACGATACTGTTTTTGCATCTACCGGTTACCCGGGTCTTTTTATCTTAAAATTAACTGCAACTAATACTTTTACACAAATAGGTTCTTTTACCGGTTATGCAAGCGCCGGTTACAATCACGCAAGCATGCTTACCCAGGATGCAAAACACCTGATCTTTTGCGACGAAGTACCCAGTGCTTTACCAATACATCTTGTAAATGTTCAGAATTTTAGCAACGTGCAACCTGTTCAAACATTTAAGCCTCATCCGGGCACCACTCCGCATAACCCTTACCTGATTGGTAATAAATGGGCGCTGGTTTCTTGTTACCAGGATGGTTTACAGATCTACGATATTTCACAACCCGGCAACGCAGCCTTATCAGGGTATTTTGACACATACCCGCAAGGAGGATTTAATATTGGTAATTATAATAGTCCTAACCATTACAGGGGTAACTGGGGTGCCTACCCGTATTTACCAAGCGGCATCATTATTGCGGTAGATATGCAAAATGGTATATTTATTTTAGATGGCACACCAGCATTTAATAATCCGGTTGGTGTAAAGGACCATGTGGCCTCGCCAAATAGTTTTATTGTTTATCCAAACCCGGCATCTCATATGATCTCGGTTAATTATGTTACCACCAACGATTCAAAAGTTCAGTTAAGAAATACTTTAGGTCAGGTGGTATTTGAAAAACAATATACAGGTAGTGTTACCGATGTTATAAACACCGGCGCATTTGCCAACGGAAGTTACGTTCTTTCGATAACAGAAAAAGACCAAACTGTAAATAAAAAAATGATCATTAATCACTAGTACTTTATTAAATGAAATTTAAATATCTTTTTATCCTTGGTTTTATTGTAAGTGCTTTTTGTTTAAAGGCGCAGGTTTATTCTGCTTCTAACTTTACCATGATCAGCTTAATTAGCCCTGAAACCTACACCAATTCATACAATGATAAATACTCGGGTTGCTGGGGATGGTACCAGGCATCAAAAAATAAAGAATACGCTATTGCCGGTTCATCCAGCGGCACATTCTGGATTGATGTTACTGTGCCTGCAACACCTACGGTTAGCGCATTTAGACCGGGTAAAATTAACACAACCGTTTGGCGCGAAATTAAAACCTATCAAAATTATTGTTATGTAGTAAGTGATGATGGAGGCCCAAACAGTTTCCAGATCTTTGATATGCAATATTTACCCGACAGCGTTCATAAAGTTTATGATAGTCAGGCCCTGTTCAAACGCGGCCACACACTTTGGGTGGATGGAAATAAATTATATGTTGCAGGCGTAACTTATAGCAATAGTTCTACAAGTAGTATGAATGTTTATAGCCTTGCAACACCTTCAGTTCCGGTATTGATAAGAAAATTATCGCAAGACGCACCGTTTATTTCTTACGTGCATGACATGTTCGTTCGTAATGATACAGTTTATGCATCCTGTGGTAATCAAGGCTTGTATGTATTTAAATTAACAGCCGCCAATACATTTACACAATTAGGATCATTGACAACTTATTCAAGTTCCGGATTTAACCATAGTAGTTGCTTAACACCTAACGGCCAAACCTTGGTGTTTACAGACGAGGTACCGGCAGGCCTGCCATTTAAAACAGCCAATGTTTCTAATCTTTCAAATATACAGGTATTGGCAACTGCAAATCAATTTTCGCAGGGTACGCCTCACAACGTTTTTGTTGTAAGCAATCAATATGTTTTTTTAAGTAGTTATGTGGATGGCACGCAATTATACGACATCAGTAATCCTTCAAGTCCTGTATTAGCCGGTTGGTTCGATACCTTCCCGCAAGGTGGCGGAAATAATAATAACTGGACCGTTGATAGCTACGATGGCCAATGGGGCATGTATCCATATTTTCCAAGCAAGAATATCTTTGCGCTCGACCAATACAACGGTGCATTTATGTTAAAAAGTTCGTTATATATGAATCCGCCAAGTTCGCCTACAGTTAATTTTGTAGGTCCTGCTAATATTTGCGCAGGTACTTCTGCAACATTCACAAACAATACTATTGGTGCTACTTCTTATACATGGACCTTTCCCGGCGGAAGCCCCGCTACTTCAACAGCTACAAACCCTACCATAACTTATAATTTACCCGGAACTTTTAATATTGTTCTAACCGCTGCTAATGGCACAGTTACTTCTAACGGCAATGGAAACATAACTGTTATACAGGTTAACGGCACAACAAGTTTTACCAATGCCAGTTGCGGCGCCTGTGCTGATGGAAAAGCAAAAGTAATTCCATCAGGAGGCAGTACACCATATACCTATACATGGGTGCCCTTAGGCGGAAATGCCGCTACAGCGGTTAATTTACCGGTTGGCTGCTATACCGTAAACATGACCGATGCGAATGGCTGCACAGCTTCAAAAACTGTTTGTGTTAATTTTGCAACGGGTATACAAACTTCAATTTTTAATAATGAGTCTTTGCTTGTTTATCCTAATCCTGCTCAAAACCAGGTTACAGTGGAGTTACAGGGTTATACATTTAATTATGTATTATACAATGCTTTAGGTTCGCAGTTAATTTCAGCAAAAAATAATGATGGTAAAGCGTTGATAGATCTTGGAAAATTATCTAAAGGCATTTACATTATTGAAATAGAAGTTGGAAAAGATAAATTAAGAAAGAAATTAATTATTGATTAATTTTATTCTGTTCCTAAAATTCAAAACGTATTACACATTATTTATGTTCACTAAAAATTCTATCATTGGCGTTATTGGCAGCGGTGCTATGGGTAGCGGTATTGCACAGGTTGCAGCTACTGCTTCTCACAAAGTTGTTCTTTTTGATAATAACCAAAGCGCATTATCAAAAGCTGAAAGTAACTTAAAGATCTCTCTTCAAAAATTAGTTGAAAAAGGGAAAATAACTGCCGAGCAACAAGGTTTTATTTTAGCTAACATTAGTTTTGTGAATGCGCTGACAGATCTTTCTGAATGCAGTTTAATTATTGAAGCTATTGTTGAGAACCTGCAGGTTAAAAGATCTGTTTTTACCGAGCTTGAAAAATTAGTGAGTCCGGCCTGTATCTTGGCTTCTAATACTTCATCTCTTTCAATTACATCTATTGCATCAGCGTGCAGCAAACCGGACAGAGTTATTGGACTGCATTTTTTTAACCCTGCCACAATAATGCCTTTGGTAGAAATTATTCCGGGTGTTGCTACAACTCAAACTATTGTATCTGCCTGCAAAACTTTAATTGATAGCTGGGGCAAAGTAACCGTTATTACAAAAGATACGCCGGGTTTTATAGTGAACCGCGTTGCCCGCCCTTTTTACAGCGAAGCTTTACGTATTTACGAAGAAGGTATTGCAAGCATGGAAACCATTGATTGGGCCATGAAAGATATTGCAGGTTTTAAAATGGGGCCTTTTGAATTGATGGATCTTATTGGCCACGATGTAAATTATGTTGTCACAGAAACGGTGTGGACACAATTTTATTTTGATCCGAAATTTAAACCGGCACTTTCGCAAAAACGTTTATTGGAAGCAGGATTTTTAGGCAGAAAAAGTGGCAGGGGATTTTATGATTACAGTCCGGATGCAAAATTAAAAGAGCCCTTAAAAGATGTTGAAATAGGAAAGACTGTTGTAAAGCGTATTTTATTTATGTTGATAAATGAAGCTGCCGATACACTTTATTTAAAAGTCGCCACGCGCGATGATATAGACCTGGCAATGGTTAAAGGGGTTAATTATCCTAAAGGGCTTTTAAAATGGGCTGATGAATTAGGGGTTAATCTTATAGTGAAGGAGCTAACGGCTTTAAAAGATTTTTACGAGGAAGACCGCTACAGGATAAGTCCGCTTTTAAAGCAGCATTTTATCATGAAAAAAACATTTTATTAAGCTGAATAATTGCCACAGATTTTTTTCTTTATCAAAAATAAAACTTTCTTTTTATAAAATAATTTACAAATGAAAGTTTACTAATTTTATTTTGTTAAGATAATTTTTGGCGTCACTTTTTCCTTGATGAAAAAGTAACCAAAAAATCAAGGCTTCTTAAAATTTCGCTAAAAATTCTTTTTTTTCAAACTGATAATTTAAGCGCTTCGCGACCAGCCAAAATCATCTTCGAACCAGCCAACGCGTTTGAAAAATAAAGATTTTAAACGCAAAATTTTAAAAGGCCCCCGCACAATGTTTGCTTGCGCGAACTATAAACCGTAAGCAAACAATGGTGGTTTGTCCTCAAAGAAATTCCGTAGGATTTATGTTTTAATTTTTTAACCTGTCAAATTTTAAGTGCATTGATCAATTAAAACATTTAAGCGTTTTGCTGCATTAAAATTGTTTGAGCCCGCGCTGTTTGAGCGAAGAATGAGCGAGTTTGCGGGCGACTCAAAAAAATTAAAACACTAAATCAAGGAATTTCTTTGCAGACTTGACTTTTTCTCAACTTTTTGTCAAGAAAAAGTTGAAAACAAATATTAAATTAAGTGTGCTTTCACTTTTTCTGACTTAAATAACAAAAAGTATCTTTAGAGGCACGGGTTTTTGGGCTTAACTTTTGAATTATTTTTATCTGAAAAAGGTCATTTATTAACCCAAAGGGCCTGTTCACTCATTTTAGACCCAAAAAATTTGCCATTTTAATGTATTTTCTGTATTTTTGAATATAATACGTGTTAAAATGAAAAAACAATTTTTAATCATCTCTGGTTTTGCAATTATTACTGCTAGTTTAATTTTTTCTTGTGCAAAGAAGAAAGCAGATAACAGAATTCAACCAACGTATAAAGAAGATGCTACCGGTACTGGTGGAAACCCAAATGTGGGTAACCAAACTGTTACAGGTACTGCCACTTTAACTAACCCTGCTACACAAAACTCAAGTTTATTGGTTGGTGGTTCAGGCTGGAGCAATCCAACATGTATTTCTACAAATAGCATTACATTAAAAGGTATCAATGGCAGTATTGATGTTACTTTAAATTTCTTATTCCCTCCAACAACAGGTACTTATGCCATTGCAGCAAGCCCTAATGCAGGTGCCTGCTCAATGATCGTAAATAATGCACCAAACCAACCCTCAGGTATTGTTTGGTACGGTAAAACAGGATCCGTGGTTGTAAATACAACATCTACATCTATACAAGCTTCATTTACAGGAATCTTATGTACACAACAAAACTTTAACTTTCCTACGGTTGGCGTTAGCGGTAACTTAGGTTGTAACTAATAAAACAGAATTTTTTATAATGAAAAGCAGGTCGCAAGCCTGCTTTTTTTATTTTTACACTATCTATCAACTCAAAAAAATACTCTTTTACCTGTCTAAAAGCTACACGCTTGATCTGAGGGCATTGGCGCTAATGCGAATTGGTATTGCTTTAATTATTATTGCCGATCTTTTAATCCGTGGCAGCGATCTTAGCGCGCATTATACTGATGCAGGATTATGGCCAACCAATCTCATTCATACTTTTGGTTGGAAAGCCGGTAACTGGAGCTTGCACGAACTAAGCGGCTCTTATGCATGGGCGCTTTTTTTATTTTGCCTGCATTTTGTTTTCGCACTTTTTTTATTGTTTGGTTATAGAACTAAACTGGCAACATTGCTTGTGTGGTTGCTTACTATCTCTTTACACAACCGTAATTTATTTGTACAACAATCGGGCGACGATCTTTTGCGCCTACTTTTATTTTGGGGACTCTTTTTACCATGGAATGCTTTCTATTCTCTAGACTCAAAAAAACAAGCCATTCCTTTAAAACAAAATACTTTGGCAAACATAGGTTATTTGCTTTTAATTGCCTCGGTCTATTTTTTTACAGTAAGCTTAAAAACCAGTGCTGAATGGCGTGCGGAAGGTAGTGCTATTTATTATGCTTTAAGTTTAGAACAATTACGGTTGCCTGCCGGTGATCTTTTATACCAGTACCCTACTCTTATGAAATTATTTACCTGGTTTGTTTTTTATACCGAGCTATCCATTCCCCTCTTAATTTTGTGGCCATCTAAAAAAGGTAAGCTGCGTTTAATTGCTTTTGTTTTGATCCTGATCCTGCATATTGGTATTGGCCTGACGCTTTATGTAGGTTTGTTCTATATCATTAATATAGTAGGCGGACTGGCTTTATTACCAAAACATGTTTTAGATAAAGTAGAATCAAAGTTAAATACTTCATCACGCTCCGCACGAGTAAAAAAACAAACACTTGTTCTCAGTATTAAAAAAACATCGCCCATACGTTACATCACAAACGGCATTTGTATCTTCGTGATCATCATAAGTATTATAATTAATTTAAGCGCAGTAAACTGGTTTGGTTACGAGTTAAGAAAAGAAATTTGGTACCCGGTAAATGTATTCAGGCTCGACCAGTATTGGGGTATGTTCTCGCCAAGCATCTTAAAGAAAGACGGCTGGTTCGTTTACCATGGCATGGATTCTATTGGCCGCCAATGGGACTTGTATAGAAATAACGAGTATGTTAATTATAAAAAACCTGAGCATATTGTAAAAATGTATAAAAGCGATCGCTGGCGCAAGCTGGCAGAGAATATGCAAAACGATAACTATACTTTTTTACGCCCCTTATATTGCCGTTACATTATAAGAGAATGGAATATAAAACACCCAAACAAAAAAATGAACATGCTTAACTTTTTTTATATGGAAAAACAAAATTTACCCGACTATAAAAGCAGCGAAGTAAAAAAGAACTTATTTTGTGTGTGTAATGACAATTAATTTACATCAGATAAAATATTACCTTAAACATTATTTTACTGCAAAACGCAGTGGACATGGCGTACACTCGCCATTTGCTTACCAATTATGCGAAAACATCTTTCATCATCAAGATAAATTTTATGATTTTGAAGAATTGAAAAAAATACGCACACAACTTTTAAATAACAAAACTGAAATTATCGTTGAGGACTTTGGCGCGGGATCAAAAACATTTAATTCAAATAAAAGAAAAATAAAAGATATAGCTGCAAAGGGAATAAGCACAACCAAACAATCTGAAACACTTTATAAACTCATTAATTTTTTAAATTGTAAGACTATTATTGAGCTGGGAACCTCTCTTGGTTTAAATACTTTGTATTTGGCAAAAGCTGCGAAAAGCAGCAAAGTGATTAGCATTGAAGGAAGCAAGACACTGACTGATTTTGCCGAAGAGCTTGCCAAAAAAAACAATATAACCAACATTCATTTTGTAAACGCAAAATTTGACGAGGCCTTACCTACTCTCTTACAAAAAGATCTGCCTGATCTTTTTTATGTAGATGGCAACCACACCTACGAAGCAACTCTACACTATTTTAACCTGGCACTAGAAAGAAAAGGAAATTCGTCCGTTTTTATTTTTGATGATATTTATTGGAGCCATGGAATGACAAAGGCCTGGGAGGAGATCAAAAAAAATTCTTCTGTAACATTAACTATCGACCTTTTTTATTTTGGGATTGTCTTTTTTAAAGAAGAGGTCAAAGAAAAAGTGGATCTGAAATTATTTTTATAAATAAATTTCTCAAGCCCCAACAACACGGCCGTGAATTTCGTTCATGATATTGATGAGTTCATTAAAATTATTTGGCTTAACATAATATCCATCTGCGCCAAGAGCAAGGGCCTTTACTTTATCTTCTTCGCGCCTACTGGTAGTAAGTATATAAATAATAATGTCGCTTAGTTGAGGGGTTTCTTTTACCGTTTTTATGACATCAAAGCCATTTAATATAGGCATATTAATATCCGCAATAATTACATGTGGCTTGGCATTATCCATTTCTTCGTAAATACCTTTATTAAATAAAAATTCAAATAATTGAAAACCGGTATATACTGAATGAATCTCGGCAAATTTATTTACTTCCTGTATAGCATTATGAATAAGGTAGTGCTCATCCGGATCATCGTCTGCTAACAAAAATATTAATTCTTCGTTTCTCAAATCAGGCAAATTAGTTTATTTTAACCTATCGAATTCTTGTTGGAGACCTAAAGGGCAAAATTATAATAAATAATAATAATTTCAATTTTATTTAAAACAAATTTTTCCAACTTTACTCCCCCCGATATGTTAAAAGCGTGCGATTACCCAATTTTAGTTAAGTTTTCTGTGCCGAAAAACAAACTTTCATATATTATTTATATTTGACAGTATCAAATCTTTGATAAGATACCTTTAAATCCTTAAAGCTTTAATGGCCGAGGCAACAGATAAAGAAAGAGAAATTCATATGCTCATCTTGTCAAAAGACGATATGGCCTTTGCTAAATTTTGTGATGACTATTACGAACCTGTTTATGAGAAAATAAAAAAGTACAACAAGGGTATTTTTACTGAAAATGAAACATTCATAATAGATGTAGTAACAGATACTTTTCTTAATTATTTTAAAAATCCAGGAAGATTTAACCCCGAAAAACAAACACTTGAGCGTTTTTTAATAATGGATGCAGAAGGTGATCTGAAAAATGCATGGGAAAAATTAAAAAAAAGAAATAAAAATATTGTCAGATCTGTCGAACTTGAAGAAAAAAATGGGAATAGTCTGCAGGATAGAGAATTGAACCCGATAGAAACTATCATTTATAAAGAGGATGCGAGATTATTAGAGGAAAAATTAAAAGAAGTTTTCAATACTGAAAAAGACATTCAATTAGCTCATTTAATGCTATCGGGAGAAAGGAGAAGCACAGAGTTTACAAAGGTTTTGGAATTAGAACATTTCAATGAAGAAGAACAGCGATTGGAAATTAAACGGCAAAAAGACAGGATAGACAAAGTAATACGAAGAAAATTAAGAGCAAATGAATAAGCTTAAATTATTTGAACATACTTATAATAAACTTGCAGCAGATAAGGGCTTTATAGCTTATTATCTTGATCAAATGGCTATTAACGAAAACAAGACTCCTGAAGAGATTATGGTATTGCTTGACTGTACGCCTGAATCGTATTATAAATTGGCTTTATGCCAAGCGCCAGTTATAAATTCAACCGATTTTATTACAAGAATAAAAAAAATTGCAGAATATGCTAACGTTTCAGATGTTATACTAGCTAATATTATTGCTCCGGCTACTATTATAGAAACCACATCGGTTTTACCAAGAAAACGATCCTTTTTATTACAAATAAAAAATATTATCTCCCTTCCTCAACCGCTTATACAATTCCCTGCAAAAATTTATCAAATCGGAATTTCTACTGTAATAATAATTTTATTTATTGTTTCATTCACACCTAAAAAAACCGAAATAAAAAACCTTCAGTCCTTTATTGCCGATTACTCCGGTTATACCGATTCAATAAAATACACCCAATTATCCGACAATACTTATGTCTGCAAACATAATTTGTAAAAAAAGCCTAATCCTGTCGAACTTTTAATCTAAAGTCGGAATAGCATTTAAAGAACATACTTTTTATGCTATGAATTTTAAAAAACTGAATAACTTTATAGGCTGGCTCATTTTTATTATTGCAACATCTGTTTATTGTTTTACAATTGAGCCAACCGCAAGCTTCTGGGATTGCGGTGAGTACATTGCATGTTCCTATAAATTAGAGGTTGGCCACCCACCGGGAGCTCCATTTTTCCTTTTGGTCGGTCGTTTTTTCTCACTTTTTGGTGGCGGAGATCCTGCAATGGCAGGCATGATGATTAATATTATGAGTGCTTTATGCAGCTCTTTCGCGATTTTATTTTTATTCTGGACAATTACACGCTTGGCTATAAAAGTGCGCCATAAAAAGTTTACAGAACTTACAAAACCACAGCAATGGGCAGTTTTAGGCGCTGGTAGTGTTGGATCGTTAGCATATACATTTTCAGATTCATTTTGGTTTAGCGCAGTTGAAGGAGAAGTGTATGCCATGTCAGCATTATTTACTGCAATTGTTTTTTGGGCTATTTTAAAATGGGACGAGGAAGATACAATTAACCCCACAGGCGCCTTGCGTTGGCTGATTTTGATAAGTTATTTAATTGGACTTTCAATCGGCGTACATTTATTAAATTTATTGGTTATTCCGGCAATCGGATTTGTTATTTACTTTAAGAAATATACTTTTTCATGGAAAGGTTTTTTTATTGCTGGGATTTCTTCAGTAATACTTTTAGCATTTATTCAAAATCTGATAATTCCTAAACTTGTAAAATTTATTAGCGATTACGAAGTGTTCTTTACTAATAAAGCAAATTTACCATATAATAGCGGCACAATTATTTTCTTTTTTTTATTAATTATTAGTCTCTTTTTTTTGATTTTATATACAACTACCAAAAATGAAAAATATTACAAATCAGGTTTTTATTTTGGTATTACATTTGCATCAGCAACTATTATAAGCTGTTTAAATGGAGGCGACTTGTTTTTTCGTTTATTATTTTTTATCAGCATATTATATGCTATATATCGATTTAAAAACAAAACCGTTATTCTTAATACAGTAATTTTAAGTTTCGCTACAATATTAATAGGATTTTCATCATTTTTTGTCTTGGTTATTCGTTCACAAGCCAACACGCCAATGGATGAAGGCGACACCGAAAATGCCCCAAATATGTTGGCGTATTTGTTACGTGAACAATATGGTGAATGGCCTGTTTCATACGGTCAATATTATAATGCACCTACTCGTCCAAAAAGTGAATTTGCTAATGGTACACCCATATATGGAAAAGATGAGGCTACGAAAAAATACAGATTGATTGATGCGAGAAAAAATACCATTCCGAAATACGAAAAAGAATTCTGTACTGCATTTCCCCGCATGTGGAGCGGTCAGGCTCATCACGAATCTGCTTACAAATACTGGGGTAATGTTGCCGAGCATCATAAAACTAAAAATATTGAAGGGCGCAATGGCGAACCACAAACAGTAGAAATTCCAACAATGGCAGCTAACTTAAATTACTTTTTTTCTTATCAAGTTAGATACATGTACTTACGTTATTTTTTATGGAATTTTGTTGGAAAACAAAATGATGTTCAGGGACTAACGCGCAATAATATGGAAGGCAATTGGGTTACTGGTATTAAAGGTGTAGATGATTTTTTTTTAGATAGCGATACGTCGAAAAAAATCTATCGTGATAAAAATAATTTTGCCGAAAATCATTTTTATGCCTTACCATTAATTTTAGGTTTATTTGGTATGTTCTTTCATTTTAAACACAATAAATCTGATGCATGGGTTGTATTAAGTTTTTTTTTATTAACCGGTTTAGCAATTGTTATTTATCTTAACCAAACTCCCTACCAGCCGCGTGAGCGTGATTATGCTTATGCTGGCAGCTTTTATGCATTTGCAATATGGATTGGATTTGGCGTTCTATTCTTATTCGATCTTTTCGGCAAAAAAAATAAAACAATAAAAGCTGTAACTGCAGCTGTTACTTTGAGTTTTATTGTACCTGGCATAATGGCAAAAGAAGGTTGGAACGATCATAACCGTTCATTAAGAACATTGTCGCGAGATTGTGCAATTAATTATTTACAAAGTTGTGCGCCAAATGCTATTTTATTTACAAATGGAGATAACGATACGTTTCCGCTCTGGTACGCACAGGAAGTAGAAGGTATTAGAACAGATGTTCGCGTAGTAAATTTAAGTTTACTACAAATCGATTGGTATATAAGACAGATGCGTCGGGCAGCTTACGAAAGCAAACCAGTACCATTTACTATACCTGAAGAAAAACTTGAAGCATCTAAATTAGAATATGTAGTTATTAATAATCAAAATACAACGCCAATTAATCTAAAAGATGCTTTAGCCCATGTAATTAGCGATGATCCTACAAACAAATATGATGATGGTAATGAGCTTATCGATATTCTTCCAAGTAAAAACATTTATATTAATGTTGACAGTTTACAAATAATGAAGAACAAAGTTATTAGCGCTAAAGATATGCCGCGCTTAGCTAAAAGGGTTAGTTGGGATATAGGAGGAAGAAATATAATTATGAAAAATGATTTACTTGTATTAGATTTAATTGCAAATAGTAATTGGGATCGTCCAATTTATTTTGCTGTAACAACCGGCGATGAATCTTATATTGGATTAAAAAAATATTTCCAGTTAGAGGGGTTAGCTTACAGATTTGTACCCATCAAACAAACTGAGACGGAAGAATCGCAAGGTGGTCATGTAAATACATCAGCAATGTATGATAATATCATGACTAAATTTTTATGGGGAGGTCTGGATAAAAAAGGAGTTTATTTGGATGAAACCTGCACGCGCATGGTAGGCAATTTACGCATGCAAATGGGTGTATTAGCCAATGCACTAATTAATGAAGGCAAAAATACAAAAGCAAAAAAAATATTAGATACGTGTTTAGAAAAAATGCCGGATGAAAATATACCGTACGATGCAACTATTTTTACTATTTGCGCAAGTTATTATCAAATACATGAGTCAAAAAAAGCAAATGAACTAGCTAACAAATTATTTGATATTTTTGAAGGCGATCTTAAAATTTATAATTCTCAAACCTCGAAACGAAAATTTTCTTACACTAGAGAAATAGAACAGGCAAAATCTATTTTAAAAAGTATCACGGGATTAACTCAACAATTTAAACAGGCAGAACTATCTAAAGAATTTATATCCCGCATGTACGCGATTATACCAAATGAAGAATTAACATCGCAGGATAAACAACAAATTTTACACTAGTAAAAACTTACATAAATTATTTCTCTATCATGGCCTCAAAATCATCTTCGCTTATAATTTTAACACCAAGGTTTTGCGCCTTTTTTAATTTTTCCGGGCCCATATTATCTCCGGCCAATAAATAAGATGTTTTGCCGCTAATTGAACCTGAGTTTTTTCCGCCGTTAAATTCGATCATCTCTTTTAACTGATCGCGGCTATGTTTATTAAATACACCACTAATTACAAAAGTCAATCCTTTTAATTTTTCACTACCGGCTTCTTGTTGTTCGGCACTTAATTCAAATTGTAAACCTGCTTTTTTTAAACGCTCAATAATATTTCGGTTATTGGCATCTGCAAAAAAAACAGCAATGCTTTCTGCTATTACTTCCCCTACTTCATCGGTTTCTAACAACTGTTCTTTTGAATGACTGATCAAAACATCCAATGATTTTACTTTCTTCGCAATTTTTTTCGCAGTAGTTTCGCCCACGTGCCTTATTCCTATCGCATACAGCACCCTCTCAAAAGGCACATTTTTACTGGCTTCCAGCCCTTCTATCAAATTATTGGCTGACTTCTCTGCCATCCGATCTAAAGGCAATAACTGTTCTTTTTTAAGATCGTATAGATCCGCAATATTTTTTACTAATCCGGCATCAAATAATTGCGCAATAGTTTCTCCCCCTAAACTATCAATGTTCATAGCTTTGCGCGAAACAAAATGTTCCATCCTGCCTTTTACCTGGGGCGGACATCCCATATCATTCGGACAAAAATGATTGGCTTCATCTTCATCACGCCTTAAAAGAGTTCCACACTCAGGACAATTTGTTATATATTTTGTTGCCTCTGTATTTGGTTTTCTTTTTGTAAGATCCACGCCAATTATTTTAGGGATTATCTCGCCACCTTTTTCTACAAAAACAAAATCACCAATGCGCACGTCGAGTTTCTCAATAATATCTGCATTATGCAACGAAGCACGTTTAACCATTGTACCGCCCAGGGCAACAGGTTTTAAATTAGCTACAGGTGTAATAGCGCCTGTGCGCCCAACCTGGTAGGTAATATCCAATAGTTCGGTTGACACTTGCTCTGCTTTAAATTTATAAGCTATTGCCCAGCGGGGCGATTTTGCAGTAAAGCCCAATTGCAATTGTTGCTTGTAATCGTTTACTTTTATAACAATGCCATCAATATCAAAAGGTAATTTAAAACGTTCTTTATCCCAATATTCAATATACTCTAATACTTCGTTAATGTTATTTAAAAGCTTTGAATGCTCGCTGATTTTAAATCCCCAGCTTTTTGCCGCATTTAAATTTTCGAAATGACTTTTAAAAGGCACTTCCTCGCCTAACATGTAGTACACAAAACAATCTAATTTTCGTGAAGCAACAACCGCACTGTCCTGCATTTTCATTGTGCCGGAAGCCGCATTGCGTGGGTTAGCCAGTAATGGTTCACCAATTTCTTCACGCTCTTTATTTATTTGATCAAATACATTTCTTGGTAAAAAGATCTCACCACGAATTTCAAAAGAAGAAGGATAATTACCTTTTAATTTTAATGGAATTGAATGGATTGTTTTTGCGTTGGTAGTCACTTCATCGCCCTGTACACCATCGCCACGCGTAATAGCTTGCATCAATTCGCCATCTTTATAATTCAGACCAATAGATAAGCCATCAAATTTTAGTTCGCAAACATATTTTACATTGCCGGAATTGAAGAGATCATTTTGTTGCAAACCCAAACCTTCTTGTACCTTTCTGTCAAAATCAATAAGGTCTTCGGTACTATAACTGTTAGACAGCGATAACATAGGGTATTTATGCTTTACTGTTTTAAATGTTTTGGTAATAGTACCACCAACACGTTGGCTGGGAGATGTAGGCAACATCAGTTCAGGAAATTGCTTTTCTAGTGCAATAAGTTCTTCTAATAATTTATCAAAATCAAAGTCACTTATTGTTGGTGCATCGTTCGTATAATAATTATGATTATGCATTTCAATTTCAGAAGATAATTGGTTGATCTTTTTTTCAGCCTGTGACTTATCCATACTCATTTAAAATTTTAGTAAATTAATTATTTTACTCAAATATAATTCGTCCGTCTTATCAAAAGAATTTAATTCATCACTATCCACATCAAAAACACCAATCACATTATTTTGAGGATCCATTATCGGCAATACAATTTCGCTTTTGCTTCGAGAGCTACAAGCAATGTGTCCCGGAAAAGCATCTACATCTGCTACAATGATCGTTTCTTTTTTTTGCCAGGCCGTTCCGCAAACGCCCTTACCCATATTTATTCTTGTGCAGGCAACCGGTCCTTGAAAAGGCCCAAGCACCAACTGATCATTTTTAACCACGTAAAACCCCACCCAAAAAAAGTTCATACCAAATTTAAGTGCCGCACATATATTTGCCATGTTGGCAACCATATCTGCCTCACCATCCACCAAAGCTTTTATTTGTGGAAGGGCTTCTTTATATTTTCCTTCTTTGGTATCAGCTGTTAATTTTAGATCTTCTGCCATATCACAAATTTATGTATCTTTCAGATTAAATTAATAAAAATGAAAAAAATATTAGTAATTGCATTATTTGGTTTGGCATTTGGAGTGAAGTCGCAAACTATTGAATCGGGAAGCCATTCAACCACCGGTTATGTAAAATCAGACGGAACTATTGAGAACAGCAGCCATTCTACAAAAGGCTATATTAAGAGTGATGGAACCATTGAGAACTCTTCGCACTCAACCATTGGTTATATTAAAAGTGATGGTACTATTGAAAATTCTTCACACTCAACCATTGGTTATGTAAAAAGTGACGGAACAGTTGAGAATTCTTCGCATTCTACTGTTGGTTATGTTAAAAGTGACGGGACAGTTGAAAACTCTTCGCATTCTACTATTGGTCACGCAAGTGGGGTTAAAAAAGAATGGGCAGCGGTAGTTTTCTTTTTCTTCAAATTTTAATAATAGCTTTCGTGATGGAACATATATTTTAATACTTGATTTAAATGATCAGGATCCTGGTTTTTATGAGTCTTTTTCTTTTGGGAGAAACTATTAAAGGTCAGGATCCTGTTATTTATTTATTCCCCGGCCTTGGCTCTGATGAGCGCATTTTTTCTGAGATCCGGCTTGATTCCAATTATAAGGTTGTAAATATTTCGTATCCTGTTCCGGTTAAAGGTGCAAGCATGAAAGAGTATGCTATCATTCTATCCAAACAAATTGATACTACACATGATTTTTATTTCATAGGCGTTTCTATTGGCGGTATGTTTTGTTGTGAACTAGCAGAAATTTTACATCCTAAAAAGATCATTATTATTTCAAGTGCAAAATGTAGAAAAGAGCTTCCGTTTCGCTATAGATTTCAAAAAAACATTCCAATATATAAGCTGTTTCCTAAGAAAGTGATAAAATTTGGCGCACGAGTTTTGCAGCCGCTTGTTGAACCCGACAGAAATAAAAACAAAGCTACTTTTAAGAGCATGCTTAAAAATAAAAATGCAGCTCTCTTAAAAAGAAGCGTGAACATGATCATTAGATGGGATAAAAAAACATATAACGGATCCATCATTCACATACATGGTACTAAAGATCACACTTTACCTATTCGCAAAATAAAGCCGAACATCATCGTAGACAAAGGCTCACATATGATGACACTTACAAGGGCTAAAGAAATTGAAAAAATACTGAAGTCAATTTTGTTAGAAAAATAACCATTAAGCAAATCGTGATAGAACACAGATAAATTCAATCTGCGCAAACCCGCTAAATCTGTAAGATCCAAGTTCAATCACCTATTGCTAAATGATCAATTGCAAACCATCCACGGCTAATTCAATATTTGCGGGTAATTCTTTTGAGGTTTCTTCGTGCAAACCCAATTGGTGCGAAATATGTGTGAGATAAGCCTTGCGGGGTTTTAATTCTTTTACCAATTCTACCGCTTCTTTAAAAGTAAAATGCGAAATATGAGGTTCTCGCCTAAGCGCATTTAAAACCAAAACATTTAAGTTCTGCAATTTTGCTTTTTCTTCGGCGGGAATAAAATTAGCATCTGTTATATAAGCAAAATCATTTATCCTGAAACCTTTTACCGGTAATTTATAATGCATTACATTAATTGGTGTCAATAAAATATCGCCAATAAAAAAAGCTTCGTTATCAAAATCAATCACATTAATTTCGGGGATTCCGGGATATTTTTCTTCAGAAAAAATGTAAGCGAACTCACGGTGCAAAGCCTGCTGCACTCTTGTGGTAGCATAAACCGGCATTACCATTTTATTAATAAAATTAAATGCTTTTACTTCATCCAAACCCGCAATATGATCTTTGTGTTCGTGCGTAAAAACAACAGCATCCAAACGTTTTACTTTTTCGCGCAACAATTGTTGACGAAAGTCAGGACCTGAATCTACTACAATTCGTGTTGTCTCACTCTCAACCAAAATAGATGAACGCAGGCGTTTGTCGCGCGAATCCGAACTACTGCAAACCTCGCAGGTACAGGCAATAATTGGCACGCCCTGCGAAGTACCTGTTCCTAAAAATGTAACTTTAATTGACAAATTATTTATTTTAAAACATTAAAGTACTCAATTATTAAAAAGAAAAATAAACTAATTCTTATTTTTTATTAAATATTTTTCTTGCGTAAAATTATAAGTTAAACCAATTACAAATCTTCCTGCATTCGAAAGATCCTGACTCGATACCCTTTCGTAAACATTAAATTGAAAAGATGTATTTAAAACAAAATTCTTATAGCGAATATCCAAGGCAGGGCCAAGTAACAACGCATTTACATTATTACCATTTGTTAACTCACCATTTACCAATAAGCCTTTGCATCTTTCATAACTGGCAAAAGCAGAGGGAAAAAGCTTAACATTCTTAATTGCGAACTTGGTAAAAAAACTGGTGGTTTGGTTATACGAACAAGCATATTTTTCATTGTATTTATTTGTGCCGTTTATTTTAAACATGTAATTAGTAGTTAAACCCCACCATTTTTTACTCATCATATAATTTATATAATAAAAATGGTCAATGCTTCCTGTGCCATTCTGGTTCAAGAGGCTCATTTTTTGTCCGTCATCGTTTTGTTTATCAAAAACACCTACCGGTAATTTAATACCCGCGCCAATTATTAATCGCTGACGTAAAGCATAACCATTTAAACGTTTTATTAAGTGATAACCTGAAAACAAGGCAGGGTCGGCCATACCGGTATTTGTGTTTTTTTCGTCGTCGTATTTTGTTTTGATCTGTTGGATGGGTAAAATAAAATTTACTTCCCCCAACGCGGATGTAAAAAACATTTGCCTCTTAATTCAATTATTTTATAACTCTCGTAATCTTTGCTGGAATGATTATTAATAATTGTTGCCGAATCTCCGGGAATGGCAGATGGATCGTGCATGGTCTTATATGCTCCGGGTAAAATAAATCTTGATGCTTCCTGGTAATTGCGATAACCGTTAAACACCCTGTAACGGTGCAATAAAGTTAACTGGCTTTGATGATCGTATGGTGTAATTCCCATAAAGCTGCCGCAGAGATCGCAGGCAACAGTTCTTGAACTGAAAATGACAAATACTATTATTTTTAAGAATTTCATAATGATCCATCTTTTATATCGATCATTATACATTTGGAAAACCTTCTTTATTCCGTTACCGGAATATTGCTTTCAACTACTTCCCTATTTCGGATGTGTATTGGCAAACCGCCCTGCACTATATTTGGAGCAGGAATTGCTTCATCATAACCCACCGCGTATAAATAATAATCGCCTTGGTAAACCTTAAAACTATAATTTCCATTAATGTCGGCATTTACTGTAGCATCATAAGATGAAAAACTACTTCCGGGATATTCTTTCGCATTGAATTTTATATAAACAGTAGCGCCGCCAATGCTCTTTGGGTGGTGCATGACCACGCCCTTTATTTCGGCAGAACCACCCAGCTTATTTTTTTTGCAAGACAAAAATGTCATTCCAATAAAAAGTAAACTATATGTTATATATTTTCTCATCGTTTAAAAATTCGGATTGGCAAAACGCCTGTCACCTAAATATTTATAGTCTGTTAATGTATTTAGAAAAGCAATTATATCTAATTTTTCTTGTGCGGAAAGTTGTAAACCGCTATTCGGGATCAATGGATCGAGATTGATCAAATTGGTTATTCCGTTTGTATAATGATCTAAACATTCATTTAAAGTATTAAAACGCCCATCATGCATGTAGGGCGCGGTTTTTGCGACATTTCTTAAGCTTGGTGTTTTAAATTTGTACCTGTCCTGTGGCATACCTGTTATATGCGCGCGGCCGCTATCCTGATAAAATGGGTCAACAGACAAACCGTTATTCCTGAAGGCAAAATCAGAAAATAATGGTTCGGTATGACATCCGCTGCATTTGGCAGTGAATAAATTATAGCCATTTAATTCGGATGCGGTTAAATCAATATTATTTTCATGACGCTTATAATAATCAAACTTACTATTATAAGAATACATTAAACCCATAAAAACCGTAATGGCCCGTAACATATTTTGGCTGGTTATTGTATCTGTACCAAAAGCTTTTTTAAACATGCCCTGGTATTTTGATGAGGCCTGTAGTTTAGTCATTACAGGATTGATGTCCGCTCCCATTTCTAATGTATTTGATATTGGGCCAAGCGGCTGTAGCTCGATATGGTTGATACCGCCATCGTGCATAAAATAAGGATGCCAGGTTAAGTTAAAAATTCCCGGCGCGTTACGCTTGCCTAACCGATCGTAAATGCCATGACTAACTTTATGGCCCGAGTGCGAAAAGGCTGAAAAATCCTGGTGGCAACTGCCACAGGAAATAGAATCTGTAACACTTAGCATAGTTTCGTAGAACAAAGCCCTGCCTAAAACAAATTTATCTTCGCTGATAGTATTTACACTATAAGTATATTTTGGCTGAGGCCATCCTTCAGGAATGATCTCCACCAAATTATTTGCCGGCAAAGGTTCTATGATCTTTGGATCTACTTTACAAGCGCCAAAAATTACAACGCCAAACAAAAGAACTATGATCGCAATTTTATTCATTAATTATGTACGTGTTTAAAATGTATCATGTCAGCATAATTGTCAGCATATATTTTTGCATTAGGCCCAACTGACACCTGGCTACTTTGTGTAGCAAAATTAATGGTTGCAGGCGTTTTAAAAACCTCATTAATATCGGCAGACAAATGTATGGAAGGCGACGTGCTGCCGCTAACATTGGATGGTGTAGTTGCAAAATTAAAATTAAAATTACGCTGCACTTTGTTTACACCGCCATAACCGCCAATATGAAATTGCAATTGTTTATTGGAAGAAACTGCTTGTGGGGAAGTACCTTCCAGTTTAAACATAATGTATCCGGTAAACCAAGACCAGAACATGTCTGAAGGAGCCAGCTCGCCGCTTTGCGCGCCCGAACAATTCCTTGCACTATCAACTCCTAAAGTGAATGAAATGGATTTGTATGAACCGTTTGGCACATTAAGAATATTTAAAACAGTAGAATTGTAATTAGATACATCAATTAAATGGTAACTGTTTGCTTCTGCAAAAGTGCTGTTATCTGTTTTGGTAACCACCACATTGCTTATATAATATTTTAATATGCTTACCTTAAACGTATCTAAATTAGGGTTAACATACTTTTGATTTAAGTTAAAAACTAATGTATCGTTAACAGTATGCTCAAAGATCACTTTTATAGTGTCGCCTGTTACAGGAGCCAAAGGCTCGGGTTGAGGGTCCGGATCCTTGGTGTCTTTTTTGCAGGATAAAAATCCAAGCCAAAGAACTATCAGAATAAATTTTATAGTATTTTTCATTAAAACAATAAGTTGAATAAAGTTAGTGAATTTTGTTCAAAATAATACATAAGCACATCCCCAAAAAATAATATTAAATTTAATATACATCGTTGCTAAACATACAATAGTATTTATTGACATTAAAAATTAATTAACAAGTTGGCGGCTTAAACAGAACGTTTAACTCTCCTTTATTTAATTTAGCCTCAAACGAGGTATTTATTATATAAAGAAAGTTTGAGTGGGAATAGAACTTTATTATTTTTACAATTGTGTCTTCTGCTTTGGTCATCTTAAAGGTAGAATTAGGTGTTTTTACCGGCTGTTCTTGCTCTTTTTGAGTCAGATTTGTTAATTCTTCGGCCATGGCACATTTTCCCATACAACATGAGCCTTTCTCCTATTTATTCTCACACAAAACCTCGGCGTAGTATTTTTGATTGATCAAGTAGCTGATACACACTTCTAATTTGGCAAAAAGCGAAACTAAAAGGGAAAAAGAAAGATATAAGAACTAGTTTTAATGCCTTAAAATTAAGTTAAAATCCTCAAAATCATCAATTTTTTAACGATTTAGTAATAAAAATGGTAGTTTTTATAAAAACCGTATCTTTGCAACCTAACTAACACAAACTAAAATATGATCTATTTGGATTTTGAAAAACCAATTCAAGATTTAGAGGAAGAAATTACAAAACTAAAAGAAGTTGCTTCTAAAAGTAAAGTAGACCTTACCGAAAAAATCAAAGAGCTGGAAAGTCATATTAAAGCCAAAACCGACGAGCTTTATTCTAATTTAACGCCATGGCAGCGCGTGCAGGTAAGCCGTCACCCCGAAAGACCTTATACATTAGCCTATATTGATTCTGTTTCTAACAAAAGTTTTATTGAGCTACATGGTGATAGAACTGTGGGCGATGATAAAGCAATGGTGGGTGGTTTTGGAGAAATTGACGGGCAAACCGTTATGTTCATTGGCCAGCAAAAAGGCATCAATACAAAAATGCGCCAAATCCGTCGGTTTGGTATGGCTAACCCCGAGGGTTACCGTAAGGCTTTACGTTTAATGAAACTGGCCGAAAAATTCAACAAACCTATTGTCACTTTTATTGATACACCCGGTGCTTATCCCGGACTGGAAGCTGAAGAACGAGGACAAGGCGAAGCCATTGCACGCAATTTATTAGAGATGGTACAATTAAAAGTGCCTGTTATTTGTATCATTATTGGCGAAGGTGCCAGCGGTGGCGCGTTAGGCATTGGTATTGGCGATAAAGTTTTAATGTTGGAAAACACCTGGTACTCTGTAATTTCACCGGAATCTTGTTCCTCTATTTTATGGCGCAGCTGGAGTTTTAAAGAACAAGCAGCTGACGCATTGAAATTAACGGCAGATAATATGAGCAAGAATGGGTTAATTGATGGTATTATTAAAGAACCATTAGGCGGTGCACACCGTAACCAGGAAGAAATTTTTGCAACCGTAAAAGCAGAGATCCTAAAACATTTAAGTACTTTAAATAAAATTGGTGTTGAAGAAAGAATTGATCAACGCATTGCCAAATTTTCGAGCATGGGCGTTGTGCATGATATAGAAGTAGAAACGGAAGCTTAACAAATTCAAAATTTATAATTCATAATTTATAATTTCATAAAATGGCAGACACAGGAGATATTAATGTTGGTTCAGTAATAAGGTTTAATGGCGACATTGTACAAATTACAGATTGGCAACACCGTACACCGGGCAATTTACGTGCTTTTTACCAGGCAAAAATGCGCAACTTAAAAAATGGTAAACAAACAGAGAACCGTTTTAGAAGTGGCGAAAGTATTGAAATGGTTCGCGTTGAATATAAAATGATGCAGTTCATTTATACCGAAGGAGAATTTGCCGTTTTAATGGACAACACCAACTACGAACAGATCCACGTGCCATTAGTTATGTTTGGAGCTGGCGGTAAATTTTTAAAAGAAGGTATGGAAGTAAAAGTAAGTTTTGAAGGAGACGAGCCTATTATTGCAGAACCACCAACTTTTATTGAATCGCAAATTACTTATACCGAACCGGGATTAAAAGGCGATACTGCTACCAACACATTAAAATTTGCAACGTTAGATACAGGTACAGAAATTAAAGTGCCTTTATTTTTTAACGAAGGAGATTGGGTAAAGATCGATACCCGCACGGGTGATTACGTAGAGAGAATTAAGAAATAATTTTTTTGGACAAAAGATAAAGAACATAAGACTAACAAAAAAAAGCCGGAGAAAATTCTCCGGCTTTTTTTATTTCTTCATCTTATCTTTAAAGATCTTTTCAAATTTTTCTACTTTGGGTTGGATCACAAATTGGCAATAACCCTCGCTGCCGTTTTGATTGTAATAATTCTGATGGTATTCTTCGGCTTCGTAATAATTGCTATACGGCACTATTTCTGTTACGATCGGATTTGGATAAGCATGCTCGTCGTTAATTTGTTTTTTATATTTTTCTGCCAATTGTTTTTGTTCGGCACTGTGATAAAAAACTACCGAGCGGTATTGTGTTCCATGATCATTGCCCTGGTAATTCAAGGTTGTAGGGTCGTGTGTTTTCCAAAACACTTCCAGTAACTCATCAAAATTAATTTTACTTTTGTCAAAAATTATCTGGCAAACTTCTGCAT